>JAIPBS010000016.1 GCA_021738625.1 Bacteroidales bacterium
TTCATCTCGCATGGCTTTGAATTTGAGCTTACAAGACAGCTCGTCCGGAAACTGTTCGATAAAATTGATTAGATTCATGGCAAAAATGTTTGCCATAAGGTAATGATTTTTTTGTTCACCTTTAGCGATACTCATAAAATCTTTTATAAAATGTGTCTGGTCAAAGTAATTTCCAAAAAACACCAGATCCTGGTATGTTGTTGCTTTTTGTTTGTTTATTTCTTCCCAGAGGTAATTCACCCTTGCAATCCGGGCCAGCATTTTCGGGCTAACACCGATTCGTTTTAAAAAACTTCGCTGCAATGTTCTCTCATCCATGTTGATGTTTCTCAAAGTTTCTGATAAGGGTATTGAAATGCTGTTTTCAACTATCTCTCTGAAGGCAATATCTATAATATCGGGACAGTATGGCTGGTTCTGGCAGGCATTCACGTATTCCGAAAAACAAGCAATTCGTTTTTCAGAAGATTTCAGTTTTTTCATGCTTTTCCAAAGTGGATAAAACTTATTGTGGTCAAGATCAATATTCAAAGATTCAACCGGAGAAAGATCAATTTTAAGAACCCTTGACAATACTGATGGAAGACAGGCAATTATTAATGTATCCAGTCTTCCACTAATTTCCAGTTTAAGAGAATTGCGTAATACTGGTGCAATAAAAAATGCAGGGAGTTTTATTTGCTTGGGCTCCAATATGACTGGCGTATCCTTGAAATGAAATACGAAAGCAACATCGACGCGTGGAACAAAACGATCGGTTAGAATCAGCTTACCTTCAAACTGAATGGTTTCATATTGGGTAACAAGCCAGGAATGATCAGCACCCGGTAAATAATAATTTACATCATTGGACATGACCAAAGGTATAGCATAAAACCTTATCAAATGGATTCTATCTTTGGCTCATGTATTTTTATCATGAGAAAATTATTCTCATGGCAAACAAAAAGGCAGCCCAGGTGGAGCTGCCATTTTTTTTCATCATTTCCAATTAAATCAAATAGTGCGGACGTCCTCGTCCATGCATTGACACCTTAGTGCTTATGCTCTTCCTTTTCTTTCTCCTCACCCATCTTGTGCCTGTGATCCTTATCTTCAAAATAAGCATCCTCAAATGCATTCAGGGTTTCATTTAGTTTATCAATTACATCAAGATCGATAGATTGTTTGGCTTTCATGGAATAAACCAGCAATTCATGAGCCAGGCTAAGCTGCTTGATATAGGTTTCATATTTTTCATTTTCGGAATCAACGGGTTTGATCCGCTGATTCATAAAATACTGATAAACGATCTCTTGCATCTTGTTGGCATGCAACTCCTTGTTGTCGATCCAGCGAACCAGCTGGTTGTAATCGATCTGGTCGGCTTCCTGCAATTCTGCGATTTGCTCCATGCTTTTCCGGATGGTCTGGATATGCTCCTTCAGCATTTCAATCCTCAATTCATCATGATAAATACCACAGGGAATTTCACAATGCGCATTTGCTTTTTGCGTAGTCAATGCCAAAAGAATGAGTGTCGCTAAAAATGTATTGATCTTTTTCATTGTTTAAGTTTTTGGTTTGTAATCATATATTGACAACTATACCGATTCGGAACAGGTTTGCATGATTAACCTCCTGTTCCAATCGGAATAACTGAATCTAACAGAATAATGTTTTGCATTTTTAATAAGATTCAGTATAAAACATATAACACAAAAGCTGCCATGATTGTTCAGAAATTCGGATGGTTGGTTTTATACTTGAGCAAACTATTCTTCATACATTTGCGTTGTGTTTTAATATGCATATCGTGAATCAAAATTTATGAAGAAGAAAAAAGACAGCTCGAGATATAAAAATTATTTGTTCAACTATAAAGTCTGGCTATCCACCATTACCGGCCAGGGGATCATTGATGAGGATAAGTACAGGATTCTGAAACTGATCAAAGAAAAAGGATCATTGAAAGCCGCTGTAAAAAAAGTAGGCGTCAGCTACAGAAAAGCCTGGGGCGACCTAAAAACAGCAGAAGAACATTTGGGCTACCAGATCATCACCAAGCAAAGGGGAGGCAAGGAAGGCGGTACAACCGTACTGACCTCAAAAGGCGAGAAACTCATCGAAGCTTACGAAGCCCTGCAGGAAAAATTTGACGATTCCGTGGAAGAAGCATTCGCGGAATTTCAACGCAAGATCAAAGAAAATCAATAACATCATGAAAAAGTTATTTTTGTGGGGATTGCCATTACTGATGGCTGTGTTTGCCTGTACCTCATGCAGCAACCAATCCAAAAAAGAGGCGTCAGGAGAAATATCCGGTGATCTGATCATTTTTCATGCAGGCAGCCTTTCGGTGCCCTTCAAGCAGATCGTTGATTCTTTTAAAACTATCCACCCCAATGTCCGGATATTGCGGGAAGCTGCAGGAAGCGTGACCTGCGCCCGAAAAATCACCGAACTAAATAAAGATTGTGATGTAATAGCCTCCGCCGATTATGAGATCATCAACAAACTGCTGATCCCCGAACATGCCGGCTGGAACATCAAATTCGCCTCCAACGAAATGGTGATCGCCTTTGATGAGGACTCGAAGTATCATGGTCAAATCAATAAAAATAACTGGTATGAAATCCTTCTCAAAGAAGAGGTAACCTACGGTCGTTCGGATCCCAATTCCGACCCATGTGGTTACAGAAGCGTACTGTTAACAGAGCTTTCCTCAGCATTTTATAATGATCCGGGAATAAGGAGCAAGCTACTTTCCAAAGACAATGAATACATCCGTCCCAAGGAAACCGATTTGTTGGCTCTGCTTCAAACCGGCACCATCGACTATATGTTCATTTACCGCAGTGTTGCTGAGCAACATGGGTTAAAATACATCATCCTGCCCGACTCAATCAATCTAAAAAAGCCGGGCCTGGCTGATTTTTATGCAACAGCTGAAGTTAAAATCCATGGGGAAAAGCCAGGCAGTTTCATTATCCAACAGGGCGAACCCATGGTTTACGCGATCACCGTTTGCAAAAATGCCCCGAATAAACAAGCCGCGTATGAGTTTGTTAAATACCTGCTGAAAAAAAACAAAGGCATGAAGATCATGGAACAAAACGGACAACCATCCGTGGTTCCATCTTACACCAAAACCTATGACCAATTGCCAGAGGAGCTAAAAGAATTTGCAAACAAAAATCAAACATCATTATGACAGCAGACAAATACAACATACAACAAACATTGAAGGAACTCGGGATCAGGGATGTGAACCCCGGTGCCACTACCGGCACTCAATGGTTCGATACCCGCGGTAACATTATCGAAAGTTATTCTCCCGCCGACGGGCAGCTGATCGCCAAAGTAAAGCAGGGCACATGGGGTGATTATGAAAAGATCATCCAAAGGGCACAGGAAGCATTCATAACCTGGAGAATGATCCCGACCCCAAAGCGGGGTGAGATCGTCAGGCAGATCAGGAATGAATTAAGAAAATACAAGGAACCGCTCGGAAAGCTTGTGAGTTATGAAATGGGCAAGATATACCAGGAGGGTCTTGGCGAGGTGCAGGAAATGATCGACATAGCCGACTTTGCCGTTGGTCAGTCGAGGCAGCTTTATGGATCCACCATGCATTCGGAAAGGGAAAAGCACCGGATGTACGACCAGTATCATCCGCTGGGCATTACCGGTATCATCACCGCCTTTAACTTCCCGACGGCCGTCTGGTCGTGGAACGCATTAATTGCCCTGATAGCAGGCAATGTTGTGCTGTGGAAACCTTCCTCAAAAGTGATGCTGTGCGCCATTGCCGTTCATAACATCATTCAAAAAGTATTGAAGGAAAACAACGTGCCCGAAGGTACTGTAAACCTGATCGCCTCCAGTTCTAAATATATTGGGGATGATTTTCTGGCAGACAAAAGAGTGCCCCTGATCTCTGTAACCGGTTCAACAAGAATAGGAAAACGTGTAGCCCGTATTGTTGGAGAACGTCTTGGCAAAACCATCCTCGAGCTGGGCGGCAACAACGCCATCGTCATTTCCCAATACGGTGACAGAGAAATGGCCTTGCGTGCCAGCATGTTCGGTGCGATTGCAACCGCAGGTCAGCGTTGCACATCTACCCGAAGGCTGATCATCCACGAATGCATGTATGATCTTTTTAAAGAAAAGCTTATCAAAGCTTATGAGCAAATCAGAGTGGGACATCCGTTGGATGAAAAAACCGTAGTCGGACCACTGATCGATAAGAGCGCTGTTGAGGATTTCAAAAATGCACAAAAATCCATTAAAGAACAAGACGGAAACATCATTTATGGCGGAAAGGTATATGAAGGAGAAGGTTTTGAATCGGGATGCTATGTGCAGCCCTGCATAGCGGAAGTGGAAGGCAATTTGCCAATTGTACAGGAAGAAACCTTTGCTCCCATCCTTTACCTGATGAAATACAAAAACATAGAAGAGGCCATTCAATTGCACAACGATGTTCCCCAGGGACTGTCTTCGGCTATATTCTCAAAAAACATACATGAAACCGAACGCTTCCTCTCCCATGAGGGTTCCGATTGTGGCATCGCCAATGTGAACATTGCCACCAATGGAGCCGAGATCGGAGGGGCCTTTGGGGGTGAAAAAGAAACCGGCGGCGGGCGCGAATCGGGTTCGGATGCATGGAAAGCATATATGCGAAGGCAGACCAACACCATCAATTTTGGCACCGAGCTGCCGCTGGCACAGGGGATTAAGTTTGATGTTTTTGAAGAGTAAAAGGTCTTAAAGGTTATCTCAAAAGTCTTTATTGCCACGAAGTCTCAAAGACACAAAACTTCACCAAGGCGTTATTTGATTGAAAGCTAAATTTTTGTGATTCTTTGTGCTTTAGTGATTTTGTGGCAAATCTTATATTAATGTACTCTTGATATAATCTCAACAGCTGTTATCACGATCTTTTAAGACAAAAAACGAATTAAAATAACCCTCATATCATCACTCTGCTGCTAATTATTGTTTAATTTTTACCTGTTCTAAAATCATTTCCTTATAACTTTGTCGGTCTGAAACATTCAATACTGAATCTTATGAAAAACATTGCCTTTATTATCTTAGCTGTTGTCATGCCTGTTTTTCTTCATGCGCAATCACCTACAAATGACTTTTATGACGATGCCCCAACCTACTTCCTATCCGGTCCCACGATGATCGAGGTGGCCGGGGAAATTGAAAATCCGGGTTTTGTCAACCTGTTGGATTTCCCTATGCATTCGGTTATTGTGAAAGAAGCGGAGCTAACCGGGACCAACAATAAATTTATCGGGGCATATCGCTACGATGGCATTTCCCTTTATGACATTCTGGATTATTTCATCCTGAACAAGGACAATAAAGATGAGTTTGCTCCCATCATCGACCTGTATGTCGAGATCGAAAATGAAGCCGGAGAGAAGACCATCCTCAGCTGGGGAGAACTCTACTACCCTGTGCATCGCGATGAAATCCTGATCGCCACCCAGGTGGCCCGCATCGTGCCATCCAAAACAAAAGACCTCTGGCCCATGCCGCAAAAAACCAAACTGGTGGTGGCTTCCGACCTGATCACCGAAAGGAATATTGTCAATCCCTCGAAGATCACCATTCGTTCGGCGGATATGACATTTGATGTGGAAAAAGGAATGAGTCCGATGTTTGCACCGGAAATCACAGTTTATGACAACGAAAAGCAAGTTCAGGAAATCAGCGAATTACCTGAGGACCTATGTAACATCACTTATGAAACTACATTTTATGGCCGGGGACGCGGAATACACAGCACGACGCCTTTCACAGGAGTGATGATCAAGGATATGCTGGCTGATGATTTCAAACTGACGCCCGAAAGCATCTCAAAAGGCTATTTTGTTGTTGCCGCTGAGGATGGTTACCGCGCCGTGTTTACCTTCAGCGAAATGATGAACCGCAACGACCAATCGGAATTGTTACTGATTGACGAAGGGGATACCGATGGTGGTAAGTTCCGCCTGTTCCCCGCCTTCGATTTCTTTTCCGACAGAGCGATCAAATCCGTGAAGGGGGTTTATTATAAAGAGCTTGAATAAGGGATTGTTTTAAATATATTGAATCTTATTAAAAATGCAAAGCATCTTCTGTTAGATTCAGTTATACTGATAGGAGCAGGAGGTCAATCCTTGCAAACCTGTTCCGAATCGGTATAAAACTTATTATCCGGATATATTTCAATAGAAATCTAATTCTTCACACACCGAACGGATAAGCCCAGTTCCTTGGAAGTCCATCCCCGGTTGTCGGCATCGCTGTTGTATCTTAAATTCCATCGATAGGCTCGCCAGGCATCATCTTCAGTGCAGGTCCAAAAATTGGCACTGTGCTTCATTTCAATAAACTCCAGAGGTTGGTCGGGTCTGCATAACCCAGCCGGCAAAGCAGTGAAGCCAAATTCATCCGTACCATGCCCGCCGGCATACCAGCCACTTGCACTCTTCAGCTTTACCCCTGCCCCAGAGCTTCCGCCTGTGAATTCACTCAGGATCATCCATTCCGCGTCACTGGGAATATGCCATCCTTCGGGACAAATACCCTGCACACCGCTTGGCACTTCATTGCTGCTTGATCCACCATCCATTATTGCCGCCCAGGTGTACAACCTTCCATAGGTATCACAATAAGCCGGGTTTACCTCATAACAAAAACTGTTTTCAGCTTCATAATTTAGATTCTCTGCAAACCAGACCTGATTTCCTATTTTTATGGTGTTGTAGGTTTGCCCATCGCGGGGATCAACAAATGTTCCCTGGGGGTTGCTCTCCGCTACCAAAACCGTATGTACATCAGTTGCTGCAAGTCCTTCATTATCCTTAACCTCAAGTTCAACATCGTATTCGGCTGCTTCTGCATACAGATGACTATTCAATTTTTCAACACTCCAGTCGGTGTCCCAGCTTCCGTCTCCATCAAAATCCCATCTTACCTGTAAAGCATCAAGAGGGGTTTCGTTATCATGACTTGCGCTTGCATCAAATTTAAAGAGCGTTTCTGTGGTTCCGCTATCCGGTGTAACTGTGAATGAAGCGGTTGGCGGCACATTGATATCCTCATCGTCATCCTGTTTACAGGATTGAATCAGAATGATTGTCATTAAAGCAAATAAAGCTGGATAAAGGAAAGTTAGCCAGTTTTTCATAGCAGGGTGGTTTTGGTTAATTATTTGAAGATAAAGTTACTAAAAACAATCCAATAAATCATTGTGTTCAGAATAATCCCACTAATTATCTGATTCCTCAATTTATCCTGACAAAAACGGGATCAAGTTCTGGAATAATGCTATAAAATAAAAACGGAGCTGGAGTTGTAAAGCTAACCTTGCCATACAACTCCAGCCCCCATCTTTTACTTTTCCTTGATCACCGTCATTCCGGGCGAAGCGGGGAATTCCCCGGATAGTTCCCGGACAGCAGTACAAAAAAATCTATTTCTTACAGGGCATTCAAATCATAGCAAAACACTGTACCGGCATTCATCAATGCTCTTGTATCTCTTTTCTTGCCGAATATATTGGCGCCTTTGTTGTCGAGGGTTGGCATCCAGAACAACTGATTGGTAAAAGGATCAACCGTGTAGCATGGATTACCCCTGTTGAATTGCATAGGAATAAAACCTTTCACCTCGCCATCCAGCTTTGAAACGATGGCAAGCCCCACACCTTCTTCTTTCAGTTTGGTCATGATGATCAGGTAGTTTTTGGTTGCTTTCGAGCTACCGAATCTTTTTGAAATGGCGTTTATATTGCTGCTGATAGACGACAGGTCGGCCACGCCCAATGTGCTCATCTGGTTGAGCTCCTTGTTCATTTCTGTTTTCAAACCATCCATATTCTGTTCGTATTCCGAAACAGACTGGTTGTATTCCTTTAGCTTTGCAGGATCCATTCCCGGGCTCTGCGCATAGGCGTCTCCCATGGTATGCATCATACCCCGGTTAAACTGATCGGCGTCTTCCACCATTTGAGCGGTTATCTGGGCACCGGCAACCGATGCAAGGCTACCCAGGGCTTTAAAGGTAGCTCCGAGTACCTGACCGGCAATGTTGATACCCCGCTCACCAGGCGCTTTGTAGGTCTTCTCCCAAAGAATATTGCCACCCCAGTCGAATTTTACCAGGTCCTGCTCGGAATACAACAAAATCCCGTCCTTGTACATATCCATGCCTTTTACCTGATCCGAGCCTTTCAGCTTGATCTTATCCTGGTTAAATTCTTTAGCTGTAAGGGCTGTCTTATCGAAAACATAAATGTTGTTTTTCCTGGAATTATAGAAATACACATTGTTGCCGGCGTCCAGTTTAACAAGGTAATCATTGTTTCCGGTTTTCAGTTCCTTGTCGACAACAAATTCTTTTGAATCATATTTGTAAATATTGGCGCCGCTTTTTGAAGAGATCAGCAAACCGCCTTTCACTTCTTCAAACTGAAAAGGACCGGGAAATAGTTTTTCCTCTTTCTTCAATTCGAATTCACCGCTTTCGGGATTAACGATATTAAAAAAGTACTTATCGGCCATCTGGGCTTTGGTAACAAAAACGATCCCTTTCGAGCAAAAAGACGACTGCACAAAACCGCCCTTGTATTTGAGGCCGTCGCCCCAATACACTTCACCGTTTTCAGGGTTTACCATGTTCATTTCATTCTTTGAGAAGGCGTTTTCATCCTGTGCCGGGATCAGTACAATTCCATCTTCTATAAAAATGAGATTGGTGACAGGACCCGAAACCTTCACTGGTTTTTCCCAGTACTGGCTGCCGTTGCTAATATTGTGGCAGGTCATATACGGCCCGCTGAAGATGTACAGCTTTTGTCCGTCCTGTGAAGGGAATATCTGTGAGTGATCAACGGTCACTGCTTTAAAGAAACCCTTCTGATCACCAAATTGCGAAGGATATTCAATATCCCATTTCACTTCTCCTTCTCCATCAAAATGGATTAATCTGTCGTGGACAGCGACGTACATTCCGCCCTTACCATCACCTACCGGATCGCACATCAACCCTTTCTTGTCTTCATGTTCTTCCAGGGTAACAAATCCCCCGGCGATCTCCACATCCTTATCCAGGTCAAGATCATTTTTCCACAGCAATCCACCCTCGTCCAGATCGACCATCCAGAACTGTTCGCGGTCGTTCATCTGGGTATATACCAGCAGATTATTTCCGGCTCTAACCGGGTAAAATGCCTGGATGTTCTCCATACCCAATTCCTTCGGGCTGCATAGCACCATGCCTGATGCAGGATTCAGCACAAGCAGTTCCACCTCATCAGGCGACCAGTCGAAATAAATGTAAGGAGTGTTTGGAAGGATGTTGAATTGTCCGTAGTTAAAATTTTTCTTCCATAATACTTCGCCTGTTTCCGCTTCAAGAGCTACTGTTGTTTTTTCATCAGTACCCACGATCAGGGTGCCGTCGGGTGCAAATTCATTCCATGTGATGGGATCGCCGGCTTCGGCTTCCCATTTTTCTGTCATTTGCCCGAATCCTGCAAATGACATAAGGATACCAGCGAGCAAAATTGTTAATTCTCTCATAATGATAATTTTAGTTAAAAGGTTTGTAAATAATAGTTAAGTTGTTTATAATGCACATCCTGTTTTACTCCGCTTCTCTATGGGGGGACAAATATAGACATTCAATTTTATCTGCAAAGTGCGGCAGACAATAATTGCGGATAATTTTGTTATTTGTTTCACAATGAATTGAAAACAAATTATTTCTATAATTTTGTTTCTTTATATGATCAAAACGAAAACAACATACCTGGTTTTCACTTTTCTGAGCGGACTGGTTTTGCTATTCCTGGTCGGACCGCTGGTTTCAATGTTACTCTCCTCCACTCCCAACACCCTGTTTGAAACTACGCGGGAGCCTGAAGTGATCAGAAGCATCTGGCTCACCCTTTGGACATCAATGGCCGGGACTTTGCTGTTCGCCATTGGTGCCATCCCGTTTGCTTATCTCCTGGCTAGAAAAAACTTTCCCTTAAAAAGACTGGTTAACTCGGTGATCGATCTACCGATTGTCATTCCGCATACGGCTGCGGGGATTGCTTTATTGGGGAGTATATCAAGGGACACCTGGATCGGTCAGGCAGCAGAATCACTTGGAATAAGTTTCGTCGGGCATCCGGCCGGGATCGCTCTGGCGATGGCTTTTGTCAGCATGCCTTTCCTGATCAACGCTGCCAGGGACGGATTTGAGGCCGTGCCTGAAAAGCTTGAAAAAGCCGCCATGAACCTTGGGGCTTCCCACTGGCGGGTTTTCATCAGCATTTCCGTTCCACTGGCCTGGCGCAATATCCTGAGCGGTCTGATCCTGATGTTTGCCCGTGGCATGAGCGAATTCGGCGCCGTGGTCATCATCGCATATCATCCCATGATCGCCCCGGTGATGATCTATGAGAGATTCGGATCTTTCGGACTGGATTATGCAAGACCGGTTGCCATTATTTTTATCCTGGTCAGCCTGTTGTTTTTTATTGTTTTAAGAATGATATCCAAAAGAAAAGCCCATGTTGAAGATTGAAAATATCGATAAAAAATTCAAAGGTTTTCATCTTCAGCAAATCAACCTGGAGGTTGAACAGGGAGAGTATTTCATGCTGCTGGGCAAATCGGGCTCGGGCAAAAGCCTGATACTGGAGATTCTTGCCGGCATGCAAAAACCAGATTCGGGTAAGGTTGTTTTGAGAAATAAGGAGATCACCCATCTGGATATCCGAAAAAGAAATATAGGTCTGCTTTTCCAGGACAATGCCATTTTCTCTCATCTGAGCGTGTTTGATAACATCGCTTATCCGCTTCGTTCAAAAGGATTTTCAAAAAAGGAAATCAACCGAAAAGCAAATCAATTGGCAAAAGATTTTGATATTGGGCACCTGACAAAGAGAAAAACAACCAATTTGTCAGGCGGGGAAACACAGCGCGTTGCCCTGGCACGTACCCTGGCCATGAAACCGGATCTATTGTTGCTCGACGAGCCGCTCACCTCCCTGGATGTGCAACTCCGGCAGGGCATCAGAAAACTGCTCAGAAAAATCAACCGGCAGGGACAAACCATCATTCATGTCACCCACGACCATGAGGAAGCCATACTACTCGCAGACCGGGTCGCGGTGATCAACCAGGGAAAAATCATCCAAAGCGGCACGACCGAAGATGTTTTCCATTATCCCAAAAATGAATTCGTTGCGAACTTCACCGGGATCAAAAACTTTTTTATGACCTCCTTTAAGCCAGACAATTCTCAAGGAGTTTATCTTGCAGAAATTAAACCTGGCTTGTCGTTTAAAATCCTTCAAAAACCACATAATACGTTAGGTTCAGTGATCTTAAGATGTCAGGATATCATTCTGAGCAAAAACAAAGCCGAAACAACTGCGGTGAATAATTTCCAGGGGACCATCATGGAAATCCTTCCTGCCCTAAATGGTTTTGAGCTTTTGGTAGATATTGGCATTCGCTTATCGGTATTGATCAGCCGGGAATCCCTGCAGAAATTAAATCTGGAAGAAGGAATGCACATCTGGGTGTCTTTCAAAGCGTCTGCTGTGAGGGTGCTGGGATAATTTTTTTGTAATTCTTTAAGATTTAAAGTTTAAATGAAACCCTGCAAATGCTTACTTTTACAGCATTGTTTAACCAAACACTATTAAAAATGCAAAAAGGAATATTGTTGATGATGGCGGCACTTATGCTTGGTATGATCAGTCCTGCGGCCGCCCAGGAAAAAGAAGAAGAAAAAAATGCCTACGAATTCACTGAAATCAAAGTAATTCCGCACACAGCGGTAAAAAACCAGTACCGCTCGGGAACCTGCTGGAGTTTTTCAGGTTTGGGTATGTTTGAAGCCGAACTGATCAGGATGGGCAAAGGGGAATATGACCTTTCCGAAATATTCATCGTTAGAAACGCCTATTCCGACAAAGCCAAAAAGTACGTTCGACTGCACGGCAATCTGAACATGGCCGGTGGCGGTGGCTTTAGCGATGACGTTTATGTTTTGAAAACATATGGTCTGGTACCCGAAGAAGTATACAGCGGGAAGGTGATCGGTGAAGAAGATCATGTACACGGAGAGATGGATGCTGTATTTAAAGCCTATACCGATGCAGTGATCAAAAACAAAAACAAAAAACTGACACCCGTCTGGCACGATGGTTTCAAAAGCCTGCTGGATACCTATCTTGGCGAGTATCCCTACACCTTCGAATATGAAGGCGAGCAATACAATCCTGCCGGTTTTGCTGATGACCTTGAGTTAAATCCGGATGATTATGTTGAGATCACATCCTACACCCATCAACCATTTTATAAACCTTTTATCATGCAAATCCCTGACAACTGGATGTGGAGCAAAACCTACAATGTTCCGCTTGATGAAATGATGGAGATTGTTGACTATGCCCTTGATAACGGATATACCATTGCCTGGGGCGCCGATGTTAGCGACAAAGGCTTCAGCTGGAAAAACGGCGTAGCCATCATTCCCGATGTGGAAATCGAAGACCTGAGCGGCACAGAAAAAGAACGCTGGGAAGACCTCACCCCTGGTGAACGCAAAAAGGCAATGTATAGCTTCGAAGAGATCGTTCCCGAAAAAACAATTACTCAGGAAATGAGGCAGGAATCATATAACAATTACGAAACTACGGACGATCATGGTATGTTGATCGTAGGAAAAGCCAAAGACCAAAAAGGAAACATTTACTACAAAGTTAAAAACTCATGGGGTACTGAAGGTCATATTTATGATGGATACATTTATGTCTCCAAACCTTATATTGCCTACAAAACCATGAATTATATGTTGCATAAGAACGCCATTCCAGAAAACATCAGGGAAAAACTAAATCTATAGAAATTATTTTCCTGGAATAAAAAAGGCATTCGGGTAACGGGTGCCTTTTTTTATTTTCAAAAAGATAATTGCTATTCTGCTCAATCTTAATAATTTTGGATCAGGACAAAAAACTACAAACCATGGAAAGTAAATCTTTAAAAAACATCCTGCTGGCCATTGCGGTCGGCATCTGGTTACTGGTCTTTCAAAACCTGGGAATCATACCCCAACTAAGGCCAACCACCGTGCAGGCCGACTCTGCCATGCATGTTACGGGCAGCGTTCGTGTGGATGATGTTGTTTATATCAAAGGCGAGGTGGATGCCAATATAAAAAGCATAAATGGCTATGCCAAGTTTTATAAGGACCCCCGAACAGATCAGTATTACGTACTGCCCGTGACCGATCCCTACGAATAAATATAAAGCAGATGCAGCGGTCGTTCAGGTTAACATTATGGTTATTATTCTTGTGGATGTTTATTCAACAACAATCCCATGCACAGGAAGACTTAGGCCTGTTGGTCGGTAAGCTGGAAAAAATCACTGAAGATACGGGAAGGGTATTCCTGTTGAACCGCATTGCTATGGCATTCGCCGACACCAACTACGACCGCTCGCTTCATTATGCCAGAGAAGCTTTAAATCTTGCCAACAAGATCAATTACAAACCCGGCATTGCTGATGCCAATAAAGTTCTTGCCGATGTATTTCTCAAAGCCGGTAACATTCAGCCTGCCGTCAACTATTATCTGATCAGTATTAAGGTATTCAGTGAGCTGGACTCGCTAAGCATGATTGCCTCTATTTATAATCAACTGGCAAAAAGCTACGAAATGCAGGGCAATGACAGGCAGGCGCTCGAAAACTACAACAAAGCCCTAAAGTTTGCAGATCAGTCTGAAAACCGGTATGAAAAAGCATTTGCATTGAACTACATTGGCGGAGTGCATTACCGTGAGGAAAATTACAAACAGGCATTTGATTATTTCCTGCAAAGCCTGATGATCAGGGAAGAGATCAGGGATTCCTCCGGGATGGCTGCCTCTTACAACAATGTTGGTGAAATTTATTTTCTCAGGGATGAATACGACAAAGCACTCGAGCATTACACCAAATCCGTTGTACTGAATAAAAAGCTGGATAAACCGCAATGGCTGGCCATCAATTATGAAAATATCGGAAGGGTTTTCCAGGCCATCAATCAGCCGGGAAAGGCGCTGGAGTATTATAAAACCAGTCTGAAAATTAACAGAGAAATCAATAATATAACAGGGATCGTTACCTCACTAAGCAGCCTGGGCAGCTACTATAACAAAGCAGCTAACCATCTTACCGCCCTGCGATTTTACGACAGTGCTTTCAGCATGGCCGACCGTCATAAGCTCGCCGCACAAAAAAGCAATGCAGCGCTAGGCTTGAGTGAAACCTATGCCGGACTGGGGCAATTCAGGAATGCTTTGGACTACTACAAACTGCATGCAACAATCAACGACTCCATTTTCAACATTCAAAAAGTAAAGCAGATCGCAGAACTGGAAGCCAGATATGAAGCCGAAAGAAGTGAACAGCAGCTGTTATTGAAAGAAAAAGAAAACAAACTGCTCGAACGAAATGTAAAGATCATCGGATTGAGATACATCATGATTCTTGGTGGTTTGCTGCTGCTCATCATCATCGCCATTTTAATGTATGGAAGGCAACGTATCAAAATCAAAAGAGACCGGGAAATGATGGTGAAAGACCGGGAAATTCACAAAACACAACGCAAACTAATGGAAAGTGAATTGCGGATCAAAAACAATGACCTGATGAATTTCGCACTTCATATCGTGCAAAAAAATGATTTCCTGCAATCCGTAAAGAAAGATCTAAAGGAACTGAAAGCAAACTGCAAAGCCGATGAACAGCCACAGAAAATCTCGGAACTTTTCCTGAAAGTTAATCAAAACCTGCGCATGAGCCATGAACTCGAAGAGTTCCAAAAAAATGTAGACCAGGTGAACCGTGAATTTTTTCGGAAGCTTCAAAACAGGTTTTCCGATCTTACCGACAATGAAAAACGGCTTTCCGCCCTGCTTCGATTAAATCTTTCATCAAAGGAAATTGCCACCCTGAACAATATCTCGATAAAGGCGGTTGAAATGGGCCGCTATCGTCTTCGCAAGAAACTCAGACTAGACACCAATGAAATACTTACCGACTTTTTGCAAAATTTGTAAGCCGTGGTCATACCTTTGACGGCTTGTAGTACTCATTCAATTTATATCTGCCTGGCTTTTTGTCTTTTATGTTTTATTAAGTAGAAATATACAACCTGCAAAATGACATCTAAACCCAGTTTGGTAGAGGTGTGGTAGTAGAACTTTTCTTTTTTATAATAAATGTAAGAACTATCATTGCGCTCTATAAATACCGGGCTCGATATGAAGCACAAACAAATCTCAATTGAAGGTTGCATTGAAAATGATCCACGGGCACAAAGCCTGCTGTTCAAAAAGTATTTTCATAAAATGTTCGGTATTTGCCTGCGGTTTGCAAAAAACCCAACCGATGCCGAAGATATCCTGCAGGAAGGATTTATTAAAGTATTTGCCAACCTTCAAACATTCCGCAGTGAAGGCAGCCTTGAAAACTGGATGCGCCGGATCATGATCAACACCTCATACAATTTCTACAAACGGAAATATCCTCCCTTCAGCGACATGGATTTTGAAACACTGGAATTGCCCAGGTACAAGAACCTTGACGCCATCGATCAGATGTCGGAAAAAGACATCCTGGACCTGGTAGATAAATTGCCTGAAGGTTACCAGAGGGTTTTCAATATGAGTGCAATAGAAGGATATACCCACCAGGAGATTGGGAACAAGCTGAAAATCACAAAAGGGACATCAAAATCACAGCTTAACAGGGCAAAAACATGCTTAAAGAAGAAACTGTTAAGCCTGTTACCCCCGGAGGAATTAACCACTCCTAATCCCATGCTTGCAAACTAAGCATGAATTAATATATCTTTATATCTTAATTTATAAACTTAAAACCATTCTAAACATGAAAAAACTTTACATTATTTCGACATTACTTTTGAGTTTGCCGCTTTTATCAAACGGGCAAACTCAGCGTCTGGTGTTGGCTGAGGAATTCACAAATGCAAGCTGCGGGCCCTGTGCCGCCCAAAATCCGGCTTTCGACGCACTGCTTGAAGCCAACTCCGACAAGGCCACTTCAATAAAGTATCACGTGAGCTGGCCCGGCACTGATCCCATGTACAGCCATAACCCGGCCCAGTCGAATGCCAGAGTGAATTATTATGGTGTTACAGGAGTGCCATATGCCTTTATCGACAGTGAAGCCCAGTCAGGCAGTAATTATACCGGCGCCCCGACCAACGTCACCCAGTCGACAATAGATGCATATTATGCCATTCCTTCTCCATTTATTATAAATCTTTCTCATGAGGTGTCGGAAGAAAGAGGAAGCATAAGCGTTGAAATGGTGGTTAAGGCTGCTCAAGGCATCAGCAATAACAATCTGTTTGCACATATTGCCGTAGTGGAAGAAACCATCACTTTTGATAATCCCCCGGGTACAAACGGAGAAACGGTATTCCATAACGTAATGAAAAAAATGCTACCTGATGCCACGGGAACCGCTCTGCCGGCTTCCTTCAACCAGGGGGACAGTGTTGTGATCAATGAAGAGTGGATACTTGAAAATGTGTATGACGATATACAGCTTGCAGTGGTTGGTTTTGTGCAGGACAATAGCGACGAGTATGTGCAGCAGGCAGCTTACAGCAACCCCATCGCACCGGATTATTATGATCTGACCATGGACGCTATTTTGGTGCCCGAAGTAAGTTATTGCGGTGACTCCATTGCACCGGTGATCAAAGTCGAGAACAGGGGAAAGGAAGTCAGCAGCATGAAAATCAATTACAGGATCAACGATGGGGATCTGCACACCTACGATTGGAATGGTGAAATTAATTTTCTTAAAACAAAAGAGATCATTTTGCCCAGCATCATGTTCGACCTGCAGGAAGAAGATAACATTATTACAGTTTACACTTCGGAGCCGGATGGCCAGGATGATTTCATACCCGAAAATGACACACTTGAGCAGGTGTTTAACCAGTCGCCCGTCCTCACCCAATCCACCGTTTATTTGGAACTTAAAACGGATAATTACGGAGAGGAGACCTCATGGGAGCTGGTTGATTCGGAAGGTAATGTTATATATAGTGGCGGCAATTATGCCAGCAACACTATTTACAATGAAACCTTCGAACTTACCGATCAGTTCTGTTATGACTTTATCATTTACGACACTTATGGGGACGGTATTTGTTGTAGCTACGGTCAGGGATATTACGAGCTTTCCGACAGCGAGGACAATGTTTTTGCCGATGGCGGGGACTTCGACACGCAAGAGACCGTGCCCTTCGGCATTTATTCCAATGTGGGGATTGACAACTCCCCTGGCAAAAATCTTACGCTCAACATCTATCCGGTTCCGGCAAAAGACAATTTGTGGATAAATGTAAGAACCTGCCATTCCGGTCAGGCAACCATTGAGCTTTTCAATCTGATGGGCAAATCAGTTCTTCAGAATGAAGTAGAAATCGAATCCGGCTTCAATAGGATTCGCCTCGAAACAGCATCGGTCAGACCTGGTATCTTCATGCTGAAATTCAGCAGCGGCAAGGATGAGCAGTTCAGAAAGATTTCAATCCTGCGATAGGAAAGGAAGCCAAAAAGCCAAAAACCGGATTGTAATCTGCATCCGGTTTTTTTTATACACAATCAATTCCTTCCTCACCGGCAATGTGTATTTTTGGCGGAGAAAAAAAACCGGAGCTGATGAAACTAATAACTGTTGACTGGATCATACTGATTGGATTTTTCCTGCTTTCCCTTGCCATTGGTATTTACTCATCGCGAAAAGCAGGTAAAAATTATTCAGCCTTCTTTCTTTCCGGCCGGAACATGCCCTGGTGGCTGCTTGGGATCTCAATGGTGGCCACAACCTTTTCATGTGATACTCCAAATCTTGTAACGGACATTGTCAGGCAAAAAGGCGTGGCAGGGAACTGGGCCTGGTGGGCCTTTCTGCTTACGGGAATGCTAACGGTTTTCGTGTATGCAAAGCTCTGGAGAAGATCCGGCATCAACACCGATCTGGAGTTTTACGAAATTCGTTACGGTGGGAAAATGGCCGCCTTCCTAAGGGGTTTTCGTGCGATTTACCTGGGATTCTTTTTCAATGTGATGGTGATGGCCTCCGTTTCTCTGGCGCTGACCAAAATAAGCGCCGTGATGCTGGGCTGGCCGGCTTCTCAAACCCTGATCGTTGCAATGGTGATCACTGTTGTTTACAGCACGCTGGGGGGATTGCGCGGCATTGTACTTACCGACTTTTTTCAGTTCCTGATCTCCATGGTGGGGGCCATAGGGGCTGCATTGATCTTGCTTAATTTACCGGAGATCGGAAGCATGAAACAACTGATCAGCAACCCTGAGGTGGCCGGCAAGATATCACTGCTACCGGATTTCTCTGACTATGATTCTCTCTTTTTAATCCTGATCCTACCAATCGCAGTTCAATGGTGGAGTGTCTGGTATCCCGGCGCGGAACCCGGAGGCGGCGGATACATCGCCCAGCGTATGTTGTCGGCCCGATCGGAAAGAGGCGCCATGAGCGCCACTTTCTTTTTCAATGCGGCGCACTACGCCCTCAGGCCCTGGCCCTGGATCATAGTGGCCCTGGCTTCTATCGTGGTTTTTCCTGATCTGGCGTCTCTCAGATCGGCTTTCCCCGATACCAATCCCGACCTGATCAAAAACGATTTTGCATATCCCGCCATGTTAAGCTTTTTACCAAATGGATTTTTAGGAATCGTTGTCGCTTCGCTTATTGCCGCGTTTATGTCAACCATCTCTACACATCTCAATTGGGGATCGAGTTACCTGGTGAACGACTTTTATAAAAGATTTATCAAACCCAAAGCCGGAGACAAAGAACTTGTCCTTGCAGGCAGATTATCTACGGTTATCCTGATGATTGTTACCATCATTTTTGCTTTGTTACTGAGCAACGCTTTGCAGGCCTTCGAAATTCTGCTGCAAATTGGTGCGGGCACCGGACTGATCTTTATACTGAGATGGTTCTGGTGGCGCATCAATGCTTATAGCGAGATTACAGCCATGGTGGTGTCTTTCCTGGTGGCATTGTACTTTCAGTTCATCCATGTCGAAACAGGATTGCCAATGCCCGACAGTGGTGTTAAACTGATCATCGGGGTTGGTTTTACCACCCTGGCCTGGCTTGCGGTAACCTATCTAACCAAACCCGAAAGCCAGAAAACACTGATCGGTTTTTATCAGCTTGTTTATCCCGGCGGACCAGGCTGGAAAAAAGTACTAAATAAAGCAGAACAGGAAGGCGTCAGAATAGAAGAAAGGAAAAAAGGGTGGGATGTACCGCAAGGCATCCTGGCGATGGTGCTGGGTTGCTTTGCCGTTTACAGCGCTTTGTTTGCCACGGGCAACTGGATTTACGGCAAATACAGCCTGGCAATTATCCTTACCTTTGTGTTTGCCATCTCAACCTGGCTATTAACAAAAACATGGTCGAAATTAAAAATCAGATAATATGAAACCAACACTATTGATCCTTGCAGCCGGTATCGGAAGCCGTTATGGGGGCGTAAAACAAATGGACCGGATAGGGCCCTCTGGTGAGTCCATCATTGATTATTCCATTTATGACGCCATCAGGGCCGGCTTCGAAAAAGTGGTTTTTGTGATCAACAAAAAAATAGAAAAAGACTTTCAAGAGATTTTTGAGAAAAAACTCATAGGAAAAATCGAGACCGAATATGTACTTCAGGAAGTCACCGATGTACCTGTGGATTATGAGATCCATCCCGACAGGAAAAAACCCTGGGGCACGGCGCACGCCGTTTTGGTTGCAAAAAAAAACAAAATCAATGAACCTTTTGCCGTGATCAATGCGGATGACTTTTACGGAGCCGGTGCTTACCGGATGCTGGTGGAATATTTTAACAGCATCGATCCGAAAAGCAACCAATATGCCATGGTGGCTTATGAACTGGACAAAACGCTTTCGGAGCACGGGCATGTATCGAGAGGCGTCTGCACCATCGACAATGAAGGCTTTCTGAGGGAGGTAGTGGAGCATACCAACATTGAAAAAATCAACAACAACATCGGATATAAAGATGAAAACGGCAACTGGAACTATCTTCCTGAAAAAACTTATGTGTCGATGAATTTCTGGGGATTCACCCCCGGCCTCTTCGATTTTCTCGAAAAAGGATTTGATCAATTCATCAGGGAAAACGCCTACGATCCGAAAGCGGAGTATTATATCCCCACGGTGGTTACGGAACTGATCAACAATATGGAAGCTACAGTTCGGGTACTTAAGTCATCCGACCAGTGGTTTGGCGTAACTTATAAAGAAGATAAAGAAGATACCATCGAAAAAATCAAAGAACTGGTCGACGAGGGAAAGTACCCTTTAAATCTTTGGAACGCTTAAAATGAAGCCGGAAAGGATCAAAGAAATCGTCGGGCGGTTTCGCACCGGACATGGTTTTTATTCTTTTAAGGAACTGAAAACCGGTCATATCAACAAAACCTATCTGATCAATCCTGATTCAGACAGTAAATTCATTTTACAAAAGATCAACCAGGAAGTGTTCAGGGATCCTTTGAAGCTGGCTTTTAATTTGCTGCGGCTCGACGGTATATTCGGCAGTAAAACAGTGCAATACCCCTACGTATTCCCGAAAATCCATTATCCGCGTAATCACATGCCGCTTTTGAGAGAGGGGGACAAATACTGGCGTCTGATGGATTATGTCAAAAACACAACATCTTACAGCATCCCGCCAAATGCAGAAATGGCTTTTGAAGGTGCAAAGGCGTTCGGGGCTTTTCAAAAACCATTGCTGGAGGAACCAGCGATTTCCTTCTACACCCCCATCATGAACTTCAGGAACCTCAATATGCGAATGCGTTCGCTCAAATCAGCCATCAAACGCGATAGCAGGAAAAGAAAGAAAACAGCCAATGCGGAGATCAACAAGATCATTGAGCGGGAAGACATCAATGCAGAGAATCACAAGTTGATCAAATCGGGCAAGCTTAAAAAGGTGATCTGTCACAATGATACCAAGCCCGACAATATTTTGTTAGAAGCGGGCAGCAACCATGCAAAAGCCGTAATCGATTTTGACACCGTGCAGGCAGGATATCTGATTTATGATTTCGGGGATATGGTGCGCTCATTTTGCAATCCCGTAAAGGAAGATTCAACAGATTCGGATAAAATAAACGTTGACAAAGCAAAATTCGAAGCCATTGCAGAAGGGTACTTTGAAGAAGTCGGAGATCAAATTCAACCATCAGACAAATCGAATCTTTCATTGGGGATAAAGACTATCATATTTATGCAGGCGGTCCGCTTTTTAACGGATTACCTGAACGGAGACATCTATTATAAAACCACTCATCCGGGGCATAACCTCGACAGATGTCGCAACCAATTGCAGTTGCTTGATAATTATATACAGCAGGAAGCTAATCTCGAAAAAAATCTGCGCAGGATTTTAAACTGATTTGCCGGAAGGCATCACGACAATGGACAAAAATAAGATCATAAAATCCGACCTGATCCTTTTCACCACAGCGCTAATCTGGGGTTTTGCATTTGTGGCTCAAAAAGAGGGGATGGAGCATATCGGGCCGTTTACCTTCAATGCCATCAGGTTTTTGATGGGAACGCTTACCTTATTGCCATTGCTGTACTTAAGAAGAAAAAAAGCCGCTGATAAAAAATATCAAAAAAGCAACTTAAGCCTTCTGCAGGCGGGTACCATTGCCGGCGCCGCCTTATTCCTCGGGGCCGCCTTCCAGCAGACCGGCATCAAATACACCACAGCGGGCAATGCCGGGTTTATCACAAGCCTGTATGTGATCTTCACTCCTGTCCTGGGTGTTTTTGCCGGGATTATTCCCAAACTCCGTGTATGGCTGGGTGCGGTTGTTGCAACCGCAGGACTGTATCTTTTGACCGTACAGGAAGGCCTGATCATCTCCGAAGGCGACTTGCTGGTATTGATCTGTGCCATTTTCTATGCCGTCCATGTGCATGTGATCGGCTGGCTGTCGCCAAAATTCAGTAGCTATCGGCTGGCCATACTCCAGTTTCTTGTTGCAGGCGTTTTGAGTGGGATCGTCGCCGGCTTTTCAGAACCGCTGTTGTGGAATCCAATACGCGCTTCCCTCCCATTTTTGTTGTATGTTGGAGTTTTATCCACAGGGGTTGCTTTCACCCTGCAAATTGTGGGGCAAAAAATAGCCCGGCCTTCTCATGCAGCCATCATCCTGAGCTTCGAAGCCGTGTTTGCCGCCATTGGTGGGTGGTTACTGCTGGGAGAAAGCTTTACCACAGCAAATATCATTGGATGTTTTCTAATGCTCATTGGCATTCTGATTGCTCAAATTAAACTATTCCGAAGTCTTTAAAACTCATCTTTCAAAAGGTTTTCATTTTCTGCATGGTTTTTGGCATAGGTATCCCAAATAAAAATCAATAGCTATGATAAAGAAAACAACTATTCTGATGTTTCTGTCAATCGCATTGGTTTCATTTACTTATGCGCAAAAGTTCAGTTCCGGGATCAAAGCCGGTGGAAACATTTCAACGCTAATGAACATTGACGATGCCGAATCCAAAACGGGCTTCTATGCAGGTGCATTTGTTTCGTCCAAATTTGGTCCGGTAGGTGTACAGGCCGACTTCCTTTTTAACCGGATAGGCACAAAATATAAGATCCCACAACTATTCGATTACAACCAGGAAACCCTGCATCTCGACTATCTGCAGTTTCCCATAATGGTTAAATTGCATCCCATTCCCATGATCAATTTTCAGGCGGGGCCTTATTTCGGTTTCCTTGTTAATGTGGAAGATGAAGGCAACAACCTGGATACCGATGATTTTAAAACAGCCGATTTCGGACTCAAACTCGGTGTTGGATTTGAGATCAGCCGCCTTGTTATCGAAGCCAGGTATGGCATGTGACTCACCAAAATAAATGATGTTGGCCAGGAAGACTGGAAAAACAGCAGTCTTAGTTTTGGATTGGGTGTAAAACTATAAAGATTTGTCTAGGGGAAAAGTTCCCCGGTATATGTCCGGAAAAATCCTGGGGCTTCCTTCATAGGCTTCAGGATTTTCCATTTTAACTTGTCGAGCCAGATTTTCATCAGCATGCCCTGCTTTTCATCTTCTTTTAATGGAGGACGGAAAATCAAGCTATAAGGCAAGATTCGTTGTTCAGGAATACAAAAAAGACAACCTTTTGGCTGTCTTTTTTTGTACCCGGAGCGGGACTTGAACCCGCACGGCCATTGCTGGCCATTGGATTTTAAGTCCAACGTGTCTACCAATTCCACCATCCGGGCATAAAATCCTTTATATTTAAACAAAGAACCTTTCCACCTAAAGAAAAATCCCGACGCCTTTAGGGCTTTGATCGGGATTTTTGTTTGAGCGAAAGACGGGACTCGAACCCGCGACCCTAACCTTGGCAAGGTTATGCTCTACCAACTGAGCTACTTTCGCATTTGTTTCTTCCTTTTTATTCCTTTGTGCGACCCTTATCCGCCTCAGGCGGATTATGCTCTACCAACTGAGCTACTTTCGCATGTTGTTTTTCCTTTTATTCCTTTTGTGCGACCCTTGGCTCTACCAACTGAGCTACTTTCGCATTTGTTTCTTCCTTTTTATTCCTTTGTGCGACCCTTAGCTCTACCGACTGAGCTACTTTCGCATTTGTTTCTTCCTTTTTATTCCTTTGTGCGACCCTTAGCTCAACCAACTGAGCTACTTTCGCACGATTTCAAATATCAATGGCCTTTGGACCCGTTTTCCCTATCATTAGGGCGTGCAAATATAAATATTTTTCATATTCACGCAAAGAAAATCCTTATCATTTTTTGCCTAAAAGTTTCTTGATCTCGTTTAGCTTCATCAGGGCTTCCACGGGAGTGAGGGTGTCGATGTTGGTATTCAGGATGTCGTCTCTGATCTGGTAAAGCAATGGATCTTCCAGCTGGATGAAACTCAACTGGTATTTATCCGATTGGGATTTGGAGCTACCTGTTTTAGTCTGCTTTCCGCTTAAGGCATCGCTTCCATGCGATTTTTCAAGCTGTTCGAGCAATTGGTTGGCCCTGTCAATCACTGTTGAAGGAATACCCGACATTCTCGCAACATGGATCCCAAAGCTATGTTCACTTCCACCTTCTTTAAGTTTCCTTAAAAAGATGATCTTGTTTTGAATTTCCTTGATGCTGATATGATAATTCTTAATCCTGGGCATGGAAGCCGCCATTTCGTTCAGCTCATGGTAGTGCGTGGCAAAAAGCACTTTGGGCTTGAATAAAGGATGACCGTGAAGAAATTCTGCAATGGCCCAGGCAATTGAAATACCGTCGTAGGTACTGGTGCCTCTTCCAATCTCATCCAGAAGGATCAGGCTGCGATTTGAGATATTGTTGAGAATGCTTGCCGTTTCATTCATCTCGACCATAAAAGTGGATTCTCCTGAAGATATGTTGTCTGAGGCTCCCACCCTGGTAAAGATCTTATCTACGATGCCGATTTTAGCTGCTTCTGCCGGCACAAAGCAACCCATCTGGGCCATGAGTACGATCAATGCAGTTTGGCGCAACAGGGCGGATTTTCCAGACATATTGGGCCCGGTCAGAATGATGATTTGTTGCTTTTCGGTATCGAGAAAAACATCATTGGCAATATACTGCTCCCCCACAGGCAATTGTTTCTCAATCACCGGGTGGCGTCCGGCTTTGATGTCAATCACATAAGTATCGTTGATCCCTGGCTTGCAATAGCCGTTTTCGGATGAGATCACCGCAAAAGACAACAGGCAATCGAGGTGAGCAATGAGGGAAGCATTCAACTGAACAGGCTGAACATAATCATTCAAAACCGTCACCAGTTCTTCATACAAATGGGTTTCAAGTACCAGGATTTCTTCCTCGGCTTTCAGTATTTTTTCTTCATACTCTTTGAGCTCTTCTGTTATGTATCGCTCCGAATTGGTAAGGGTCTGCTTGCGATGCCATTCCTCAGGCACTTTAGCTTTGTGTGTGTTGGTTACTTCAAGATAATAACCAAAAACATTGTTATACCCGATTTTTAAAGATGGAATGCCGGTCCTGTTGATTTCACTTTTCCTGATCTCAACCAAATAATCCTTGCCTGAGTTCACAAGGCGCCTGTACTCATCTAGTTCTTTTGACACACCTGTCTGAATTACATTGCCTTTTTGCACCAATGCCGGTGGCTCGGGTTTGATCTCCCTGTCAATTTTATCACGAATATGCTTACAAAGGTTCAATCTGTCCCCTAATTTCTGAATGGCCTTGTTTTTTGATTTTTCACAGGCCTGCTTAACTTCCTCAATTGCAAACAGGGCTTCCTTCAACTGAACAACTTCACGTGGCGAGACCCTCCTGACGGCGACTTTTGAAATAAGCCTCTCCAGGTCTCCAATCTGCTTAAACTTTTTGCGCATCAACTGTGCAAATTCAGCATTGCTAATGAGATGTTGAACAATATCAAGCCGCTCATAAATGGGCTGTTTTTCTTTCAGCGGCAATACGATCCATCTCTTCAACAGGCGCGAACCCATTGGGGAAATCGTTTTATCGATCACATCCATCAGGGTAGCTGCATCGGGATTGGGAGATGCAAGCAGTTCCAGGTTTCGGATGGTAAAACGGTCGAGCCAGACATACTTCTCTTCGGCAATGCGGCTGATCTGATTTACATGACCCAGTTTGTCGTGATGGGTTTCGGCAAGATAGTGCAGGGCGGAACCGGCAGCGACAATCCCCCGCTCCAAATCTTCTATCCCGAAACCTTTTAAAGAAGCGGTATCGAATTGCTTAATTAGCAGTTCATAACAAAAATCCCTTGCAAAAACCCAGTCGTCAAATGTGAAAGTGTAAAACTTGTTGCCGAACAATTCAAAAAACTTATCGCGTTTGCTTTTCTGAAGCACCACTTCACTCGGGCTAAAACTTTGAAGCAATTTATCGATATATTCGTTGTTGCCCTCGGCTGTGTAAAACTCACCTGTAGAGATATCCAGGAAGGCAATCCCGGATTCTTTTGTATCCAGATGAACGGCTGCCAGGAAATTATTTTCGCGCTGCTCCAGTATTTTGTCATTGTACGAAACACCAGGGGTGACCAACTCGGTGACCCCTCTTTTTACAATTTTCTTGGCCAGTTTGGGATCTTCCAACTGATCGCAGACAGCCACCCGCTCCCCTGCTCTAACCAGCTTAGGCAAATAGGTGTCAAGAGCATGATGAGGAAACCCGGCCAAATCCACATAGGATGCTGCACCATTGGCTCTTTTGGTAAGCACAATACCCAGGATACGTGAGGTTTTTATGGCGTCTTCTCCAAAAGTTTCATAAAAATCGCCCACCCTGAACAGCAACAATGCGTCGGGGTATTTTGCCTTGATGGCATTGTATTGCTTCATCAAAGGGGTTTCGGTGATTTTATTCTGTTGAGCCATAAGCAGGGAAAATGATGAACAAAGGTATAACAAATGAGAAGGATTCTAAATTAAGCCCCCACTAAATGGCTATCTTTGTTGATAAATCCCGGAATTTGTTGAAAAGATGAGAAAGCTGAAAAATGAAGAGCTAAAACGTTTGAGCCTTGAAGAATATAGGAATAAGGAAAAGCATCCGGTGGTGGTGGTTCTCGACAATATCAGAAGCCTGAACAACATCGGGTCGATTTTTCGGACCGCCGATGCTTTCAGAATCGAAAAATTACATCTTTGCGGCATCACGGCCTGTCCACCCCACCGTGATATTCAGAAAACGGCTTTAGGGGCGACTGAATCTGTTGCCTGGCAGTATTTTGAAAAAACGGCTTCTTCCATCGAATTACTGAGAAAAAACAACTTTACGATCTACTCTATCGAGCAGGCAGAGGGCAGCATATCGCTTGAAAATTTCGATATGAAAAAAATAAGGAAGGTTGCCCTGGTTTTCGGACATGAAGTAAAAGGGATCCAACAAGCCATCATCGACCTTTCGGATGCATGCATTGAAATTCCTCAGTTCGGCACCAAGCATTCCTTTAATATTACCGTTTCAGCAGGAATTGTGCTTTGGGAGTTTTTAAAAAAAATCAAACAGCTTTAGAAATTGTAATGGAGACCGATGGAAGCAAAGCTATACTGATCCTTGCCCGAACGTACGGTATTGCTCATGTCAATTTTGTCTGTATTGGTGAAATACCAGCGAAACTCGAATACAAAATCCACTTTATCGAAAAAGGCATTTTCTTCGGTATACAGGTTGTGCATACCGTAACTTGCACCGAATCCAAGCGGAATAACCAATTCGGTGGTCATTTTTTCCTTGATCTTGCCATCTGGTGAATAGCCTCTAACATCAACAATCTCATCTGTATTCAGGTCATAAAGTATGGACCTGAAGTCTACCAGGCCCGCACCCAACAATAAATAAACCTGCAAATCGCCTTTGTTCTCCGGATAAAAAACAATCTCATTGATGCTTATGTTGGCATTGATATTCCAGTTGAAGATTTTTGACTTGAAATACCGTTCCAAACTTCTATTGGTGCCCGAAAGCGATCCCCACATCATATTAAATTGAAGGCTGAGGTAGGGGTTCAACCTTCTTTTCACATTGATACCGCCGCCAAGCTTAACCTCATTTTTGTTCCTTAGCACCGGGATGAAATCTTTTTCCTTTATATCACCGTAAAACAGTAAAAGACCGGCATCAAGACCCACTGACCAATCGATATCCTGACGCTGAGCTGTTGATTTATTTGTCATATCCAACAAAAAGAAGGCGATTAAGATAATACTTACAAAATGTGTCTTCTTCATTCCTGCCCTATGCATTGATACATTTATTCTTTCTGCCAGTGTTTTAAATCTGACACAAAAGTAATGGATTATTTTTAACGGATGTAATATATTTGCGTCATTAAAACAAGACATATACGACATAAAGATCAAACGTAAGGAAGTTAGATTCATTATGAAACAATGGTTAAGATATTGTTAAAGGTGTTGCAAATCAAAGATGGAAGTTGATTGATTTCAAATTCGGGCTAAGTACAAGTTCATGCAGATTCATAAAAACACAGGTGTTTTCACTTTTGCTCTTATCGGAATGATAATGCTCAATTCAACCTGTGTTATTCAGGCCCAGGAGGATTATAAAAGAAATACGCACGTAAAGATATGCAGCTTAAAGGAAGACAATTATTACAAGGTAAACTACAGGTTCAAAGATCATTGGGGCCTAAACCGGGATTTTAACATAAAATTTCCGGTTAAGGCTACTAACCGCGCAATAGAACAATTCGGTGTGCCGGAAAACTTCCTAGAACCTTACCCGAACGCTGAGTCGGTTTTGCTGGAGCGTGACCGTATAATGAAACAAGGTATGTTTTACCTTGAGAACAACATCCTGAAGGTGGATAAAAGCTCCGTGGTGGAATTTTATTCAGAGACCTATGGTAAACCTATTGCAGAAAACATTATCCGGCTTTTACGCGAGGAAAAGCAAGACACAAGGCGCAACCGCATAGAGTTTACAATGAAATTTGTGCAGGATATCCCTTATGGAATTCCAAATACCAAGGACAGGCACAAGTTTAACGGGGGCATCTTTGTCCCGCCACAGGTACTCATAAAGGGATATGGGGACTGCGATTCAAAAACACTCTTATTTGTTTCCATCCTGGTTCACCTGATTGACCCCAGCGATATTGTATTCCTCGGACAAAAAGGACATGTGCTTAGCGGAATAAAAATGGAGGATGTTAGGGGAATGAATTACTATACCTATAAGGAAAACCATTATGCCATTGCAGAAACCGCAGGACCGGCACGCCGGAGCCTTGGAGAAAGGGGACCGGAGGACCAGAACAAGTCCGTTGTTGAGACCTTGGAA
This sequence comes from Bacteroidales bacterium, assembly GCA_021738625.1. Taxonomy (GTDB): domain Bacteria; phylum Bacteroidota; class Bacteroidia; order Bacteroidales; family JAIOZK01; genus JAIOZK01. Next base: position 28,970 of record JAIPBS010000016.1, read on the forward strand.
TTTAAGGGGGATTTTGTTTATGATCCACCGGTATATGAAAAACAGGAAACGACCCCACCCACAAACAGAGACGACAAATCGGAATCAAATTACGGCAAAATGCCTTTAGGGCCAGCCGAGCCTATCCAGATAATAGCAAAAAATGAATACGTTAAACCTGTCTACCTGATTGTGGAATATATGAACCCGGTAGGAGATTGGAAAAACAGAGGCTGGTATCGCTTATCTCCCGGTGAGCACAAATTGATCGGACAAACCAACAATAAATATTTTTATTATTACGCTGTTTCGGAGGATGTTGAGTGGGCGGGGGAAAAAATACTTAAGTTTGCAAATGAGTTCTTTCATTTTAATGAAGTTGGAATAGATAGGTATCCGGGTGAATTTGAACTAATTCTTTCTTATTGATTGGTCAAGAAATGTCATCATATAAATCCATTAGGAGAAAAGCTGCATTTAGATGATATTAATTGCAATGATGTACAGATTAAAAACGGTTTATCACGGAAAAGTATAAGGCATTTCTATGCTTCTACCATCATAACTTTTAACTCTGTTCCCTATCATTAATGAGATTACCAGGAGTTGTTGCAAGTATTTTATTAATAACCTTCCTGTATTTATGAATTGTCCATACGTAAATGGACAGAATCGTTACAATGGTCACAACAAAGGGAATTGATCTTGATTGTGAACCCCAGCACCATAGATCAAAATACCAACCTTTTGGATCATCAAGAATAACGCCAATTATGGGATCCATTATCAAATAGCCAATACCCGAGGCAAGGGCAATTGATAAAATAATTGATAAAGATAAAAAGCTCATCATAAGCGCCCTGTAAACACTCTTCAATCCACCCGTTCCAAACGCCATTAAGGTACCGATATTCATTTTGATCTTACTCAGGTGATTCTCAAATACGTTTGATAAAAAATTGGCGATTGTTATCACACTGATAATTATCAGGAAAGCTGACAATATGAGTGTTAATTTGGTTACAGCTTTGTAATTGTTTAATGAAATAATCTTATCCATGGTAAGATTCAAATAATCGAATTCAGGTTCAATCACTTCATCTTCGAACGCATTAATATGGTTTAGATTATTAAAATAAATGACAAGTCTATCAATTCGATCTCTCCTTTTAGCCATTTCGCTATAGGAAAACAAGTTTGGCTGAGGAAGCATTGTAATAGACATATCGGATAAATTCCTTTCCTTTACTATTTCATTGTATAGCTGTTTGACTTGCTGATAATTTGGCTTCCGACCTTGAAAGCCAACAACTGCGTAGTAACCGGGTGTGTATGCAATCGTATCAGTTTCATACACATGTAGCTCCTCTTTGTTCATTAACTTAAAAGTTTGACCCTTCAACTCTACCCGGTTATTGTCACATTCTGAAATATATTTTTTCAAACCGGAAAGCATATCCTCAGCTTCTTTCTCATTTTGTGAATCCAAATACAAAATAAGTGAGTTAGTATTTTTGGGTGAAAAAGGAGTTTTTGTTGGGTTTATTGGGTCAATTAAATTTGAGAACATGTAATCTGTTATGATAAAAGAAAACTTGTTACGAACATCCTCGGGTATTCGTTCAAAGACAGTTACAATCGGTAAAGCTATAACCGCCTCATTATCTCCCTCTAACTTAATTTGTAGAAATTTATCATTTTTATCTAATCCCAATTCATGCATGAAGTCCTTAGAAATTATTATACCACAATCTGTAGGATTTCTAAACCCATTCTTATTACCGATAAAGTAATAAGAGTTTAGCAACTCCTTAAGTATAGGATCCTCGACATCCATAGTTCGCCCCGGAGCATCTTCAATTACTGACCCATTTTTTGCTACAAAATCCAGAGATGAAATTGCAAATCCATACATTTGGTTGATTCCATATTTTTGACGTTTCTCCGGGCTGTTATTTAAGGGAGTAATCAATTTAGAGACTACCTCTGGTTGCTTCTTCATTTTTACCACAATAGTCATAAACTTAACAAACGGATCATTCATTTTTTCACCTAAATAGATGAGGCTTCCATTTCCAAACCCAATTGCGAGGAATGTAATGATTATAAGAGCAGAGGCGGTGAGGAAAGTTTTCAAACGTTTAAAATAACCAATTAGTTCTTTGCCCTCAAGGCTAAAAAACAAATCCGTGTATTTATAATCATTAACTTTATTGCTGAATAACTTTGTGCCAAAAAGAAATATTTTGAAAAGCAGTTTACGAAACCAATAATAAATATCTGTTATCTTTTTATTAAAATTCTCCCTAAATTTTTTTGAATCCATTGTTTGTTCACCATCATCCTTGTCATCTTTATCATTATCATTCTGACCAGTATTTGGTTGCTTAATTTCTTTGCTTTTCTTTTCTAATAAATCTTCAACATGTTTGATTATTCCCTGGTCATTGAAAGTCTCAGAGTCATTTAAATATTCGCGTTTCCATCGAAGGTTCTTGCTAAGTTCTTTCTCTCGGGATCGTTTTGGCCCCAATAATTTCCCCAAAAATTCGCAGAACCTTGGTCCGAAAATATACTGTTTATCCCCTAGATTACGTTGCTTAAATTCAGTTACTTTTTTCGAATGCAAATCTTCTAGTTTGCTGATTTTTCCCCTGTTAATTAATGAATTCAATTTTAAAACACCTGTATCACCAGTGAGTGCAATAAACAAAGCATTTAAATAATCATTAACAGTAAAATTACAATTATCGGTTTTTTCATTATCCGATTCGAGAATCCTATGTAAATCGCTCCATAATTCTGACATGAATTGCTCAGCAGACTCAATTTCTTCGAAAAAGTCATTTATAGTTTTCTTAAAATTATGTTCAGATTTCTTATTCTCAATATTTTTACAATTATAAATATTCTCAGTTTGAATTTTCCCGGCTCCGTTTACTTTTGATATTACGACAATCCGATCAGCATATTTTGCAGCTAAATCCAAATCATGCGAAACAATGATCGTACTTTTATCCTCCTCACCATCAGTTTTCTTTATCAAGTCGTAAAGAATACTCATGACCTCGTTCGCTGTTTTTCTGTCGAGGTTTCCGGTTGGTTCATCACCAAACAGAATATTGTAATCTGAAATCAGAGCTCTTGCAAAGGCCACTCTTTGCCGTTGTCCACCACTGATTTTAGTTGGTTTGCTATCGATATCCAAATCGCCCAAACCCAATTTTTGAAACAACAATAATGTTTTCAGGTAGGATTCCTGATAATTTTTATCATTGACCATATCGGTGATGCAAACATTTTCGATGGCCGAGAAATTAGGCATGAGGTTGGTATTCTGAAAAATGAAGCTGAGATTCTCCTTTCTCAATTTTTCTCTTTCCAACGCGTAATCATAGCTTTTATCATATTGATAACCATCTTCATCCTCAACCTTTATTCTGCATTTAGAGCATGTTGTTTTCGTTAAATCTGCCCAAATACTGGGATTAACAATATCTCTTTTTTTATTCGCATTAACGCATTCATGATTCTCAAGGCGATATTCGATTGACATTCCTGTTTGATGATTACAGGGAAATGTATCGTTCATTAAACCCAATGTTTCAAGAACAGTGCTCTTTCCTGATCCAGAAACACCAACAATAAATGTAATTTCTCCTTTTTTGAGATTAAGGTTAGGAATTTCTAGGACAGGCTTTTCCTTTCTATCCTCCTTATCTTTATACGTGAATACGGCATTATGTATAGTAATTGATTCTTTCATTTAACATCAGATAATTTAATTAATATTGATTTTTAGCGATTCTCTCATCCTTATTCCTGATCCATAAATGGGAAATACTCAAGTTTGATCCAATAGGCGATAAAGTTTATAAACGCATCTGTTCCATCCTTGTCAAATTTGACAAGTTCAAGATAGGCATCAGAGTATGCAAGGGCATCGGAAATAGTGTATAAATAATCGACGGGGCATTCCGGATCAATATCTTTTATCTTAATATCAAGAGCGTCATTGTATTTTTTAGAAAATGTTATACCAGGAACGGCAATCATCTCCTCGAACAATTTACCAACTGTCACGTCTCCGTGCTTGCCAGCGCTTTCTCCCACATAAACATCAGCCAAATCCCGCAGCGTTTGTTCAAATGATTTTCTTATATCGCTTTCACTTCCCTTATCGAAATCAAGCAAGGCTTCCTGTATCCTGAATCGCAAATCATTGAAGGTGGAGGATTCTGTTAACACCTCAAACTTCCATATTCTAGGTTCAAAGTTACTTGCTGATATTGGTGCATATCCTTCAAAATATCGTTGTACTTTTGAACTTAGAAGAGATTTGAATATTGAATCGAACTCTGGAGAATCCGGTGAATAAGGAGTTGCCTTTCTTAATTCATCGCGAACAAAAATCAACAAACGAAATTCTTCCATTGTCATCTCACCCTTCAGGTTAAGTTCTTCCATAATCTCTTCAATTGATTTTCCGCTATAAAGCAACTTGTGCAGCATCACAAAGAAGTTATTAACACTCTCAGCGGACTTATAAATACTTTCAACAATATTCTCTCTCAATAAGTTCTTGTCCATTTTTCCACCAGTATTATAAATAACCCTGTTGGCTAATATATTTTGATTCAGAAAATATGTATGTTTGTTATGGTTATCAACAAGTTTGATTTCCAATTCATCGTTAGGGAACCGCTTTTTATAAATATTCTGTGCAGCAATTTCCGCAATATACTTCATCTGTGACTTGAACTTTGTATATCCCTTTTTGCAATCCTCATCGCGTGCGATATCATCCAACCTCTGATCAAATTCAGTTTGGTAAACCATGAGGTTACAGTTGAACATGGTTAATAAATCAATTAGCTCATCAGCTTCTGTATAGGTATAATCCTGTTGTCGCTGATGGTCGCCGACATCTCCAATTAGAATGATCAGATTATTTTCATTCTCCTTGCCATATAGCATATTCAGTCCGTTGTAAAGACCATAATAAACCGATTCACAAATTGTAGTATTCGTATTCTTGGCTGGGTCATAGGCATTAGCGAGAAAGTTCCTGATTTCATTATCGTTTGATGTTAGATCTTTTTTCTCGATGGTATACTCATCCTCCGTATCACGATAAACAACAGCTCCCCAATTTACAGTGACTCTTCGTGTTGAATCGATCCCAAAATTTTTATTAGCAGAAATTCTGCTTGTGCTTTCGCTGATAGATTTAACCACTTCCGGAAAATATTCACGCATACTAGCCGTTGCATCAATCACAAATACTACATTGAGGTTTCTCAATTCACTGTTATAGTTGGCCCTCAAACTATCAATGATTTTCGTCATCACACGCCCGGCAGTATCGCGGATATCACCGAGTACACCAACCTTCAAAATACCGGTTTTTGATGTCCCTTCCAAGAAAGGAAATCTATATTTACCCTTATTCCACCTACTAGTTGTAAAGGGTTCTTCCTTATATGGTATTGGATTCTCTTGGTAATTCTTAACTTTTTCTTCAATCTCGATAAATGTCCTACTCTCTAAATAATCGATTGCCAATTCAGGATCAGTAAAAAGTGCTGCTGGAGCGTATTTATTAATCCGCTCAGCATAATTCTCATAATCAGGAAGTAAACAACCCCTGTTATTCCATGGAGTTACCTTAGATTTATGTATCCATCCATACACATTTTCCATTAAGCATGGTCCGGCATTATTTCCGCAATCCGGTTTACTGCTTAGCAAGTAAGCACTGTCACTTTCCTTATAGACGTAGCATACTGTGTAAATATCAACACTTTCATTATTAACCTTCGTCAGTTGCGGATTGTTGTAAAAGCGATTTCTTCTGGCTTGGCTAAAGTCCTCAAGATTATTAATTATCATTGCTTTTCTCAGCACCTTGTTGCGTGTCATTATACACCTGGGAATAAGAATAAGCCTTTTCTTAGGAATATATCCCAGACTTATGGTTGGATTACCAGGATCGGCTACTTCAACAAACTTTTCTGTTTCCTTAATTACAAAGAATTCCTGTAAAAAAGAAGCCTTTAAACTTTTAACACTCGAAACGAAACTGGGTTGTGAATAGATTTTGTTCCCTTCTTTGTCGGAATAAACATACCAATCAGCACCCGATTTTTCCGTATCCAGTAATTTTCTTGTTTCGAGAACAGAAGGATCAAAAACTTCAGTTCTACGAGGGGCCTTGACCTCTTGGGCCAAAATAGATGCTGGCATCAGAAAAACAGCAGAAAAAAGAAAAACAAAACTAACAAATATTTTCACTTTCATCACTTTACAAGATTTTTATTTAACTTAATATTTTTTCACCTTGTGATTGGTTTCCAAAACTGGAATCAATTGTTGATCCTTATATTGATCACGACTCACATAAACATTAATCATATATCGGCTTTCGTCAGTCTCAGCATCAAATCCATATTCACTTTCTATGTAGCTTATAAATTCAAGAATAAAAGGCTTGATTGTTTTTCGTTGTTTGTAAAAACTTACATCAAATGGAATATAATTATAACTAACAAAACGGCGTTCTGAATTCAACCTGGCATTCAAATTCAAAAGTTCTTTCACATTTAACAAGTTTCTTTTCTCCGCTTCAACATCCGCTATATTCGATACATATCGATTGATCAGATTCTCCTTAAATTTTCCGAATTCATCAACTTTAAAAACAGTAACAGTAACCTTATCTCCCATTGGCTTACTTATTATAATTTGATTACCTTCCCATTTCATATTTTCAGTTAAGTTCAAATCAAAGTTACAATAAACAATGGGGTTGTGAACGAAGGCACTCAAATATATTAGTATTTCTTTGTTTGACTTACGAGCTTCGTTAACCTGTTCCTTTAGCAAATCTGCAATACGTTCCCTACGATTCTTAGCAGCACTGGAACTGAGATCATCTCCTTGTTCTCGTAACAAGGAAACATAAACAAAATTAAAGTCTGGCAATTTCTTAACATAAATGGATAATTCATCATCGGACACGCAGCCGGTTTTATCATTAATTAAATCCGATAATTTAAATCGAATAAGCGGGTCATTTACATTATTCTTCTCAGGGCAGTCTTCTAACAAAACATCATAACCGAATGGTTTATAAATGGTAAAACTTCCTGATTCAGTCAATAACCACTTTTCAGGATATTTGATTTTTAATGACCTGGATTTATTCAACGGCATCCGGTATTTCTTCGGTTTCTTCAACCAGTCACCATGTAACAAGGCGGGTAGCTTTTTAATATCAACATTCCGGTCGGCCCGGGATGAAATATTTATCTCAAATCGATCAAAGCCTGATGCTTTTTCGAAATCATCCCCAGCTCTTGAAAGCTTTGCGTATTTGAAAAAGTTTTGACGAGTGGGTTTAAGGTTTAAAACGACACCAGCATTGAATCCAAAATTTGATAGTCCAAAGCTTCTGGCGGACATAAGGTTGTTAGCTTCTCCAGCCTTTTCGGATAATATGAATTGTGCGTTTTTTTCATTAACATCGGTTAAGGCAAAACCGGCGGAAGGTCCGGCATATATCTCAAATATCTGGTTTAAAGAAATCTTTACATAGAGTTCACTGAAAACACCCAAATATGATTCTTTAAATACCGTATTTGTGGATTGATTGGAAAAAGTGGTATCACTGAAAAAGCCGTACTCAGGCAAATCGGATATGGTAACCGTGCTGGAATCAGACAATTGGGGATTCCATATTTTGTATCTTCCCGAGTAAGAATATGTGCCAGTATTATCAATTACTTTGGATGAATTTACAAGATGATACTTTAAACCAGCATTGAGCTCTATACTAATTCCTGGCCTGACAGGATAATAATTCTTAAAGTCAGAATAGTTCTTGATGCTTTTCATTGATTCGGGTACTTCTTTCCAACTCGATTTGAAAGCATAATTAAAACTAACGCCTAAAGGAACACTCAAAATTTTGATATCATATTTCTGTTCTATGTCGCGAGCTTCGATTTGTAAAATATACGGATAACTGTCTATATCCGTAGAACTTACCTCTTCGTAATAACGATTAACCTTCAACCCAATATTCTTAACATTACCGTAATAAAGTCCGGAAAACAAACCAAGCTTAAAGTTGTTATTGCCTGCCAGGTCCCAATTTGCAGTCAAACTTAAATCCATCTCATTTCCAGCAGAATAAGAAATACCACTCATAGTATTGGGGTTTGTTTTCATATTCAAGGAAGAGTTTCCAAAACCGGCGCCTAGCTTTAAACTTTGTGGAAGCAATTCGCAGGCCCAGTATTCAGGAAGAAGTGAACTATTTGCCGGTTCTATCCGGAGGATCTTATATTTAGCATTGTCATATATTATGGACAACTTAAGCTTTACAAATGGCTGATAATAGGCAGTGATTGTCCGACGATGCCTGAATTCGATTGTATTGTTCTTAACAAGGGTAAGCTCATAAAGCGTGTTACCCTTTTCCCTGTATGATCGTTTGAGTTTCAGAGAATATACATATGTCTTGAAACCTTTGTTATATAAGCTGTCAATTAGTTCACAATACCTTTTAACTGTAATATATTTGGGAAAGTCACCGACCTGGTAGATATCATTGAAAACGAATGAACTGTCACTGCTGTTATAAAAAAGAGATTCAAAACTCTCTTTCACGGTGTCATTATAGGTAATGCTCCTTTCGTCAAAACTATATTTGGAAAGCGAACTATACTCGCTATATTCTTTAATAAAGTTACGTAGGCCTATCGGGATATTTTGGGCAGAAATTCTTCCAAATAAACCAAAAATAAAAATCGCCGTAAGCGAACCAACAAAAAACAACTTCCTATTCATAACGAGTTTATTTGATTTCAATATTTTTTCTTTCAACCATCTCATTTAACTTATTCATTACGTAAAGTATGTACTTACCAGAAGGTATTTCCTGACCGGATAAATCTGTGTTATCATTTTCACCACTTACATTGAAAACCTGATAGGTTTCAGTGTTTAAAAGAAAAGTTTTTAAGTTATATGACAACTTACTTTCATCTTTAGATAAATTAAATTTCTCAAAACAAATTTTGCCTCCCGACTTAACATCGGGGGATTTGAGGTAAAAACTTGAACTGCAGTCAAATGAAAAATTAACAACGGTGACGCCATAAAAGTAATTAGTTGTATCTAAATTGTCTAATAAATAATAATTCACACTTGTTGTTGTATCCAAAATAGTTTTAACGCCCTGGGCATTTTGCCTGAACCATAGGTATACAAACGCTTCAGCATCATCAATTAAACAAATAAGCAATTTGCTGCCGGGATTTTTTAATGTTAAGTATGCATCTTGCGGTGAAGCATAACTCAACACCATTAAATCCTGCCTGGTTTCTGCCATACAACCCAAGCTATCCTGAACCTTTAGCCTAATGTCAAATTGATTCGGGTTATCCGTATCCAGACAACTGATCAACACCTGACTTTGGTTGTCAGTTTCCAGCTGACATAATTCCGAATTCTGTATTTCCCATTCATAGCTTGCATAATTATCAACCGTATAAAACAGAATATTTTTTTGATATGAACACACAATGCTATCATTGCCGTATATTTCAGGCAACTCCGGTTTGTATATTGTAATACTGTCCGAGTATTTTCCTACACATCCATTTTCATCGACACCTTTGAGGGTAACATGATATATACCAGCATCTGAGTAAATATGATTTGCATTGAAAAACACAGATGAATCCTCGTATATCCCATCACCAAAACTCCAATGCCACGAAACAAATGATGAAATATTGGGGCTGGTATTCTCAAATTCAGTCACAGAACCCAGGCAATGTCCAGCATATTGAAAACTTACTGAAGGTGAAGCATGCACAGTCAACAGAGCACCAGAACTTGTGTCCCGGATTTCACTAACTTCGGCTATGCATCTATATTGCCGACCATCCTGAGAAACCAGCAAATCCACAAGATAAAGTGTATCGTTGTTGGTCTCAGGTAGATCAAGCCAGGCAGTATTATCTTTATATTGCCAAATATATTCAATGGGTGGACTGCCATGAAAACCCAATGTATCCACTTCCACATAAAAAACCCCACCTCCATTCTCACAGGCAGACACATCTGCCGGTTGTTCTGAAAATACAATCTGCCCTGCATCAGCCTGACCAAAAACAGTTTGCATCATCAACATTATTATAAACAAAGAAAAAAATCTTTTCATCATATAAATTTTTTCTATTCACATATTTATTTCAAAGTATAAGTTATCCCGGTATTAAAAATCAATGCCTTCGTATTAAGCTTGTCACTTAATAAGAATATATTATTTGTTTTGCCTTCTCCTTCTGAGAGAATGAAAGAATCGGCATTACCAGTTTCCAGTATATTCAGGAAACCATACCTGTACATAACCTCAAAGTTTAGTGATACCCGCCTGAAACTAAACATCACCCCAAGGTCAAGCATCGCAGAAAAGTTGTAGCTCTTAAAATTTGGATCCGTTTCTGAATAGTTCAAATCAGTATATGTCGCAAATCCATAATATGGAAGATATTCAAGTGTGACCGGAACGGTATCATTGCCAGTACCGTATTCAAATGTACCTGTATAGGTAATTTCACCACCATCAAACGGTTTCAAAATTGAACTACCCGAAGAATTGTTGGAAAGATAGGAAAACACAAAACCAATGTCTCCATAATAATTCAGATGAAAATTCTTGTTAACGTTTTCTCTGTATGGTTTGTATTTTACCTTGAATGAAACCGGTAGATCAAAATAGTCTAGTGTTAAGTCCATTCCGACCCCACTGGCATAAACATTTTTTATGTATTCCTTATTAAGTTTCTCAGAAAAATCAGGGAAATTTTGCTTGAACTCATCCAGAACGATCCGGGATTTAAGCCTTGAAAAACCAAGACCAACAGAATAGCCCAAAGCAAATAGTTGTGGGCCATCGTTGTAGTAATAATCAAAAGATATCCCTACATTATAAACTGGCTTCCCTTCAATTGTTGAAACTAACTCTTGGTTAAAATTGAAATCTGCTCTTAATCTTGAAAACCCCATTCCAAATGACATCGTCAGATTCTTGGTATTTCTTTTTTGTAAAATGGGACGTATGACCTGAGGAACAAATGGCGGAGTTTTTGCGTCTTGAATCTTAATTTGATATATTTTACCTGTAGGTTCCAGTGTTCCATCATCATTTCTTTTAATTACAAAGTAACCCATAGCCGCCACAGGCCGTAACGATCGTCGTTCTCCTTTAACAAGCTTATCGGTTGAAAGCGGCCCGGTAGGTTCCTTTGACTTGACTGTATCAGAGGCCGTTGCACCTGTTGTATCAACTCCATTCTTGGCAAACAAAACAGGCCGGTAAAAAACTCCCCGAAACGCAATTGAAAAATAGGCTTTCACAGCAATCAGTTCAGGATCAATATAATAATCACTAAAGTCTAATTGTGCATTTCTGATGATAAAACGAATGTCGGAAGTATTTTTTTCGGGATTGTCACAATACCACCTCACCAAGGTATCAAGAAAACGTTCAACATTAACCAGCTTTGGCAGATCTTTCATCAAATCTTTGTGATCTATAAAAACGGGATTGATATGTTTTTGACTCTTATCCCTGTAATCATAAAACAAATTTGATGATTTATCAATATAGATTGAATCAAGTTGCAAATTTCCACTTTGATCCTTTGTGTAAATATTGTTTAGATAATTCTCGAGAGTATCCAGAGTATTTCTTGTCGTTGTCTCTGCACCATTTAATACTGCATCGAGCCATTTTTGTGATGTAGCATTAAATGAAAGGATAATAAAGAAACTTAATAAAACAATTGTCAAACGCTTTTTCATAACCCAAATTATTTCGCAAGTACAACCTTGCAATAAAAATGATTTTTTGTAGTATTTATCAATATTATATAGATTCCATCTTCAAACCCGCCTAAATCAACAGGAAGAGCATTCATGTTTTCCTGGAATGTGTTATGCCAAATAAGTTGACCTTCTGGTTTGTAAACATGAACTATGATTTTTTCTTCCTGGTGATCACCCAGGTAGATATTAAAAATCCCAGATGAAGGATTGGGCGCAATATTGAGCATTTGATTTTCATGAATCAATCCTTTCTGAGTTCCTTCTTTTACACTGAAATGGGAATGAGTTAAGCAACAAGAGTCTTTATAATAAGAAGTTTCAACAAAAAAAGTATCAGATGGAGTCAGATTATTAAAATAACTGGTACCCGTAAGCGAAAAATAGTTTTTACCTTGTGTTTTACCCAGATATATATCATCACTGTTGTCTACGTTGCTCTCACCAGCATGAAACCAATAATAGCTTTTAACATTTGTATCGAGACATACAAGCAAATAATCATTCAGGATCAAACTGGCACTGTCTTTCGGGGAAGTACGATTTTCTATGTAAACATAATTTGTTTCAGAAACACGACAGCCTCCCTCAGATTCAACATAAGCTTTCACCCATCCATTTCCTTCACCACCCCAATCAACCTGCAGAAGGTTTCCAGGAGTTATCCTATAATCTATGGCTTCATCCGAAACCATCCAGTCCACGCTCATTCCATCCTCTAGTGGCTCGACAAAATACTCCGCACCATACTCATAACCACATACCTGTTGAGGGCCAATTATTTCAAATTCTGGAGGATTATATAACGCTATTTCCTTTATTGTATCAAAAACATAATCTCCTAATCGATATTCATACTTCACTTCCGTGCTGTTCCCTTCTGCCAGCGACGGATTAAACATCATTGTGTTATCAACAATACATTCCCCTGAGAAACGGCCGCCTTTGGGTTGACCCTGCAAAGGGATGAGAGTGTCATACTTGCAGTACGCATCGTTTACCTCAAAATCGAAAATAAATATGGGCAATTCGGTTATGGATGAATGATCGTCACCCACGCCCACAGCCCTGAAATAAATCGTATTGTGTCCAAAATGAAGAGAACCTTCATCAAGACTAAAATAATCGAGTAGGTTAAAAGCGACTTCAGCATTATACTCTTCATTTAGAATGATTACATCCGGATCATTAAATTCAGCGTTATTGGCAAACTCGATTCGCTTAATCCTCGCACTGCCAAATGATTCTTCAGGCTGGGATTCTGCACCAAACAATGCGTAAGCGTGAAGTTCTATTTGGAACACAGAGATGTCGGAGCTAAGTGTTAAGGGTACCTCAGGATTGTAATCGACACCATTAACCTTGGTAACATCAAGCTGGGGTGAAGAATAAAAGTACAGGGCCTGCGCGTAAACATATTCATTACCTGATACTTCCCTTATCCTGAGTTGTACAAAAGAAGTGTCGGTTTTGGCTAAAAACTCAGGTGCAACCAATTGAATCTGGTAGGGATGAGAAGCACCCGGTTCATAAATGGCATTGGCTTTATGCCATAAACCTCCGTTTAACCTAAGCCAGGCATCATCAAGATCAAATACATTCGGAGCCAGATCTCTACCAATGGCTACAAACTTGTTTACAAAATTGATTTTCCACGGATTGCCAAAAATTGACCCTGAATCTGGCTGCCAGTCGTATTCATAATCCTGCGATTGCAAATGCCCAAAAGAAATAACAAAAAGCAGGCTTAAAAGAAGAAGTTTGTTTTTCATTTTCCAATCAGTGTTATTCTTTTATAATTTTTTCACTCCAGCTATAGCGGTCATTCCAAAGTCGCAGATAATAGACTCCGGAAGCGAGATGTTCCACGTTTATCTTAAATTGATTAACCCGATCAACTTCCTCCGCAACTATTATTGCTCCGTCCGTACCAAACAAAACCACCCTGCCTGAAAACAATTCGTCAAAGATAACATTTACAACATCATAAACCGGGTTTGGAATGATTCTAAATTGTCTGTACCCCAGTTCATTCAAACCTGCACCTATGGTATTGAACTGATAATTTAAAGGTTGAGGGTTCCAGAAACACTTTGTGACAAGCAAATCTGAAACTTCAACCGAATAAGTTACATCGGATTTAACCTCAGATGGGTAAATCAGAAACTGAGTCTTACCGGAAACTACATTTACAATGACCGAATCAAGGGATACCAGGTTTCCATCTTCATACAAATCGAAAAGCTCCCAATCAACAATATTTGTATTCAGTGGTAAATCTTCGTAAACTCCACCATTGTTATAACCGGCAAGCTGGTTAAAAAACAGTTCTATCGAATCAAGTTCAATGAAGTATACACTTGACCCGTTTTCAGGGTAAAAGGTATCCACCTGAAGTTCTTCAAACCCCTCTGGTTGTAGGTAAACAATCAGTGTATCATGGCATTGATTATTACATATTTCACCATCAAACTCATAATATCCGTGGTAATAGATTTCGATATGGTTTGTTGCAATTGCTCCATCCTTGTCAATCTCAAAACTTACGGCTGCCGACTCCTTATCAATTGGTTCAATATTGGAGTTTACAATAAACTCACTTGCCTCTATCGACCAATCAAATTCATAGTTTTCTTCAGTTCGAAGCAAAAGATCTTTCATCTGAACCGAGAGGTTAAGATCATCCAGACAATAAGCAGGATAATTAATACTTACCGTGGTATCATCCAATGTATATTTCACCCCGGTAGCATCAAGCGAAACTTCGAGGCCGTCATAAAGAATTTCCAGGTTATACAAAGAATCACCGGCGGCCACATATTCATCGGTTGAATTGCTGTATGCTACTCCTAACAAACTGATATCAATATTGTTATCAAACTCGAACGCAAGGTGGTTTGTATCGGAATGATAAATCTGGTCACCAATGTACCATGTAAACTGATCGAAACCTGCAGGCAGTCCATCATTGTTTATTCGAACAGTATAGTTGTCACATGACAAACGTTCGATTACCAGGTAACTGTTATACAAATAATCGGATAATCGGTCAAGGTAATCGTATGGGTCGGAATTAAACCGGCCACCCGAAGCGCCAGGATCGTTTCTTTCTTCTCCACGACCAGGAAGCCTGAAAGCATCGTTATATGTGCCTGAATTAAACCCTTTATCGATTAATGGGGAGGCTTCGGCTAAAATATAGGAATCCTCCATCGACTGATAGAAACTGAACAATGGGTTAACATGTTCTATCCCGAACAAATCTCCTTCCAACCTGCTGTTGTATGTTAAGATTGTTCCGGTGTTGAACAGCGAATCATTCAGGTTAACATTACCCTGAAATACTGAATTAAAGATTTTAACAGAGTCCAATATATTTTTACTGAAAAGTACATGGGCCGAATTGGGGCTGTTATTCAGGAAGGTATTGTTTTCAATGTAAAGTCGATTGTTTATTGAAGGCGATCCCTGAAAAGCATCCAGATAGACAGTGGCATTGTCAAAATCATTTTGATCATCATCCTTATTTAGGTGGAAGATGTTGTTAAAGAACTTGATGTTTTCTGCGCCATCAGAAATATACACTGAAGATCCTTTTACCTCACTCTCTTCAGAGCGGTTTTCATTTCCAACAAACCGGTTTCTAAACAGAAATACATCATCTCTGTTTATGTATAAGCCTCCACCACAGTATCCCATGAAATTTTTAAGAAAATCATTCTCGATAAACACAGTCGAATCGTTACTAAAATCGACATTATCCAAAAAGGCCGCACCTCCGTTAAGTGCATCATTTTGTATAAACCTGTTTGCTTTGACCCTGAACTTTTCTCCGCTTTTATGATATAGGGCGCCTCCAAAATTAACTGCTGTATTTAACAGGAAATAATTGTCAGTAAGTTCACAGTTGCTACATTGGTCGAGAAACAAAGCTCCTCCCGAGGCGCTTGAAGTTAATAAAGAACCTTTGGTGCTGCTATTATCGAAGAAATAATTCTTGTTTAAAATCAATTCATTTGCGTCACTCAAATACAATGCTCCGCCTGCATGCAAATCTCCGGAAGAACTCCCTGCAACATTTTGATAGAGGCGGCTGTTTTCCATTGAAACCTGTCCTGTAAAGCTCAGGCATAATGCGCCGCCTGAAATGTCGGCGCTATTACCAAACATTTCAAGCCTACTCAAGCCAATCTCAGATCGCACATGGCCTCCATTTAACCAGATAGCACCCCCCGAGGCACCGCTCACATTGTTTAATAGACTATCTGACGTTATAACCAATTTATCACAACCAATGATAAACAAGGCCCCGCCATTTGCATTTGCTGTGTGCCTCCGGAATGAACATTCCGATAAACCAAGATAACTCACATTGGATATATAAATCGCACCGCCATTTTCTGAAGCACCGGAGTTCCCATAAAACGAACTCCTCAGAATACTAACCGAGTCGGGATCATTCTCATTCGCATCATTCAGGTAGATACTTCCTCCATTACCACCGATAGAAGCACATTTTTCAACATCATTATCCAGAAAATCAAAATCCAATATGGAAGACGTGATCGCCATAGCACCACCATTTCCGTCTACGACACCGCAATTGCTAAAGACTGTATTATTTACCAATGCCAAATCCACATTTCCGCTAACAATGTTAACGGCTCCTCCATTTCCGCCTTGCAGGGTACAATAGCTAAACTCACTATTGGCTATATCAAACTGGCTCAAAGCAAAACCCGCAGGTATAGTGATGGAAAGGGCGCCGCCATTTCCGTCTTCAACACTACAATAACCAAAAGAAGAATTTATAACACTTAAGGATTCTATATATCCGGCATTCACATCAATTGCTCCACCCTGGCCCAGCTCAACCGAACAGGATTCAAAATTGCATTCTTCAACCTCTATTTTGCCTATGCCTCTTTCTTCCGGAACAAAGATGCTCACGGCACCGCCATTGGAATGGCTCGACAAATTTCCAAATTCATTGTCTTTAAGGATCAGACTCTCCTCCAAACCATGATTAAATGCAAAATAAACTGCCCCCCCCTTATCTCCCGAGTTGATGTTTTGCGAACCAAGGAAACTGTTATCACTCAATTCCACAGTGCCAGAAATTTCTCCGCTTACCTCAAAATAAACAGCACCTCCTGAACCGTCTATTGCACGGCAATCATAATATCCGTTGTCGAGATTGTTGTTGAGGAAAGATATATTTTCGGCACTACCGGCGCTGAAATAAAGTGCCCCACCATTATTCCCTGATACACACTCTTCAAAAAGGCTGCTTTTTATCTGTAAGCCACCATTAAGCTGTTCACTTGTCAAAGAAAGCGCACCACCATTTCCTGATTCTCCTGCAGAAGTACAATTTGTGAAAGTACATTCTTCGATCATTGTTTCTGCGCCTATACTTTCGAAATTATTTATATAAACGGCCCCGCCCGAACCATTAACCGCATGGCAATTGTTCAGGGTGGAAGTTGAGAAATCAACACCCTGAATGCTATTTGAAGATACATAAATGCCGCCACCCGAATTTCCGGCAAGACAATCAGAAAAGCTAACAGATTCGGTTTGGAAAACACCACCAATATCACCTGCCGAAAGATAAACACCGCCTCCGTTTGCTTCACTCGAATTCGACTGACAATTTTCAAACTGAGAACCGGTTAATTTCAACCCACTATTTAAACCATTGCTATTTAAATCAAGATATAAACCTCCGCCTGAACCTTCTGATTGTAGATCGCTTAAAACATTGTTGCTGAATATGAACTGATTCTCTATATCACCATTTACTGATATAAAAAAGCCGCCACCATATTCGCCGGCGTTGCTTGCTGATCCCTGGCCGTCAACCTTATTATTGTCCAGATTGAGGGTATTCAGGCCTCCGTCATAAACTTTTACATAAAGCGCTCCACCCGATCCTTGTTCCGCAATACAATTTATAAAACCTTTTTCTCCGCTATTGTTTTCAACAATGAGCTCGTTCATATGTACGCTTTGGACATACAGTCCACCGCCTGATGCGCCAGCCAAACAAGCTTCCACACGATTATTTTCAATCATTAAACTATCTGAAACAGTGCCGGCAGAAATATATGCACCGCCACCATTTGATTCATCATCATTAGCTGTACATGAAAGAAAATCGTTTTCTTCAATCAACAATCCTCCTCGAAGATTATTTCCGTTCATGTTGATATAAATTCCTCCCCCTTGCCCGGTTGAACTTAAATTAGAAAAACTGCTGTTTTTGATGGATAATTGTCCAAACATATCACCATTGGACGAAATATAAATGCCCCCACCGGAACCCGCCGCATTCAACTCAGAAGTTTCACTCTCAATTTCGATTTGATCAATATCCAGGTATCCTATTCCGCCAGAGGAAGCATCAAGGTATATGCTACCACCAGATCCCATTAGGGATTTACAGTTTACAAATTCGCTGTTCTCATTTCCCTTTATCAATAAGCTATTAACCGAGGTGGTTTTCAAACATGCCGCACCGCCGTCACCTCCAGCTATATTCATGCTAAAAGTATTATCTTCCCAGTTAAACTCCTGTTCAATATTCCCGCATTCAAGATATAACGCACCACCCGGCCCCTGAGGTGCGGAAGAGTTTTGAAAATTATTCTGACTGAAATTAATTCCCTGAAGAAAATCGCTTCCGTTGAAACGGAAAAATAATGATCCTCCTCCATAAAGTGCGTTATTGTTAGAGAAATCATTATCTCCTACCAGTATGTTTTCTGTTACAACATCGTTCGCATCTAAATAAACAGCGCCCCCATGATTTCCTGAACTGCAATTGCTGAAGTTATTGTTTGTAAAAGAGAATTCGTTTAACTGGTTTTGCACCTTTATAAAGAAGGCCCCACCATCCAGGCTCGCATACAAACCGGATAAATCATTATCTTGCATGATAAGATTTTCAATGGAAGCTGCCTGAATATACAAAGCACCGCCTTTTAACGGAGTGGCGTCAACAACTTCATTAATAACTTTGTTGTTTTTTATCTGAACCTGGCTGATTACATTTTCTGATTTAACCACAAATACACCGCCAACAGAATCAACTCCGTAATTTGCAAATTCATTGTTATTCATTTGCACATTTGTAATCCCACCTGAGACATCAAGATAGAAACCGGCACCCGAAACGGCATAACTTTCCTCGGTACCAATGCAAAGATTATTGGTGAGGTTTAAATCCTGAACCAGGGCAGCGGTCTGAAGATAGAGAATACCTCCCTGGCCCTGTTCTGCAATAACCTGATCCACTTCAAGCTTGTTCAATGAAATTTCAGGAATGATATCATCATTTTCAACAGATAAGAAAAAAATACCCCCATCGCTAATCGAATGAGCTGTATTACAGGTAAAATCATCCACGGTGAAAGAATCTGATAATGAGTCAGCAAGACAATACAGAAATCCGCCTTTTCCATTATCACTTTCACGGGAAGAAACCGAGGTACTCACAACATGGTCTGCTGCAAACGATATTGATCCAATAGATTCAGAATCAATATAAATTGATCCGCCAGCCACTTCGGCAGATGATTTGTAGCTGTTATTATGTGAAGTCAGATCACCAAGATGATTTAGCAGGTCAATCCTTATGGTGCCACCATTATTTGATGTGTGAACATCATCAAAAAAATTATCATATAGCTGAAAGCTGCTGATTTCGTTATAATCATCATTTCCGTTTATCCGTATTGCTGTACCACCCTTATCATATTCGCAACTATATATGTCATTATTCTGCATTCTTATCAAATTGACACCCACAAATTCCTGAAGCAGAAAACAACTTCCATAATTGTCTTCAAAAAGACAATCTGTTATTCTCAGATCGCCACCCGCCAACGATAGTGTATAAACAGCAGCATCAGTCCCGAAATCGTCAACGATCACCAATCTAACTGTATCCTGCGTTACAGTTATGTGGTTTGCTTTAACATTAAATAAATAGCCAAGTGCCAGTGAAGAGGAGTTTTCAATCCGATTATACTGAGAATAAATATGCTCACTCTCATCGACATAGATGAACCTGCCGGTTTTGGTAAGCTGATTAGACTCAATTCTTAATTCGTTCAACACTTCATTGTCCTCAAAGAAAATTATATGAGGATTCTCATCGGAAACTCCTGCTATTTGCCGAAAATTATTATCATGTATGGATGCTTTCTCAAGAAAATTGTTGTGTTTAACCCTGATATAATCCTCATCAGCAACCAATTCTGCAATTGAATCAGTGCCAACAAAACTGTTATTATCTAATTCCAGTTCTGTCAGGTGAGTGGATTGAATAACTGTTGCAAGTCCGTTGGCCAAAAATGCATTGCCAGATATTTTGATGTTATCTAAAGAACCGTTCTGATAAACAATGATACAATAATCATCGAGGTTTATAAAGGTGTTGTCCAAAATTTTAAGATCGGAATTCAAACACAGTGGTTGGATCGATATTCCATAGGTTTGAATATTTTCAAAATGACATTCTGTTATATCTGCAAATGTATTGTTGATATTCAACGCGGCATCAGCATTGGAGGACACATCCTTTATAATACAGTTTTGAACAGTTGACTTTCGTGCTGCCAATGAATTTAGCTTGAGGTTTTTTGCAGGTATAAAAGTTATTCCATCCCAGGGAGCTTGTTCTGATGTGGCAATGAACTCAATTTTTTCCGAAGGATTACCCACTGCTTCCAGCACACCAAAAACATCGAGCTGTTTATCACCAAGAAACTTAATTTGGGTACCCGGCTGTATTTCTAATGTATCATCGTATCGTATATAAATATCACCTTTTACAATATAAATATTAGAGCTTTGCCATATTCCATCAACAGGTCCTGCTTCGACATCTATGACATCTCTGGACTGGGCAATCGATAATATTGGAAAAATCAATAGAGAAGCAATGATCGCATGCTTCAAGAAAAAAAAGATAACTCTGTTTTTCATTGGTTGTGGGCTTAAACTGTAAACTCTTTTCCCTGTTCAAGTCAGACAAATGTAAAAACATTTTTCGTTCCAAAAAATAATTTTTCAAGTATAAGAAACTTTTTCATAGCTGCTACATACATATAAAAATCTGCATGAGATAAATAAATATCCACATGCAAATTTTTAAAAAAAATGTAAAATTTGACGAAATGACAGATTGAACCATCAATCAAGTTCAGGGTATATTTCTATGGTCTGAATGCGCCTAAGCGCTCCCCATTCCTGTACGAAACCACAAAAGCATCATAAACGCCTTTATTTACAAGTTCGACGCAATAAGACAATGCGTTTTCATAATCGGTGAAGTAACCTGTAAGGTATTTATGCCAGACTCCTGTTTTCTCTACATCAACTGGTCCGGGGATGTAGTATTTGTCGGTGTATTTATCAATGTCCACCGGTCCGCTTTGTACAGCAAGAATCTGCACTTTATAGATCATGCCATTGTTGCTTTTGAAACTGCTTTCGATTTTTGCGGCAGGCTCTTCATCTGCAGGTTCTTCCATCTCGTAAAGCTCCCCGATAGGATCTTCCGTTTTGGGATTGTCTTCAACCACAGGAGGCTCAGTTTGAATGGCGCTATCATTATAATCAAACATGCTTTCGTCGATCAGGTTCAAATCCGTAAAATCGGGTTTGGCTGAAGTGGTGGTGTCTTTCTCCTTGATTTTGTTCATAGCAAGAAATTCACGATCGGGATTGTCGGGCAGGTTTTTCCGTTTACCATAAATACGATAAGTCAAGCCACCTGAGGTGTACGTATAGGATTCAACTTTTTTTCCGCTTTCAAGTCCATCCAGTTTATCTGTGTTAACAGGACGAATGGAAGTTTCAAAATTGAGGTTCCATCTGTCGGACAGATTTACTTTCATACCAATTCCCACCGGCATAACCGCTTCGGTCGTCATATTAAACATACCTTTGCCTGCCTGTCCGTTTCCTCCGATTTTTTTATCTGTTTTATAATCATACAAATCTGTTCTCCAGTGCGTGAATCCAATGCCAAGTCGCAAATAGACATCAAGCAAATTGATATTTTTCATTGTAAACAATTTGCTTATATAAAAGGTGGAGAAAATATTGTGCTCAATAAACTCCGCACTGAATTTCGTTCCATTTGGATACAGGTCCATATTTTTTGTATTCGTACCATGCAACTTTCCAATTAGCAATTGGCCTCCAACTCCCCAAAGGTTGTTCAGTCGTTTTTCCAGGTTAACTCCAAGTCCCTGTCGGTAATCTTCCCTGTAAGGAGCGATCCTGTATTGCTTAACATCACCGTAAAAAGTGGTTACCCCGGTATTCAAGCTCACATCCAATAGTGACTGATCTTCCCGCTGTGCATTAACCTCTATTATGGTCATTAGAAAGAAAACGGTCAAAAGTATTGTTCCAAGTTTTGTTTTCATCACGATTTAAATGTTTGTTTTCAGCCCACTTATACTATGTCTGCATGAAAGGGTTTCAAAATAGTTGGGAAAATTCTCATATAATCCATCATGAATCAACGGCAAACACCTGCAAATAGTACGGTACGTTCTGCAAACTCAGAAAACCGAAAGGCAAAATACAGCTTATTGATATAGAGCTTCTTAAATAATTTCAGTTTCCAGATAAAAAAATTCGGTATTAAACCATTACAGTAGACAAATTTGATAACAAAAAGATGTTGGTAAAAATACCTGGAAACATCTATGCTTTCTGCGATAATATGTATTTTCACACCTTCAATCAGAATCAGGACAAATTAAATGGCAAAAAGAAAAAAAAGCAAAAGAAAAAAGCACATCCGGATCAACCGGCGTTTGTTTTACGTTTTAATTGCAGTATTGCTTGTTGGAGATATGATTGCCATCATCCAGAATTGGGATACCATTTCCAGCACCATTAATATAAAAGGAGTATCAGGCAAAACCAAGCTCGAAAACATTGCCAGGCGCACCCAAAAGAATTATGGAACAGAAATTGATCTTGCCGCAAAACAATTCAATCTTCCTGCAAATTACCTCAAGGCAGTTGTAGCCCTTGAATGCTCCGGCAATAAGCCTGCAAAATCCAGATTTGAGCGAGGTGTTTATAACCGGCTCCTGCAACTGAAAAGCGGAAAGCTAAGAAAATTTGAGAACCTGACCCCTGCAACCTTGCAAGACAGCCCGGAATCAACTATCAAACTTCTGTCAAATTCCTGGGGTCCCTTTCAACTTATGGGATATAAGTGTTATTTTCTGGGAACCACAATTGACGCCTTAAAAGGAAGTAAAGCCGTTTACTGGGGAGCCAAATGGATCAATGAAACCTATGGCGATTATCTGAGGCAAGGAAAATATGCCGATGCATTCCATATCCATAATACAGGAAGATCGCATCCCCGTTTTGGCCAAACGCAAACCTACGACCCGAACTATGTATCGAAAGGCATGAAACTTATGGAGTATTTTTAACTGCAAAAAGTTTGAAACTCTGCAACATTTATTTCGTAGAAACCCGCATGTTTCATGATAATTTAATACAAATTAGACATTTCAATCTTTTTTTTACTATTTTTGCACATAACGGAAACAATCAATCATGTACAAATATCCATTTACTATGAAAAACATTTTTACAAAATGCGTTCATTTGTTGGTTTTGGTATTATTACCGGCAATGTTAATTGCACAGGAAACCACAGACAAAAAGGGTCACGATCCCTTCGACCCCTATTTCTATCTTACGATACACGGGGGACTCACACAAACAGGCACTGACCTGAATAGCTTTACAGATTTTGATTCTGAAAGTTTCGATCTGCCGGCTTTCGGACTAAATTTCGGACGTCAATTTTCACCCGTTTTCGGCTTACGCTTGCAGGGTATTTACGGCCCAATGAGTGGTGATAACGGTGTCGGCAGGAGTTTCGAGATCGATGCCATTAATTTTAACCTGAATGCCACCCTTAATTTCAGTAACCTGATCTTTAAGTATAAAGACAAAAGGGTTGTAACGATCTATGGTTTTGGCGGTGTAGGTTACAGCATGTTCCAGGATGGAAAAGAAACATTGAATGGAACTGTAACAGACTACGACCTGAACTCTCCAGTATTTCTTTTCGGTCCAGGAATTGGCTTTAAGCTTGGCGATGTTGTTGACTTAAATCTTGAGTATGCAATGCACTTATTAGCCCTGGGAGATGATGCAGATAAGCTGGACAATTTTGAAAATGATCAAAACGATGCTTATGGCTATGCCTCTCTTGGCATAACCTTCAAATTTACCGGTGACGCTCTTAAGAAAATGAAGAAAGACTATGCAGAAGTCAGGTTCAATGCCACTCCCGACGTGCTTATTGAAAAAGGAGATTCGGTTGAAGTAACCATCAATGGTTATTTCCCTGAAAAATACTTCGGAAAAGACGTGGCCATGCATTTCCAACCCGTTCTGAAGCATGACGGCGGCGAAACCAAACTAAAACCTATGACCCTAAAAGGTGAAGATGTTATGGGTGACGGTGTTCTGATCAGGTACAAAGAAGGCGGTTCTTTCACCTACACAGATAAGTTTGCTTACGAACCCGAAATGAAGCAATCGAAACTTATTGTTAACCCACTTGCCTATATGGCGAAGGA
The DNA here is from genome assembly GCA_021738625.1 of Bacteroidales bacterium. Taxonomy (GTDB): domain Bacteria; phylum Bacteroidota; class Bacteroidia; order Bacteroidales; family JAIOZK01; genus JAIOZK01. The sequence continues at coordinate 53,491 of JAIPBS010000016.1, forward strand.
TCAGATTTATCCCACGCGTGATGAGATTACTGAAAATGCTACTTACGTGCAGCTTGGCAAACGCGAACTGGCTGACGGTGTTATCTACACTTCCGAAAGAATTTATGCCGGTGACGCCATGCCGATCAAAGCGCACCACATGTATGAAAAAGAAGTTATAATCAGCGAATCTGCGAAAATTTTCTTCAGAGTGAACATGTATAACCTCAATTGGTACCTGCCACTGAACAAGAAAGAATCTTCACAGGAAGCCATCGACAATCTTTGGGCATTCGTTGAAAAAGGCTGGGAGATTAAAAATGTAGAGATCGACGGATGGGCTTCTCCCGAAGGTGAAGAAACATTCAACGAAAACCTCAGTGAGAACCGTAGCGAAACCGCTTATGAATTCATGCTGAAAAAATTCAAGAAGTTGTCGAAAGGCAATGACGCCATGATCGATTATGATGATCCTAAAGAACAAATCGATTTCATCCTGAAACATCATGGTCCCGACTGGTCAGGTTTCATGGAAAGTGTTCAGAATTCGGATATGAAGGACAAAAACGTTATTCTGAATGTCATCCGTTCAGCCGGCACACAGGAAAAGAAAGAACAGGAAATCCGTAACATGATCGTTATTTACCCGGAAATCGAGGATGAAATTCTGAAACCTCTCAGAAGAGCGGAAATGACGGTGAATTGTTTCGAGCCAAAGAGAACGGATGAAAACATCGCCGAACTCTCCACAACCTATCCCGACTCACTGAAGGTTGAAGAGCTGCTCTATGCCGCTACCATGACAGATGACAAAGAAACACAACTGGTCATTTACGAGAACGCCATAGAGATTTATCCCAATAACTGGAGAGCATACAACAATGCTTCAATCTGTAATATCAAGAAAGGCAACTACCAGGAGGCTTCAAGCCTGCTGAAAGATGCCATCGATCTTGATCCCAACAACGGCAAAGTTTATAACAATATGGGTGTGCTTGCACTGCATCAGGACAACTATGGACACGCCGAAGAAATGTTCGAGAAAGCCAAATCACTTGGCGAAGACGTGAGCTACAACATGGGCCTTATTGCCATTGAAAAAGGCGATTACAGTAAAGCATTGCAGCTGATGGGCAATAAAAAATGCGATTACAATGTTGGTCTGGCACAGCTGATATCCAATGAATACGGCAAAGCCGAAACCACCTTGAAATGCACCAAAGAAAATGTTGCTGAAGCTTATTACCTGCTTGCAATCGTTGGCGCAAAAACAGAAAATACATCCATGATGTATGAATACCTGACAAAGGCCATCGACATGCATGATGACTATAAAGATCAGGCTGCAGGCGACAGGGAATTCATCGAATACTATGATGAACCTGATTTCAAAGCTCTGGTTAAGTAAAGTATCATCAGAATAAAATACATGGAAAGCCCTCCTGAGTTCAGGGGGGCTTTTTTATTTGGGAATGGTTGTAATGCCTTTGGGATAATCGGCCGCAATGATCTCTTTCAAATACTGATAGTCCTGACTCCTTTCAACAAAATTAAAATCATTGGTATCGGCTATCACAACGCGTAAATGATCGTTTTGCCTGAAATAACTTAGATAACCGGATTGAATTTTTTCCAGGTAGCCGGTCGTTATATCCTGCTCATAAACCCTGCCGCGCTTTCTGATGTTTTGCCTGAGCAAATCCACATCTTTATATAAATAGACGATCAGTTCAGGTTTTGCCAAACCAGTGTTGATAAAATGGAAGAACCTTGAAAACAAACTAAATTCATCTTCCTGTAATGTTTTGCGAGCAAATATGAGTGACTTATCCAGAAAATAATCAGCAACGACAAAAGATCTAAACATATCTCCCTTGCTTAGTTCGGTTTTCAGTTGTTGAAAACGTGAAGCCATAAATGACATTTCGAGAGGAAATGCGTATTTATCCGGATCTTTGTAAAATTTCGGCAGAAACGAGTTTTCTTCAAACTGCTCATAAACAGCTCTTGCATCAAAATCGGCGGCAATTTTTTCTACCAAAGATGTTTTTCCCGCCCCTATTGTCCCTTCTATGGCAATATAGTTATACTTCATTCCCCTTTATCCAGTTTGGTAATCCAGGAAGTATCACGACAATCTTCCAACATTTGCCCAATCGTTTTATTGAATTCAGGATGTTTCAGGTCAGTGTCAACCTCTGCAAGAGGATGCAGCACGAATAACCTGTCCGACATCAGAGGATGAGGGATGATCAGCTCGTCTTCGATTCGGATCACCTGATCTCCATACAATAAAATATCGATGTCGATCAGACGGGATTTGTACCCGGGTTCGGTTTTTTCCCTGCCCAGTTTACTTTCAATTTTCTGAATTTCATGAAGGATGTCGATGGCGGGCAGTGCGGTTGAGATTTTGATTACCTGGTTTAGAAAAGGCTTATCACTATTAAAGCCCCATGCCTCCGACTCATAAACTGAGCTGGCCTTTTCAATCTTTGAGATTCGACTTTCTATCAATTCGCGAGCTTTGGAAAGCATCTGTTTACGATTGCCCAGATTGCTTCCCAGTGAAAAATAAACGGGATATTTCATAACATAGGATTTTATCAAAGTTAAGCTTTTATCAGAAACAGAGAAAGGTGTTTTTAAACAAATTGTTTATCAGACGAATAGATGCAAGCGTCGTAAAAGATACCTGATCTTTTTTCCATATTTAGGATCGGTGGCCCACTTGCCGGTTAACTGATCGATAACATAAGCCGATCCGCGTTTAACATAATTAAAACGCTTGTCTATAAGTGTCCGTCTCAATGAATCCTCGCTTGCATAAGCCTTCAGATGTTGAATGTGCGCTCTGATCCCTTCAGCAGGAGATTCGAAATACAAGCCTTCTTCAAAATCGGAAACTGCGCCCAACCCGCAAAAATTGAATTGCTCAGGACGCACAACTCCACCGTATCTCAGAAAACCGGTTTCCAGGCACATCTGACAAAATGCAATGTCGTGGTTTACGCCCTCTGCCATTGCCTCTTTCACATACAGATCAGCAATCTGAAAAGCATAATTTCGATGAATGCCTTTATTATGATTCCACAAAAAATCAGAAAGTTGTTCAACAGAAACTTTTCCACATGAAATGATCAGAGGATTTTGATAAACCATATTATGCGCGTGGGGATGTTGGAAACCGACCCTGTGGTTTTCTGCTGGTTTTGGTTGATCAAAATACGCAAACGAAAGCTTAAGTTCGACCAGATGATTCTCCGTAGTTTGTTCAGGTTTTCGCAGTTCAGCGGGGCTATTTGAAGTAGAAAAGCTGCCGTTTCCTGCCAAAAGGAATAAGAACGCCATTATTAAAAACCTGTTTAACAACCTGATGTATCTTTACATGAATTTTCTTTCAATTCAATCAAATTTGGCATTCTTTTACACATCCCCGAAAATGGAAAAGGCATTGTTTTCCACAAAAGAATGTTAATACAGATTAAAAGAGTAACACCAAACCGAAAATACACCCCTTGTCATCCGAATCCTTAACGATAAATTATAGAATCCTGCCAATGGATTTTCCCAAATTATGTTTAATATTGTATACCGGTTCATTCAGAATAGATCAACCTTAACAATTAAAGCTATGAAACAGTTTTTCAAGTTTTTCTTTGCCTCAGTACTGGGCACATTTGTAACCGCCATTATTTTGTTTTTCATCCTTATGGGGTTCTTTATTTCGGCTTTATCATATTCAGAAAAAGAAGTAATCAAAATTCATCCGAATTCCTTGCTTGTGATGGAACTCAATAAGCCGATATCAGACAGAACACCCTCCAATCCATTCGAGAGTCTCAACTTTTTCAATCCGGATCTGCACCTTCCCCCGGGATTGAACGATATTTTAAAAAGCATTGAAAAGGCCAAAAAAGATAAAAACATCGAAGGCATTCTGCTGGATATAAGCACTATTCCTGCAGGGGTTTCCACCCTTTCGGAGATACGCAAAGCCCTGGACGATTTCAAGAGTACCGGGAAATTCGTGATTTGCTATGGTTCCTATATGAATCAGGCATCCTACTACCTGGGCAGCGTGGCCAATGAGGTATATCTAAATCCCGAGGGCCTGTTGCTTTTCAAAGGATTACATGCAGAGGTAATTTTTATAAAGGATTTACTCGATAAACTGAAAATCGACCCGCAGGTGGTGCGGGCAGGTAATTATAAAAGCGCGGTAGAACCCCTTTTAAGGAATGACCTGAGTGAAGAAAACAGAGAGCAACTTACCGAGCTGGTCAACTCCATCTGGGACAATATCCTGATCAAGATATCCGAATCAAGAAATATCAGCATTTATGATCTGAACATGTTTGCGAACAAGCTTGAAATATCCAACCCTCAATCAGCCGTTAAACACGGCTTTGTTGACGGAATAAAATATAAGGATGAGATCGCCGACTTGCTACGGGAAAAGCTGAATATTGGCAAGGAAGAGGATCTTTTGTCGGTAAAACTTGAAGATTACATCGAGCTGAACAAAAGAAAACAGGAAGAAAAAAAAGAACAGGATAGGATAGCCGTGATTTATGCGGAAGGCGATATCGTAATGGGCAAAGGTGACAACATGCAAATCGGCTCAGCTACTTACGCAAAAGCCATCAAAAAGGCGAGAGAAGACAAAAAAATAAAAGCCGTGGTATTCAGGGTGAATTCTCCCGGAGGAGGGGTTATGCCCTCAGAGATCATCAGAAGGGAGATCATACTTACCAAAGCTGAAAAGCCGGTAGTTGTCTCGATGGGTGACGTGGCAGCCTCAGGCGGTTACTGGATTTCCTGCAATGCCGATAAGATCCTGGCAGAGGAAACAACAGTTACCGGTTCCATAGGAGTTTTTGGCGTTTTCCCGAGCTTTGATAAATTCCTAAAGGAATACTTGCATATTCATACAGATGAGGTAAAAACCAACAACAACGCAGATTTTCTTTCTTCCGTCAAACCCATGAATGAATCTCAGCTTGGTGTGCTGGAGGATGAGATCGACAGGAATTACCAGCATTTCCTTCAACTTGTTGCCGAAGCCCGCAATATGAATGTCGCGCAGGTTGACAGCATTGCAGGGGGCAGGGTATGGAGCGGTTCGGACGCAGTCCGTATCGGATTGGTAGATGAACTCGGCGGACTGGAAAAAGCCATTTCAACTGCGGCTGAACTGGCCGGTTCAGAAACCTACACCTTACATGAACTGCCCGTTCAGAAAGGTCCCTTCGAAGAACTGTTTGATATGATGCCGGCCGGGTCACATACCAAAATCATCAAAGAAGAAATGGGTGAGCTTTATAAGTATTATGAAATTATAAAGCACACAAAGGATATTAAAGGCATGCAGGCACGGCTTCCTTATTACCTGGAACTGAACTAAACAGGGTTAATACTGAAACTTACAAAAAATGTAAAGCATTTTCCGTTAGATTCAGTTATACCGATTGAAACATAAGGTCAATCATTGCAAAGCTGTCCGAATCGGTATAGCAATTTTCTGACGCTCAAGTGTTCCATTTTCATAAGGGTGACTCTTGCCAGGCCGATCATCAGGATAATTGACTGCTTTTGGGGAATGGCCTTGTGCTGAATTGCTTACCTGCCTGTCGGACAGGCAAGGGAAAACAAGCCCGGAATTTTTGTGCAGGCCTGGGTAAGCAATTCGCGAGTGAGCCGATAAATATTATACTCTAAGTGAAAAAGTTAGCTGGCGAACGGCTCGAATTGCGCGGAAAAATTCTGGGTGTAGTTTTCTTGCAATTCAGGACGCAGCCTTGTCTCACCTTAGGCGAGATTGTTACTTTTTCATTAAGGAAAAAGTAAGGCAAGTATAACTGTTATTTTACCTAATAATGATGTTCTTTGACATGATACAAAGAACCAAAGATCAAGAACAAACGAATGCTTCAACTCACGGGACTGTGAATACTTATCTCTGATTTTATGGATGAAATAAAACGCACAGGGCGTTAACCTTGAATTTATTGCCTTCACAGTCCCCTGCCACCGCCGGCCCGCCGTTTGTTGGGGCCAGCACACCGTTCTATCAAACATGTATCCTGGGAAATATCATTTGGGTTGAATCAAGGTAGAAAATATAGCGCAATTCGTTATAAGCATATTTCCCCTGATAAATATGACCCTGGTAAAGTTCCACATGACCCAAATTAAAGATATTTGTTATGTATAACTTTGATAATCAAAGATGTTTATTTGATGAATTATTCTTATGCACAAAACAGGAAAACGCTGACAGCGTCCTACCGGGATCTGCCAGCGTTTTTTATAGCCTCATTTAAAATCCTTCTAAAGCATTCATCATCAAGGAATCCATTTCCATTTCGCTCAGCCCGCTCTGATATTCAAAAATGGCATCCACCCAGCTACCATACATGGCATTGGGCAGGATGATAAACCGCTGTCCGACTTCATTCCGTAAACTATCAACAAGCGCAAACCGCTTTTGCAGGGGCGCTTTATAAAAAACATCCGTGAAATCGTTCAGGTTGTCCCCAATCAGCATGCTGATCTTATAATTCTCAGATATCTTATCTCTTCTGGCCTGTTTGCTGGAGGTTTCCGTACGCATCAACAGATGATTGTCAACCGGATTAGGAAAGCCTGCTTTTTTTAAATTTTCCAGCGTGGGCTTTCTGAATTTTTCTTTTCTGTTGGTTACATAAAATATCTCATATCCATTCTCAGAAGCAAAATTCAGAAATTCAAGGGCGCCTGGCACAGGCTCACAGCTTGCACTGTTGATCCATTCCTCCCATCTTTCAGGATAGCTGATGTTTTCAAGAATACATTCTGCTTCGTAAGGGCTGTTATCGAGCAGGGTTTCGTCGATATCCACCACAATGCATTGCCTGCGCGTAAGCCCCATGACCTTCATATCATCAAGCAAAGCCTTTTTTGCCGCGTTAAAAGCCTGATAGGCCAGCGCATCGTATTCGGCGGCCCGCTGCTGGTAGAGTACGGCCATCAACAAATCCTTGTTGTCCTGCCGATTTTCTCCGGATTTGTTTTCCGCTACTTTCATTGAACATCCCGAAAAGATCAGGATGGATGCTAAGACGATCAGTTTCTTGGTTTTCATAGGTTTCCGTTTTGATTAAAAAAAATCCCCTCAGGCCTGAAGCCCGGGGGGATAAATTTAGCACAAAAAATCCAGTTGATCTATTTGTTTGAATAATCCTGGGAAGCCAGGCGGGCGTAGTTTCCGTATCGCCATTGGGCGTCCGATAGCGCAATTGCATCCAAACGTTCAGCTTCCTGCGGGAACGATTTTTTAAGCGACATATATCTGACCTCACCGTTCAGAAAGTCCTGGAATTTATTCCAGTCGGGTTCTTTCGAGTCAAGGATAAATGGGTTTTTGCCTTCGGCTTCAAGCAGGGGATTGTACCTGTACATGTTCCAGTAGCCGGCTTCAACCGCATGTTTTATTTCCAATTGGCTCTTGCCCATTCCGATCCTTAATCCGTGATTGATGCATGGGGAATAAGCAATGATCAATGATGGGCCAGGATATTCCTCGGCTTCACGCAAGGCTTTCAGAAATTGATTCTGACTGGCACCCATTGCTACCTGTGCAACGTACACATAGCCGTAAGTCATGGCCATCATACCCAGATCTTTCTTCCGAACCTTTTTACCGGAGGCTGCAAACTTGGCAACAGCCCCGACCGGTGTGGATTTGGAAGCCTGTCCGCCGGTATTGGAATACACCTCGGTGTCCATCACCAGCAGGTTGATATCTTCCCCTGAGGCGATCACGTGGTCCAGTCCACCGTAACCAATATCATAGGCCCAACCGTCACCGCCGAATACCCAAACCGATTTCTTGATCAGGTATTGTTGCAGATCAAGAATCTGTTTTGCTACATCACCTTTTTCTCTTTTCAGAACTTCGATCAGCTTTTCGCTTGCTGCCCTTGATTTCTTGGCATCGTCTTTACCATCGATCCATTCTTTAAAAACCGCTTTGGTTTCTTCTTTGAATTCACCATTCATATTTTCCCGCATCAGGCGGGCAATGCGATCACGCATCTGCCTGATACCTGTTGCGATACCATAGCCATATTCTGCATTGTCTTCAAAGAGTGAGTTGGCCCATGCGGGACCGTGTCCGTTCACCTTGTTGCCAACATAAGGTGTTGAAGGCGCAGAACCGCCATAAATAGAAGAACAACCCGTGGCATTGGCAATGATCATACGGTCGCCATAAAGCTGTGTGATCAGCTTTATGTAAGGAGTTTCGCCGCAACCTGCACAAGCGCCGTGGAATTCAAACAATGGCTGGGCAAACTGGCTGTTCTTAACAGTTTTTTCTTTATCAACGATATTGTCCTTATAAGATACCTCACTGGCAAAGTAATTCCAGCGATCATCCTCATGCAGTTGAGTGCCGAGAGGCTTCATCTCAAGGGCCTTTTCAGGAGCCGGACAAACTTCCACACAGTTGCCGCAACCGGTGCAATCCAGCGGGCTCACCTGTATGCGGAATTTAAGAGGTTTGAACTTGCCTTTGGTTTCAAGAAGCGTTGTGCCCTCCGGCATATTGGCTTCTTCTTTTTCATCCAGCAGGAAAGGTCGGATCACCGCATGCGGGCAAACATAAGCACACTGGTTACACTGGATACAGTTTTCCGGTATCCATTCGGGTACTTTTACTGCAATACCGCGTTTTTCGTACTGAGTTGTTCCTGCCGGAAATGTACCGTCTTCCCTGTCGAGGAAAGCGCTAACAGGCAAATCATCACCTCTAAGATGGTTGATGGGATCGGCCACATTGGCTATAAAATCAGGAACATTTCTTTCGGGCTTTTTGTCTTTGCCTTCCAGTTTTGCCCATTCCTCCGGCACTTTAATTTTGGTAACATCGCCGCCGCGGTCAACCGCTCCATGGTTCATGTTTACGATATCTTCACCCTTGTTACCGAAGGTCTTAACGATGGCCCTTTTCATTTCATCAACAGCCAGTTCGTAAGGGATCACATTGGATATCTTAAAGAAGGCAGATTGCATGATGGTATTTGTTCTTGAACCCAGCCCAATCTCCTCAGCGATCTTTGTAGCATTGATGATATAGAAGTTGATGTTCTTCTCAGCCAGTTGTTTTTTCATGCTGTCGGGAAGTTTTTCCAATGTTTCTTCCTCATCCCAGATGCTGTTCAGCAGAAATGTACCGCCTTTTTTAATGCCCTTCAGCAAATCATATTTATCCAGGTAGGAAGGCACATGGCAGGCAACAAAATCGGGGTTGCCAACCAGGTAGGTGGAGCGGATAGGCTTGTCGCCGAAACGCAGGTGAGAGGTGGTGATACCTCCAGATTTCTTTGAATCGTAAGCAAAATAAGCCTGGCAGTATTTGTCCGTATTTTCTCCAATGATCTTGATGGAGTTTTTATTTGCGCCTACTGTACCATCTGAGCCAAGGCCATAAAACTTTCCTTCAAAAGTTCCCTTGGGAACGGCGCTGATCTCCGGTTTAAGTGGAAGCGAAAGATAGGTTACGTCATCATTAATTCCCACGGTAAACCCGTTTTTCGGTTCCTTCATTTTCAGGTTATCGAATACCGAAACGATCATGGCCGGGGTGGTATCCTTTGAGCTAAGGCCATACCTACCGCCTACGATCAATGGTGCATTTTCCTCTCCATAAAAAATATCTTTCACATCCAGATACAGGGGCTCGCCATTGGCGCCCAGTTCCTTGGTGCGATCGAGTACGGCAATTTTCTTTACGCTCTTTGGAAGGGCCTTCATAAAATATTTTTTGGAGAAGGGACGGTAAAGATGAACGGATATCAATCCGACTTTCTCTCCTTTGGCATTCAGGTAGTCCACTGTTTCCCTGATGGCATCCGTAACGGATCCCATTGCGATCACAATGTTTTCAGCATCTTTATCACCATAATATGAGAATGGGTGATATTCCCGGCCCGTCATTTTCGAGATTTCCTGCATGTATTCTTCTACCATATCCGGGATGGGTTCGTAAAAGCGGTTGGCAGCTTCACGCGACTGGAAATAAATATCGGGGTTCTGAGCTGTTCCGCGTGTAACCGGATGTTCGGGGTTCAAGGCCCGTTCGCGGAACTCCTGTATGGCTTTCCAATCGACCAGGTGTTTCAGATCGTCATTTTCAAAATACTCTACTTTTTGAATTTCGTGGGAGGTGCGGAAACCGTCAAAGAAATGTAGGAAAGGTATTCTCGACTTGATTGATACCAGGTGTGCAACCGGTGCAATGTCCATGATCTCCTGTATGCTACCGCTGGCCAACATGGCAAAACCGGTATGCCTTGTGCTCATCACATCGCTGTGGTCGCCGAATATCGACAATGCCTGCGCGGCAAGGCTCCGGGCACTCACATGGAATACAGCCGGCAGCAATTCGCCGGAAATCTTATACATGTTCGGGATCATAAGAAGCAATCCCTGTGAAGCAGTGAAAGTGGTTGTCAGCACTCCCGACTGCAAAGCGCCATGCACGGCACCGGCAGCACCGCCTTCGGATTGCATCTCGGCTACTTTGACGCCTTCGCCAAATAAATTTTTTCTGCCATAAGCCGACCACTCATCAACATATTCCGCCATATTTGAAGAGGGTGTAATAGGATATATGGCTGCCACTTCACTGAACATATAGGCAACATGTGATGCAGCATAGTTTCCATCACAGGTTAAAAATCTTTTCTTCTTTTCCATAATATTCTTATTTTAAATACTTTAACTGTCTCAAATTCAACCCTTGAAATTCAGCACGAAATTAATAAATAAAAACATTCCAACTGTTGGTTTGACCCTGCAAACGCTTTATTTATAATGATTTTAGATTGATTATACACATGCAAATTGTTGTATTTTTGAGTAATTTTATATTTTGTTTCGCACAGAATACTAATGTCAACAAAATCAAATGATTATGAATATAAAGACCAAATACTTAGGTATAGAGTTAAGGAACCCGGTAATTGTGGGAGCAAGCAATCTGGTAACCGATCAGGATATGATGAAAAAGATGGAAGACAATGGCGCCGCCGCCATTGTTTACAAGTCTTTGTTCGAAGAACAGATCCAGCTGGAAAACCTGGAACAGCACTCCCACCATGAAGAATACGGCGATCGCCACCCCGAAATGCAAAGTATGTTTCCGAATATGCCCGACGCAGGCCCGGAGGAATTCCTGAACAGGCTGCGCAAAGCTAAAGAAGCAGCGGGTATTCCCATCATCGCCAGCCTCAACTGTGTGTTTGAAGAAACCTGGGTGGAATATGCAAAGAAGATCCAGCAAACCGGTGTGGACGCCCTCGAGCTGAACTTCTACGCCATCCCCAAGGAATTTGATGTGATGGGCAGGGCCCACTCACTGGAACAGATGGATATCATGGAACGCATCGTAAAAAATGTGGAAATTCCGGTAAGCGTAAAACTAAGTCCTTATTACACCAACATCCTTTACGTGGTATCTGAAATGTCGAAACGGGGTGCTGACGGATTTGTACTTTTCAACCGCCTGTTCCAACCCGATATCGACACGGAAAAAGAAAAACATCATTTCCCGTACAACCTCAGCCATGAGGAAGACAACCGCCTGGCACTGCGCTTCAGCGGTTTGATCTATGGAAGAATAGATGCAGACGTCTGCGCAAGCAACGGTGTGTTCACCGGCAATGATGTGGTGAAGATGCTGCTGGCCGGCGCCGACGTGGTGCAGGTTGTGAGCACAATTTACAAGAACGGACCCAAACAACTTTCAAAGATCATCAAAGAGCTTGAGCAGTGGATGGAAAAGAAAGGATACGATTCATTGGATGATTTCCGCGGAAAACTTTCGAAAAAATCCCTGAACGACCCCTTCACCTATAAGCGGGCACAATATGTGGACATCCTGATGCGCTCGGAAGAGATATTCAGGAAGTATCCGATAGTTTAAGTTTAGTCAAACATGTCCAGACATTATCGGGACTACATCAGGATAGATCACTTTTATCCTTGCATCTACCTGTATTTCTTTTAATGAAGCTTGGTTAAATCAGCATATTTATTATCATTATGAAAATTTGAGTTCTATGTCCAATCTGGAAAAGATTAAGCATCGTTTGATTGACAGAATTATGGTAACAAGAAATGTGAAGTTTCTTAAAGCTGTTGAAGAACTATTTGTTTCCACCCAGGAAGAAGATGTTGTTTCACTTTCATCAGAGCAAATTGACATGCTGGCAATGAGTGATGAGGATATTGAAAAAGGAAACCTTATCTCCGAAGCCAATCTTGAAAAAAAGGATAAGGAATGGTTCGGCTGAAACAAAATAGAAAAAGAGCATTTGATCATTACTGGTTTCTGGGACAACAGAAGAGATCCGGTAGAATTGCTTAAATTTCTGTCAAAACAATCGAAGTGAAGTCTGTGAGCAATTTTCCACAGCAAACCTGCTACTCCACCATCACTTCATCCACAAACAACCAGCTTTTACCGCCGGGGCTCCGGTGCCACTCGGGATTTTTGCCGATGTTTTCGGCCACCACTTTCACATACCTGGCCCTTTGGTTGATGCCGTTGAGTTCAAAATCCTTTTTAAGGGCTTCATCTATTTGCGGTTCAACAGTGTTTTCAGCGGTACCGACATGCCTGTAATCTTCCCCGTTGGTTGAGATGTAGTATTTCACTTTCTCAGGCATAAAAACCCAGCTGCGCTGATCCTGCAAGAAGCCGGCCGCGATGCGGTTGATAATAACGGTTTGTCCCAGGTCGATCACCGCGTCAAAGTCAACGCCCTGGTAGCCCTGCCATCCGGTTGCACGGAAATTGGTCCCGCCACGAATGCCGTCGATCAGCGCGATCTTCCCTCCTGCCGTGTACTGGCTGCTGTATTCCGAGTTCAGGTAAACCGTTCTGCCGGCAGGGATTTTATTAAAGGTGGCCTCTGCTACCTCGCTTGCCTCAAATCCTTCCCTGAATGCTTTGGCATGGTATGTAATTGTTTTGTTGATCCTGAAAGGAGCAGTATATTTTTCCGCTAACCGGTTCGGCTGACTGCCATCCGTTGTATAATATATTTCGGCGTTTTCCATGATGTTCTTTATCTCAACCGATAACTCATCATTGAAAGCGTGCGACTCCGCTTCAAAATAAGGCACAGGTACGATCAGATGATACGTAATGGCCGAAACAGGCCTTTCGCCTACCCCGCTGCCCCATTTTTTGTTGGGTTCCGAACCCATACTGAAAACCAGTTCGCCGCCGCGCATGATGTCTCCATGCGTAATGTACGACTTGTTATAGGGCTTGCCGTTCAGGCTGGCCGATTGAATGTAAAAGTTTTCTTCCGAAACGCCTTCGGCCTTAATTTCGAAATGTTTGCTGTTTTCAAGATTGATGACGGCTTTCTCCATAACGGGCGTCCCGATGGCATAAATGGTATCTCCCGGCGTTACCGGGTAAAATCCCATGGCGCTCAGCACATACCATGAAGACATCTGCCCGCAGTCTTCGTTGCCGCAAAGACCATCGGGCTCGTCGCTATATTGGCTGGTCAGGACTCGGTGCACCATTTCCTGGCTTTTCCAGGGTTTTCCGGCATAATTGTACAGATAGGCCATGTGATGACTGGGTTCGTTGCCATGGGCGTACTGCCCGATCAATCCGGTGATATCGGGCTGGTGCCTGCCGCTCAGGTCGGCTGAAGCGCTGAACATTTCATCCAGTTTTCGGGTAAAAGGTTCTTCCCCACCGAACAGCTCCATCAAGCCGCTCACATCCTGGGGCACAAAAAAGGTGTACTGCCAGGTGTTGGCCTCTGTTAGCATAAAGTTGACCTCGGCCGGGTTGAAAGGCTCCACGAACATGCCGTTGCGTTTGCCCCGCATAAATCCGCTTGAATCGTCGAACAGGTTTTTATAATACTGCGCCCGCTTAATGTATCTTTTATATTCATTGTCGCGCTCAAGCACTTTTGCAATCCGGGCGATGCACCAGTCGTCATATGCATATTCCAGTGTTTTGGAAACGGACTCCCCTTCCTTATCTGCCGGGATATAGCCGTATTCCCTGTAAGCCTTTAAGCCGAATTCATCCTGCCCGGCACTGCGGCGCATGGCGTCATAGGCCCGTCGAAGGTCGAAATCGCGTATGCCTTTCATCCATGCGTCGGTGATCACCGGCACCGAATGATAGCCGATCATGCAATCGGTTTCGTTGCCTGCGAGTTCCCAAACCGGCAAAAGCCCGCCTTTGTCATGAATGTCGAGCATGGTTTTGACAAAATCGTTGCTGCGCTCCCGCTCCACTATGGTAAACAAGGGATGGGTGGCACGAAAAGTGTCCCAGAGCGAAAACACCGTGTATGCGGTAAAATCTTTGGCCTGATGTGTTTGCCCGTCGTGGCCGCGGTAGTTGCCGTCGTGGTCGGTGAACAGGTTGGGCGCGATAAAGGAATGATACATGGCTGTGTAGAAAACCGTTTTCTGTTCATCGCTTCCTTCCACTTCGATCTTGGCCAGTTGATCTTCCCAGCTTTTTCGGGCGTCTTTCAGAGTTTTTTTAAAGTCCCATCCGGGGATCTCATGCATCAGGTTAAGCTTGGCCCCCTCAACGCTAACTGGAGAAATCCCGATTCGGATATAAAACTCCTCTCCTTCTTCAAAATCAAAATCAAACCAGGCCTTAACATTCTCCCCATATGTTTTTTCTCTGGTCTTTAACTGTTTACCGTCATCCAGTATGCCGAAATCCTTAAACGGCTTGGAGAAGACTGCATAAAAATACACCCTTTGGTTGTCGGCCCAGCCATCGGTTTTGCGCACCCCGGCAACCACCTGATTGCCCATTACATCAACCTGAGCAAATTCAACCTTGTCGGAGGTAACGCCTTCAAAAAGATCAATGATGATATGGGCCTGTTCGGTTTCAGGAAATATGTATTTATGAAAACCGGCTCGTTTTGTAACGGTCAACTCAACATCGATATCATAGTCATCCAGCGTAACGGCATAATATCCCGGTGAAGCCTTCTCACGATCATGACTGAACGAGGATCGGTATCCCGAAGCCGGATCTTCAGCCGTGCCCGGCTCCAGATGCAATTCTCCCACCGTGGGCATGATCCGGATGTCGCCGTAATCTCCCACCCCCGTTCCACTCAGGTGGGTATGGCTGAAACCCATGATGGTATTGTCGGAATAGTGATAACCCGAGCAGCCGTCCCAGCTGTCTTTGCGCGTGTCGGGACTCAGTTGCACCATCCCGAACGGCATGGTGGCCCCGGGGAAGGTATGGCCGTGGCCGTCCGTACCGATAAAGGGGTCCATGTGATCATAAGCGCTTTTCTTGCCGGTGCATCCTGCAAACATCAATACCGTCATAACCGAAATCAGGCAAACTGTCCAAATCCTTTTCATGTTTATTGATTTTAAAAATCCAAAAATACTTATTTCCTGCCGACCATAAAAAAAGAGGCCTGCTGGAACAAACCTCTTTTCCCGAAAAAAACGGAAAACAATCAAACTATAACCATTTTTCTCGTAAGGGAGGACCCATTGGCTTCAAGCCTGTAATAATAAATGCCCGGTTCAAACTTGCTAACATTGACCTGCAATGTATGTGTCCCGGACGTTTTCATTCCTTCATCCAGCAGGCTGATCATTTTTCCGGCCGGGTCGAACAAGGCCAGCTTTACCTCCGTTTCGGCCGGCAGGCTGTAAGTTAGCATGGTTACGCCCGAGGCAGGGTTGGGGTAATTTTGTTTCAGCTCAAAAGCCTGCTGTGTTAAATTATCTTCCGTGATGCCCACCGAAAGAGACGCCTCCTTGATCACGATCTCATTTTCCTTGTCAAAGAAAACATAAAAGGGTTTTTTGCCGAACTCAAAGTTGAACATCTGTCCGTTCACATCATTCATCACGCGCAGGGTGGTATCGCTCTGATCTTCAAAAACCACATAAATTTCGAGATACATGGAGAAGAAATCCGGTTCGGTCTGCACCTGTTCGGCCCAGAAATTCAGTTTCCAGTTCCCGCCCCCAAGGTCTGTGATAACATATTCGTTTTCATATTCGGGATGATTGGGCTGTTTCAGCCAGGCGTCGAAAAACCAATCCAGCTCCTGTCCTGAGGATTCCTCTATCTTATCAATAAAATCTTCCGTAACGGCGCTTTTGTGTTTAAAGTTGACCGTATCTGTGGCATAATCATGAATGGCCTGGAAATAATCCTCATCGCCCAGCACATAGCGCAGCAAATGCAAAATGACGGAGCTTTTGCAATAGGTGATGGCATAGTTGAACAGCGTGCTGTTGGGCGGGGTGTTGTTGGCCCATTCGGGATTATAAACCGGCCAGCCCGGGTTGGCATACATATAATAATCGGCATTGTTCTCGATGTCGTCTTTGTAGGCGGCATACCCGCCATCGCTTTCCCACCAGTAGGCTTCCGACCAGGTGGCAAAGCCTTCGTTCAGCCAGAGGTCGGCCCAGGTGCCCGGGCTGATCATATCCCCGAACCACTGATGCGCAAACTCATGGCATACCAGGCTTTCGCTCCAGCAACCGGTACACAGGCTGGTCAGGGTCTGGTTTTCCATACCGCCCCAGGCAAACTCACCGCTTAAGCTGGCATATCCGTCTTTCTCGAAAGGATATTCACCATACGATTCAGAAAAATAATCCGCCATCAAAGGAAGCTGTTGTTGGATGTATGACGGGTTTTCCCCATCATTGTAATAAAACCTGATGGGCATGGGATCGCCCGGCGTGGAGGGCCGGTCCCAGTATATGATATCGAGGTTCCAGCCGACCTTTGCCGACATCACCATGATGTATGTGGCGATGGGATCGCGGCTCACCCAGTTGAACCAGGTGGTGTCGGCCACGGTGGTCGAGTCTTCGAGGCGGCCGTTGGAACCGAGCAGCACATCGGCAGGCACTTTGGCCGTCAGGTCGAGCTTTGCCTTATCGGATGGCCGGTCGTAACAAGGGAACCATTTGCGGGCGCCTTCCGGTTCGCAGTCGGTAAATACAAAACCGGCGCCGGCATAAAAAGCGTTGTCGTTTATATTGTTGTGGCTGTAGTCGATCTTAACGTTCACCACTTCACCCGGGTCGTACAGCCGGTCAAGGGTGATGGTGAGTGTATCGTCGGCATGGTTGTAGGAAACCCCTGCCATGCTCACGCTGTTGATCATCAGCGAATTGTCGTCGGCATTTAGTTTGATCTCACTCAGAGCCGTATCCACCTTAAAGTTCACGATGTTGGTGGCCGTGAAATCGTGGGGATAAGGCGCCGTGAAGTTATCATACAGGTCGATGTCGATGGTGTATTTCAGCACGTCAAATTTATGCCTGGGCGAATTGGGGCTTCGCAGCAGGCTGATATCGTGCGGGTTGTTCGCCTTGCGATGCGAGCAAATATAAGAGCCTTTGTCTTGCATGTTCACATGCTGGGCCGTAGCAGCCGAAAAGCTTATAACAGAAAGCAGTAAAAGGTAAATTTTTTTCATCTGTGTTTTTATTTTTAAAACGAAGATTGGGAAGAATAATTATTGAGGTGGACGGATTTCAGATTCCAGATTTCAGATTCCGGATTTCAGATTCCGGGTTTCAGATTGAGCAGACGGCAGATCATATATCAAATTATTTAAGCTATCACAGGGCTGACACCCTGTGCTGCTTATCCCAGCCCTTTGGGCCTTTGAAACAGGGTTATAAAGGTATACGGGTATATGGGTATAAAATTCAGGACGGGTCAGACTGTCTTATCCTGAAATAGCAAATCTTTTATTTGGTTAAACCCGTCGGGTTTCGGAAACCCGACGGGTTTGGGACATTCGCAAGAGACCTGTAAGTGGAGACACAATAAAACAACAGAAAACCAGGCTTACTGGTTTTTAGTCAACTAACAACTTGGTGAAACTTTGCGTATCTGTGACTTCGTGGAAAAAAAACTTTTTAGAATAGACCTACCGGGGAAATCACAAAAGACACCCCGCATCCACCAGCACGTTCTCATCCTTTCCTGCCAGGGCGTAGTTAAAACCTTTTCGTATGGAATATGCGCCATACTCGCCTGAAAGGTTAACGGCCAGGTAGCCGATCTGGATTCTTTTGTCTTTACCGTATTTTTTAATGATCCTGCTGACGGCTTCTTCGCAGGCTTGCTGAGGGCTGTGTCCGTTGCGCATCAGCTCCACGATCAGGAAGCTGCCCAGGGTGCGCATCACATATTCCCCATGCCCGGTGGCCACGGCGGCGCCCACATCACCATCCACAAACAGTCCCGCGCCTATAATGGGGGAATCCCCCACCCTGCCGCGTAGCTTGTATGCCATCCCGCTGGTGGTGCAGGCCGCAGCCATATCACCACCCTCATCTATGGCGATCATGCCAATGGTATCATGGTTCTCGATATTTACCTCCGGGTCGTATTTTGCTTTTTTCTTCCACTTCTCCCAGTCGACACGGCTTTTCTCCGTTAATAAGTTTTCTCTTTTAAACCCCTGCTCCAGGGCAAATTGCAGGGCTCCTTCACCGGCCAGCATCACATGCGGGGTTTTTTCCATTACCAGCCTGGCGACAGCCACCGGGTGCACGATATCTTCCAGGAAACAAACCGAACCGCAATTGCCCTGATCATCCATGATGCAGGCGTCAAGGGTCACCTTGCCGTCGCGGTCGGGCAGGCCGCCCAGGCCAACGCTTCTGCTTTCGGGGTCGGCTTCCGTGACCATCACGCCCTGTTCCACCGCATCCAGCACGCTGCCACCGGCCCGGATGACATCCATCGCTTTTGCATTGGCCGCCAGTCCGTGCTTCCAGGTGGAGATCACAAGCGGTTGTCCGCTTTTCTTTTCACCGGGTACAAAATTATTTGTTTTACTTCCCGCCCTGGACAGCCAGGGGGCGGCCAGCACACCAACCGTTGCCAGTAGCGATTTCTTCAGGAAGGGTCTTCTTGAGATCATGATCGTGAATATTATTCAGAAATAATTTTTGTCGGTTTATATCCTTTCCATCCGTAGAAAGCCAGGTAAACGTACGACAACACCGGCACCAGGTAACTGATCTGCACCCCGTAGTTGTCGATCACATAGCCCTGCATCCTGGGGATCACCGCCCCGCCAACAATGGCCATCACCAGCAGGGAAGAGCCCTGACTGGTATATTTTCCCAGATCCCGTATGGCCAGGGTAAAAATATTGGACCACATGATGGAGTTGAACAGCCCCAGCGACACCGCGCTCCAGAAAGAGATCTGCCCGTGGCTGAACACCACCAGCATCAACAATACAATGGCCGCCAGGCTGAACACCAGCAAGAGGCGGCTGGCTTTGCTGCCTCCCAGCACAAACCCGATGTAATTGACCAAAAGAAAAATCATAAACAGGCTCACCTGGCGGAACTGAAGAAAGTCCATAAAAAAATCACCGCTTTCTTTCTTAATGGAAGTGATGAAATAGATGAAGCCGAACAGGGCCAGGGAGGTCAGTGCCATATACAGGTTTTTCTTCAGCCTTCTTTTGCGGCCCAGCGAGATGGTGCCCATCAGGCGCCCGATCATCAGTCCGCCCCAGTAATAGCTCAGGAAATAATTGGCGTCTTCTTTGGGCAGGTTCCCCACATTGGGATCCTGCAACAGTTTCACCAGCCAGCTACCTTCCGACACCTCGGCGCCCACATAAAAGAAAATGGCCAGTATGCCCAGGGCCAGGTGGCGGTATTTTAAAACGCTTAATCCCGGTTTTATCTTTTCGGTGTTTTTAAATGAAGGAAGGTTCACTATGAATATCATCAGGGCGGCCAACAGAAAGACCCCTCCATAAACCATATAGGTTCTCCCCACCGATTCGGCCGTGGCCTCGCCGCCGGAAAATACCCGGAATATCAGCAGCACGCCCACCAGTGGCCCGAGCGTTGTGCCAAGGGAATTCAAGCCCTGTGACAGGTTCAGCCGGCCGGAAGCACCGTCCGGATCGCCCAGCAGGGCTACATAGGGATTGGCGCAAATCTGTAGCAGCGTGACTCCCGTGGCCAGGATAAACAGGGCGGTCAGGAAAAGGTCGTAGCTATGGGCCTCCGCCGCGAAATAAAACCCCAGGCAGCCCAGTCCGCAGATGATCAGGCTGACGGCCATGCCGGATTTATAGCCGATGCGGTTGATGGGATCGTTTCCTGTGATCGACGAAACGGTCATGTATAAAAGTGAAATGATGAAAAAGGCCCCGAAAAAACTCAGTTGCACCAACGAGGCCTGCACAGCGGTCAGGTTAAAAATCCCTTCGAAGGTGTTGATCAGCACGTCGTTCATCACCGTGATGAAGCCCCACATAAAAAACAGGGCCGTGACGATGGCAAAAGCGCTTTTGAAATTTCCTGCTTTACTCTGCATCCGTTTCCTTTTTGAGGGCCTTAAATATAGGTTTTATTTCAGCAACCACCGGCAGG
The DNA here is from genome assembly GCA_021738625.1 of Bacteroidales bacterium. GTDB lineage: Bacteria > Bacteroidota > Bacteroidia > Bacteroidales > JAIOZK01 > JAIOZK01. Next base: position 73,942 of record JAIPBS010000016.1, read on the forward strand.
TGATCGGAAGGATAGACCTTTCCCCAGGATTTTTTTTCGATAACACGGTAACGGCAGGTCATATAATAGCTGTCCACAAAGATATAGTCGATCACGTCGCCTTCTATACCCACAAAATCAACACCCACGAAAGTATAGGGCGGGGTGGATTTCTCCAGGGCGTTCACACGGGTATCCGAAAGAAAAAAGGAGTTCAGGCTGCTGTATGCTTCCGTGTTGGAATTTACGTTAAAATCGCCGGTGATGATCACATTGCGCCAGGAGCGGTTCACCACGTCCATGATCAGCATGCGGGCGCTTTGCTCCTGGGCTTCCAGGCCCATATGGTCGAAATGGGTGTTGTAAAAATAAATATCCTGCCGGGATGTATCTGCAATATGTTCCAGCCTCACCCAGCTCACGATACGCTCCACCGATGCATCCCAGCCGATGCTGCCCGGTTCATGCGGCCTTTCCGACAACCAGAAATAACCGCTGTCGACGATACTGAATTTTGATTTCAGGTAGAATACCGGGGCAAACTCACCCAGGGTATCGCCATCCTTGCGGCCCACGCCAAACCAACCGAACTCGCGAAAGCGGCCGGCCAGGTCGTTCAACTGCTTGAGTAATACTTCCTGCAAACCCATCAGGTCGGGTTTTTCCTCTTCAATCAAGTCAAATACTTTGGCTTTCCTGTGCTCCCATCCCAGTTTGCCCATGTAGGGCTGATCGTACCAGATATTCCAGCTCATCACTTTCAGGGCCGAATCGCAGTATTGGGAATTAGCGCTCAAACTGAGAAGGACAAAAATGATCGATATATAATAATGTTTCATATGCATGATTACGGGTCCCTGGAAACCAGTGCCTGTTTGTCTCCTTCTACCAGCAGGTCGTTTAAACTTCGAACTTTAATCTGCTCAGCAAAATGCTCAATCCGTTCATCGGTCCGGAAAACAATATTTCTGTCCCGGCCCGGTACCAGATCAAAATAATTGTCGGAGAACTTTCCATCCAGATCAAGATGGAGATAAAGGCCCTTTACCAACACATCACTGCTGAGCTCCAGGTCATAGCCCTTGCCGTTCCATCCGGACCTGATCCCTATGCCTGCCCCGCTCAGGTCCAATTCTTTCGGTTTCACAAAATAATGCAGGTTCCGGCTGATGATCTTTTCTTCCGTTTCAAGCGTGACAAGCAAAACGGCATTGTCTGTTTGCTCATCTTTCATTACCGTATCCGGGCCCATGCTGTAGTAAATCCCGTTTGAATTTGCAGGAATACCAATTTCCTTCCGGCTATCCCACAAAGTGTTCCCCTCAAAATCAATCAAATTCAGTTTTAACACGGCCTGCATATCCTCCAAACTGTCCGAAACAACAAAAACATTCAGGCTGTCGGTTTTATCTTCAAAAGAGATCAACACCTTTTGATAGGCCCTGCGGGCTTGATGATAAAGCGCTTTCGGCCGGTGATAATAGTCGATGCATGACCAGGAAACCACCGGCCAGCAGTCGTTTAGCTGCCAGAACAAAACACCCATGCACCAGGGCTTGCTCCTTCGCTGGGCATGAATGGCTTTCGAGATTCCGTATGCCTGAAGCAACTGACTCACATATCCATAATACTCAAAATCATCCGTAAGGGGAAAATCCCTTTGCATATAAGCATCGATCAGCTCAAACCCCCTGGGATGCTTTTGATGTGTTTTCAACATGGGTGAGTACAAAAACTGCTGATCCTCCGGCAGAACGGAATCCAGTGTTTTTGGATCGGGGAAGGCCTGGAAGCCGCATTCGCTCATGAAACGCCCGACTTTCTCTTCATAGGTTTCGAAAGGCTCCCCGCCCCACCATACGCCCCAGTAGTGGCTGTCGCCATGGGTCATGCTTTCGGGATGCCCCCAGCCGTACAAAGGGGACGAGGGCCAATAATCGCTGCCGGGATCAAAACGTTTGACCACCGAAGGAAGAATGGAATCGAAGATATCATGATAGGCCTGATCGAGCCTGATCGAATCTTCATTTGAAAATCCGAGTTGCTTTTGCCAGCCCCAGTTTTTCCAGCCTTCGTCCACCTCGTTGTTGCCACACCAAAGGGCGATGCACGGATGATTTCTCAGACGAAGCACATTCTGCCTGGCTTCGCGTTCAACATTTTCCAGGAACGAATAATCCCCCGGGTACATATTGCAGGCAAACATAAAATCCTGCCATACGAGGATGCCATGCAGATCGCAATAATCATAAAACAGCGCTTCTTCATAAACGCCCCCTCCCCAAACGCGCAGCATGTTCATGTTGGCGTCGGCCGCCATGCGAACGATCTGCTCATAATCCATCCGGCCCACACGCGGCAGGAAATTTTCCTGCGGAATGTAATTGGCCCCTTTTATAAACAGTGGGATGCCGTTCACCTTAAAATAAAAACTCCGCCCGATGGAATCCGGCTTGCTGACCAGTTCCACATTACGCAAGCCGCTGACAACAGTCTTTTCATCCTGCAACACCTCCTCGTCCAAATAAAGCTTTGCATCGAACTCATATAGGTTCTGTTCGCCCATGCCGTTGGGCCACCACAGCTCAGGTTCGATGATATCAAAAGAAAGTCTTACGATATTTTCACCGGGCATCAGGTTGAAACTTTTTTTGAATTCCCCGGCAGCATCGCCTTTGATATTCAGCTTAAGGCTTGCCACGCTGAAAACCGAAGATTCGATCGAAAGCCGTGCATCCAGGTGCGCGCTGTCTTTGGACACATAATCCTGGAAAATCTGAAGGTCATCGATCCGGGCCTTGTCCCAGGCCAGCAAGCGAACCGGACGCCAAATGCCTGCAGTAAGGAATCGCGGGCCCCAGTCCCAACCAAAATGATAGGGAGCCTTTCTTACAAAACCACGATCATCAGGAAGCGGTGTGGGGTAATTTTTTTGCAGGCTGTCAATCAAATATTCTACAGGGGGAAATTCAATTCTAAGCTGGTTTGATTTTGCTTTTAAAAGATCTTTAACATCGATTTCCCATTCCAGAAACATATTGTTGGCCAGCAGGATCAGGCTATCGTTGAGGAACACTTTTGCCCAGGTATCCAGTCCGTCAAACTGGAGGTTGATGTGATTCTTTTTAAGAACGGAAGAATCCAGTTCAAACCGGTTTTGGTAAATCCAGTTTTTTTGTCCAATCCATTGCAAACTGTCTTCATTGGAACCATAGAAGGGCTCGGGGATCAAACCATTATCCATCAGGTCGAGGTGAACCACAGAAGGCACGGAGGCAGGATAGCGGTTGCTATCTCCTTTCCGGGAAAACTCCCAGTTATCCGACAGGAGTATCTCAATTGGTTTGTTTTCCTTCTCCACGATCTCGCGGATCAAGATCATGACAAGAGCGGCAATCAAAGCAAACACCAAAAACCCGTTGACCCATTTTCTTCTTTTCATAGCTGATTTGCTAAAGTAAGGAGAAATTGGAAAACAGGGATCAGGAGATTTAATATACCGATCCGGAGCAGGTTTGCAATGATTGACCTCCTGCTCCTATCGGTATAACTGAATCTAACAGAAAAATGCTTTGCATTTTTAATAAGGTTCAGTATACAAATTTTTTTAAACCCGTCGGGTTTGAGCAGGGGACTCAGAATATTCTCGCCTTGTTACCAACCACCCCTTCCTAAATCCCTTCCCTGATAGGGGCGGGACTTGGGCGCTACCTTAAAGAAAAGTCTTTGCCAAAATATAAGGAACTATAAAAAAGATAGGCCCTTCCAAACTTTTGAACACGATTCTTCCGTAATCCGCAAAGCTTCTCCCCTTTAATGGGGACGGGAGAGGGGGTGGTTGGGAAAAGGGAGAAAATATTAATACAATTACCTCATAGGAATTGATTAATAAATTAATTGATTCTGAGCCGGGGTGGATATTTGCACGATCGCCCCGGTTATTTTTATATTTTTATCAGTTTGGCTGTTTGAAAAAAGTTGTCCGTTTCAATC
>JAIPBS010000017.1 GCA_021738625.1 Bacteroidales bacterium
GTTGTTCTCGGAAGAAATTGTATTTTTATTCACGGGGTAAATTTTTTATGTTAAATGTCACCTCAAAGATATTGAATATCAATGAGATAACAAAATTATTTACCCCCTTTTTTTTATTTTTTGTGAATTATTCAGGCTAGCTTATTAAAAATAGAAAAGGTCATAAGCCCTTTTTCCTTCCAAAAGCTGTAAGTAATTTTTAATGAGTCATTTTCGTAAATATAAAAACCTTTATCATTAGTTTTAATCGATGAATTAGTGTTAAAAACTTGAACGTAGCTTTTACATCCCAAAAGAAGTAAACAGATTATTGTTAAAATTAGTAAGTTTCTCATACCTATTTGCTTTTTATGTATTCCCACCGTTGTGATGTAAGCAGCTTTTTTTACTTTTATTTTTCGCTAATTTCTTACTAAGTTCAAGAACTGGTAATTCAACCTCAGGTGGATCCTTATCATGCATATAACCTAAAAAATAACCAGTGGTTAAAGTTATGAAAAATAAATTAACCAAAGAAATTTCTGCATTTGGAATGCAAGTTTTTTTAGAAATTATAACACCATGTTCAACTATCATTAAAAGCACGCATAAAACTAGGTGCGGTATTCATGTTTTTTTCACAAGACTGGCTGTTAACAACATCTAACCTTTGATTTGCATGCATTCAAATGTTTATTTTATTTCCAGCTGTATTATATTCTTACGTAAAAAATTTTGTATAAAAATCTTTCAATTACAGTCAAAAAATCATTAAGCAGTTGGCTGTCTGATATTTTAAATTCATAGAAATCCTCTTCTTCAATTATTGAGAGGTTATTAATAGATTTAAAAGTTTCGATTAGGTTAGCATTATTTTCTGACTTTTCGATTGTATTATCCGGAAAATGTACAATTCTATTTCGAAGTTTATTATATTTTGTTATTAGTGTCCACTCATCATTGATTGGAACAAGGTTTATTTCTAAAACCTTTTTGAAATATTTGTAATATTTAAAAATTCCATTACCGCTCAAATCTTTTACTTTCATATAAGTATTTTTCTCAGCTAATTTGCATAATTGAGACATTTTTTTCTCAAGGAATGAATACAAGGAAATAAATATTGAATTTAAGTATAATTGATGGGTATATATTTTTATTTCGTGATCTACTACATCATATCCTATTTCAATTTGGTCACCAGTAGTTTGTTTTAGAAATTTGTTATACTTTTTAATTTCCTCTTTAATTTCTCTGTCAATAATCTTCTCTGTCAGTTTTATGTATTCTTTAAATGAAAACAATTGGAAATCTACCTCAATTAAAAATTGAAAATTTTCGTCATTAAATGTTTCTCTACTGGTATAAATTCCCATTTCTTTTTTTAGTTTACTGATGACTTAATAAACATACACTATTATGTTGTAAATATAAACAGTTTTTACTTTTTTCATCTTACTTTTATTAATAAGCATTGTGCCTTTATCAAGTTGATTTTTTTATTTTTTAAGTGGTGATCAGGTCAAATAAAACCTGTCAGTGTGCGAAAAACCTGGCAAGGTTTAAAAATCGGATTGATTGAAAATGGATAATCTCGAAAGAATAATCCGGCTGGTGCGGATTTGCAATCCATGGCCCTTTGGAATTTGGGATTAGGGAATATAAGGGTATATGGGAGATGGCGGTGGTAATTTCAATACTCCATCACTACAATATTCCAACGTTCCAAGAGTTTTATAAATCGCAGTGGGGTAAAATATTAACCTGGATATTTAAAAAACCGGCAGGTTGCCTACCCTCTGAGGGCTTCGGCTCCGCTGACGATCTCGATAAGTTCGTTGGTGATGGCTGACTGGCGTGCCTTGTTGTATTTGAGCTGAAGTTCTTTTACCAGCTCCCGGGCATTGTCGGTGGCGTTGTGCATGGCTGTCATGCGGGCGCCCTGTTCGGAGGCGTATGAATCAAGCAATGCTTTGTAGAGCTGGATCTTAAGTGATTTTGGGATCAGTTCCCTGATAATTTCCTGCTTGCCGGGCTCGAAAATAAAATCTGATTTGATGGCATGTTCTTCGCCGCCCTCAGGTGGTATGATAGGGAGATATTGTTCGGTGACCAGTTTTTGCACGGCGGCATTTTTAAACTGGTTGTAAATGATTATGATCTTATCGTGTTTCTGATCCGAAAACGCATTCATAAAATTTTGTGCAAAGGGCAGGGTGTTCTCAAAAGTCAGGTTATCGAGCAGAGCGGTATCTCCGTTCACATTCTTGTACTTTCTTTTTGTGAAATGATCCAAAGCCTTTTTGCCGAAAAAGAACAAGTTGAGGTTACCGGATTTATACTGCTCCTTGAATTCGTGCTCGAGGGCATGTTTCACCCGTTTGATAACATGTGAGTTGAAAGCTCCGCAAAGGCCTTTGTTGGAGGTAATGGCGATCAGCAGAACCTTGTCTTCCCCGCGATCGTCCGTATAAGTGCTGCCGTCCATCTGGTCAAGGCTGCCGCTTAAGGCCTGCAATAACTCTTGCAGTTTGGAAGCATAGGGTCGCATGGCCAGGATGGCATTCTGCGCCCTGCGCAGCTTGGAAGCGGCCACCAGTTTCATGGCGCTGGTGATCTGCTGGGTTGATTTAACCGATGCGATTCTGTTTCTTACTTCCTTTAGATTTGGCATGCCTTTTCAGTTCGGATTAAACGATTTTTGTTTTTTCGTATTTTCTGGCGATTTCTTTTGCTAGCTGTTCCATGGTTTGGGTAGCCTCATCCGTTAGCTTGCCGGCTTTAAGTGTTTCCAGCACATCCTGATGATCGGTTTCCATTCTGTGCAGATATTCTTCCTCGAAATTTTTTATGCTCTCCACCGGAATTTTTCTGAGCAGGTTCCTGGTTCCGCAAAATATGATGGCGATTTGCTTTTCTACCGGTACGGGGCTGAATTGAGGTTGTTTCAGTATCTCGACATTTCTTCTTCCCTTCTCGATAATAGCTTTTGTTGAAGGGTCGAGGTCGGAGCCGAATTTGGCAAAAGCTTCCAGCTCACGATATTGGGCCTGGTCGATTTTGAGGGTTCCGGCGATTTTCTTCATGGATTTGATCTGTGCGTTACCCCCCACGCGCGATACGGAAATACCCACGTTGATGGCCGGGCGCACACCGGCATTGAACAGGTTTGTTTCAAGAAAAATCTGTCCATCGGTGATGGAGATCACGTTGGTGGGGATGTATGCCGAAACGTCGCCTGCCTGTGTTTCGATGATGGGCAGTGCGGTCAATGATCCACCACCCTTTACTTTTCCTTTAAGTGATTCGGGCAGGTCGTTCATTTGTTTGGCTACGTCTTCCGCTTCGATGATTTTGGCGGCTCTTTCCAGCAATCTTGAATGAAGATAAAATACATCACCCGGATAGGCTTCGCGGCCCGGGGGTCTTCTCAGGAGAAGGGATACTTCCCGGTAGGCTACGGCCTGCTTAGAAAGGTCGTCAAAGATTACCAGGGCGGAACGGCCTGTATCCCTGAAGTATTCACCCAGGGCAGCCCCTGCGAAAGGTGCATAAAACTGCATGGCTGCCGGATCAGAAGCGGTGGCGGCAATAACCGTTGTATATTCCATCGCACCGTTATCTTCAAGGGCTTTCACCGTATTGGCAATTGAGGAGCCTTTCTGGCCAATGGCAACATAAATACAGTAAGCCGGATTTCCTTTCCGGTGGCTATGTTTCTGATTGATGATGGTATCGACTACAATGGCTGATTTTCCCGTTTGCCGGTCGCCGATCACTAGCTCGCGCTGCCCTCGTCCGATCGGGATCATGGCGTCGATTGCTTTGATACCGGTTTGCAGAGGTTCGTTAACAGGTTGGCGGTAAATCACGCCTGGAGCTTTTCTTTCGAGTGGCATTTCAAATTTTTCACCGCCAATTTCGCCTTTTCCATCGATGGGTTCGCCAAGGGTGTTGACGACCCTGCCCAGCATTTTTTCGCCGGCCTGTATGGAAGCGATACGTCGGGTGCGATTTACAATATCGCCTTCTTTGATCTCATTGCTTTCACCCAGCAATACTGCGCCCACATTGTCTTCTTCCAGGTTGAGAATGATGCCCATGGTAGAGGTTTTTTCAAACTCGATCAATTCCCCGGCTTCAGCGTTCAGTAAGCCGTAAATCCTGGCAATGCCGTCACCGACTTCCAAAACGGTTCCGGTTTCTTCCAGTTTGGCCTGGTCGTCGAATCCGGCCAGTTGCTTGCGCAATATCGCAGATACTTCAGCGGGTTTTATTTCAGCCATCTTATCTTGTTTTTATGTCTTTAAATCTTACTTTTGTATAAATTGACTTTGAAGTCCTTCTTCAAATCAGCAAGTTGTTTCGAGATGCTTGCGTCGTATTTGTAACCATCGAATTTTAAAACAAACCCGCCGATCAGATCTTCCTTGATCTCCTCGATCAGGTCTATTTCACCTTTGGTTTGTTCTTTCAACAGGTCAATTACCTGCCGGTGGATGTCATCATTGATCTTAACTGCTGTTTGCAGGATTGTGGTGATGATGTTCTTGTATTTTTTATACTGGTTTATGAATGCCTGTGCGATGTTCTCAATGTATGTTTCCCTGCGATTTTTTGTGATCAGCAGGACAAACTTCAGGCTAAGTTCATTCACGTGGTCTTTCAGTATGGCGGTAATGATCGTACTTTTCTTTTCAGGATAGATCACCGGGCTTTTAAGAAATAGCTTTAGTTCCTTACTCTCGCTGATTGTTTTCATGACCAGTTCCATATCTTTTTTAACTTGCTCCAGGATGTTTTTTTCCAGGGCAAGTTCAAAAAGCGCTTTGGCATACCGTGTTCCTATCCTTGATCGTCTCATCACGTCTTTTAGTTAAAATTTATTTCATCGATGAGTTTTTGCACATAATCCTTTTGTTTTTTTTCGTCGGAAAGTTCCTGTTTAAGGACTTTCTCTGCGATCTCTATTGAGAGGGAAGCAAGCTGATTTTTCAGGTCGGTCATGGCCGCCATTTTTTCATTTTCAATTCTGCCTTTGGCATTTTCAACAATGCGGTTGGCTTCCTGATTGGCTTTTTCCCTGGCCTCATCAATTATTTTATCCCTTACCTTTCTGGCATCCCTAAGGATAGCGTCGCGCTCGTCTTTGGCCTCTGCCAGCAGTTTTTCATTGCTGAATTTCAACTGCTTCATTTCTTCCCTGGCCTTGTCGGCTGCATGCAGCGCTTCATCAATGGAGTCTTCACGCTCCTTCAGGGATTTCATAATGGGTTTCCAGGCAAATTTGCCAAGTATCCAGATCAGGATAGCGAATGACAGCGTCATCCAAAAAATCAAACCTATTCCCGGACTAACCAGTTCCATATCTTATAAATTAAAGTTTACATCTAAAAAGCTTCGTATTCCAACCAACCGTTGGAATACGAAGATCATAACTGATTTTTACAAGAAAACGATCAGCAAACAAACCACGATGGCGAAAAATGCAACCCCTTCGATGAGGGCTGCCGCAACGATCATGTTTGAACGAATGTCGCCAACAGCTTCCGGCTGACGTGCAATGGATTCCACTGCACCTTTACCTATCTGGCCGATTCCAATACCTGCGCCGATTGCTGCGATTCCGGCACCGAATCCGGCTCCCATCTTGGCAAAAGGCGTAAGGTCGTTTACTGCCTGTAACAAAATTGCTAATAAAGCGTCCATATTATATTGATTTTAAAAGTGTTACTAATGATGATCTTCTGTTGCCATACCAAAATACAGGGCTGACAAAAGCGTAAACACATATGCTTGGATGAAAGCTACCAGCAATTCAAGCAAGCCCATGAAAACAGCAAATGCAATAGAAACGATGCTCACCCCATAGCCCATGGCAGGCTGGATGTTACCAAAAATAAATACCAGGCTTATAAAACCCAGAACAATAATGTGTCCTGCCGTAATGTTTGCGAATAAACGAACCATCAACACAAAAGGCTTTGTAAAGATTCCCATGAACTCCACCAGGGGCATGATGGGAATTGGGATTTTCAGCCACCAGGGTACGCCCGGGGTGTTGAAAATATGTTTCCAGTAATTCTTGTTGGCGCTGAAGGTGGTGATCAAAAAGGTGAATACCGCCATCACTCCTGTTACAGCAATATTTCCTGTTACATTGGCGCCGCCCGGGAAAAAGGGAACCAGCCCCAGCAGGTTGTTTAGGAATATAAAGAAGAACAGGGTGAACAAAAAGGGAAGATAACGTTCATGCCTTTTCACACCAATAGCTTCTTTGGCCACATCGTCGCGGATGAAAAGGATAAGCGGTTCCAGCAAGGATTGCAGCCCTTTAGGAGCTTCGCCTTTGCGCTTTTTATATCTTTTGGCAATGGATATAAACATCCAGCTCATAATGATCATGCTTATGAAGATTGCCGCCACGTTTTTTGTAATGGAAAAATCGAGCGGAACATCGTATTGCTTCTTGCCCCCTTCTTGTTCAACGGCCACAATTTCTTCGTCCAGGTAATTGTAGTCGGGATCTTCAAGGGGATCATGCAAAATTTTGCCTTTGAACTCTCCTTCGGTCATCAGCCGAAAGCCCTTGTAGGATGCATGTCCATGATGCAATTTACTCGACATAAAAATATGCAATTTCCCATCATGCCAAAGTATCACAGGTAGGGGAATACTAATATGGGTTTCGCCCAGGGTGGCAATGTGCCATTCGTGCGAATCAATGATGTGCTCGATAATGCTTTCACCGGCATTGAATTCCTCTTCTTCAACCTCTTCGGGCCATGCGGCCTCATGGCTATCCGGTTCCTGTTGACGAGCAGCTACCTGCTGATTATGCTGTGTGCCGGCAAAAAGAAATTGGGTGATCAAAAAGGCAGTCAGTGCCAATGAAACACCCAAAAAAATTTTTCGTTTTCCGATACGTATTTTGGTCATTAACAATTTGCTATGATTATCAAATCAGGCTGCAAGTTTACAAATATTTACTGAATTAATAAAGAAAAGTGACAATGTATAAAAATACCCTCATGTATGGATGATTTAATTTTTTGTTGCAAGGGAAAGGCTCGAAAACAATCAGGTACGGATTTGATATTCCACAAAAAATAATGTAACTTCACGCTATCGATCATTGTTAAAATACTGTTAATATGAAAAACACAATCCTATTCTCTTTAATTGTAATGGTTTTTTTTGCCGGATGTGACCAAAAGGAAAAGACTTCTGAGGTGGACCTGGCAGCCGAGAAAATGCAAATTGAAAATGTGCTTGACCAGTATGTAATGGCCAATGAAAATCAGGATTTCAGTATCATCGAAACCATATGGGCCGAAGATGATGACATTGTTTTATTCGGCACCGATATGGATGAAAAGCTGGTTGGCTGGGAACAGATCAAATCAGCCATACAAAAACAATTCACCACCCTTGACAGCACTTACATTTCCATTCAGGAACAAACGATCAACCTGAATAAGTTCGGGACTACCGCCTGGTTTTCGGAAGTGCTGAATTATAATTTTATATATGAGGGCAAGTCGATGAGCTATGAAGGTATTCGTTTTACAGGTGTTTTGCGCAAAACCGGTGGCAACTGGGAGCTTGTGCAGGGGCATTTGTCCATTCCGGCCGATGTTGATTTTGCAACGGAAAATAATGAATAACCAGAGGGGTCTGTGGCAACAGATTACATACTGATATTTACAAAAAATACAAAACATTTTTCTGTTAGATTCGGTTATACCGATTGAAGCATGAAGTCAATCATTGCAAACCTGTTCCGAATCGGCATAACTTTCCTGGGTGTAAGTTGAATTGTATCCTGTCGGAATGATATTTTGCCTGTGAATTTTTTTATTTTTGCTGAAAAAGAATGCATATGTTGAGAAAGCTTATTTTCATAATGACGATTGTAACCGGTTTGATCGCCTGTTCGGGAAACCAGGATCAAAAAGAAAAAGTAGAAAGTGCCGGTAAGAACAATGTAAAAGACACTACAACAAGCCTTCAGATTTCCGACTCACTCAAAATGAAAAGCCCCGAACCCGATGCGGCCAAACCAAATGAAAATACGAAAGGACCGGAAGAAGAAATAAAATCAGCCGAACCCGTACCCCAGAAACTTGATGTGTCGAAGATGGCAATGGAGTTTTTTTCGAGAGGGGTGCAACATTACGAAGAGAAGAAATACCAACAGGGCATTGCCGAATTCAATAAGGTTGTTCAAATGGATCCCGACAACAAAGATGCTTTCTACAACCTGGGCATGGGTTATTATTTCACGGAGGATTATTACCATGCCCTGAAAAACTTCAGGGAGGCCGCCCGCCTCGATCCCCAGGACAGCCTTTCGGTATTGTATTGCGGACTGGCCAAATATTTCCTGGGCGATTTCGAGGGTTCCATTGAATATTTCGACCAGGCCATCGAACTGAATCCCGGTTTTTCCGACGCCTGGTACAATCGCGGAACTGCACGCGGACAGATCAACGATTATACAGGAGCCATAGCGGATTTTACCAAAGCCATCGACTTAAAACCCGATTATAAGGAAGCTTATTACAACCGGGGCAATGCTTATTTCTTTGCCAATGAAAGAGATAAGGCCTGCGCTGATTGGAAAAAAGCCAAAAGCCTCGGCTCAGAAAACACCGATAAAGTGCTTGAGGCCTATTGTCAGGAGAATTGATGGGTTTGATTTTAACTGATCGTGCCTGAAACTGTTGCGATCACGTAATCGCCTTTATCGTTTGTCTCCTTCAGCAACTTGCCGTTATAATATGCTTTGAGGTTTATTTCGGATTTTCTTTGGTTGGCCTGCACCGAAAAATAATAATAATCTCCGGGCTTACATTTGTATGAATATTTCCACTTATTTTTGACGGCTGGGTTTTGCAGGGTTTTCTTTTCCTCTGCCGTATAAGTTAAATTGTAAGTTCCGTCGGAGCCTTTGATCCTGAATGTGATTTTGCCCTGATCACTTTTTCTTTTAAATAGCTTAGTTAAAAATCCGGCCATGGTTTAAAGATTTTAGGCCAAATATAATAAAAAGCATCAGAAATGATCAAGAAAAAAAATCGGTATTGTCAGATATTTTGATTTATTATTCGGCCAGGATCAGCACTTTGTTTTGAAGCACTTCAATTACGCCTCCCTTGACCTCAAAAAATTTTTCCTGTTTTTCAGGATCGAGTATCTTTATACGGCCTTCTTTCAGTACAGAGATCAGCGGGGCATGGTTGTTCAGGATCTCGAAGGAACCGTCCAGGCCGGGGAGTTGCACCAGGCTGGCTTCACCATTGTAAATTGTTTTGTCCGGTGTGATGATCTCAAGCTTCATAAGTGCTTTGCTTTTTAGTCTTCTTCGCTTGTGCCTTCTTCAAGCATTTTCTTTCCTTTTTCAATGGCTTCTTCAATGGTTCCAACCATCAGGAAGGCTGATTCGGGATATTCATCCACTTCTCCATCCATGATCATGTTGAAACCTTTAATAGTATCCTCGATGGAAACAATGGTTCCGGGGGTATTGGTAAAAGCTTCCGCCACGTGGAAAGGTTGCGAAAGGAAACGTTGTACTCTTCTGGCGCGGTGCACTACTTCTTTGTCTTCATCCGATAATTCTTCCATGCCCAGGATGGCGATGATGTCCTGCAGTTCCTGGTTGCGCTGTAATATTTCCTTCACGCGCTGGGTGCATTTATAGTGTTCTTCTCCAACAATATCCGGTGTAAGGATTCTGGATGTTGAATCCAACGGGTCAACAGCCGGATAAATGCCCAATTCCGAAATTTTCCTGCTGAGTACCGTGGTCGCATCCAGGTGAGCAAAGGTGGTTGCTGGGGCGGGGTCGGTCAGGTCGTCTGCAGGCACGTAAACCGCCTGAACGGAGGTAATTGATCCGCGTTTGGTTGAGGTGATCCTTTCCTGCATGATCCCCATCTCGGTGGCCAGGGTTGGTTGATAACCCACGGCTGAGGGCATGCGACCCAGCAGAGCCGATACCTCGGAGCCGGCCTGGGTGAAACGGAAAATATTGTCGATGAAGAAAAGAATATCGCGTCCACCGGATTGCTCGTCCCCATCGCGGAAATATTCCGCCAGGGTCAGCCCTGAGAGGGCCACACGTGCGCGTGCTCCCGGGGGCTCGTTCATCTGCCCGAAAGCCATGGTCAGCAGCGAATCCTTGATCTTTTCCATGTCGACTTTGCTGAGGTCCCAGCCGCCCTTTTGCATGCTTTCCATGAAGGCGTCGCCGTAGCTAACCAATCCTGCTTCTATCATTTCGCGCAGCAAATCGTTTCCTTCCCTGGTGCGTTCACCAACACCGGCGAAAACTGAGAACCCGGAGTACTGCTTGGCGATGTTGTTGATCAACTCCTGTATGATCACGGTTTTGCCTACGCCTGCACCTCCGAACAAACCGATCTTACCGCCTTTGGAATAAGGCTCGATGAGGTCGATCACTTTGATGCCTGTGTAAAGCACTTCATTCTGAGTCGAGAGGTTTTCAAACTTGGGAGGTTCCCGGTGAATGGGATATGTTTTTTCCCTGGAAACCGGCTTCAGCCCGTCGATGGGTTCACCGATCACATTGAACAAGCGACCGCGGATCTCCTCGGTGGCCGGCATGGAAATGGGGGAGCCGGTGGATTTTACATCCATGCCCCTGCGGAGGCCATCGGTAGAGTCCATGGCCACGGTACGAATCGTACTTTCACCAATGTCCTGCTGACACTCTAAAACAATAATTTCACCTTTTTCGTTTTTCACCTCGAGTGCTTCGTAAATGTTGGGGAGCTTGGTGTCCTGGTCGAACGCCACGTCGACCACAGGCCCGATTATCTGTGCAATTTTACCGGTCAGTTTTTTCTCCATGTGATAAAATTCATTAAGATTTGCCGGGCAAAGATAAAAAAACTTGGTTGATCGAAATATGAAAAATGCTAAATATGACTGAATTAACAATTTGTTATGAATATAGCCACGAAAGCTATGTATGGCATCCTTAGCATGAGTGCATTGAATTGCAAGGAAACTAAGCACTAAGTTTTTCGCGCAATTCGAACCGTTTGCCAGCTAACGTTTTCACAAAGATTGTAATATTTATCGGTTCACTCGCGAATTGCTTACCATTGGGTTTGAACAGTAAAACAAGGCTACAAGCTGTATAAACCAAATGCTCAGGCATGTTCCTCAACTGTTTCCCTTTCTTTGGGCATCTCGGTTTTATTTAACTTTATGCTGCTCTCTTTCTTAAAAAATTTCCCCTGAAAAATGATCAGCAGGATCACCCCGATGGTGATGGCCGAATCGGCAACATTGAAAATTGGGGGGAAGATCTCCCGTCCGCTCAGCCAGGGCATCCATTCCGGCCAGCGGGCGGTAAAGTGGAACATATCCACCACACGGCCAAACAGCAAAGTGGCATAGCCTCCGTTTTCAGGAAGGAAAACCGCCACATCGTGGAAGCTTCCGCTGAAAAGTAAGCCATAAAAAGCACTGTCGATGATGTTGCCGAAAGCCCCGGCAAAAATCAGGGCCATGCTTATGATCAGGCCGGTATGGGCATTTTTGCGGACCAGATGCCAAATGTACCAGGCGATGGCTATGGCAGCCAGGATCCGAAAAATGCTTAAAAACAACTTACCGTACCTGCCTGCAAACTCCATCCCGAAAGCCATGCCGTTGTTTTCGGTGAACTCCAGCCAAAACCAGTTGCCGATCATGGGATAACCTTCACCAATAACCATATTGGTTTTGACCCAGAATTTTAAAATCTGGTCAATGATCAAAATTCCCAGAATGACGAGTATGGCAATCGTACCCTTCTTCAATTTTCTGAAATGCTTTATTTATTATTAGAGCTCACCTGGCTGGCAGGGTTTTTATATTGCTGCAACTTGGCGTCGATGCTCAGGGTGGCATGGGGAACGCTACGCAATCTTTCCTTGGAAATCAGCTTGCCGGTTACCCTGCAAATGCCATAGGTTTTGTTTTCGATCCTGATCAGGGCATTCTCCAGCCCGGTGATGAATTTCTGCTGGCGGCCTGCCAGCCGGCTGTTCTCTTCCTTGCTGAGCACATTGTAACCCTCTTCCAGTACCTTGAAGGTAGGCGAGGTGTCGTTGGTATCGTGTTCGTTGCTTTGGGTATATGCCTCGGTGAGAAGTTTTAGATCTCTTCTGGCCTTTTCAAGTTTCTTTTCAATGATTTCCTTGAATTCCTGAAGTTCTTCATCCGAATACCGGGTCCTTTCAGGCTTCTTGTCTTTTGAGCTGCTTTTTTCTTTGTTTTTCATGCCGGTAAATTTTTAGTTTCGGAAATCAGTTAAATCACCTTTTTGATATTGATGTCTATGTTGATGTCGTCAAATAGTTCGATGTTAACTTTATCCTTATGTTCTACTTCTTCTTTTAAATTCAATGCTTTTGCAAGCGTTTCCGCACAAATATATGAAATATTGTTATTGATTGCCGTTGTTATCTCAGGCTTTTCCTCCACTTCCACAACGATTTTGTCGGTCACTTCAAAACCCTTGTCTTTTCTAAGGTTTTGTATCCTGTTAATCAGTTCGCGAGCGATGCCCTCCTGCTTTAATTCGTCTGTGATGGAGATGTCCAGTGCCACAGTTAGCTGGTCTTCATTGGCTACCACCCAGCCGGGGATGTCTTCGGTGGTGATCTCCACATCTTCCTGTCTGAGAACAATTTCCTGTTCCTCCAGCTTCATCTTGAATGCACCGGATTTTTCAAGCTCGTTGATCTGTTCCTGGGAGAAGCTTTCAATGGCGCCGGCCAGTTTTTTCATCAGCTTGCCGTAGCGCGGCCCCAGACTTTTAAAATTGGGCCTGATCTTTTTCACCAGGATGTTGCTTTCCTCATCCAGGTATTCCAGTTCTTTCACATTTACCTCCGAGAGAATAAGATCTTCCACTTCCTGTAACTGTTTCCTGAATTTTTCGCTGGAAACCGGAATCATGATCTTATTAAGGGGTTGCCTAACCCTGATGTTAGTTTTTTTCCTCAAGGACAATACCATAGAAGAAAGCCTTTGTGCCAGTTCCATGCGCTCTTCAAGATCTTTATCGATCTTGCTTTCATCCGCAACAGGGTAGTCGGTCAAATGCACCGAGTCAACCTTATGCCGTTTGGTAACCCGGTTCAGGTCGGTAAAAATCCGATCCATGAAAAAGGGCGCAATGGGGGATGCGATCTGTGCCAGCACCTCCAGGCAACTGTAAAGGGTTTGATAAGCTGAGATCTTGTCTTCGGTGTAGTCGCCTTTCCAGAACCTTCTTCTCGACAAACGCACATACCAGTTGCTGAGGTGGTCGTCGAGGAATTCCGCGATGGCCCTGCCCGCTTTGGTCGGCTCGTAGTCGTTGTAGCATTCGTCGGTATATCGGATCAGTGAATTGAGTTCGGAAAGGATCCAGCGATCGATCTCCGGGCGTTTTTCCCAAGGGATCTCATCTTCACTATAAGTATAGCCGTCGATATTGGCGTACAATGCAAAAAATGAATAGGTGTTGTAGAGCGTTCCGAAGAATTTCCGCTGCACCTCTTCAATTCCTTTAACATTAAATTTTAGATTGTCCCAGGGTTGGGCGTTGGTGATCATGTACCAGCGCGTGGCGTCCGGGCCGTATTTTTGGATGGTTTGGAAGGGGTCTGCTGCATTACCCAGCCTTTTCGACATTTTATTGCCATTCTTATCGAGCACCAGGCCATTCGAAACACAGGTTTTATACGAAACCGAATCGAACAACATCACGGCGATGGCATGCATGGTAAAAAACCAGCCGCGGGTCTGGTCAACGCCTTCTGCGATAAAATCGGCCGGAAAGCTTCTTTCAAATTCTTTTTTGTTTTCAAATGGATAATGAAACTGGGCATAAGGCATCGAGCCTGAGTCGAACCAAACGTCGATCAGGTCGGGTTCGCGCTGCATCTTTTGCCCGCTTTCCGAAACCAGCACGATTTTATCCACATAAGGTCTGTGAAAATCGAAGCTGTTGTAGTTCTTCTCCGACATGTCTTCCGGCCTGAAATAATCCAGGGGATTTTCATCCATAAAACCGGCTGCGATGCTTTTTTCGATCTCTTCTTTTAGCTCTGTTGCAGAACCGAGGCATTTTATTTCCTTGCCGTCTTCCGTTGTCCAGACCGGCAGAGGCACGCCCCAAAAGCGTGATCTACTGAGGTTCCAGTCGACAAGGTTCTCCAGCCAGTTTCCAAACCTGCCTGTACCGGTAGATTTTGGTTTCCAGTTGATGGTTTCATTCAGTTCCATCATTCGTTTTTTTAAAGAGGTGGTTTTGATGAACCAGGAGTCGAGCGGATAATACAGAATAGGTTTGTCGGTTCGCCAGCAATGCGGGTAATTGTGTATATATTTCTCAATCTTAAAAGCTTTATTGTTCAGCTTAAGCATCACGGCAAGGTCCACATCCAACTGGGGATCGGCCTCGGTCAAATCTTTGTCGAATTCGTTTTTAACGTACCGGCCTGAGTAATCCTCATACGCCGTTTTAACATATCCGGAAACAAAGGCCTCATCCAGATCGGCTACTTTAAAAAACCTTCCCTTAAGATCGACCATCGGACGTTTTTTGCCTTCCCTGTCAATCAGGTGAAGGGGAGCAATGTTGTTTTGTTTGGCCACAAAATCGTCGTCGGCGCCAAAAGTAGGGGCGATATGAACGATGCCGGTTCCGTCCTCCGTGGTCACGAAATCTCCCATTATGGCCCTGAAGGCGTCTCCCATGGGTTCGATCCATGGGATGAGCTGTTCATAACGGATGCCTTCCAGTTGGGAACCCTTAAATTCACTTATGATTTTGTAAGGGATTTTCTTATCGCCAGGTTTATATTCTCCCAGCTTAAGGTCTTTTAGTTCTTCATTGAAATAAGCGCTAAAGCGGTCTTTGGCCAGGATCACGGTAAGGGGTTTGTCAGTATATTGATTGAAGGTTTTCACCATCTGGTAAACGATATTCTTTCCGAAGGCCAGGGCAGTGTTGGACGGCAGCGTCCAGGGCGTGGTGGTCCAGGCCAAAAAGAATACATCCGTATCGGTTAGTTTGAAAAGAAAATCGGATTTTTCGTTTTTGATGATCTTGAACTGAGCAGTAACTGTGGTATCTTTCACATCGCGGTAGCAACCCGGCAGGTTCAACTCGTGTGAGCTGAGGCCGGTTCCGGCTGCAGGAGAATAAGGCTGGATGGTATAGCCTTTGTAAAGCAATCCTTTTTCGTAAAGCTTCTTTAACAGATACCAGACGGTTTCTATGTATTTGTTGTCGAAAGTAATATATGGATCATCCAGATCGACCCAGTAGCCCATCTTTATTGTCAGTTCATCCCACAGATCCTTATATTTCATTACCTCTTCCCGGCAAGCCTTGTTGTAATCTTCTACACTGATGGTTTTGCCAATATCTTCCTTGGTGATGCCCAGGGTTTTTTCGGTTGCGATCTCGATGGGCAGGCCGTGTGTATCCCATCCGGCTTTACGTTTTACGTAATAACCCTTCAGTGTTTTGTACCTGCAAAAAATATCCTTGATAGCGCGCGCAGTAACATGATGAATGCCGGGCTTCCCATTGGCCGAAGGAGGACCTTCATAAAAAACAAAGGGCTTGTGGCCTTCCCGGGTTTTCAGGCTTTGCTCAAATACTTTCTTTTCTTCCCAGCATGCTCCCACCTCTTTTCCAAGCTGGGATAAATCAAGCTTTTTATATTCTTTATATTTTTCCTGCATCCGCTACTAGATGTTTTCCTTGATTGAATCCGCCTAAGGCGGATAAGGGCCCATTCCCCGCCCCCTGGGTGATTTTCAATATTCCATTTAACACCCCGCTGCTCTATGGCGGGGTATTTTGTCTTAAAACAAGGTGCAAAAGTATAAAAAATATTGAAAGGATTGAAAATAATGAATTTATGAAGGATTGCTTTGGAAAATGCCAAGCGGAATTTAAAAAATTCTTATGAAATAAGAAAGGCTGTCTGAGGTAAAGCACACTGTGCTGGTTTATAACAAACTAGACGAACCGACAGCCTGCGAATGACCTGTAAGTGTGATGCAAGGAGATTTTCAGTTCAGACTTTCTTTAAGTTGAGCCACCAGGTTTTTGGAAGCAGTTTTTTTGGTTTTTTTGCCGGGGGTTTTTATTTCCTTGTTTTTGGCTTTGGCTTCGATCACCTTTTTGAGCTTTTGCCGATAGGTGTCTTTGAATTTACCGGGCTGGAATTCACTCTCCATTCCCGAAGCATATCGAAGTTCATTCTTCTTGGGGAAGAACCGCTGAACAGCTTCACGGGAATGTTCACCAGACCGAAACTTATGCTTCCTGACCAGATCGAGTGCATTTTAAATTGATTTAATGAGTAAGTTTTTCTACAATGCAGAGGATTGCCGGCCTCAATCTATTTCCTTTTATATCTTCCCATGTATTCGCCCTCATCAAGGATGCTGCCTTCCATGGCGTTGAGCAGGTCATCCCGGCTCGCCCCTTCTTCCTGTTTGAGCTTTCTTTTCAGGGCATAAACCCTGAAATAGTAGCGATGCGTTTCACCTTCCGGAGGGCAGGGCCCTCCGTAGCCAATCTTACCGAAATCGTTCTGTCCCTGAACGGCGCCGTTTTTCAGGTTTTTTTCTTTGGGAATAATCCCTTTTGAATTATTTAATTTCCTTCCCGATCTTCGGGTTGGCCAGGATGTTGCTCAAAATGGTATTGGCGGTTTCGCTACCGTAGTTTCTCAGCTTTTCGAAAATCTTATCTTTCTTTTCATCTGTTTTACCTTTGTCGTTCAAGATTTTTACAAGTTCTTTATACTGGGATCCTTTTAATTCATCCTGCAGGGCTTCGGTGATGATCAGAACGATTTCCTCATTACTTTCCGAGCCGGTTTTGGGTGCCCCGAAATTCTCCAGTTCCGAAACGGAGGCTTCCAGGATCTCGCGGCCCAGCTTCTTGCAGGCCTCTATGGCCGAATCGCCTGAAGTGTCGCGCAACGACCAGCTGCCGTGCATATATTCGATGTTGCGGATCTGGTCGATCTTTCTGCTGTCTTCCCCGAATATCCGACCCAGGATAATGGTGGTATAATTCTTCCAGGCTTTCAGGTCGAAATCCTTTTTTTCGAGTTTTGCAATCTGTTCCCTCAGCAATTCAATTTCTTTCTCGGCTGCCATGTTGATCAGTGTTTGATGATGATTTTTTCGCTGTACATTCCTTTTTCTGAATATACATTAACGAGATATGTTCCGTTTTCATACCCGGCGGTGTTAAAGATAATACCTTTTATGGAAAGGCTGTTTCCGGCATGTCTTTTCTCAATGATCCTTCCACTTACATCCGTTATCAATACCTTTAGTTGCTCATCATTTACTCTTTCAATATTTAGGGAAAACTGCTTTCCTGCCGGATTAGGATACAGGCTGATCTTGTGAATAAAATTGCCGTACATGATGCCTGAACCTGTTCCTGAAATTTTCGCCACAAAAATATCATGACCAGCCCATCCGTCAATTGAATGTTGGCCGAAAAGGGCTTCTTCCGTAAAAATACCACAGAGATATACATTGTTGTTCTGATCCAGTCCGAGGCTGTATCCATAGTCGTTTTCAGCGCCACCTGCGCTTTTCGCCCAGCTGATCCCGCCATTGGCATCATAGCTCGCCACGAACACATCCGCCATGCCGAGGCTTTCCATCTCCAGAT
This sequence comes from Bacteroidales bacterium, assembly GCA_021738625.1. Classification (GTDB taxonomy): domain Bacteria; phylum Bacteroidota; class Bacteroidia; order Bacteroidales; family JAIOZK01; genus JAIOZK01. The sequence goes on from JAIPBS010000017.1 coordinate 17,708, forward strand.
CACCGAATCCGGCCGATCCGTTGAAAAAGCCCGTGAGGTAGCTGTTGCCTTCTCCATCCACAAACAGATCACGTCCCTGGTCCATATGCGCGCCGCCCGCTTTGTTTGCCCAGCGCAAAAGCCCATTGGGGTGGTAGCTGGCAATATAAACGTCAAAATCAAACTGACCGCCGCTTGCATGTAAAACATCCTGGTAATCAAGATTCAAATGGCCGGAAAAAAATCCAGCGGTGTAAATATTTTCATGGTCATCGATACCAATTCCAAACGCCCGCGCAAAATCGTTGGCGCCGCCAAAAGCGGGGCTGATCCATTGAATATCGCCGGAAGCATCCATTTTTGCAAGATAAACACTTGTGATCGCCGGACTGTACAATTCAAATTCTCCGAAGTGACAGATTCCGTTAAAAAAGCCAGTGAAAACGATGTTTCCCGATCCGTCGGTTTCAATTCCATAGGCCCTGTCCTCGCCCATGCCGCCAAAGTGTTTGGCCCAACTGAAAGCGCCATTGTTGTGGTACAGTGCGATGAAGATGTCGCGATCGCCGAGGCTGGCAAAACTATGTTCTTCCATAAATTCCACTTCCCCCCTGAAGCTTCCCGAAACGATCACATCTCCTTCAGCATTTACCGTTATCCGGTTTCCATAAATATCATGCTCACCAGCGGCCTTTTTTGCCCAGATGGCATTGCCTTCCGGATCGTATTTGGCAACAAACATATCACAGAGGCCGTGGCATTCAAGTTGGATATCATCGAATGAAACTATTTCTTCAAACCAGCCAGTGATGAAAACATTTCCATCAGCATCCATTGCGATGCCGGCTGCCGTGTTGCTTCCCTTGCCAGGAGCATGCTTTACCCAAAGCAAGCTTCCGAGCGAATCGTATTTGGCGAGGAAAATATCTTTTAAACTGTCACTGACAAGTTCAATGCCTCCGAAATCTGCCGTATCCGAGAACCAACCTGTTACATATGAGTTGCCTGATATATCTGTAACCATTGCATAAGCCTGGTCGGAACCATGGCCGCCGGCTGACTCGGCCCATTGAAAATCCTGTGATGAAAGGGATGAATATGCAATGAATAAAACGGTAAAAATGAGATAGATTTTTGTTTTCATAGATTTGATGCGGTTTGTTAATTCTGCTATCAAATATAAAGATAAATTCATAGCTGAATCTGCTGCCAGCATTTTTCAATGGTTTAAAGTCTTGGGGCTTAATAGTAGATGATATTTTAGTAAGTTTGTTATTCTTTGAAAAAAATAATCAGCATGTTTACCGAAGAAAGAAAAACCGAAGAATTTAACGCCATTCACCTGAAGGGCATTGGCAACCTGATATTGAAGCAGGCAGATCATTGCAGCCTGAAACTTAGCTCCGATAAGGATGTACTTTCCAACATACGTACAAGAGTCCGGAAAGGAGAACTGATCATTTCGATGGGCAGCGGGATCCCGCTCTGGCTGGCCAATTTCCCGAAAATTGAAATTGAAGTTGGCATGAAGGATATCGTCTCTATAAAGGTAGGAGGCGTTGGCAGGATCAGCGGACAGGGTGAGATCAGGGCCGGGGATATTATGATTTATAACAAGGGGGTTGGCGGAATCCTTCTCAGCCTGCAGGCTAATGAGGTGAAGACTTTCCTGAAGGGCGTCGGTGAGATCGAATTGTTTGGAAAGACCCGCCTGCATGATGCCGAGATCACAGGCACCGGAAAAATCAATGCGAAGGATCTGGAAGCAGAATATGTGAATGTACTGGCCAATGGGGTTGGAGAATGCCTGGTTCATGCCACAAAGGAATTGAAGGTGAATGCCGGGGGCATCGGCAGGGTTCGCTACCGGGGAAATCCCAAAGTGGAAAGGCAGCAATCCGGATTGGGCAGCATCGAACCCATCCCATAAAACTTATGAACAATTTCCCTGATGCATGCCCATATTTGTAATTTTGCATGCATAAATTTTCTCATTCTTGATCAATAAACAAACCATACAGACAATTTTTGAAACCGCCCGTGTTGAAGAGGTTGTGGGTGAATTTGTGAACCTCAAAAAGCGCGGTGTGAACCATATCGGCCTTTGTCCTTTTCACAATGAAAAAACACCCTCTTTTACGGTTTCACCCTCCAAGGGGATCTATAAGTGCTTCGGCTGCGGAAAAGGCGGCAATTCGGTGAACTTCATCATGGATCATGAGCACTACACTTACCCTGAAGCCCTTAAATATCTTGCAAAGAAATATAATATTGAGATTGAGGAAGAAGAACAAACCCCCGAGCAGATCAAACAGCTGAACGAACAAGAAAGTCTTTACAGCCTGAATGATTTCGCCAGGGATCATTTCGTGGAGCAATTGTTTGAAACCGAAGAAGGAAAAGCCATTGCGTTATCTTACTTGAAAGACAGGGATTATCGTGAAGACATCATCAGGAAATTCCAGGTAGGCTATTGTGATGAAAGCTGGGAAAGCTTCACCAAACACGCCCTCGAAAATGGCTATAGCCTGGAGTATCTGGATAAGACCGGCCTGACCATTGTAAAGGATGATAAAAAATTCGACAGGTTTCGTGGAAGGGTGATGTTTCCCATCCACAACCTGACGGGAAAAGTCCTGGGCTTTGGTGGAAGGGTGCTGAAATCCGAACAGTCGAAAGCAAAATATGTTAACTCCCCCGAATCGGATATCTACAATAAGAGCAAAAGCCTTTACGGGATATTCTTTGCCAAAAACAGCATTGTTTCAAAAGACAATTGTTATCTGGTGGAGGGCTACACGGATGTGATGTCGCTGCATCAGGCCGGAATCGAGAATGTGGTGGCCAGCTCGGGTACTTCCCTTACTACCGATCAGATCAAGCTGATCAGACGCTATACACCAAATATTACCATTCTATTTGACGGGGACGAGGCCGGGTTGAAAGCCTCCTTCAGAGGCATTGATATGATCCTGGAAGAAGGCATGAATGTGAAGATCGTGATGTTCCCGGAAGGGGAGGATCCCGATTCTTACGTCAGGAGCCACCGGACTGCTGAAGTGCATGAATACATCGAAAAAAATGCCCGGGATTTTATATCCTTCAAAACCAGCTTGCTGAACAAAGAAAGCCAGGGAGACCCCATCAAAAAGGCTTCCCTTGTGAAGGAAATTGTTCAGACGATCTCCCTCATCCCCGACGGAATATTCCGCACTTTTTATGTGAAGCAATGCAGTAGTATCATGAAAGTGCCCGAGCAAACCCTGATGAACGAACTAAACAAGCTGCTCAGGAAGCGTTTTAAAGATAAGGTGCGAAAGCAAGAAAGGGAGGAGATTGCAGACGAGGAAGCAGAAACGCTTACCGAGCCTCAGCCTGAAGTTGAGGGCATCAATACCGAAAGCCAGGAACGGGAGCTGATCAGGATATTGTTGAATTTTGGCAGTGCCGAGATCGGTTTTGAACAGGAGGATGAGCGCAAACAAATGGTTGAGGTACCCATAAAAGTGGCCCTGTTTATTATCAATGATATTTTGAATGATGAATTGAAATTTAACAATCCGCTTTATCAGAAAGTGTTTGATGATTATGTGGCTGAGGTGAACCAAAATCGTATCCCTCCCGACAGGCATTTCATCAATCATGATGAGCAGGAACTTGCCACGCTAGCTATTGATTTACTGACCAGCAGATATCAGTTGAGCAACAATTGGGAAAGCAAAAGAATATTTGTGCCTACTGAAGTTGACAGGCTCAAAGATTATGTGGTATCAACTTTGCTCAACTTTAAGGCCAAGAGTGTTGACCGCATGATTATGGACAACCAGAAAGAACTGGAAAGCGCAGAGCAGGAAGAAGATATTTTAATCTTTATGAAAAAAGATATGGAGCTAAAAGATATCCGAAACAAAATTGCAAAAGATTACCTCAGCAGAACCATTTACAAATAATTCCCAAAAGTTTTTGAAGGTTGGCATATCTCTTGCACCTGATAATGCGAAAGATAAAGCGTATATCAAAAAAATTAATAAGACATGGTTCCTGTATTTTCACTGATCATCATTTTGGTATTGTCCATTCTGATCACCCGTATTGCCACCATTGCCATTATGCAAACAGGCTTGTCGAGGCAATCGGCAAAGTTCCAGTCACGATCGGCATTTACGGGGGTGGGGTTTACTACAACAGAAGCCGAAAACGTTACCAAACATCCTGTCAGGAGAAAAATAGTTATGCTGTTGATGTTGTTGGGAAATGCCGGGATTGTGTCTGCTATCGCTTCTTTGATGCTCACATTTGTTAATCGCGGACAGGATAATATACCCTGGTACTGGTCTTTGTCTATCATCCTGCTGGCCATTACAATTCTTTGGGTGTTGACTTCGAGCAAATTGGTCGACAGATGGTTGAACAGGGTGATTGAGCGGGCGCTAAATAAATATACCGATCTTAATATAAGAGATTACTCAAAATTGCTCAAGCTAACGGGTGATTATCAGATTTCGGAGATGAAAGTTGCGGAGGATGACTGGATTGCCAACCACACACTGGCGGAGAGCGCACTTCGTCAGGAGGGGATAACTGTTCTGGGGATTGAGCGACAGGATGGCACATACCTGGGCGTTCCGGACGGAGACACCAAGATAGTGGAAAGCGATATTTTAATCATTTATGGAAGGGAATCATCCGTAATAAAACTGGATGAGAGGAGAAAAGGCAGAAGGGGCCATATCGAGCACAAGAAAGCTGAAAGCGAACAGGAACAGGAGAAGCAAAGGCAAAGAGAACTGGAAAGGGAAAGTGAAAAGGAGGTTAAAAAGAAGAAATAAGCAGGCCTATAAAAACCAAAGGGGACCCAGCCTGTCGGATGAATCCCCTTTCACTTAGCGGGTGCCGTAGCTCCCGGTTTGTGCCAAGTTACGGTTATTCTGGCTGACTTTTTTGGGTCGGCTCCGTAGAGCCTTCCCGTTTGTCCGGATCCAGCGGCATTCCTGCCTCTCGGCAAGCGCCTTTCAGGATCCCTTCTTGCAGGGCTTCCCTGAAGTTCGCTCCGGCCTTGCGGCCTTCTGCTGGTTTCAGGTCTCGATTTGGCTTCGCTTCCCCCTCTCGGGTTCCGCGTCGCCGCCTCTTCGTCCTGCAAGTGGCCTTTTATCGCTCACTTGGTAGAAACAAATATACAGTAGCCAGCCCACTGAATGCAAGTTTTTTAAGCTCCTAGTGTACACATTGTATCAACATGTGTTATTAACAATTGTTAATAAGTGGAAGGTGTAAAAATTAAGATATAACATTTTGTATAACAGAAAATTATGTTATTTTTGTCAGCACGTGAGGATGAATCCTTTATTTGTTGATTGGCAGATATTAACAGGATGAGTTAAAAATAGCAGCATCATGCCGGATAAAATCAGAAGACTCAATTACGAAAAGATCAAGCAAATACTGAATGAATATGATAAGGAATCCACTTTCGAAAAAGTTAATGTGATTCCTTCCAGCGAAAAAATGCATGAAACCCTGGAATCTTATATCAGTGTTCGTTCATTCACCAGAAAATCGGTCCTTGGCATTGATATATACCGCTATGGGCTGTATAAGCATTTTGAGCAAACCCTTATTCCGACGGTATTTAAGATATTGTTCGACAAAACCATCAGGCTCTGCCTTGAGAATAACCAATTCGTTTTTCAGAAATATGATATGAAACGGATTGAGCAATCATTTATCGGCACCGGAGACGGGGGGTTTCTGATACTCGATACACCGCTGCATTCGCTGTTCTTTGCGATCAATTTCGAGATCCTGGTAAGGGCTTTCAATGCTTATCACCTCTATCCGAAACTGCGGAACATCACGGGTTCGATCAGCCTACGTTATGCCATCACCTACGATACCATTTTCAGCTTTGATAATAACTTCTATGGAACGGCCATCATCAACAATGCACGCATCCTGGAAAAGGATACTTTGAACAGATGCCTGATCGATGAGAATGCCTATAACTGGTTCCTGATCAATATTGATGGAATCGAAAATCTGCAGGTGCTTACGATTCATGAGCTGGCCAATATTCTCGAATTCCAGGATTATGACAAGGAGATCATACGAACGGGTGAGAATGAGATCATCACCACCAAGATTTCAAGGCAAAGCGGCGTGATCAATTCCGATATATTAAAGATCGGGCAGATTCGGTCGAAAGAAATCAGCCTGAATATTTACAACCTACATCTGCAAGTCACGATAAAGGCTTTTGCCGATACCAACAAGGAAATCAAGCGCACCATCACCATGAGCCTGGGCAACCTGAACACCCAGGGCATCTGATGCCCCGTGCCGTTCGGATTAAAATGATCTACATTTTCTTGATGATGATCTGCCTGAAATCGGGATGGTACCAGTTGATCATCAGCTCTCTGAATTCATTATAAAGGTTGGAAGGGATCACTTTCCTTTCGATTTGAAGCCGTTTGGAGATTACAATTTCTTTTCCTGATTTTTCAATCATGATCCTGAGTTTTCCGGCTGCGTTGTCGGACTTAATTTGTTTTTCCGGATTTATCATTTCAAAACCTTCAGGCACGGCATATCTGTATTCATAGTTGAGCAGCACCGGATTTTCCAACTCCAAATCGGTTTGCCGTTGTTCAGGCAGCCCACTGAGATAATGATCCTGCAAACCGGAACTCACTTCAGGCAAGGCAATGAAATAATAGCCTGAGTTTTCTTCGGGTTTCCAGCTATCATCCAGGTATTGATAGGAAATTTTCGTTTTAATTTCGTTGTTTTGTTCAAATTCAAATGATTTGATAGCTGACGAATTGATTCCTCCTGAAAACAACTTTTTCGCATAATCCTTATCATTGAACAGTTTCAGGTAAGGATTGGCTGTTTTTGAGAGTTCCAGCTTCATATTCCCTTCAAGGAGGTTCATGTCCACCATATCAAAATTACAAAACAGCTCACATGCATATTCCTCTTCGTTGGTTGTGAATGTCCTCAGGCTTTCGATGGCCGGATCGAGCTGCAATAGTATTTGTCCTTGCAGGTCATAATACAGATTATGATTCGCTTGTTTGGTGGCTGAAATATAATACTGCTTGTTTTCCTTCGGATTCACCTGAAGCAGAAAATTTTTGAAAAGCATCAGATTGCCGAACTCCTTATCGTAGAGTTTATCAGGAATAGAAGCCACGGGGATCGCATTGATTCCGGCTTCTCTCAGTAAGGCACCGAGCAAAAGGGTTTTTTCAAGGGCTGTGCCTGCATTGCTTTGCCAAACTTCCATGGGTGGCCTCACCCTGAAACCGATCACTTCGAGCGGAATGTTGTATGTGGCCATTTCGTTCACAACCATATCCTGCAGTTTAATCATGAGCTCTATGGCACTTTCGGCCTGTTCCTTTATTATTTTCACCTTTTCGATCATTCCCGGACTGCTTTTCATGAAAAAGGCTTCCTGGCTGCAAAATTTATCGTAAACCCTTTGCAGGTCTTTTCCCGAGGAGAACATCACCATGGGGCTGGCTTCATCCGGTTGATAGGGTTCATGAGAACGCACCGGCAGATTTTTGAAAGTCCAGGTATAAACATCAAATAGCTTATCCCCTGTAATTTCAGGCGCTGTGCGCATGTTAAAGGTTTTATAATTGAATTCCTGCCCGGCCGGAACTTTCACACGCAAGATTTTTTCCTTAACCGGCGCAGCTTCCAATATGTTGTTTTCACCCATAAAAACCGGATAAAATTCCTTTGAGCTATGGATGTTGAATCCCAGATGGATCATCGCACCCACTTCCAGCCCGGTATGCGTGATCACCATTTCTTTCAGCTGGTTGTATGCAGGAGCGTTATTGGCATAGCGCGGCAACACTTCATTGAAGGCATTGTCGGGGGTAACGACCTTGTTGCCGTCCGCCATGATGGTGTATGCATAATCGATATTTAGATCCTGGTAATCTGGATTATAGATCACAAAGGTTTCCCCGAACAGCCTGTGAAACGAAAAATGTGTTAATAATTCCAGTTCTTTTTGATGTATATATTCGAAACTGCGGTCCTGGTTCAATGTATATTCTTCGATGATTTTATTGTAAACGGCATCGGGTTCACCTTCCTGTGCCTGAAAGCTGCAACTTAGTATAATGCCGCTCAGGATAAATATGATCTTTTTCATAACTGTGCTTTTTAACGGTTTAGTTTTTATTTGTCAGGATGATTTGTTTAGCGGGAAATTTCTTTTGGGCGATTACGACTTTTCTGAAGTCCGGCCATTCTTCGGGTTCATATATCCTTTTCCTGAGGCTGATTTCTTCCCTAAGCTTCAAAGTATTGTTTTCAAAATTGATGCTTCCTTCATAAGTTGCTATTTCTTCATCATATTCCAGATCGAAATCTTTGGTTACAGGTTTGAATCCTTCTGGGATTTTTATTTCCTCATAGAGCACCACCAGCCTTGAACAACGGTCGCGGAAAGCATATTCTCTTTCTTCCAGGGATGTATCGATGTAAAGATGCGACATGGCACGTTTGAAAATCCCGCTGAACACAACCGGGTTAAAAATGATCTCCTGATCGGTTGCGACGGTATATTTGGGTATGTTATATTCTATGTTGATCTCAATGGGTCCTGACATATAATCATAAGGGTCGTGGAATTTAATGCGCTTTATCTTGATTTCGGAAGATAGCTTACGCATTTCGTCCATTAGCCAGTTGTTCCATTCCGACTTGTAATTGCTGGTGAACATCCTTCTGATGGCGGCATCCGACTGGCCTTCGGCAGTAATCGTGAGCTTTCCTTCCAGATCGCCTTCTTTATTGACTTCAGCTTTATTGATCATTTTGAAATAATGATTTTCAGGATCGGAAACCGGGGTGATCTTCAGGTCGGCACCTCCCGGAACACCCATCAGGTAGTTTTGCTGTTGTTCGGCGCTTGACCAGAGTTCCCTAAGAAAAGGCACCCAGGTGGGGTCGAGCAATTTGTAGTTATCCTCGGGGGTTTTCACCACGGTAACGCAATGGTTAAACTGATCAGCGGGTATGTAATCGATCCTTGATCCCGCCATGGTCATGGCCGGGTAGGACTCCAGTCCGGCTGCACGCAGCATGGTAATCAGCATGCCGGCTTTGTCCTTGCAAACGCCGCAACGGTCCCTGAAATTCATTTTGCCCGTATGCAGGGTGTAGCCTTCTCCCTCTCCCATCGATATGCCCGAATACCTGATCTCATCGGCCACCCAATGGGTCAGCAACGAAATGGTATCCTCAAAACTTTGTGCGCTTTGCAGGATTTCATCCACTTTTGCATCGATCTCAGCGGTCGATTCAAAACTTCCGAAATCTTCATTCACCCCGAAAAACCAAAGAGATTTGGCATACCAGTCGGGGCTGGTTGAGATAAGAAGCTTGGGTGCTACGTCTGATGGGGCTACCATATTGGGTTCCCGTTTCAGAGGCATGATATCCGTTTTGGTGAATGTATAAATCATCTTGTCATCCCGCAAAACGGCCGAGGACCTGATCTCCCCGTTATAAAATTTATACTGTACGGTTTTATCTTCCGGGACACTGGTTTGGTATACCTTTTCCAGCATCGGCTCGCTGCTCCAAAATGGCACGATGTCGTAATAATGGCCCCGCATGGGTGGGATATATTTTTCATCTTCGCCATTATCATACAAAAGAGCATAGGTGTAACCTTTCTTAAAAAGGAAAACTTCGATTGCATCGCCGGGCTCCAGCCTGCCAACTTCAATCATTTTTTCACTTGCTCCCCAGTAGATCATTCTTGCCGGGGCGGTATAGTCCAGTACATTGGCCGTGTCGAGCACTTCGGTTTCCCCGTTGGCCCGGTGGATCACAACTTTCCTGATCTCCACATAGGCCGAAAGCGGATCGTAACCGTAGGTGACAATCCTGTGGTCGAGCGCTCCTTTTTTTGTGAGTATTTTAAACAATTGATGGGTGTTCACAAAGCTCAGTCCGCTTTCCTGAACATCCACTACCGTACTGTCGAAAACGGTCAGCACATTGGCATTGGGATATTTTTCAGCGTCTCCTGCCTGTTCGATCAAATCTTTTATGGGATCGGCCGTAACCAACAATCCCGGCAGGAGAAAAAGAATCAAGAACAAAAGTTTGGTTTTCATTGTTGAAGTATTTTGTTTTAAAAGGCGATAAAGCTAGTTAATTAAAAATTTTTAAGAAAAAATATGAAGAGTGAAAAATCTTCTATAAAATTGTTTATATTCGGTCTAAATTAAAAACTTATAGAAATGAAAGTAAATGAAGGTATTGTTGACAGGATCATACGCGCCTTGCTGGCGGCATTGGTCGCTGTTTTGATCATCATGGGTGTAGTGGTAGGCACCTGGGCCATCGTACTTGGAATTGTGGGAGGCATATTGCTGGTCACCGCGATTACCGGATTTTGTGGCCTTTATGCCTTGCTGGGCATTAAAACCTGTCCGGCGAAGGCAAAAAAAGCTTAGTCTCTTTTTCCTTTAAAAAAACGAGCCATCAATTCGGCGCATTCCTTATGTTTGAACCCTTGAACCACTTCGGTTTGGGGATGCAGGATTTTATCGCCGTAATTTGAAAAGCCTTTTTTGGGATCCTGAGCACCATAAACCAGTTTGCCAAGCTGTGCCCAATGCATGGCCGTGGCACACATCAGGCATGGCTCTACGGTTACGAACAGGGTGCAATCCGTAAGGTATTTTCCGCCGATGTGGTTAGCGGCAGCAGTTATGACCTGCATTTCTGCGTGTGCCGTAACGTCCATTAAGCGTTCCGTCAGGTTGTGGGAACGGGCAATGATGTAATTGTCGACCACCACAATCGCTCCCACCGGGACTTCATCCAGCTCAAAAGCTTTTTCTGCTTCTTTCAAAGCTTCTTTCATGTAATACGCATCCGAAAATACAGAGAACACCATATCAATTGATTAGGATTTTTTGTGTGGATGTCTTTCCGTTCCTTGTTAAAGTGATCATGTAGGTGCTTTTTCTCTCATCGCTCAAATCATATTGCTTTGAGGAAAAACCTTTAATGATTTCATCTTCCAGGATGAGCCTGCCCTGCAAATCATAAATTTGAATGCTTGCATTTTCCATTCCTGTGGTTTCAATGTTGAAAATGCCGCTGGAGGGATTCGGATAAACCGTGATTTGCGGTTTTTCTGATATTTCTTCGACTCCTACCCAGGGATTCAATTCGTAATTTGTGGTAAACAAACCCCGGCCATGGGTCGCAGCAAGAACGGTATTGTCGGCCTCACGTAATTTGATCATGTCGATACGCACATTGGCCAGGCCTTCGATATCGGTTTCCCAGTTGGTGATGGGTTGGTGCAATTCGTTGGTGGACCAAATACCGCATTCGGTGGCCAGCAGAGCCTGTTCCGTATTTTCCGGATGATAGATGGCCCAGCGGATGGGCATGTCGGGCAGGTTGCCTTCTTTTTCCTGCCAGCTATCGCCTCCGTCGAAGGTTTGCCAAACCGATGAAACCCCATAATTTGAAAAGCTTACCAACAAGGTATCCTCAGAACCACCAATGGCCACACAGCTGATGTTGCCCAGCGGGAAATCCGTACTGCCTATCTCTGTTGTTACGGGATTATCCTGGGCATTTTCAACTTTAAACAATCTTCCTTCGGTGGTGCCTAAAAACAAGGTAGCCGTGCCTTCGGGGGAATATGGCGAATACTTTACATGGGAAAACCAGGTAAGCACGCCTGTTTCGGCATTGATTAGTTCGGTGATCTCAAATCCGGTTACATCCGTTACCCTTAGGATATGGTTATGATATTGGCCGGAAAAAGTAACGGCATTGGCATAGAGCGTGTTTTCCTTATAATCGTAATCGGCCGGGTTGATAAATATTCCGCTGCTTGATCCGAAATTGTCCACCTGATTGTTGTTCACAAACAGGTAATAACTATTGTAATAAATTGAAGTGATGAACACATTGGATTGGTCTTTGTCCCAGAAACAATATGCCCCGTCACCACCCGAAACCATATCGGTAATAGCCAATGGCGAACCCTTATAGTAAAGGGTTCCGTTGTCCTGTAATCCGCCGATATAGCGGGCCAGGCCGGGGACAGGGGAAAGGTCGCATGTGTAGAATTGGAGGGTGTTGAAGTTGTTGTTTCTTTCCATGAAGATGGGCTGCTCCTGACCGGCGGTAGCCGTATAGAAAATACCCCCGTCGGAGCCGAATACCATTTCGTTGTTATGGCCCGGCCTGTAAACCTGAGCATGTTGGTCGGCGTGCACGTATTCATCGCCTCCGCCCCAATACATCAGCGCCCAATCAGAGACGTGGTTCCAGTCTTCGCCGCTGTCGAAAGTATTCCAAACGTCCAATCCTCCCACATAAAGTATATCGGGATTTTGGGGGTTTACGGCTCCGGTCATGGCGTGCCAGGCCAGGTTGGCATAGCTGTTGCCGCCCGAAGTGGGTATGGGGATCTCCATCCAGCTTTCTCCTTTGTCGGTACTCTTAAGGATGTATCTGCCATGGTAGTAATTGAAGCCGGCGCTGTTGGTATATCCTGCCGCCAGCAGGGCATACACAATGTTTTCATCGGAGGGGGCCGGTGCCATGATCACCCTGCCCGGGACGTAAAATTCCGAATTGTTTTCAATGATATTCACATAGTCATCATAAACGGTCCAATTACCGGATGTTCCCTGATCCGAATACAATATGGTGGCGCCGCCGTCGACATTGATGTTTTGAATGGTTCCCACATAAATCCTTCCGTCAGCACCCAGGGCGATGTCGGAAACGGCCCAGGGTATATCAAGGCCTTCCATGTCGGGCAGCACCTGTTCCCAGGTGGATCCACCGTTGGTAGAGCGGTACAGCCCGTCGGTAGGTTCGCTTTGATGAACCTGGCCATGGTAAGAACCGGAGGCAACCCCGGCATAAATAACGCTTGTCCCGTTTTCATCCCGAACAACGATATCCGTGATGTATTTGAAATCTTCTGTTGATGGCAACAACTGCCAGTATTCTCCTCCATTGGCGCTTTTATAAATGCCCACACCCACTCCCGAGGATTCCCGGTAGGTGGTAAAAGCGGTTTGCACTTCTCCGGTGCCCACATAAAAAACATTGGGGCTATTGGGATCGTGGGTAATGCAGCTGATCGACAAGCTGGACCAAAAATCATTCACTGCCATCCATGCCGAACTTTCATCGGTAATGTCGTCGTTATACCATAATCCGCCGGTTACTCCTCCGGCCCATACCTTGCTTTGATCGGGGTCGTTGGGATCGAACATGACGGCCCTGGTCCGTCCACCCATCACGGCCCCAGTGCTTTCCCAGGTCAGCGCATTGATAGATTTGAATTGCTTCCCGAAGTGATCCTGACGGCTTTGTTCGATGGCGACTTTTAGCCTTTCAACGGGAACCCTTCCGAGGGCAGGGTCGAGTGTGGCGAAGTAATCCTGCCATGCCGCCAGGTCGGGCCGGGTTGGGCCGGGCATGCTTTCCAGCTCTTCGCTGCTCATGTCGGGAACATTTTTAGCTTCTTCCAAAATAAACTCTGCATATTGCTGCCTGTCGGTTTTTTCTGTGGAAATATCAAATGTAAATAGCGCTGCTGCTAAAAGCATAGCCGCAACGGTGACCGGGATCAGAATGTTTTTCGTTTTCATACCAGATGTAGTTGTTTTCAAAAACAAAGATAATATCTTAAAAATACAAGTGGTCATTTCATTGTTTCCTGATCATTGCTGTCCGGTAATTATGAGGAGATTCCTCGCTGCGCTCGGAATGACAAGCTATTTGGAGAATTCAGAGGGGTTGGGGGTTGGATGGCGGCTTTGCCGCCATCCAACCCCCAACCCCTGCTCAAACCCTTGATAAACTGTCATTCCGAGCGAAAGCGAGGAATCTATTTGCGTTTAACCGGACAGTAATCTTTCCAGTCATCGAATCCTGGACAAGTGGAAAAATCCCTACTTTTAATGCCCAAACTGTTTCTGTAAATGTTTGAGCAGAAAGCCATCGAATCGGTATCCATCCTGATCGTGTTGATCTTTTTGGGTATGTTTTTACGCAAAGCCGGATTATTCAAGGATCAGGACAGCGGACTGTTTGTCTCAATCATTACCAAAATCACCCTGCCTGCACTGATTTTTCATTCCCTGTCAACCACTGAGTTTTCGTTTGATAAACTGCTTATTGCCCTGGTGATGATCATTTCCATTGTTTTGTGTGCCTTGATTGTGTGGGGTTTGGGTAGTTTGTTCAAATTATCACGCGCACGCCAGGGAGGCATTATTCTGGCTTCTTCTTTCCCTAGCTCCGCTTTCCTTGGATATGCACTGGTTGAAGAAATGTTTGCAGGCAATGAAGAGGCCATAGCGGATGCGGCCATAGCCAGCGAGTTGGGTGTGGGCCTGATGCTGTTCACCTTTGGGGTGTTTATCGCCATCCATTTTGGGAATCAGCCCCATTCAAAAGGATTGCTCAAAAAGGAAATGCTTAAATTTCTTTATTCTCCCATTTTTATTTCCATCCTTTTGGGCATCGGATTTTCATTTATCAGCTTACCTAAACACAATGTGATGGTAGAGGGGTTTTATAAAACTTTGCAGATTGTCAGTAATGCAAATACCTTTTTGGTGGCCCTGACGGTTGGTGTGATGCTTCATTTCAAACACCTGAAAAACATACTGGGATTGTTGCTGATCGTAATCCTTTTAAAATTATTCCTCCAGCCGGTTTTTTCCTATTTGCAAGCGCTTTGGTTTCAAATGGATGAACTCAGTCACCGCATCCTGGTGCTCGAATCTGCCATGCCCACAGCCGCCATGACCGCCGTGTTTGCCCGCAAATACGGCGATGATGCCGAACTGACTTCCATAGTGGTTGTCGCTTCATTTCTTACCTCCTGTATAAGTATGATTATGATGCTGTTTGTGCTGAATTGAAAAATATTCTTTTACTTTGTGAATCGGTATAACCCGATTACCGACCAAAATCGAGTTTATTCCGGGTTAAGGGAAAGGCTATGAAAATATTGTTTAACAAGGAGTTTTTTCTTCACAATGTCGATTGTTCTTTCGAGGGCGCATACAGGATAAAAGATTTTGCAGATCTTGAAGATAGCTGGTATAGCGGGGAGGAATACCTTTCGCTGGTGCATGAACAGGCTTATATTGATTCCATAAAAGAAGCATGCATGAAAAATGTTAAGCTGGCCGAGATTAACCTGAACAAAGATAGCTGGCAGGCCGCCATGCTTTCGGTTGGGTTGACCATCCTGGCGTCGGAACAAAATGATTTTGCCGTGGCCCGTCCGCCCGGCCATCATGCCGAAAGCAACAGGGCAGAGGGTTTTTGTCTGTTCAACAACATTGCAATAGCCACGCAACGTTTGGTAAATCAGGGGAAAAGAGTGATGGTTTTTGATTTTGACGCCCATCATGGTAACGGGACACAAAATATTTTTTACGATACCGATAAGGTGCTTTATACTTCTATACATCAGGTGTATACTTACCCCATGACAGGCTTTGCCGATGAAAAGGGGGTGGGCGCGGGAGAAAATTACACCATCAATATTCCGCTGGTACCCGGAAGCGGCAACAAAGAATTTATGTCTGCTTTCGAGAAAATACTTGTTGCCGGCATGGCATTCAACCCCGATGTGGTTGCCGTTTCAGCCGGTTTCGACGGATATAAAAAAGATCAGATGCTGAGCTTAAGCTATACGCTCAATCTGTTTTTTGATATAGGATTTAAATTGAGAAGAACCTTCCCGAATGTGTTTGCCACCCTGGAGGGCGGATATCATAAATATATTCGGGAATGTGTTGACCATTTTGTGGAAGGGGTGAACAAAGGAGGAAAGCCCCCGTCCATTAAATGGAACGAGGATATGGCAATCGGTTAATGTGATTTATGAAGCTTTTGCATTGTGAATTATAATCTGCTTATCATATACCTGACAGGGATCACCGGAATGTGGAAAGCATTGCCGGTAGGGTTCATTTTACAGGAACACCCGGTTTATATTGCCCTGGCGACAAGCCTGGGCGCCCTCACCTGCGTATTTCTGATTTATTTTTTCGGAAAATATTTCAGGCGGTTGTTTCAGAGGTTTTATTCAGAGAAGCAGAAAGCCAGAAAAGAAGGGCGGGCCAGGAAAATCCTTGAAAAATACGGTTGCCCAGGTCTGGGTTTGATCGGCACTTTGTTTCTCGGGCAACCCGTTGTTATGGTGCTGGGAATGATCGTTGTGAAACACAAAGAAAACCTGTTGTTGTGGGTTTCCATTGGAACCATTTTCTGGAGCATTTTGCTTACCATCGCCGGTGCATACGGCCTCAAGATATTTGAATGAAAAAGCACATGACCCCAACAGCCATGTGCTTTTGAAACTAAATAGTGTTACCCCGACTATCTTGAAATAATCATCTTCTCCTGTTTCAGGATTTTGTTGTCTTTTTCCAACGTCATGATATAAAGTCCCGTCTCCATATTCTCATTCAGGTAAATCCGGTCGTTATATACATTTTTTGATGTGATCAGCTTTCCTGAAAGATCATAAACTTTCAGCAGGGATGTGCCTTCGGGCATACCTGAAAACTTGATCGGGCTTCCCATTTTGTATGGATTGGCATAACTAACTTCAAGGTTTTCATCATAATTGTTAGCGATGCCGGCGGAAGTATTCTTGTAGTCCAGCACCATTTGCCATAGCCTGAAATTATACCATTCCTGGAAATATTCGCTCCAGTGTTGCACCAGCTTTTCGATCATATTGCCGTCGGCGTCGTATTCAAATTCGAGATGCCTGTAGTTGTGCCAGCTTTGCTGCCAGAATCTTTTGTGCTTGAAGGTGGCTTCTGTCAGCAAGTCGTTGGCGTCGTAGGTGAACAGCCTCATCTCCCTATCTTTCCAGTCGTTGGTGTGCCGGTTCCATTTCTGGAAGAGGTTGGTGGTTCTGTTACCGTTGTCGTCATACTGGAACAGGTTTCTTGCTGCGTTTGTCCAGATCTGGAGGAAAGGATGCCAATTCTGGCGCCATGCCCCAGCCAGCTGATCAAGGTCATTGAAGAAATAGAGATGCCTGCTTTCTTTCACCCAGATGCTGTAAAAGGGTTTCCAGTCAAATACCACCCTGGCTTTGATCTGACCTGTGCTGTCGTAGATGTATTTATTGAAATGTTTGCTATTCCATTCGGCATGGAAAAGCCTCCAGTACTTAATGGTGTCGGCAAGCAAAGTTTCCGAGTCGTAGGCAAAAAGTCTTTGGTGCCTGTTCACCCAGATACCGGTATCAGGCGCCCAGCGCTGTGTTTTTGTTTCAACCAGCTTGTCGAGGTTGTTAAAGGTGTTCAGCCTTTGATGCCAGTTCACCCATTCCTGGTCGATACGATGCCAGAGCCGGATGACTTTACCGGTTCTGTTGCCGTTGTTGTCATAGGTGTAGGTGTAGTGAATGCCGTTCACCCAGCCGTTGTTTGGGCTGAGGTATTGATAATATTTTTCGGTTACCTGCTCGTTGGCATCGTATATCTTAATGATGCGGCCGCGTACCACCCATTCCTGGTTATGATGGTTCCATTTGTATCCGATAATGGTATCGGTGCCTGAATTCCTGCTGATGCTCTGGTAATAGTTTTCTTCGGATAGATTGATTTCCTCGAAGTCTTTCACGATTGTGAGATCGGTTTCTTCCTGTGAGAGTTTTTCATTTATGATCTCAGGTATTTCGAATTGCTGCGCCCAAAGTCCGCAACTTAGCAAAACAGTTGCTAAAAGGAATGTAATTTTTTTCATAGGATATCGAATTTTTTATGTTTGCCCTTTTAGACCTAAAGGTAAGCAAATGGTTTAGTTAGTGGAAAATCTTATTTTTGTTTCCTTATGAAAAAATACAAAGTATTGTTTGTTTGCCTCGGTAACATTTGCCGTTCTCCCAGCGCTGAAGCGGTTTTTAAAGCACTGATTGAAAAGAAGGGAGAGGAGCCGGATTTTGAGATCGATTCAGCAGGAACATCCGATTATCACGAAGGTGAGCCCGCCGATCAACGCATGCAAAAACATGCCGAAAAAAGAGGCTATAACCTGACAAGCAACTCGCGCCCTCTCAAAACGGAGGATTTCGACAAGTTCGACTTGATTGTTGCCATGGACGACAACAACTATTATGATCTGAAAGAGAAAGCGCGCAGCCTTGAGGATGAGAAGAAAATTGTAAAGATGACCGATTTCTCCCGCAAATTTGAATACGATCACGTGCCCGATCCCTATTTCGGCGGATCGGAAGGTTTCGAGATCGTGCTCGACCTGCTGGAAGACGCCGGCGAAGGTTTATACCATCACATGAAATCAACAAAAAACTAAAAGTCATATAAGATGAATAAGAAAATCATTGCGGGACTTGTCCTGACACTATTCATGAGTTTTCCCGTTTATGCCTGCACGGTAATCGTTGCAGGTAAAAAAGCCACCAAAGACGGTTCCGTGATCGTATCCCATTCCGATGCGGGCCCCGATTGCCGGGTGCATATTGTTCCCGGTCAAAAATTTAAGGAAGGCGCCCTTTGCCCGGTTTACTGGGGTATGGTTGAATCGGGCAGGCCGCTGGGCGATTACGGCGACACCCTGGGCTTCATCCCGCAGGTGCGCGAAACCTATACTTATTTTCAATCGGCCTACCCGCAGATGAACGAGCATCAACTGGCCATAGCCGAAAGCACCACCAGCCAGCGCGAAGAACTGAAGCTCGACCTGGAAAGTTGCAAGCAGATCATGACCATCGAACAGGCCCAGGCCTTCGCACTGCAAAGATGCAAGACCGCCCGCGAGGCCCTCGACCTGATCACCTACCTGCTCGAAACTTACGGTTTCCGGCCTTCCTGCGTGGGTGAATCGGAAGACCTGGTGATCGCCGATCCAAACGAAGCCTGGGTGCTGGAAGTGTTCAGCGTGGGCAACGGCTGGGAGCCCGAAAGCGGCAAGCCGGGCGCCATCTGGGCTGCGCAGCGCGTACCCGACGATCATGTGCTGATGATCCCCAACTGGAGCATCATCAGGGAAATCCATATTGAAGACACTGCCAATTTCAGGGCCTCCTCCAACTATATGCAGGAAGCCATCGACCGGGGGTGGTACGATACGGAGAGCGGCAAAGCGTTTATCTGGCAGGATGTGTATTCGCCCCTGCCCAGGGAATGGGCCACCAGCCGGTTCTGGTTGTTCTACAGTCAGGTTGCGCCAAATCTGAAAGAATGGCCCGACCGCAACACCAAAGATCCTTTTGCCGGTGACGAGCAATACATTCAATATGTGGAGCCTTTGTCGATCTATCCTTTTTCGGTGAAACCGGAAGAAAAGATCAGCGTGCAGGATGTAATGGATTTTCAGCGTTCCACTTTCGAGGGCACCATATATGACAAGGAAAATGCACCGGTCTGGTACTATCCGAACGACAAGGGAGAGCTTGTGAAAAGCGCCCATGCCACGCCTTTCCCCACCAAAGATATGCGAAAGGTTTTGGGCATCAACATGCGTCGCAATGTGGCCCGTGCACGGGGCGAGTACGGTATGATCGCCCAGCTGCGCTCCTGGCTGCCGGACGCCCTTGGCGGGATTTACTGGTTATATGTGGACAATGCCTACACCAGCGCCTATGTGCCCATGTACGCCGGCGTCACCGAATTGGATGAAAGTTTTAAGACTTATGATCCCAACGAGTTCAGCGACAACTCCTACCGCTGGGCCGTCGATTTTGTGGATAACCTCCTGTACCTGCGCTGGCAGGATGCCGTGAAGGATTTACATGAAGCCCGTGATCCCATGGAGCAGGCCTTTTTTGATGAACAGGAAAAAGTTGATCAAAACTTTATGAAATTGTATGAAAAGAAACCTGAGAAAGCCATTCAATATTTAACTGAACTGACCATCGAACGGCAACGGCAGGCCCTGAAGCTGTTCCAGGGCCTCAGGATCAAACTGATCACGAAGTATACGAATAATAAGCAGGGGATCTAAAACAAAACCCGCCCGCCATGGGTGTAAGCAGGACCGGCGGGCAGGTTCATGAGGTCAAGGTATCACCAGAGGTTATAGTTGCGGGTATTCTTGTTGTCGTGATCGGGCCGGGGCCAGGCAGATTGCGCCAGCGGCTTGTCGCCCTGAATGCAGGTTAAATATCCCGGGGAGAATCCTCCTGTCACATAAATGCGATGGTCATCACCGATCAGGGGCGCATGCGCAGCGCTTGCAGCCGGCGTTGCCCAGTTTAAAGTGCCGTCGTTATTCCAGCATTGGATATTGCCGCCGTAATTGCCGGACCATCCGTTTACATAGGCTCTGTTGTCGACATCCACGGCAACGCCATGCGAACCGGAAACCCCGTTCTCGATCATCCAGTTTTCGGATAGGCCGCCTGTGAAGCAGTGCAAACCTGAGTTTCCGATGAAAGTGTAAATATCCTTATTGGGGCAAATGCTCATCAAGTTAAGTTGCTGTTCACTTACTGAGATTGTGCTGCCGTCGGCAGAATTGATTTCCATTACTTTGTAAACCGGGTGATGCAGGGAAACCAGCAAATTGCCGCTTTGATTGAAGACCATGGAGGTGGCGCTATAGAGCCCGGCTTCCAGCGGTTCTGACGCCCAGTGAAGTTGGCCGGTGGAAGGATCGTAAGAATCTATGTGATGGTTGCCGGTTCCCTGGTGCCGCCAGTAAACATATAAATTTTCGTTGGGCCCGATGATGGTGTGGCTGGCCCCGTATATGCTTTCCCTGTCGCGGCGCCATTGCATTACGCCCTCTTTTACCGCAAAGAGCGACCGCACATAAGAGCCCGCTGCAATGTTGGAACAATAGATCATGTGATCCTCTCCGACGGCGAGCCAGCCGATCTGGGTATGATAGGGGTCCGGAGCTTCCCAGGTCCATTTGAACTGGCCGTCAGCGGGGTTGATGGCGTAAAGGGTTAAAAAACCGATCACATAAAGCGTCCCGTCCGGGCCGATGGCGATGTTGCTGCTGGTGCCGACGTGGTCCAGCTCTTCCGTTACCCACCTGACGGTGCTGTCGGGATTGATGGCATAGATCCTGGCGGGAACCCAGGTGGTTGTGGCGCCGCCCACGGCAACGTAAACGGTGCCGTCGTCTGCCAGTGCAGGCTGGGATACGATGCCGACATCATCAGCGGTTTCCCAGGTCCAGAGGATGGTGCCGGCTTCTTCTGTTGGCCCCGAATCAGGATCGTCATCCTTATCAATACAAGCTGAGAAAAAGAGGGTAACTGATGTCAAAATGAGAATTGAAAATGCTTTAAGGAATTTTGCGTGCATGACATAAATGTTTTTGCGAAATATAAGTATTCACAGAAATATTTTAAAAGAAAGCCGATAAGTGTCCGTTTCTAATTATTAATTGCAAAGGATGAGTTAGGATTTGATATTCCGGATAGGGTGATTGGATCAAGCGTAACAGCCACTGATTCACGAATAAAATCTTAATATGAATGCCACGGATGGGATTGGATGGATGGTTGTATGGTCGCATGATTGAAGCAGGCAGTAATTTATTGTAATTGATGGTAATTCAATGCAATTTATTGGGGATTCATTGTTTCGGAGAAGCCCCTTATACCTTTATAACTCTAAAAGCTTTCTACTACCCTTTACTTTCCCAATCCTCAATATATTCCTCAACGATTTTTTTGAGGGATTCGGCTATGGTCACATAGGCTTCATCCGTCAGGTTAGCCAGTGAAACCCGCACCGACCATTCAGGCGCATCGAAACCGCCTCCGTTCAGCAGAACCACAGAACACAGCTCAGCCAGCCTGAACAGGATGTCGACCGGCTCATAATTCTTTTTCAGGTATTTGGCGAAATCCTTTCCGTAATTCTTTTTGGCCCAGAGCATCACATCCAGCTCGGCATAATAATCCGCGCTGGCCGGGTTGTGTTTGATCTCGAACCCCATGCCTTCAAACAAAAGATGATAACGATGTTGAACGATTTTCTGTGCAAGCTGTTTGTATGCGTTTTCCTTATCGAACAATGCAAAAGCCGCAAACAGCATCATCTGGATTTGTTGCGGCAGGGAGAGGCCAGCCGTGTGGTTGAGCGCCACCATACGGCTGTCGGCTACCATGCGGTCGATAAATTTTAGTTTTTCGGGATGCAGGTGGATGCTATTATATCTTTTGAATAGCTTGTTCTTTTTGCTTTGGGGCAATTCCTTTATCATCCTGTCATAAATATTTTTTTCATGCAGGGCGATCACACCCAGCCGCCATCCCGTGCAGCCGAAGTATTTTGAGAAAGAATAAACCCCCAGGGTGTTGTGCGGGATTTCCGCCATCAACGAGCGGAAGCCGTTCACAAAGGTTCCGTAAACATCGTCCGTTATGAACATCAGGTTGGGATTGTCCTTTTTAACGATGTCGACGATCTTTTTTCTTTCCTGTTCGCTTAAAGCAACCGAGGGCGGGTTGCTAGGATTCACCAGGAAGGCGACTTTAATGTCGGGATTTTTCAGCTTATCCAGTTCTTTGTCGGGGTATTCCCAGTTGTGGTCGCCTTCTTTGGATAAGCCCCTTGCTTTGATGTGGGTTACCTTAAACTTAAAGCGGTCCAGTTCGGGGATTTCAATATAGGGTGTGAACACCGGCACAAACAATGCTACCTTGTCTTCCCGGTCCACCAAAAAATTTTGCATAAGCGAATCGAAAATGTAGCACATGGCGGCTGTACCGCCTTCCACCGCAAAAAGATCATATTTGCCTTTGGGTGGTTTGCCCGCGCACATTTCCTGAGCCAGATAGTCATGCACAATGGCTTCCGGATGCCTGAGCATGCGGTCGGGTACGGGATACTGGTCGCCGATCACCCCTTCTGCCAGTTCGTGCACAAAGGCGTCGGGATCGAAGCCTTGTTTTTCTTCGCCATAGTTATAAAGCTTTTGCAGGAGTTGCTGCCCGGCTTCATGTTGGTTTTTGGAAAGGAAGTTTTCAAATCTTTCAGCGATCCCTTTAACCCCGGGGATACCGGCAAGACCTTCTTTATGGTCCATGCTTCTGCGGCATTCTTGCAGGCCGAATTTTCCCAGCAGGAAAAAGGCTTCCCTGGGCAGGGTTGCGATCCAGTTGGGATTGCCCCTGCCGGCATTCAGCATGGCGTGGCTGCTTTTGTCGTAGCTTTTTTCAGCCAGTGCGATCAGGTTGTTTTTCAATTCAAACGGACTCATGTGCTCAAGCGTCTTTTCGGTTGAGCGGGTGGTATTGATCTTTTCAGGTTTCTTTTTCATGCTTATGGTTTTTAACTGAACAGAAGTACGATGATAATTCCCCCTATGATGAGCAGGGTATTTCCGAGGGCGTAGGTAACCGTATAACCCAGGGCCGGCAGCCTGCTTTCGAGCGAATCCTGCACGGCCGGCAAAGCTGCGGTTGTGACCCTTGCCCCACAGCAACAACCCAGTCCCAATGCGGGTTCGAACTTAAAGATGTATCTGGCCATAATAAGACCGAATAGGAGCGGAATGAGAGAAGCGACCGCTCCAATCACAAAAAGCATCACTCCAACCTCCTTGAAACCTGCCACAAAGCCTGGTCCGGCGGTGATGCCCACCACGGCGATAAATGCATTCAACCCGAGGGTGTTCATGATCCAGAGCGAGGGTTCGGGGATTTGTGCAAAGGTGGGGTGTTTGGAGCGCAACCAGCCCAAGATCAGGCCGGCGATCAAAGCGCCGCCGCTGGTGCTCAGGCTGATGGTGGCCTTGCCGATCTGTATGGCCAGCACCCCGATCAGTCCGCCCAGCAAAATGCCCAGGCCCACCGAGATCAGGTCGGTTTTTTCGGTTTCCACATCAGGATATCCTAGGATCTTTACGGCTTTATCAACGTCTTCTTTCGATCCAACAAGCTTCAGCATATCCCCTTTGTGCAAGGGAGTGTTCGGCAAAAGCGGCAGTTCGGTTCCGCCCCGGCTGTGCGACTGAATGCTTACCCTGAAATCATAGCTTTGTTTGCTTAACTCCCTGATGGTCATGCCATGCACTTTTTTGTTGGTGAGCAATACCTTCACATGATCCACCTTGAAATCGAGTAGTTTCCTGTCGTAAATTTCTTTGCCGATCTCTTTGCGCTCGGTGATCAGGTATTCGCCCCTGCCCTGCAACACAATATCGTCGTGCACTTTGAAGCGATAATTCGAGAAATCATCCACCGCTTCTTTTTCGCCCACTTTCCTCAAGCGCTTTACATAAATCCGGTGTCCCTTTTCAACAAAGTACTTTTCAAGCTCTTTTGCGGTTTTTCCAACTGCAATGCTGTTTTCATCCAGGTTATAGGCACGGAATACAATGGTCGAAAAAGAAGAGATCATATCGGGCTGGTCACCGGAGTCGACGCCAAGTTTTTTCTCCAGTTCTTTACATTGCTGCCTTACTTTTTTTAGACCGCCCCAGAACATCGGGCCGATCTGGGCCAGGAAAAAGGCCGATCCGATGGTGCCGAAAAGATAAGTGACCGCATAGCAAACTGGGATAGCGTTGATCATGTTTTGCTTACTTGTTTCGTCAATGTCCAGGGAGCGGATGGTATCTGCGCCCACACCGATCACAGCAGAAATGGTTTGTGCCCCTGAGAAAAGCCCTGCCGCCTGCCCGGCATTGTATCCCATCATTTTGGCAAGCAGCCAGGTGGCCACAAGGGCGATGATGGCAATCACCGTGGTGAAGATCAGCTGGGGGATACCCGACTTTTTCAGGCTGTTGAAAAACTGCGGCCCCACGCTATAACCCACCGAAAACAGGAAGATCAAAAAGAAGATCTGTTTGACGTCTCCGGAAATATCGATTTTCATCTGCCCGACCAGCACACCCACAAGCAGCACACTTGTCACATTGCCTAATGAAAAGGTTTTATAGCGAAAACGACCGATAAAAAATCCCAGTGCGATAGTCAGGAAAATAGCCAGGGTGGGGTTCTCCTGAAGCGTTTTTATAAACCATTCCATATATGTTAAATTTAATTCATTATAGCCAGGTGATATGGTCTTAGTTTAATACCAAACAAATATAATACATTGTGGATTTATCAGAAAACAATATTTATACCGATCCTGAACAGGTTTGCAATGATTGACCTCCTGCTCCTATCGGTATAACTGAATCTAACAGAAAAATGCTTTGCATTTTTAATAAGATTCAGTATATTGCGCGCTTCCATGGGGCAAGGTAAATGTAAACTTACTTCCTTTGCCCTCTTCGCTTTCAACCCATATTGTGCCGCCTTGTTTTTCGACAAACTCCTTACAAATAATCAACCCCAGTCCGGTCCCTTTTTCATTATTGGTGCCCGGGGTGGTGCGTTGCTCGTCAAGATCGAAAATTGTTTTCAGGTTTTCTTTTTTGATGCCAATGCCGTTATCCGATACAGCGATTTCCACTTTTGACGAAGAAGCATCAGGCCAGGCTTCCAGTTTAATATTTCCACCTTCGGGAGTGTATTTAATGGCATTTGAAATGAGATTACGCAGGATGGCAGCCGTCATATTTTTATCCGCATAAACATGGAGGTTCTCCGGAATGGAATGATCAAATTTGATGTTTTTTGCTGATGCTGCAGTAATCAGCAACTCAATGACCTCCATTGTAAGTTCCATCAGATTGATATGCGCACAATGCAAAGCCAGTGCGCCGGTTTGTGAGCGCACCCAGTCAAGCAGGTTGTCGAGCAAACGCAGACCTTCTTTCGAAGTCTTGTTCATCGACAGGATGATATCCTTTATGGTCTGTTTATCGAACTCAATATAGTTTTCCTTCAACAAATCGGTGAAAGAGACGATATTGCTTACCGGGCCTTTAAGGTCGTGGGATATGATTCTGAACAATCTGTCTTTGGTTGCATTGAGTTCGGTCAGCTTCCTGTTTTTGTCGGCAATGGTTTCTGATGTTTTCTTCAACTCCCTGTTTAAGCGCGTCTTAAGAAAATTGTTTCTATATAACACGAAAACAATTAAGCTTAGCAAAAGCACACCGGAAATGACGCCATAGATGACAACATTTTTTCTTTCAATGCGTTGTTCATGCAATTGGTTTTCGGCAGCAAGCAGTTCATTCTCCTCATGTTTTCGTTGAAGCTGCAAGTAGTTAATCTCTTTTTCTTTTTCTTCATTAAAAATGCTATCACTGTATGCTTTATGGATGGCCAGAAACCTATAAGCTTCTTCCCAGTTTTTAAGCAGGGAATATACCTCAGCCAAAATGCCAGTTACTTTTTGAATATCCCATTTCGCCCCAATTTCAAGGGCCAGCTTGAAGCTTCTCATGGCATATTCAATGCTTTTTTCATGGTGGCCCAGGTGTTTCTCCGCCTCAGCCAGGTTGGCCAAAGCGTAACAAATTTCCCATTTGTTGTTGTAATCCGGGTGGTTGATAATGCTTAGGTTATTTTCTATGGCCTTATCATATTCTCCCTTATTGATGAATATCTCGCCTTTAAGGTTGTAAACGATAACAGCTTCCAGGGGTCTGCCAATGCTACGGTACAGTTTTATGGAGGAGTCAGCGTAAATCAGAGCTGTATCGTAGCTTCCGGCTGTGTTGTATGCGATACCCAGATTATGGACGTTGATGGCCCATAACAATGTATCCTTGTTTTCTTTGCAAAGTTCAATGGATTGCAGGTGATTATGTATGGCCTTACCGGTTTTTTCCTGCATGTTCTGTATCAGTCCGATGTTATTCAGCCCGATGGCGATGCCTTTTTTATTGTCAATTTCTTCCCAGATACTCAAAGCCTCCAAAAAATATTCAAGCGCAAAATCATATTCACCTTTTACATATTTCGCCCCGCCCATTCGACTGATAACATGTGCTTTCTCATTCTGAAGATTGTTTTTCTCCGCCAGGTCAAGTGCAATGCTCAGGAATTGGATTGCCGAGTCGGGATTGGAATATTTGATTTGCCTTCCCAATTCTCTCAGCAATTCAATTTTGACGGTATCATGAGCAGTGTCTTTAATGGCCTGCCACCGTTTAAGCAGGGAGTCGGATTGGCCGACAGAGGCAAAGGTGCAGGTTCCGGCGCCTAACATAAAAAGAAACAGGATGGTGCGAAAAATCCTTTTCATCAGCGTTGTCCTTAATAATACTTGAATCAATCTCTTACCAAAACCATAGACTGTAACAAATCTTTTAAATACCAGTTATCAAAGATAATCAGATGATCAGATTTTTCAAAAGACAAATAAACTTTTCAAGGAAATCAGCCAAAATTTTCGTTAATTAATTTTTTTGATATAAATTTGCAGGCTCAAAATGAGGTACCATAGCTCAGTAGGTAGAGCAACGGACTGAAAATCCGTGTGTCCCTGGTTCGATTCCGGGTGGTACCACAACAGCTTAAGCCCGATTGTGGAATCGGGCTTTTTTCGTAAATGGACTTCTTTTGTTTACTTTTACTATCTGAATCAAGTCTTTACATAAATGAAACTGGTTATCGACTTTGGAAATACCTTGAAGAAATTTGCCCTGTTCGAGGGCAATGAGATCGTAAAGCTACGGATCGTCACAGAGCAGGAAGAGCAAAAACTCATCGACAGCGCCAATACATTGATAAAAGACTTTGGTTCCGGAATGGTAAAATCAGCGATCATCTCATCTGTTGTAAATTACCCCCGTGGATTCGAACAATTCCTGAGGGATCGCTTTAAATTCATCGAACTGGATCAAAACACGGCCGTTCCCCTAAACAATCTTTATCAGTCCAAATCCACTCTGGGCAAAGACCGGCTGGCAGCTGCCGTGGCTGCGCATCAACTTTTCCCTGATTCCAATGTGCTGGCGGTGGTGGCCGGAACATGTATCACCTATGATGTGGTTGATCATTCGGGCAATTATCTGGGAGGTGCCATCAGCCCGGGGCTGGACATGCGTTTCAGGGCCTTGCATACTTTTACAGATCAATTGCCGTTATTGGAAGGCAAAGCGGAGACAGGGATTACCGGAAAAACCACCGCTGATTCCATCCGGTCGGGAGTGCTTAAAGGCAGCCTTGCCGAGGTGGACGGAATGATCGACAAATATCGCGAATATTATGATAATTTAACAATTATTTTGAGCGGCGGTAATCTCGATCATTTTGATAAGAAACTAAAAAATAACATCTTTGCAGTCCCAAATCTTGTTTTGACGGGATTGAACATAATTTTGGATTTTAATGAAATTGATTAAAACGGCCGGAAGACTTTTAGCAATTGCAATACTGATCACCGCATGCGCTGAGCTTTATGCTCAGACCACCCGCATTAACTCGCCTTACACCTTGTTTGGCATCGGTAACCTGAACAACAACAATGTTAACGCGCGCAGCATGGCTATGGGCGGCATTCAGTTTGGGTACAGATCGTCAGGAATGATCAATGTGGGCAACCCGGCTTCTTATACAGGTATCGATACGCTTTCTTTTATTTTTGAAGGCGCCATGGTCGGGAATATGGTTACGATCAAATCCATTGAGAACAGTGAAAGTTCAAACTCGGCCACGCTGGGCTACCTCAGTTTTGGATTCCCGATCACCCGTTGGTGGAAAAGCAGTTTCGGTCTGATGCCATATAGCAATGTAGGATACAATGTTGCCGAAGACAGAACTGTGGATCAATTTGGCAGGGTGCGTTATATCAGTGACGGATCGGGCGGATTTAACCAGGTATATTGGGGTAACGCCATACAGTTAACGAAAAATCTTTCGGTAGGTGTTAATGCTGCCTATGTTTTTGGCTCGATTGATCATGGCATATCGGTCACCTTTCCCGATTCAAGTTATTATTTCAGCACCAGAACGGATAAATCAATTACAGCCAGCGATTTTGTTTTTAACTATGGATTGCAGTACACTTTCTTTTTCAAAAACAACCTGGACCTGACTTTTGGAACCGCTTTTGGAAATGCCACAAACCTCTCAACCGAAAGAGATTATCTGGCCAGATCCTTTTTTGGCGAGGCCAATGATATCCGCTTTTATAAGGACACCATCAGCCATTACAAAGGAGAAAAAGGTGATATAGTTCTTCCCAGGCATATCGGAGGCGGTTTTGTCATTAAAAAGAAAGACAAATGGCTGATCGGAGGAGACGTGAGCTGGCAAAATTGGGAAGAGTATTCTTCTTATGGTTCAACCGATTCCCTTTCCAACAGGATGAGTTTTGCCCTGGGCGGTCAATTTACCCCTGATAAATTCAGTATTTTTTCCTATCTGGAAAGGGTTACATACAGATTCGGTATAAGATATACGAACTCATACCTTGACATCAGGGGCAATCAATTGAGTGAATTTGGCATAAGTTTTGGTCTTGGGTTGCCTGTATGGAAGTCAAAATCAACATTTAACATTGGCTGTGAGATAGGCAGATGGGGTACAACTGCCGATGAATTGATTCAGGAAAACTTTGTTAAATTTACACTTGGAATTTCGATTTATGAAAACTGGTTTATTAAACCGAAATATCATTAATAATAGAAAAAATAATCATGATGAAACGGAACATTTTAATCGGCCTTTTGATATTCGTTATGGGTCTTTTTGCTGCACCGGTTCTTTTTGCCCAGGCGGAAGATGATGAAGGCGATGAAGTACAAAGTGAGATACCCAAATACGGACAGGACAGTGCAAGCTGTGTCATGAACCTGTCGCTTTACAGGGAGTTTTACAAGCAATGGAAAAAAAGCAATGAAAAAGGCAACACCATAAAGGATGCCATCAAACCCTGGAAGTATGTATTTTACAATTGTCCCAGGGCCACCAAGAACATTTATATAGACGGTGCAAATATCCTTGAATATATGATCAATGAGACTGAAAGCAAAGAGAAAAAAAACAACCTTATCGATACCCTGATGCTTTTATACGACAAACGGATCAAATACTATGATCAAGAAGGCTATGTGAGGGGCAAGCAGGGTTACGACCTTTATCGCTTGCGCACTTCCGATTTCGATCAGGCCTACCAGTATTTCAAAACCTCCGTTGAAAAACAGGGCAATGAAGCACAACCGGCCATATTGGTTTATTATTTCAGAACTACGATAAAAATGGCCACCACCAATAAAATCGATTCTGCCAGGATCGTTGAGGTTTATGATCAGATATCGGAGATTATCGACAACAATATAGAAAAAGACGAATCCATGGGGAAAAGCGCTGAATCCTGGATCAACATCAAAGGCAATGTGGATGTAACTTTTGAGCCTTTCGCCACCTGCAAGGATTTGGTTAAGATCTTTTCCAAAAAGTTTGAAAAGAAGCCGGATGATATCGAAACCCTTAAAAAGATCACCAATAAACTGGATGAACACAAATGCAATGAAAGTGAACTGTTTTTTAAAGCATCCCTTAAACTTTATGAACTGGAACCCTCACCCAATTCAGCATTGATGATTGGCAAGATGTACATCAACAAAAAGGATTATAGAAAGGCGCTTGATTACTTGCAGGAAGCTACCGATTTGGAGGATGAAGACGAACGCGCCGATGCCTATTATTTCATGGCGTTTTGTTATCAGCAAATAGATAATTATCAGCAGGCCCGTGCAGCCGCGAGAAAAGCAATTGAATTTAAGCCCGATTATGGCAATGCCTATATCCTGATCGGCGACCTGTACGCAGCCAGTTCGGAACAATGTGCTACGGACGACCTGTCAAAGAAAGTTGTTTATCTGCTTGCAGTAGATAAATATTACAAGGCCAAACAGGTTGACCCGGACGTAACTGATATTGCCAATGAAAGGATCAAAGCGTACACTCAGTATTTCCCCAGAAAAGAAACCATATTTTTCCATGACTACAACGTGGGAGACAGCTATAAGCTGGGTTGCTGGATCAATGAGAGCACTGTACTGAGATCATCTGATTAATAATATCATTCATTAGTTGAAGCGTAACAGAAAAGCAAATTGGATACTGAAAAGCATTGTTGTCACCTGCGTGGCAGCAATGCTTTTTTCATGTGAGCCTGATATTAAAACCGTTAAGATTTACGGAGAGATCGATACCCTACCCGAATTGGTGGCCCATGATATCGAATATGTCAGAAGTGACTCGGGTGACTTGCAGGCCCGGCTTACCAGTCCGCTAATGCATCAATATGCAGGTGATGATTCATATTTTGAATTCCCTGAAGGATTTAAGGTGGTTTTTTATGATTCTGTGATGGAGGAGCAATCCGTACTCACTGCTGACTACGGCATTGGTCACGACAGAGAGAAGATCATGGAAGCACGAGGCAATGTAGTGGTCATCAATCATGAAAAACAAGAAAAACTGGAAACGGAAGTGCTTACCTGGGACCAGAGGGAAAAGAAGATATTTACCTACGAACGCGTTAAAATAACTACCCCTACGGATGTGCTGATCGGCGACACCCTGATCTCCAATGAATCATTCAGCCAATACGAGCTGAAAAACACTTCCGGTTTGATCATGCTTGAAGATGAAGAAAAATAATGTGTAGTTTTATTCTCATCAAAAGAAAAAATTCATGGATCCCTGGCTGATTATAGGAATAACATTATTGCTATCGGCCTTTTTTTCAGGAATGGAAATCGCCTTTGTCAGCTCCAACAAACTGAAGATTGAAGTTGACAAAACCCGCGGCAACCTTTCGTCGAGATTGCTGGCTCGTTTCATCAGTATGCCTTCCAGGTTTATCGGCGCATTGCTGCTGGGCAACAACATTGCCCTGGTGGTTTATGGTATCGCCATGACGGTGATCCTCGAACCGGTAATCCTGAACCACCTGCCTGCTGGCTTCCAAAATGAATACCTGATCTTGTTGTTACAAACCCTGGTTTCTGCTTTGCTTATTCTCTTTACGGCAGAATTTTTGCCCAAAGCCCTGTTTCGCATCAAACCAAACACCATACTCAAAGTGTTTGCTGTGCCTGTTGCTTTTTTCTATTATATGTTTTATCCCATCATATTTATTTTCATTGGGATTTCAGAGTGGATGCTAAAGACCCTGTTTCGGGTGAAACTCACAAATGAGAAATATGTATTCAGCCCCCTTGATCTGGATGCCTATATCCGGGAATTTGCTTCGGAAGCCGAAAAAGAAGATGAACAAAATGAGTTTATCATGTTCCAGAACGCCATCGAATTTAAGAATGTGAAACTGAGGGAGTGCATGATTCCCAGAACCGAAATCGTTGCGGTAGAAGAACAAACCCCCGTGGAAGAGCTTCGGATGAAATTTGTTGAAACCGGGCATTCAAAGGTCTTGGTATATCAGGAAAGCATTGATAATGTGATCGGGTACACCCATTCGTTCGACATGTTCAGCCTGCCTCGCTCGCTGAAAAACGTACTCAAATCCATTATCATTGCACCCGAAACACAGCCGGCCAGCGAACTGCTGAAAAATATGATTCAGCATCAAAAAAGCGTGGCCGTGGTGGTGGACGAATTCGGCGGAACTTCCGGTATGGTGACACTTGAAGATATTATTGAAGAAATTTTTGGAGAGATAGAAGATGAGTATGATATTGAAGACCTGACTGAAAAGCGGATCAATGAGCATGAGTTTTTGTTCTCAGCCCGGCTCGAAATTGACTATCTGAATGATAAATACATGCTTGAACTGCCCGAATCTGAAGAATATGAAACCCTGGCCGGATTTATAATCAAGCACCATGAAGACATCCCCGCCGAAAGCGAGGAGATCATCGTTGACCATTTTGGATTTACCATTATGAAAGCCTCGGAAAACAGAATTGAACAGGTCCATTTACGGATATTGGAAAAATAATTTACTGAAAATAAATTCCAATTTCAATGGAGGGCTTCCTGTAAAATCTTCTTAAATGGCTTGGTACAGAAAAAATTAGTGGGATTTGTTTTGTCATTGAACTTTCTATTGTACATTTGCAGTCTTAAAAAAAATGTTGAAAAATGGCGGTAATAGGAAAAATTAGAAAGCATTCCGGTTTGGTTGTTATAGTTATTGGCCTGGCGCTGGCAGCATTTGTTCTGAGTGATTTTACAAAACAGGGCGGTGGCAGCCAGGATAGAAATGTAGGTGTGATTGACGGCGAAGAGATAACCAGCATCGACTTTTTTACGAATGTTGAAAGGAACGCCGAGGCCCGGAAACGGCAAAGGAACCAGGAACAGCTTAATGCTGAAGAAATGTTCAGGGTAAGGGAGGATACCTGGGACCGGATGGTTTACGACATCCTTATGGGTGAAGAGTTCAATGATCTTGGACTGGATGTTACAGATAAGGAATTGCTGGAGATCTTTCAGGGCAAGCATACCCACCCGGCAGTTGTAAGGAATTTTACCAATCCGGAAACAGGACAGTTTCAAAGGGAGAATGTGATTTACTATATCAACAATTTCGCCCAGTTGCCTCCTGAACAAAAAGATCAATGGATCATGTTTGAGGAAGAAATCCGCAGGGATCAGCAGCGGCTCAAATATACAGCACTGCTGGAAAAAGCCTATCACATTCCCAGTCCTTTCGCTGAAAAGTTTTACCTGGAAGAGGAACGGGAGGCCATTATCAGGATAAGCGGAAAGAAATACCATACCATTTCCGACAGCCTGGTGTCTTTTACGGAGGCAGAGGTAAAAAATAAATATGAAGAAATCAAGCACAGATACGAACAGGAAGCCAGTGTGCAGTTTGATTATGTGACCTTTGATGTTATTCCTTCTGAAGCGGACTATCAAAAAGCCGAAGAAAAGGCCCAAAGGGTTTATGAGCGCTTCCAAACTGCCGAAAATATATCCTTGTTTGTTCGAGCCAATTCCGAGGAACCGTACGACAGTGCATGGTACAAAAGCGGGGAGTTGCCAGTAGCCATTGATTCGATCATGCTCAATTCGGAAATCGGAACCATGGTGCCACCCTATTTTGAGAATGAAGCCTTTCGTATGGCCAAACTGGTTGATATAAGTTACCGGCCCGACTCCATGGAAGCCAGTCACATACTGATCGCCTATAGCGGAGCTTCCCAGGCCGATCCCAACCTGCAACGCAGCAGACAGGAAGCCGAAGCCTTTGCCGATAGCCTTGCCGGTCTCCTGGAGCAGAATCCCAATCGCATGGAAGAACTGGCGCGTGCAAACTCCGATGGCCCCAGCGGCCGTCAGGGAGGTGAACTGGGATGGTTTAAGGATCAAACCATGGTATATCCCTTTAATGAAGCAGTTATCAATGCAGATATTGGTGATATCGACGTGGTGGAAACCCGCTTTGGTTTTCATGTGATCAAAACAAGCGGTAAAAAAGACCATGTGAAAAAAGTAAGGGTCGCTCAAATCATTCTTCCAGTCAGAGCCAGCGAAACAACTGTTAGCAATATCAGGCGCGAAGCAAAAGTGTTTGCCGGTGAAAACGATAATGAGGAAAAATTTGAAGAGGCCATCAACGAAGGAGGATTGATCAAGAAATCCTCGCCACGGGTAACCAAAATGATGTTTTCTATTCCTGGTTTGGAAGATCCCAGGAGGATCATTCAGTGGGCTTTTAATAAAAGTGTTGAACCCGGTGATGTATCTGCGGTCTTTACTTTTCAAGATAAATACGTTGTTGCCGTGCTTAAAGAAAGACGCAAGGAAGGCTATATGCCCCTTGAAGAATTGCGGACCTCGGTTGAGAATATGGTGATCAAGGAAAAGAAAGCCGATATGATCCTGGAAGAAATGAGTGCTTTAGAAGGAAATATTTACGAAATTGCATCACAATTGGAAGCTGAAGTAGATACGGTTACTGTTTCATTTGCCTCTCCCAATATTCGTGGCATCGGAAGGGAACCGGAGGTGGTTGCAACCGTTTTCACAAGCGGAGAAGGTGTGCTTACCCCACCTGTTGAAGGCAATTTGGGCGTATACATTCTCGTGATCGACCAGTTTTTGGAAGCTTCTGAGATCACAAACTATCAGCCTTTTGTGAAGCCTTTCATGGAAAGTTACCAGAATCAGATCATGAATAACTCTTATTACAGGGCTTTGGAAGATGCAGCAGATATCAAAGATAACAGGATAAAGTTCTATTAGGAACAAACTTTTTTAGATAGGATCAGGGTGTGTCTATTCGAGGCACACCTTTTTTTATTAAAGTGCTTCGAGCCGGGATGAATCCAGCCTGAGGAAAATGAAAAGCAGAATGGTGAAAGCCCAGAGAGAAGAACCCCCGTAGCTGATGAAGGGTAAAGGTATTCCGATAACCGGAGTCAATCCGATGGTCATCCCGATATTGATCAAAAAATGGAACAGTAAAATGGAAGCCACACCGTAGCCGTAAATCCTGCTGAAATCGGAACGCTGGCGTTCAGCCAGTTTAACGATCCTAAACAACAAAAACATGAACAAAATGATCATTACGGCCGATCCCATAAACCCCCATTCCTCACCGATGGTGCAGAAAATAAAGTCGGTGCTTTGCTCGGGAACAAAGTCAAACTTGGTTTGGGTGCCCTGCAAAAAACCCTTTCCGCTGAACCCGCCCGAACCAATGGCGATCTTTGATTGGTTTACATTGTATTCTACCCCATGCGGATCATCTTTCTTGCCGAGCAAAACCTCAATGCGTTCTTTTTGATGGGGCTTTAAAACATTTTGAAAACCATATTCAACCGTGAAGGTAAAGGCTGCCATAAGAACCGTAGCGCCAATAAGTAACTTAAGCCGTTTTCTGGCTGCTTTGATCAGCATGACAAAAAGCAGCAGCAGCCCTCCAATGCCTATCAGTACGGGCCATTTCCCGAACAATAAAGTAAAGATAAACAGCAGGCTGGCCAGCAGGATAATGATTAAGAAGCTTCCGGATAATCCTTCTCTGTATAAAACCAAAATAAAGGCTGCATAAACCAGGGCGGAGCCTGTGTCATGTTGAAGCAAAATAAGAAATGCAGGGGCAAAAATGATGGCAAGCGAAATGATCAGATGCTTGAACTTTTTCAAATTTACATGTAAAGTTGTGAGGTATTTTGCTATGGCCAGGCAAGTGGCAAACTTGGCGAACTCAGCCGGCTGGATGGCGAAGCTGCCCAATTGGAACCAGGATTTGGATCCGGCAATGGTCGCCCCGATCAACAAAACCCCGACCAGTGAAAGCATGCTGATCCCGTACATCAGATAGGCAAATGTGGAAAAGAATTTACTGTCGATCATCAATATGATCAGCGCAAGCACTATCGCCAGGATGATCCAGAGCAACTGCTTTCCGTAACGTTGGGAAAGATCCAGTATGCTTTGATGCTCAGGGTTGTAGGAAGATGCATAAATATTTAACCATCCGATGAATACAAGCAGCAGGTAGATCAATATCGTCAGCCAGTCCAGCTTGCCATATGTATTAATCCTTCTTCTCACTTCCATTCAATAAGTTCGCGTTTATCATTTTTTCTTCAAACCAGCTTTTCTTCACTTCGCCCTTCAGGTATTTTTCAACCATTAAAGTTGAGATCGGCGCAGCCCATGTAGAGCCAAAGCCGCTGGTTTCAACAACTGTGGCAACTGCGATTTTAGGGTTATCGACAGGTGCAAAAGCAATAAAGACCGAATGGTCTTGTCCATGTGGATTTTCCGATGTCCCGGTTTTTCCGGCGATGCTGATGCTATCGGGTTTGTACCACCTGGCTGAGCCATGTGTTCCTTCATAAACCTGCCTCATTCCCTCAATCACTGTTGTGAAATTAATCGAGTCGATAGCAGTTTGATGTTTTTCTGCATATCTTTTAAATTCATTGCTTTGCTCGTCCACTGCTTTTACAAGATGGGGGGTAATATAGAAACCCCTGTTGGCAAGGATGGCGGTAAGGTTGGCCAGTTGGAGCGGTGTAAGCTCAACTTCTCCCTGTCCAATGGCAAACGAACGAATGGTGATGGCACGCCAACCGCTTCTGCCATAATACCTGTTGAAATAAGAAGCTTCCGGTAAATTACCCGACCGTTGGTTGCCAATATCGCTGTTAAATCCCTTTCCGATATTGAGGCTTCCCAGGTAGTTTTTCCAAAGGATATAACCCTGTTGTATGGAATCAAATTTTGGTTGTTCGATGATCGATCTGAAAACCCGCCAGAAGTAAGGATTACAACTTTGTTCTATAGCGCCTGGCAGCTCAAGGGGTGCGTAATGGTTGTGACTGCATTTGATGGGAACAGAAACAACCCCGTCGCAACCGTATTTGGTGCCTGGATACAACACTTTTTCCTGCAAGCCGATGAGTGCATTGGCCAGCTTAAAAGTACTACCTGGCGGGTATTGCGCCTGTGTTGGCCTGTTGTATAGCGGCTCCAGTGTATCTTTGCTGAGTTTCCTGAAATTTTTTGTACGTACCCTTCCAATCAGCAGGTTGGGATCATAAGACGGGCTGCTAACCATGGCAAGCACTTCTCCGGTGGAAGGTTCGATGGCAACAATGCTGCCCTTTTTATTGTGCATGAGCTTTTCCCCGTAAGCCTGCAAATTGGCATCGATGGTGAGGAAAAGGTTTTTCCCCGCATGGGCAGTGGTGTCGAACTTGCCTTCCTGGTAACTTCCCATTTCCCGGTTGAAAACATCTACCATGACCACCTTCATACCCTTATCACCTCTTAAGAGGGATTCGTATGACTTCTCAATTCCGCTTTTGCCAATGTAATCACCTTGCTTATAATATGAGTCCCCGGCAATTTCCTTTTTATCTACCTCACCAACAAAGCCCAGGATGTGCGCGGCAATGGGTTTGGGGTATTTTCTTAGTGTCCTGGACTGTATGTAGAATCCCGGGAATTTATAGAGTTGTTCTTCAACAAAACCATATTCTTCTTTGGAAAGCTGTTCCAGAAAGATGGATGATTTATAGGGAGAATGCTTTTTTGCCCGTTCAAAGCGTTTCTTATATTCTTCCTTTGGAATATTGAGCAGCTTACAAAATTTTGAAGTATCGATTGATTGCACCTGGTTGGGTACCACAAGCAAATCGTATGCGGCCTCATTGTAAACCAGCAATTCACCGCTTCGGTCGTAAATTAAACCCCGGGCCGGATACTGGGTGATATAGCGAAGTACATTGTTTTGGGCAAACAGTTTGTAGTCATGATCAAGCACTTGCAGAAAAAATAACTTCACCAGGAATATTATTCCGACAAAATGTATTAACCCAATGATAAGCCATTTGCGTCTTTTGTAGTTCAGATCCGTCATATTACCTTAGTCTGTATAAGTGAACGACTGCATCGTTCTTTCCATTGTGTATGAATGATCTGAATGTTTCCTCCATCATAAAGCCATGGGATTGTATCGTCACATGAATCAGAAAGTAAAATTAGTCAAAATAAAAAAAGCGGGATCAGAAATGATCCCGCTTCAACAATCCGAAAACCAATGTTTTTTTAGTACTGCCTTTCGTAAGCTAACTGGCCGTTTTCATCCCACATATACCAGTTGCCCTGTTTTTTTCCTTCGGCATAGAAAATTTCATAGCGTTTATTTCCTTCCTTATTCCACATGTACCAGTATCCATCTTTCAATCCATTTTTGAAATTGGCTTCGGCAATCTTATTTTGATCCTGATCCCATTGGAGCCAGGTTCCGTCTTTAAGCCCATCCATGTAGGAGCGCTGCTCTTTCAAGAATCCGTTCGGATAATACAAATAGGTGTTTCCCTCCAAAAGGCCTTCTTCCACATTGCTTTCCATTTTTATGATACCGTCTTCATAATATTCATAAACAGTGCCTGTAAACAGCTCACCATCCTTGTAATACTTCCCATCTTTGTATTGCACTTCCTGAGAGAAAGCAAGCGTAACAAAAATGAACGCAACCAATGTTGTGATTAATTTTTTCATAGAGCACCTCCCCTCTTAGTTTGTTTGTATTCTTTGTACATACTTTCAAGATCAAAGATATAAAAAGTTAACATTAAATTAAAGTTAAATTAACATTGGGGTAAGGATAATTTAACAAAAAGTTATCAAACAGGCTAATGGAAAATCCATGTACTGCAATACAGATAAGGGTTCTGGTAGAAATAAATTCTGTCAGGAAGAGAATAAGGAGTTTATGTTAATCAGAGCGATTCCAATTGAATGTTAAGCGTTTCTTCATTTCCGGAGGTAATCTTAACATTGGGCAGGGATTTTACTTTATAGGAAAGATATTCAACCTTGATGTTGTATTTGCCCGGGCTGATGCTTTTAATTTCGTAATTTCCGTTTACATCGGAACAGGTGCTGATGCCTGCTTCTTCAATATAAATCCTGGCACAAACCAGCTCTTCTGTTGTATTGGCGTCGGTGATCTTACCCTTAATGGTGGTAGTGGAATGAACAGCTTCCTTTGATTCCTTGTTGCCTTCCGCATAGCCGTTGTATGCAACCGGCAAAAGAAAAACCGAAATCAATGCGATGATAAAATTTTTCTTCATTTGCCGGCAAAATTACAAGCTATTGATTATCCGGCCACGTAAAATCCAATTAACTAATATTTAACTTATTGTTAAGTTATCGTTAATAAAGGAGAATGAAAAAGAAGCGCTTGTTACTTTAAAATAAGCTGCGGGCTCATAACCACATTGCTTTTGTGCAGGGCACGGTCAATGATCCATGCTTCAAAAGCAATGGTATCGGAATCCAGAAAGGGCGTCATCATAAACAGTTCCAGCTTCATTTCGATACTGCCCTTTATGGCTTTATTGATGCCGTCGGGGGTAAGTACCGGAATACGCGAATTGAAGTTCACGTTGGTATCCGGCAATTGGAGCTTCACCAGTTCACCGTTGATGTTCTGGTAAATATTCAGGAAGAAATTATATTGATAGGGGGGAAGCGTGTCGTTTTTTGTCAGGCCGATATCGCCGTCACCGTCCCGGTAGGAAATTGTAAAAAACCCGAGCGAATCTCTGCCGATCGAATCTTTGACCACTGCAAAATCCTGGTATTCGATATATGGCTCAATGGGATATTCCTCGAATTTCTGGCAGGCCGGAAACAAGGTGGCCACCAGTGCCAGAGACAAGACATGCCATGATAATTTTTTCATTTTCCTGAAATATATTATAACGTAAAGGTATTAAAATTCCCTTCTTTGTTAAATTTGCATATAATGAAGCCTGAAACCCTCATACCGAAAATATTTAACATATCTTCCTTCAGGGAATTTAACGAGATTTCGCTGCAGATATTTCATTATCAGTATGCCATGAATACCATTTACAGGGAGTTTGTGGAGCATTTGCATGTGCGGATTGAAGATGTTGACAGCATTGAGAAGATCCCGTTTCTGCCAATAGAATTCTTCAGAAACCATAAAATACTTGCAACCGACCGACCGGTTGAAAAAATTTTTCATAGCTCAGGCACAACCAGCCGGGCAACCAGCCGGCATCATCTAGTCGATTACTCATTATACAAAGAAAGCATATTGAAAGGATTTAA
The DNA here is from genome assembly GCA_021738625.1 of Bacteroidales bacterium. Lineage (GTDB taxonomy): Bacteria > Bacteroidota > Bacteroidia > Bacteroidales > JAIOZK01 > JAIOZK01. The sequence goes on from JAIPBS010000017.1 coordinate 58,122, forward strand.
GCACTTTTACGGCAGGCCGGATAAATATTGCTTCCTGGCTCTTTTGCCTTCTTATCTTGAGAGAGCAAATGCCTCCCTGGTCTTTATGATGAAAGAGCTGATGAAAGTTTCTTCCTGCCGGTGGGAAGGTTTTTTTCTGAACAATATCAATGATTTGAAAAAAGCCATTAAGAAAGTGCCCCCTACCGGCCGAACGATTTTCCTGCTGGGCGTTTCATTTGCTTTGCTCGATTTGGTTGAAAAGCATGGTCTTCAGGTACCCGAAACATCGGTGGTGATGGAAACTGGTGGGATGAAGGGTCGTCGCAGGGAAATTGTACGGAAGGAGTTGCACGGAATTCTTGCACACGGGATGGGCCTTTCGGTGGTTCATTCCGAATATGGTATGACTGAACTGCTTTCGCAGGCCTATGCCATGGCCAGGGGCCTGTTTTATGCGCCTCCCTGGATGAAAGTGCTGATCAGGGATTTCAACGATCCGTTGTCATTTGCAGCCGACGGAAGATCAGGGGGAATCAATGTGATCGACCTGGCCAATATTTATTCATGCTCCTTCATTGCCACGCAGGATATCGGGAAACGTCATCCCGACGGCGCCTTTGAAGTGCTGGGTCGTTTCGATAACAGTGATATCAGGGGATGCAACCTGCTGGTAACATAAATCAAATCACCGATCGGAATTGTTTCAGAAAGCGGATGTCATTCTCGAAAAACAGGCGGATGTCTTCAATTCTGTATTTTACCAGGGTGGGTCTTTCAATGCCCATTCCAAAAGCAAAGCCTGAATATTCTTCCGGGTCGATATTACAAAACTTAAGCACATTGGGATCGACCATTCCGCAGCCTAGTATTTCGACCCAGCCGGTTTTTTTACAGATCTTACAGCCCTTGCCTCCACACAGGAAGCAACTGATATCCATTTCGGCCGAAGGTTCAGTGAAGGGAAAGTAGGAAGGCCGGAAACGCACCTTCACATCCGGCCCGATAAATTCTTTTGCAAAATAATAAAGGGTTTGTTTAAGGTCGGCAAAGGAAACATCCTTATCCACATACAGCCCTTCCACCTGGTGAAAGATGCAGTGTGAACGTGCGGATATGGCTTCATTTCTGTAAACCCTGCCGGGATATATTTGGCGGATGGGCGGTTTTAACTTTTGCATGGCCCTGATCTGAACCGACGAGGTGTGGGTTCGCAAAAGGATATCCGGGTTTTTTTCAAAGAAAAAAGTATCCTGCATATCCCTTGCCGGATGTTCCTCAGGGAAATTCAAAGCGGTAAAATTGTGAAAATCATCTTCGATCTCGGGACCTTCGGCAACCGTAAACCCAAGTCGGTTGAAGATATCAACCATGTCGTTCAAAACAATAGAGATGGGATGCCTTGCACCAAGCTCAACGAAATTGGCAGGCAGGCTAAAGTCGATGTCAGCGGCCTTGCTCTCCCTGTCTTTACCCAGCTCTTCCTTCCATTGATTGTATTTCATCTGGGCATATGTCTTCAACTGGTTCAGCGCCTGCCCGATCTCTTTCTTTTGTTCAGGGGGCACATCTTTAAAATCCTTGAAAAGGGAAGGGATCAAGCCTTTTTTGGTCAGGTATTTTAGCCGGAATTCTTCCACTTCTTCGGCATTTTTGGGCTGAAGGGCGTCTATTTTTTTCCTGATCTCTTCAATTTTGTCAATCATGATTTTTGGAAGATATTTTATTCTACAATTTCGATGGTCATTTTGATATCCTGCACAGGCTTGTTTTCCATCTTGTTGTTTGTTTCCACGGCAGCGATTTTATCCAGCACATCATATCCTTCAATCAGTTGTCCGAATACGGTATATTCTCCATCAAGATGCGGGGCACCACCCTGGGTTTTATAAATTTCGCGCTGCTTCTCGGTAAACTCCTGTCCCCATTTTTTCTCCACATAATCCAGCTCCTGATCGGTAAATGTTCTGCCTTGCACAATGTAGAACTGCGATCCGGAAGATTTTTTCTCGGGATTCACCTGGTCGCTCTGTCGTGCCGCGGCAAGCGCTCCTTTTTTATGAATAAAGCCCGGAACAAATTCTGCATCAACGCGGTAACCGGGTCCTTCTTCTCCTTCAGCGCTCTGTCCGCCCTGTATCATAAACCCTTCAATCACCCTATGAAATGGACTCCCGTCATACCAACCTTCTTTCACAAGCTTAACGAAATTATCCCTGTGCGCGGGTGTTTCGTTATACAGTTTTACCTTCATATCACCCATATCCGTATGTATGATGGCGATGGTTTCATCATTAGCATTTTTTTGCGAGCAGGAGCTCAAACTAAACGATATCAATGCGATCAGCATCAATCCTGTGATTTTTTTCATGTGCTATCAATAGATTTTTTTTGTTAATGATTTTTATAAAGTCTGCAATACGAATTGTTTAACGGCCAACAAAGGTAATGAAATCTATTTACCCTGTGCCTTTCTTTTCTCATTGAAGCAGCTTCTACATAAGGGTTCGTAGTTGTCTGTTTCTCCCAGTACCACCAGTTTTTCATTCGCTGTTTTCCGGTAGGAATGATTGGCCAGGTTCCCGCAGTTCATACAGATGGCATGGACTTTTGTCACGAATTCGGCGGTTGCCAACAGCTCCGGCATGGGCCCGAAGGCTTTCCCGCTGAAGTCCATATCAAGGCCGGCTATGATCACCCTGACCCCTGCATTGGCCAGGTGGTTGCAAACCATGCTCAGCTCAGTATCAAAAAACTGCGCTTCATCTATACCCACCACATCAAAATCATTTGCATACAGCATGATTTGCGAAGCCGTTTCAACCGGGGTGGAGTGGATGGAGTTGGCGTTATGCGAAACAACATTCTCCTCGTCGTAGCGTTTGTCAACCCGTGGCTTGAAGATTTCAACCCGGAGCTTTGCGATCCGCGCCCTGTTCAGGCGACGGATCAGTTCTTCGGTTTTACCGGAGAACATCGATCCGCATATGACTTCAATCCACCCGGAACGGTTCGGATGTTTCGATTTCTCTATAAACATTAAAAGTTAATCTTAAGTTTCTTAATTTTATGAAATCGTTCGGTACATGCAAAGTTACAGAATTCACATATATCAAAAATAAACAACAAAAATAATAGAATGGATATCAGGGATTTGAAAAAAGAAATTGAAATCACCTTCGAAGCACTGGAAGAACAGGTGCGGAATGTATTGGAAAATGAGGATAAAATTCCTCAAATCGACATGGATATTTTGCTGGGAAACCTCAGGAAAATTTATGAAGATTTTCGTTCGCTTGAGCGCATGAACAACAAAATCGGCAACAGGCTCAGCGAACCCAAATTGCCCGATCCAACCCAAACAGAAAGAAAAAAACCGGAGCCTGAAAAACAAGTTGAAGAACAGGCCATGGAGCGGAAGAAAACTGCTCAGGAAAACACCAAAGAGAGGCCAGTGAAAGAAGAAAGGATTGAACAGAAGGAAACCGGCAATCATGATGATTCTACCAAAGAGGACGAAACATCCAATCAGAAACAAAAACAAAAGACCATAATTCCCGAAAAACAAGAAGCGGATAAAACGCCTCCCGCCAATAAGCAGCAAAGAATGACTGCCGATCTGTTTGGCGACCATACTACCCTGGCCGACAAATTAATGGACAAAAAGGATGAGACGCTTGCCGCCCGGATCAAGCAGAACAAAATTGACGATCTGAAGAAAGCCATAGGCATCAATGAGAAATTTCTTTTCATCCATGAATTGTTTGATGGCAATATGAACGAATACAATAGCATTATTGAACAATTGAACAGCATGGCTTCATTAGAGGATGCCAATGCTTTCTTGGAACGTTTAAAAGAAGAACACGATTGGAGCGGAAAGCCTTCCTACCTTCAGTTGAAAAAACTTGTAGAGAAAAGATACTGATCCATGAAAAAAATATTTTCAGCCCGCACTGGCTTTGGCCTGGTTATGATTTTTTTTGTGCTGAGCATTTCTGCGCAGGACATTGATTATGCTGAAAAAATGATCAAAAAGCTCTCTTCCAAAAAATTTGCAGGCAGAGGTTATGTGAAGGATGGCGATTTGAAAGCGGCAAAGTTTATTGCGGATGAGTTTGCAGAAAACGGTTTGAAATCATTCGATGGAAAATATTTCCAACGTTTTGGCTTCCCGGTGAACACTTTTCCTTATAAGATAAAACTGAAAATTGACGGGGAAAAGTTAATGCCCTTTGATGATTTTATTGTTTATGCAAACTCTTCTGCGGCAGTGGGGGAATTTGAACTGCTGCGCCTGCAGATTGATTCGGCTGACCAGCGGCTGTTAAAGCGGTTTTATGAGGAAAGCGAGTTGAACGGCAAAGTGCTTGTAGCCGACAGGGCTTTTAAAAAGCTGATCCTCGACAGTGTGCCCGAAAATCTTGCAGGCATCATCTTTACCACAGATAAAAATATGTACTGGTTTTTGTCTATTGCCCAATGGCCAGTGGATTATTTCACTCTGGAAATAGATTCCACAAAACTCCCAGAAGAAGCTACCTCCATAAAAATCGATTTACGAAATCTTTATTTACCGGCACATAAAACACAAAATGTTGTTGGTTGGATTAAAGGCAAATCCAAGCCCGACAGCTTCCTGGTCTTCACGGCTCATTACGATCATTTGGGCTACATGGGTAAAAGGACCTGGTTTCCCGGCGCCAACGACAATGCAAGCGGGGTGGCTATGATCACCGATCTGGGCAGGCATTTTGCCCTTGAAAAAAACAAGCCTGATTATTCCATGTTATTTATTGCCAGCGCGGGTGAAGAAACCGGGCTGATGGGCGCCACCTATTTCGCCCTCAATCCGCTAATACCTCTTGATCAGATGAAGTTTCTTATAAACCTTGATATGGTTGGGACCGGAAGTGAAGGCATCACGGTGGTGAATGGTGAAGTTTTTGAAGAGGAATTTGAGCGCCTGGTCGGGATCAATAACGAATACGATTATCTGCAAAGCATTAAGGCAAGAGGCGAATCCTGCAACAGCGATCATTGTCCGTTTTACAAGGAAGGCGTGCCATCATTTTTTATTTATACGAGGGGAAAGGAATTCAGCGAGTACCATAACCCGGATGATGCGGCCAAAGAACTTCCATTAACAGATTATGAGGATTTGTTCAGGTTGCTGGCCGAATTTGTTCAAACATACTGAAATGGGGAAGCTCTACATCATACCAACTCCGATCGGAAATCTCGGGGATATCACTTACCGGGCAGTTGAGGTAATGAAACAACTGGATTTGTTGTTGGCTGAAGATACCCGAAAAACCGGTTTGTTGCTGAAACATTATGATATAACAATTAAAATGAAACCCCATCATCAGGTGAATGAACACCAAACCGTATCCGGTATCATTGATCGCCTGGAGAAGGGAGAAAATATTGGTTTGGTAACCGATGCCGGCATGCCCGGTATTTCCGATCCCGGCTTTTTGTTGGTTCGAGAATGCCTGCAGGCAGGGATCCAAATAGATTGCCTTCCGGGTCCGAGCGCCTTTTTGCCTGCTTTGGTTCTTTCGGGTATCCCATCTGATCGCTTTCATTTCGAAGGATTTCTTCCCCACAAAAAAGGCAGGAAAACCCGGCTGGAAATTCTGGCGGACTATCCGCACACTTTGGTTTTTTATGAATCTCCCCATCGCCTGCTTAAAACCCTCGAACAGCTAGCAGAACATTTTGGCAAAAACCGTTATGCATCGGTTTCGAGGGAACTTAGCAAAATGTATGAGGAAACCCGCAGGGGAATGCTTGAGGAACTGATATCATTCTTCTCGGATCAAAAACCGAGAGGTGAATTTGTGATCGTAGTATCCGGCAAAACAAACTGATCTTTTCTAGAAAGCGTACAGCTTCGGACAGCATCTGTTCGGTATTAATACAATTTTCGTCAAACATCATGTTTGTAAAAAGCTTTAAAACAATCGCTTACATGCTTTGGCATGTAATTCGCAACCATATAAGCGGACCCAAAAAATTTAACATGATGAAAGCACACAACCACATACATAAAAAGGTACCGGTCCTGCTGGTTTGCTTCACTTTTTTAATTTGTTCAGCTTTTGCCGCTGCCTCAGGAAAATCCGACAACGAGTCTTTCTTTTCTTTAGAAGAAGAGCCATACACTGATGATATCCCATTTGATACGGAAAAAATATTTAAAAAATTTATGCAACAGCAGGCCATGAATGAATTGTTTTATTTGAAAGAGGAGAAAGCTGTTGGTGATATTCCTTTCGATACCTGGGATATTTTTTTGAACAGCAGGCCTGCAAGTTTGGATATGGAACAGGAAGCCTATACCGATGACATTCCTTTTAATACGGAGTTGATGGCTTCAGTGTGTTTGGTGGATAGTTTTGAGCTGGCCATTGCCGAAGAGCATAACAGCAATGATCTGCCTTTCAATACCGAATGCGTTTTGATCAAAAGATCGGAGTTTTATGGCGTTGATTGCTACAAAAACAGCAACAGTTATTTTATGATCACACGTCATCACGATGGTACCATCGCAGTTGTGAAAAGCGATTCACTGTTTGAGCGGATCAACGAATGCCTGGGCGATGTACCCGAAGAATTTTTAATCAATGAATACTGTGGCATGAGCCATTAGCATAAGATCTCCTATACGATTGCAAGGAAAATCGTATCACAGTTGGTTGTTTATAGTACGAGAAGAATCCCGGTTATTCCGGGATTTTTCTTATTTTCATGAAAAAAAATTATGTCTTATACCTATGATTATCCGCGACCTGCGGTTACCGTTGATGCTGTTGTTTTCAGGAAGACAGTGGAAAGCTGGAACGTATTGTTGATCCGCAGGGGAAACCCGCCATTCGAAGGACAATGGGCGCTTCCGGGAGGTTTCCTTGAAATGGATGAAGAGCTGGAAGACGCCGCCTTGCGCGAGCTTGAGGAAGAAACCGGCTTAAAAGCCAACGGACTGGTGCAATTACATGCTTTTGGTAAGATCGGACGCGATCCCAGGGGGCGCACCATCGGAGTTACCTATCTCGGTTTCGCCGGTGATGAAGGCGAACAAGTTAAAGGAGGCGATGATGCGGCAATGGCCAGGTGGTTTCCCATAGATGAATTGCCCGCTCTTGCATTCGATCATCAGGATGTCATATCTTTGGCCAAACACAAAATCCATTCCTGATCATGTGCGGGAGATACCAACTTGCTGCTACCGAAGAAGACATCAGAATACGCTTTAACGTGGATGTTTACGAAGAACTTTACAGGCCGTCCCTGAACTGTGCACCTACGCAGCAATTGCCTGTTATCCTGAACACCGAACCGCAAAAGCTGAGTTTTTTGAAATGGGGACTGATCCCATTTTGGGCAAAAGACCATAAAATCGGGAGCCGGCTGATCAATGCGCGTTCCGAAACCATCGACGGCAAACCGGCTTTTAAACATGCCTTTCGGAAACGACGATGCCTGGTGGTGAGTAGCGGCTTTTATGAATGGAAGAAAGAGGACAAAAAGAAAATCCCTTACCGGTTTTTTGTCAGGAGTGAAAAATTATTTAGCATGGCCGGTATTTGGGAGGAATGGAAAGATCGCCATGGCAAAACAATACAAAGTTTTTCCATCCTCACCACCTCACCCAATCCACTGGTGGGAAAGATCCATAACCGCATGCCTGTTTTATTGCATCCTGAACAGGAGCAGATTTGGTTGAAGGAAGAAAATCCGGCAGTATTAAAAAACCTGTTGGGGTCCTATCCTGCTGAAGAGATGGAAGCCGAGCCGGCAAGTCTTTGAGCTTTCTAACTGGCCATCTTATCATTTTCAAGGATATGAATCTCCAAATCATTGAGCAGCTGGGCAAGCAATTTGTTTTCATCGGTTTTAACCTCAAAACTGGTCATCACATTGGGAATCGTCTTGATCTTTTTCAGATAGTCCTTTAGCTGTCCTGCCGGCAGATCGTAATGTACAATGAAAAGGTAATCTACCTGTTTCAATCCTTTCAGTAACATATTGCCTGAATTTTTCGTTTTAAGCAGGCTGATGCGATATGGGCTGCTTTCCCGGTCGTGCAAATAAAAAGGATAAGTTTGGTCTTGCAGGATTGGCTGAAAATCTTCAATCTTTCGTAGATTGATGTTGAAAAGCTTGTTCAAATGAAAGCTTAGCTTATAGTCTTTTAATGTTGAACTAATGGCCAGCAGGCTAAACCCGACAGAAACGTCTTGTTCTAATATCAATTTTTTATTGGCCATAGGCGAAAAAGGCATTCGGTACATTTATCCTTTCGCAATATACTCTTTTTCCCAGATTTCCTCAGTCAGATTGCGCAGTTTTTCATCATACCCAAGCATGTTTTCATAATAGCCTTTATCTTCAAGTATTGCATCCGCTTCCTTGTCTTCACCTTTTGCATCGCCAGTAATGATGTTTTCACGGAAGTTTGCATAGTGATCCCTTATGGAGCATGGCATCAGCCAGTTGCCGGGTTTTTTTTTGTCGACCAGGCCATATTCTATCTGCCATTTGTTTCCGTTTCTCATAAAACCTGAGAGCATGGCGTCGCCCAGGCTCTTACCGTTTTTGAACAGGTTGTAAACGTTATCAACATGATACGGTACAAATACGCAGGGCATGATGTTGCCGTTCCAATCGATATAAATATGGCCACGGTTGGCGCCATATGCAACACAGCCATGGGTGAGCAACCCGCTGTTCCAGAAATCGGCAATGGCATATCTTCTCTTCTCAAGCATGCGTTCCCAGGTTCTGAACATTTTTACGCGATCTTCAGGAGAAACCACAAGGTCGAAAGTTTCGCGGCCCCTGCCGATGGGCATAAACTGAAACTGCCACATATAGGAAGCTCCCTGTTCATCGAAATAATATTCATAAAACTCATCCTTCAGAAACTCTTTCACGTTCCGGCTGGTTGCTGTGGCCGACACGCCAAACGGAACTCCGGCTGTTCTTAGATTTTCAAAGGCTTTTAATATCTTATCATGAGTGCCTTTACCGCGTCGTTCGTCGGTATGTTCCCGATAACCTTCAACTGAAATGGCAGGGGTAACGTTTCCCAACTTTTCCAGTCGATGTGCAATCTTTTCATTGATCAGCGTGCCGTTGGTGTAGATCAGGAAAAACATATCGTTGTATTTTTCAAAAATATCAAATATTGTTTTGCCATCATCATTATACATAAACGGTTCGCCACCACTGATGGTGACAAATCTGCTGTTAAAGGAATCATGTACTTCGCCAACGATTTTATCCACTAACTGGAACGGAAGAGTGGGCGCAGTGGTTCTGTCAGAACATGCATAACAACCTGTGCAGTTCAGGTTGCAACGCTGGGTGGGGGAAAGTACAATAAAGTTTGGAGGATCGATGCCGTATTTGTCGTTAAAGGAAGAAACGTCCTTTTCCGGATCCTTGTCTTCCACCATCGACACTTCAAGGTTGGTGATAAAATTACCCAGGTTTTTAATATAGGTTCTAGAAATATAACCATTATCAATATTTTTCTTAACAGAAAATAGTAGAGATGATAGAAATTCGTACTTTTTTTGTTGTACGGCTTTCAGGTTACCCGTATCGGCCTCAACAATATTTTTATGTAAACGCCTGTCGATAAGGGATGTGGCAATATTCCTGAAGGGTTTAAAAGTTGAGTAGAAGTTTAATGCCTGTTTGCTTGCTGCGGATTTCATCATGGTTCTAAATCTTTAGGATTAATTAAAGTTTAGGTTTACAATGTTCATTCCGAAGAACAGTCTTAATCCGTAAATATAAGGAAAAAAATCAGAAATACAAATACAATAAGTTGGAATGTTTTAAAATCAGATGTTTGTATAAGCTTTTTCTGCCGCAATTTGTTCAGCGCCTTTGATGGAGAAATCACATCCGTTACCAATCGCCTTATTGTTGAGTAAAACCTCAACAAGGTATTGTTTGTTATATCCCTCTCCTTTTTCTTGCACCATCCGAAACTCAATTTCCTGTTTTTCTTTTTGTGCCCATTCGATCAGTTTGCTTTTATAATTATTCTCCTGTTTTTCAAGCTCTTCAATATCGTAATGCACATTGATGATACGATCGATAACAACATGTTTTGAAAAAGTATAGCCTTTATCGAGGTACAATGCGCCCAGGAAAGCTTCGAAGGTATCACCTTTGATGGATTTGCAGAGATTTTTGCTGTCATGATCCGATTCGATAAATTTATCCAGGCCCAGTTTTCTTGAGATCTTATTGAGCTGCGAGCGGTTAACGATCTTTGCGCGCATTTCGGTGAGGAACCCTTCATCTTTCAAAGGGAATTTTTTAAAAAGGAAATCGGCGACAATAGCGCTCAGGATTGCATCACCCAGGTACTCGAGCCGTTCGTTGCTCATCCGCACACCCTTGATCAATTCTTTGGCGTTGGAGCGGTGTTTGAAAGCGAGTTTATATAAAAAAATATTTCCGGGATAAAACCCGAAAATATTTTTAATGTATTTATATAATGTCTTGTCGGACGAAAAAAATGCTTTAACTATTGATAAGGGTAACACCTTCAATTTTACTGAATAAATTTCTTAAACAAAACAGAGGCGTTATGTCCACCGAAGCCAAAGGTGTTTGAAATGGCAGCATTGATAACCCTCTTTTGCGCTTTGTGATAAGTATAGTTCAACTTATTGTCAATCTGTGGGTCATCTGTAAAGTGATTGATCGTTGGTGGCACAATATCATTTTGCACAGTAAGTATGGTTGCAATAGCTTCAACCGCGCCTGCTGCTCCAAGCAAATGCCCGGTCATGGACTTGGTGGAGTTGATGTTAATCTTATATGCATGCTCACCGAACAGGCTTACAATGGCTTTTGGTTCGGCGATATCACCCACTGGTGTGGATGTGCCGTGTGTATTGATATGATCAATCTCATCAACTGACATACCTGCATCTTCCAGGGCATATCTCATGCAATTTTTGGCACCCAATCCTTCGGGATGTGGTGCGGTCATATGATGTGCATCAGCCGAAAGGCCCGCGCCCCCAACTTCAGCATATATCTTGGCGCCACGTGCCAGAGCGTGTTCAAGTTCTTCGAACATCAAAGCACAACCGCCTTCACCCAGTACGAAACCGTCCCGGTCTTTGTCGAATGGCCTGGAAGCCGTTTTGGGATCGTCGTTTCTCGTGCTGATGGCATGCATGGCATTAAAGCCGCCTATCCCGCCTTCAAAGATGGAAGCCTCCGAGCCACCGGTCACAAACATATCCGCTTTGCCCAACCTGATATAGTTAAAGGCGTCGGCCAGCGAATTGGCCGAAGAGGCGCATGCCGAAACTGTGGCATAATTGGGCCCCCTGAATCCGTATTTGATTGAAATATGGCCGGATGCGATGTCGGCGATCATTTTTGGAATGAAAAAAGGATTGAACCTGGGAGTTCCGTCACCCTTGCAGTAATTTGTAATTTCCTGCTGAAAAGTGTTCAGCCCTCCAATACCGCTTGCCCATATTACACCTACCCTGTCAGGATCGATTTTCTCCAGGTCAATGGCAGCATCCTTAACAGCCTGGTCAGCAGCGACCAGTGCATATTGTGCATACAGGTCATATTTCCTGGCTTCTTTTCTGTCGAAGTGGTCACTGGGATTGAAATCCTTTACTTCACAGGCAAATTTTGTTTTGAATTTGGAAGCATCAAAGTGGGTTATGTCACCAGCTCCGCTAACGCCATCAACCGTATTCTTCCAGAATTCCTCAACAGTATTGCCTATGGGAGTGATGGCTCCCAAACCGGTGACAACAACACGCTTTAATTCCATGCAGTAGGATTTACTTATTTTGCGTTTTCTTCAATGTATTTAATGGCCTCGCCAACGGTGCCTATCTTTTCGGCCTGATCGTCGGGAATGGCAATGTTGAATTCCTTTTCGAATTCCATGATCAGCTCAACTGTATCAAGGGAATCTGCACCAAGGTCATTGGTGAAACTTGCTTCTGGAGTTACTTCTCCTTCATCTACGCCAAGCTTATCAACGATGATAGCTTTTACTCTTGTTGCAATGTCAGACATATCTTTTCGTTTTTGGTTAAACAGTTTGCAAAGAAAGATATTAAATCAAAAAAAAGCAAAGAATTTTATAAAAAATTAACCTTATCATTTACTAATGAGCAGATTAACAACATATTGCGAATTTTGAATAAATTTTGGCAAATTGCCTGTAAAACAGGAAAATATATTTTTTAAATTTGAAGGCCAAGTGCGAAAAACTTATCAATCAATCGATTCAATGAAAAAAATCGCCATATTTGCTTCAGGTAGTGGAACCAATGCGCAAAATATCGCTGAATACTTTAAGAACAAACCCTTTGTTAAAGTAGCGCTCATTTTATCGAACCGGCCGGATGCTTATGTACTAAAAAGGGCTGAAACCTTGGGTATTCACCACCTTGCATTCAATCGCAAAGCATTTTATGAAAGCAACCGGATACCGGAAATACTTAAATTCTATCAGATCGATTTCATCGTGCTTGCTGGTTTTCTCTGGCTCATTCCCGACAAGCTGTTGCAGGCTTATCCCAACCGGATCGTGAATATCCATCCTGCTTTGCTACCTAAATACGGAGGCAGGGGCATGTATGGCGACAGGGTTCATGAGGCGGTAGTTGGAAACAATGAAAAGGAATCAGGCATTAGCATACATTATGTAAATGAAAAATATGATGAAGGCCAGATCATTTTCCAGGCCAAATGCCCGGTTGAGCAAGACGATACCCCAGTAACACTGGCACAGAAAGTTCATAAACTGGAATATGAACACTATCCAAAGGTGATAGAAGAATTGATAAAAAAGCCGGAATAGCTTCGGGCTTTTGCTTTCCCATGCACCATTCCGGTTTTAATAAAAAAACAAGTTCCTGTTTTATTTCACCACTTTCAAAGCTTCATCAGTTGCTTCAATCAAAGGTTGCCCCGAAATTTTATTGCCCACGGCCTTTTTCATCCAATATTGGGGGATAAGCCTGCCCCGGGTGAAAATGCGCATCACTTCATCGGCAAAGTTTTTCCCGGCAATCTCCTTTTCCAGCTGGAAGTCGATCAGGTGCCCCATGGGATAAGCCGAAAGATAAAGCGGATTGTCGATCATATGCGAATAGATTGCCAGTATGGGTTCGTCCTTGCTTCCGAAAACGGGTGCGTAATAATCATTCCACACATCTTTGGATATACGGATTACGGCTTCTTTTAAAGCAGCCGGGCTGGCATCGGGATGTTCGTACATCCATTTCCACACTTCCATATCCACCAGCGAAACACCCATGATCTCGTAGCTCGACCAGAAATTGTCGAGGGCCATCATGGCTTCTTTTTCAGAAGATGTTTTTGTGAGGCCCAGCATAGCCAGATCGCGTTTCTGGAAAATGAAAGCCAGGGCTTCGGTGAAGGAGGTATTGGGAACGCCGCGCAGCATATAGTAGTCCACATCATGCAGTGTAACGGTTTGCTCGACCGTATGCCCGAACTCATGCATGGCGATGTTGTATCCTTTGTAATCCATCCCATCTTCTCCCATCCTGGTTCTCAGATGCGCCATAAATTCCCTTGATTCGGCGCCCCAGGCATGACCGGCTCCCCTGGCCGGATCCACCTGGATGCGGTGGGCGATTTCCCGGGCTTTTGCCTTGTCCCATCCCAGGTTCACAAGCAGGTGGGACAGGTCGTTCTGGAAAGCCTCCAGGGTGGGATATTTTTCACGTACCATCCGGTCGAGGCGGTCCTCGGAAATCACACTCCTGGCTTTGAAGCCGTCATACCAGATGTCGAAAGGTTCCAAATCGCGACCCAATCTTTGGCTGATCAATGCTCCTACTTTTTTAACCGTAGGCGAGGAAACAAATTCCCTGAACAATTTCTCCACCTCTTGCTGGGGGATTTCATAATTCCCTTCAAATTTTCTCTGAATGAAGTTTTTATGATGGGGATAAAAGGGATCGAGGGATTTTTCAGCTTTGAAATTGTCCAGTAAAAACTCATATCTTGTATCGGGTTCGCTTTCGTATGCCATCCCTTCTCCCGATTTATCATAAACCCTGTTGCTATAAGGATCCCAGTAGTACTCACCCGAATTGATAACCTTTTGCGGGATGCTCTGATCGATGATCCTTTTCATCACCTGGTAGATCATCTTTTGCCGTTCGAGTCCATTTTCTTCAGCATAATTGGATTTGAGTTCGTCCCTCAGGCCCCAGTGCGTGATCAGCTTCAGCTCTTCGGGGAAGAAGGTGTTTCCTTCCTGATCCCTCAAATAACCCATATAAATATTGTATTCTGAAATGTAGGTGTCGGATGCAGTGGTTGCAGTGGAAGCTTTTTGCAGCAGGCGGGCAGGTGGCCTGGCCGTATAAAGGTCGCCCATTCTTGCAAAAGCCCATTGCTTACGGCTCCATTGATCTGCTTTTTCCGATTTCTTTTCCAGTGAATAGTACGGAAAGTTCAGGGTGACTACAAAAGCGATCTTGTTGCTGAAAAAATCCTCGGTGAGATGTGCATAGGGATTATAGCTCCCGAACATCAGGTCGATGCTTTGGATATCGCCCATGTCGAGGTGCAGTTGCCGTTTCAAATCCTTATTGATTTTGAGCAGGCTGCCGTTGATGGTTTCAAAATTCCGGCTCAGCCTGAAAAACAAAGTATCAAGTTCGGTTTGATCCGCAACGAACTGATTCATGCAAAAATCTTTGAACACGGAGGCATCGCCGTCTTTTTCACGCCACAGCTCTGCCGTTTGCTTCACGCCCTTCTCAATCCTGAACAGATGCTGATCACCATATTCATTTTGCAATTCGCTGATTACTTCTTCAACAGTATTCGCTGTGATAGGGGATACGTCTTTCATCTTTTCCTCTTTTTGATCGGTGCAGCCTGCAGCAATTAACAATGCGGCTGCAACAATGGTGTAAATTATCTTTTTCATAATCGGGGTTTTTTTATTTGTAAGTATTGTAGGTTACGATTTCATTCATTTCTTTCCTGATTTTCTTTCTGAGTTTGTAATCTTCCGGGGGATATCCCAAAGTAATGATCAATCCGATTTCCTTCTTCTCCGGGATGTTCAATAGTTTCTGAATGGGTTTTTGATTGAACCATCCCAGCATGCAGGTGCCCAGGCCCAGTTCGGCGGCCTGCAGGCAAAAGTGCTCGGCTACAACGCCCATGTCGATCACGGGATATTTTTTCTTTTTGATCATATCCCCGATCTGGGTGATCACTTTGGGTTTTTCCAGCACAATGACCACAAGCAGCGGGGCCTGGGGCACAAATTTGTTGAACGAGATTAGGGGGTCGTAGGTGTGGTGTGCCACCTTGTTTTTCAATTCCGGCTCATCCACAACAATGAAATGCCAGGGCTGTGAGTTGCTGGCGGAAGGCGCCAGGCGTGCAGCTTCGAGGCATTTTTCAAGCTTTTCTTTCTCCACCGGCTGGTCGGTGTATTTTCTAACGCTTTGTCGGTGTTTTGCTAGTTCGATAAAGTTCATGGTAATTGGCTGTTGGCTTTTAGCTATTGGCTATTGGCTTTTGGCATTGACATTTTTTATTTTTTGAATTAGGGTATTGATTTGTTTTTGTAATGAGTGTAATTGAGTTATTGTTTTATTATATTCTTCTACATCAAAGAAATTCAGATCTTTCATAAGGATAATTTGTGTTTCCAATTCAAAGGCAGAGCCGAGTGCAATTTCAAGAAATCTTGAAAAATCCGCATCGGTTCGTCTGCTACATCCTTCTGCTATATTTGACGGAATTGAAACAGCAGATCGTGTTATTTGGCTGCGCAATCCGAATTTCTCCGTATCAGGCAATTGTAAAGAATGTCTATATATGTCTTTTACAAGTGTCATGCTTTGTTTCCATATTTCATAATGTCTGAAATTTCTCATAAGCATAAATGTTAATTACCAACAGCCAACAGCCAACAGCCAATAGCCAACAGCCATTAGCTAAAAGCCAACAGCCCTTTTCAAAAAAAACTCCGTTCCTTTCGTCCCTTTCGCTGTTTCCAGCCGTATGTTGAGCTGGCTGTCATTCTCCAGTTCATAGATGATCCGGTTGGGATAATCATGTTCGAGATTTTCAAAAACAAACTTATTTCCCCGTCTTTTCTTCAAGACGAAGGGGATGGCCTGCCCGCGGTTTTGTGCCGGATCTTTGGCCAGATAAGTGATCCGGTTTTTGCGAAGGGTAAGGGTGAGCACTTCAGAAAATACCGTATCGGTTTCCTGGAGGCTGTATCCGTTTCCGGAAAGGGTTGAGTCATCAATCAGCTCCCAGCTTTCGTAAAAAAGGATATTGTTGTTCGATGCCCATTGGCCCTCAAGCTGTTTGAGTTTTTCAAATGCCCGCTTTGATTTGGTTTTCGGTCCGCAGGCCGCAATGATCAGAAACAACGCAAACAAAAAGATCCTGTATTTCATAGCTGAATTTATAAGCGTTTACGGATATGTTTTGTTTCTTCTTCAAATCCCGGTTTTCCGAGCAGGGCAAACATATTGCGTTTGTATTCCTCTACCCCCGGCTGGTCGAAGGGATTGATGCCCAAAATGTATCCGCTGACTGCACAGGCCAATTCAAAAAAGTAGATCAGTTCGCCCAGCGATTCGGCATTCACCTGTGGTATGCTGATTTTGATGTTGGGAACACCGCCGTCGACATGTGCGATGGTGGTGCCTTTTTCGGCCATCAGATTGACTTCATGTATGTTTTTCCCAGCGATGTAGTTCAGTTTATCCAGGTTCTCTTTGTCTTTTGGTATTTCCAGCTTCTTGTTGGGTTTTTCAACCGAGACAACCGTCTCGAAGATTTTCCTCAATCCGTCCTGTATGTATTGCCCCATGGAATGCAGGTCGGTGGTGAAGCTTACGCCGGCAGGGAAAATGCCTTTGCCTTCTTTGCCTTCGCTTTCGCCATAGAGCTGTTTCCACCACTCGGTGAAGTAAAAAAGTTCCGGCTGATAGTTCACCAGAATTTCGATGATCTTGCCTTTATTATATAAGGTGTTCCGTGTAGCGGCATAAAGTGCCACCGGGTTTTTCCTGATATCATCCGTGGATTCGGCAGCAGTCTTCATTTCCCGGGCGCCTTTAAGCAGCTCATCCAGGTCGAAACCTGCCATGGCAATCGGTAGCAAACCAACGGGGGTCAGGACGGAATACCTGCCGCCCACATCATCGGGCACCACGTAGGTTTTATAGCCTTCATTGTCTGCCAGTGTTCTGAGTGCGCCTTTTTCCTTGTCGGTGATGGCGATGATCCTTTTACGGGCTTCTTCCACACCGTATTTGTTTTCCATATGTTCGCGGATCAAACGGAATGCAATGGCGGGTTCGGTGGTGGTACCGGACTTGGAGATCACCGAAACGGCATAATCCTTCTCATCCAGTATTTCAAGCAAGTTGGCCAGGTAATCCTCGCTGATGTTCTGCCCGGCGAACAGCACCAGGGGAAACCCCCTGTTCTTTTTCAGTTCATAAAAATGATGACCCAGTGCTTCGATCACTGCCCGGGCTCCCAGGTAAGAACCTCCGATGCCGATCACCACAAATACCTCGGCCTTCTCTTTTATGCTTTCGACGGTGGATTTGATGTCTGCTATCAGTTCTGCTGATATGCCTTCAGGCAGATCCATCCATCCCAGGAAATCACTTCCTTTGCCGGTTTTGTTTTTCAGGGCTTCAAAATGTTTTTTGATCTCATCCTGATAAGCATTAATTTCATTTTCATTTAAAAAATCAAGCGTATTTTTAATGTCGACTTTCAGATTTGCCATAATGTGGTGTTTTTTTGGGAGCATAAAGTTACAAAGAAAGAAGGAGATGAATGCGTCGGGATTTTTCGACTAATGGTTCTACTGCGCCTTCGGCTTATACAGCAAAAGTAGCTAGCCATACGAGGGTTGGTTGCCAGATTGTGAATCCTCCTTTCCTGGCTGAGTGATCCGCTCACTTGGGAAGGCAGGTTGATTGGAGCTATTGGCGGTAGCGAAAAAAGTCCTTCATCATATTGAATCAAACATCCCCGGCTTTCCAAATTAATTCCATTTTCCACAAGGGTGCAAAAGTACAGTCCATCTGATAGATCTGCAAGCGAATCTTCCCCCCTCGTTCCCCCCAAATGGGGGGATGACTCTCTTTGTTTAAGCTTAGTCCCTTTATTGTTAGTTTTTATGTTGTTGTTTTCGATTTTTTTTACATTGCTCAATCAAGGCTGGTTTCCCCCCATTTGGGGGGATTAAGGGGGGTAATCAGGCAAGGCTTCTGAAATTCTCTGAATTACAGATCCCATATCATAAAGCACATCCTCGTTTTTGATTCTTAGAACTTTTATTCCAAAATGATCCAGGCTATCTGTTCTTCCGATATCATATTCTTTTTGTGCGGGTAATTGGTGGATTTCTCCGTCCACTTCAATTACAAGCCGGGCTTCATGGCAATAAAAATCGGCTATAAAAATATGAAGCGGGTGCTGTCTTCTGAAATAGAAACCTTTGACCTGCCTTTTTCTAAGCACAGACCATAATAGTCTTTCAGCGCTTGTCATTTTTTCACGCAGCTCGGCTGCTCTTTTGATCAGTTTGGGTTTGGCCCCGAAATAGAATTCAGGTATGATTGTTTTTCGCTTGTAGGCCATGGTTTGCCGTTTTTATTCCCCCCCTCAATCCCCCCAAATGGGGGATGACTTTCTTTGTTTAAACTTAGTCTCTTTATTGTTAGTTTTTATGCTGTTGTTTTCTATTTATCACCTTGTTCAATCAGGGCCGGTTTCCCCCCATTTGGGGGGATTAAGGGGGGTCACTCCACCAAAAACTTCCCCTTGCCCACAACCTTCCCCTCACTTCTCACCACAACAACATAAACCCCATTTCCCCATTCGGAAACATCTGCAACGGCTTCCAGTT
>JAIPBS010000002.1 GCA_021738625.1 Bacteroidales bacterium
TGACGTTTTTACGTCTTGAGTGTGTAACACTCCGACGCTGCAAGCGCAGACTTTGTTGCTTTTTCAAGTTCTTCCCTTCTATGCGCATCCCAATGAAATTTTTAATCAAATCCATTTTTCAGCATGATTGCTGAATAACATCTGTGTATATTCAATTGTGTTTATTTCTCATTTACCAAAACCTAAAAGGTGTGCTTTACATGCCATATTGGGTTGTAACACTTTGTCTATCATGAGCACCAAATGCCCCATCCGGTTTCCACTCCAAATATAGCTCATTGCCAGAAAAGAACAAGCAAAACATCTAAATTTTTTCTGATACATAAATGCTTGTTTGGCCGGTATACAACTTTTTCAAAAATTCTTCTGTGTATGAAAAGCTCAAAATAAAAATTTCATTAGAAAGAATAGGTTTTCTCATTGAACCAGCCTGCCAGCACCCTCCCTTATAACCTTATACCTTTATAACCCTATACCCTCTTCCTCCAGGCGCTTCGCCCTTGAATGAATGTCACGGTGCGCTGCACCTTTGGCTTAAGGTTATCGCAAGGGGTAATAAAGCTTACGCAGCGCTGCCGCTGGGGATTTCTGTTTTATACTGAATCTAACAGAAAAATGTTTTGCATTTTATGTTTACTTTATGTTGTTGTTACCGGATATCGTCATTTACCAAAGGTATTTTAAGCGAGGAAGCTATTTCCTCAGCCCGCTTTAGAATAGCATCACTTTCCCCCGACATGATCTCCACTTCCCGTCCGGGGAAAACCATAAACAGTTTGTAAACCGTCTGGGTTGTGGTTCTTCCGATGCTTAACACATTCATTTTCCGGGTTTCCCGGCTTGCAGTAATTTTCAGACCTTCCAGGGAGCTGATATTTTCCCATTTTCCTTTTGTTATTCCCGGGAGGCCGGTGTATTGCTTTAGCAGCTTTTCCCCGGTATCTATCGTCACGCCAGATCTTATGAAGAACAAAAGCAATCCGATCAGAAAGAACAATATGCCCGGCCAGTCTGTAAGGATCATTCTCCAGATGCCCAAAGCCATTAGCAATACGCCTAAAATCACGAAATTTGGCGGGAGTTTTTCGGTTTTGTAATGTAGTATCATGGTTTTAATTTATTGCTTTTAAAATTACCCTTAATCCAACCGGATCATTTTTCTTAAACAGGATCAGCCCTTCATACAAAATATCAGTCCTGAGCTTTTCTCCGTTCAATGTTTTGTCATAAATCAACAATCTGCCGCTTTCAGAATCAAACCTTTTATTTTTCGCCTGATAGACAATTTGAGTGGATTCAATCTTCACATATTTTGTGGCGTCCTGGGCAACAACAATGGCATTATGTAAAATCCGTTGCCCATTCCGGATAGAATCAAATTCCGCTTTGATGTAAAAATCCTCCTCTGTTTTGAATTGCGATCCAGGCGATGAATTTGCGCTTGAGGCAGCTTTGCATGCTTCGTACAGTTTTATGGTATAATCAATAAGCTCCGGCCCGCCATGCCGGCCATGCCCGGGAACAACAATTTTTGCAGAACCATATTCCTGTTTAACCCTTGCTGCTGTGGCTGACCATTTTTCCAGACTGGCATCTCCTACATTTCCAACCCATCCGTTGAGGTTTCTGATCTCATTGCCGCCAAAAAGTATCTTTTCACCCGGAATCCATACAACAATACCGTCTTTGGTATGGGCTTCACCCAAATAATGACAAATTACTTTTTCATTGCCAACATGCATTTCCGTTTTCGGGCCGAAACCAATCTGAGGGACCGGCAATCCTTTTTCTTTTGCAATCTGACGTGTTAGGTTATATGCCCAGGTTGTAATTCCGTTTTTATGAACTACATCTATTCCTTCCATGGCATCGGGATGCCATCGGTCAATCACATACCCGACAATTCTTGCCTGTTTCTCATTGACCACCCAGTCGATCAGGTTTTGGGTTTCGATATCTGAATCAGGGGTTGAAACAATCAAGGCGCTATCTCCATTGATGAAAACCAATCCGTTGCTGTTGGCGCAGGTATGTATGTAGGTTTTATCAGTAAGCTTCGTTAAGGTTAAGTTCGCTGAAACCTTGATGGCTTTGGAGTTGTCTGTTTGACATTGTGCGCAAAAGCAGATTAACACACTGATAATTGTAAGAGCTTGTTTCATTTATTTATTTTGAATCCCCGGTTCAGGCATTTTCCACAATTTTAATCTCCTCCTCTGTCAAGCCATACAACTCATAAACCATGCGGTCGATTTCTTTGTCGGTTTGGGTGATTTGGGACTGAAGTTGGTTTATTTCAGATTTATAGGAATTGAAATATTCTTCCCATTCATCCTGTTGATTCAAAGAAATTTTTGCTTTTTGCTTTTTAACTTCAGAAATAAACGTTTTAAAATCATAATCATAAAAAGCATTAAGCTTATTGCTTACTTTTCCGATTTCAAAGTTCGTTTTTATGCGGTTGTGAAATCTCGTTATGGTGTTGTGACGTTTTTTGTATAGTGAGATAATTCTATCTGCATGCAAGATGAATGGTTGCTGATTATCAGCCAATATTATTGGAAGCCTTTCTACAAAGACTACTTTTACTTCCGCCAAAGGCTTCCCAACCATATGAAAATTTTCATGACGAAAAAACCAGTTGCATAGCTTGGAGTTTAATATTGTGAGCAAAAACTTATAGTCAATATTCTCAGTTTTTTTCTGTAAACAATGAATTGAATTTAATCCTACATATTTTTCATAATCATATGAGCATAATAATTTGTCATCTGTACGTCTGATAAATATTTTAGGTTTAAAAAATGAATTTGGATTTCTTGGTGCAGCCAACCATGCACCGTATTTTAAATACTCGCCATCCCAATTAATATGATATCGATTGATTTGAGTTCCACGCACTAATTTATGCCATGAATCATCATTTTTCTCATATGAATTAAATGGTTTTTCTTTGACAGTCCTACTAGTTTGAGGAGGAACTCCTTTGCCTTTTTCATATGGCTTTATTCCCGCTTTTACATCAGCATAATTTGAAAGAGGTTTAGAATTATCTAATAATTTGTCATGAAGATTTCGTTCTTTTTTTGTTTCCCTATAATTAAACACCAAACTGGCTTTTCTAAAAATATGATGGTGTTTAAAATGTAATTTACCAAGCTTGCTTTTATCTCTGGCATCTAATAAAACATCAAAAGAGTCATCATGTTTTGATGGTGTCTTTTGAATAATAGAAGTTATCGGTTCAACAACTGCATCAGGAAAGACATTAAATGTTTCATATAACTCAATTAGCTTATTGTCTTCAAATAACATTTTCCTTAACAACACGCCATTTTCAACAACCAGAAATGTATTCGGAGTAATAAATCCCAAATAGGACCTCTCTTTTAGGATTTTTAGAGAAAGTTCAAAAAAGAAATTATATGTGTCGTAATTGTACTCAGCAATGTGATAATTTTCCTTTAAAAAGTTTTTATCTGCTTTTTCAAGTTTTGCACCATACGGCGGGTTCCCAATCACCACATCAAAACCGCCTTCGTATTCGGTGCGGAAAGCCTGTTGGCGGGAGCAGGTCATTTCTGCAATAATATTTTGCAGGGCTTTGTTTTCGGGCAGTTTGTGTTTTTTGCGGTTGTTTTTTATGTAGGCAAAGGTGTTGTCAAATTGCTCGTTGCCGGTAATTTCCCTGGCCCCAAACTTTTCGGCCCAGAGGTGGCATTGGGTTTTGCCGCGGGGAGCCGCATAATGACCGGGAGCCCGGAGCGCGGGAGCAGGCTCCCGCGCGGTATCAGCACCCAGAGATTCTCTCCGGGGAGCATGCTCCCCTTGTGCCGGAATGGTGCGCCCCATCGCAATGTTGCAGGCACGGGCCGACATAGCTTTTAACTTCTGGACGATTTTGGGAAGTTCTTCCTCCTTGCAGGCCAGGATTATATGGGCATGGTCGCCGCAAATGTTATAGGCCACAATGTTCAGCCTGTCTTTTTTCGCTATCTCAGCAATGGTTTCCGTAACGATGATCTCTTCCTTCTCCGACAGCCATACGGCTTCACCTCTCTTTACATGGTGGTCGAACATCCGCTGTGAGTAACGCGAATTATGGGTGGCAGTGGTCACGTGCCAGAGCTTTTTGGCCTTTTTTCTGAAAATGCCCGGGAATTCCCTGTGCCAGTTAAAGGCTTTTTCGCCGGCCACTTCGGGATCGTCGATCAGGGAGTTGCCGCATTTGATGTTGTTGCTGAGGGTGTTGAGTTTCCGGCCCTTTTGCGCAGTGCGCAGCCAAAGCGAGAGTTTGGCAATTTCAACCGATTCTTCGTTCAGGTCAACCCCGAAAATGTTTTTCTCCAGGATGTCGGTGGAAATATCGGAGAAAACGATCGCCCCGCCCAAGAGTTGCCCGCGCAACTCATCGATCTTACGGTGTTCGGTGATCAGGAATTCCAGCGCCTGGTTTAAGAAGGCTCCCGAACCGCAGGCCGGGTCTAAAATGGATAAACCCAAAAGCCAGTTTCTGTAATCTTCCAGTTTTTTGTCGAGTGTGCGGACAATGTCCTTTTTGCGGTTTTTCCTGCCTTTGGTGTATTCCTCGTCAAGGATGCCGAGTTTGGCCTTTTTCTCCTCGCAAAGTTTGCCTACCGTATTTTCAACAATGTATTTGGTGATGTATTTGGGGGTGTAAAAAATGCCGTCTTTCTTGCGTTTCGAGCTTGCACGGGAAGCATGCAGCGCATGCGGCGGAGCATGCTCCGCCGCTATTTCTGCCTGTACGTTTTCAATTTCCCCAAGGGAATGTTCAAAAATATGCCCGAGGATATTTACATCCACATCCGTTTCAAAGTCGTACTTACTGAGGTTTAGGGTGTGTTCGTGTAAAATATCATCGTCGATGCTGATGTTGTCCAGGATTTCATCCGGCTTGAAAAGGCCGCCGTTGTATGGGAATATCTCGTATTTCTTGCCCTTGTAGCCTTTGTTAAGGTAGCCGAAATACTTTTTAAAGCGGGTGTACAAAGGGACATATTCATCGAGTTCCTTCAGGGTGTTCCATTGCTTCACGATCTCGCTGATCGAATTGGGCGGAAGCAGCAACCTGTCCTCGGCAAAAAAGATAAATAGGAAGCGGTCGAGCAGTTTTTGCGTTTTCTTGAAAAGCAGCAGCTTGTCCCTGCCGGGATTGTTTTTTACGAGGTTGTTGTAAATGGCCTCCCGGAATTTTGAATAATCGGCGTAGAGTTTTTTGGTGATCTTTTCTTCCTGTAAAAGCGAGGATTCCTTGATCTTCAGGGGGAGGTCGTTTAACAGATGGTCTTTTGCCAGGCACAGCCAAAGCAGGGCAAATTGCTCACGCGTGAGGTCAAACAAATCAAAATCGATGTGGTCCACCGCATTTTGAATATAGAAGCGGAGTTTCTCAAAATTGGAGGTAATGACATATTTACACTGCGGATGCTGGTTTTTGTACCCGAAAGCCTGGCTTTCTATTTTATCCAGGTCGGTGGTGTCGGTGCCCTTCAGTTCGATCACCGCTATGGCATGCTCGCCTTTCAGAATGGCCCCGTCGGCTTTTTTGCTGTTGGCAACATTTTTTAATTCGGTCGTCAGGTTGAAATTGGGCTGCGGGTTCAGGGTGTAACCCAGGATCACCCCAAACAACTCCCGTAAAAAACCTTCCTGGAATTGTTCTTCTTTGGCGTTTCTTATGTTCTCCTGTATTTCAGGATCCCCAAAATATTTCCGGAAATCAGCGTACTTCCCATCGATCAATGCAGGTGTTAGGTCATTCAAATACTTCTTCTCTACCGATTTCTGAAACAGGCTCATTGTTTGATTTTCTCAGTTTGATGCTACTAAAATAGTGATTTGTTTTGGGATAGTAGGTTTGGGGTGCGTAAAGTGTGCTACTGTCATTATTTATAAACTTGAGATTGATAAAACAAGTTTATTCCTCCATGTTGGATTTGTACGAAGAAATTTCCCCCACAACTTAATGAACCGTCCCGCCCAAGGCGGGATGGTCCTCCTTCATTTCATTTCGGAGGATATACCGATTCGGAACAGGTTTGCAATGATTGACCTCCTGTTCCAATCGGTATAACTGAATCTAACAGAAAAATGCTTTGCATTTTTAATAAGATTCAGTATAAATGTGAGAGGCGCACCGGTGGGCTTTAATGGCTCACCGGCCGTCTACTTGATTACAAGCTGGCCGTTCTTGTCTTTCGGTCTGTGCGGTCGGGTAGGCAAGCTCTTATGCAGGTTTTGGTTTAGGGTTGGCTTGTGCGACCTGCAAATGTGCTTGACTACAAAGCGTTGGCTATTCAAAATATTTTACTGCATCATTCTTTTCAATATCAAGCAATTTTGAAAATCTACAAGTCTGTCCAATACCAAATTCTACATCAAGAATTAAATTATATTTTCCACTTGTCAAGGTTTTTTGCCTATCAATATTTTTTACAACTCCTTTGCCTAACGGATTGAATAAAAATTCATCACCTAAGTTATATTCATCTGAATCAATTTCTTTTACTTCTATTGTATTATTTAGTAGAAATTCTGGTTTCTCAGATTTAAGTTCTCGACAAGATATTAAATATAAGTTTACAGCCATTTTCTCCAAATAGGCTGCATCTTGAATGGAAGTCCATTTATTTGGAATTATTATTTCAGAGTATAAAGCACCAATTAAACCACCTGTAAAAGCAGCGATGCTGTCTGTATCCGTACCAATAGAATTTACAGCAGAGATTATGGCTTTTTCAGGCTTATCAAAAAACTTACACGCTAAATAAATACCAGCAATTACTGTTGAAACGCCAGAGCCTTTAGTTTTAGGTGAATAACATCCAAATGATTTTAATGCATCTTTTGTGCCTTTGTTATCCCTTAAAAATTTATAAGTTTCACGTAAGTAATTAAGAATTTCAATTACTGTTTTTTCGTAGATGTCTTCAAATTTTGAACTGGAGTTTTTATTCCATTCATTCAGCCATGATAAATATTTTTCTTTATGCAAAAAAGACAGTTCAAATTTTGATTCAATATTTTTGCCTATTTCAGTCAAGAATTCTTCATAATTGAATTTGTTTTTCTCAAGCTTTAGTATCGAATTAACTGCCATACCATATAATATTGCCCCTGCAATTGCTCTGGGATGCCCATGGGTTACTATACTATTAGAAAAAATTTGTTCTTTAATCTTTTCATCTTCTTTATGGTTTGCAAGTGCAATAGGCAATATACGCATTGCGGCACCATTTGCTCCACTATCTTTGTAATCCAAAGTTGAATTACCTGCCTTGTAGGTAAAAAAGTTAGAGTTCCATTGAGCAGATTTGCGTTCAATTTTCCTTGCAGCATTTTTAATTGTACGCCCAGCACCACGAGCATAGAGCAACCAAGCGGGCAACTCAATTTTTGAAAAATAATAATTATCTAAAGAACCATCAGGCTTTATTGACCTGGCAACAGATAGCAACAATTGAGTGTCATCGGAGTATGAACCTGCATTAATCTTATCTAAATAACCATTAAATCTACCACCTACATATTTCTCCCAATCATAAAATGCAGTAATAGTTGATGTTTTGTATTTTTTCTCAATGTTTTCTGCTGTCTTCTCAAATTCAGTTATCCAGCCTAAAGCATCGCCAATTGCTGAAAGAAATATACTATTTATAAACCTATTATTCATTACCGCTATTATTAATTACACCCACTTTTGGAATTATTTGAATTAAAAATCGTTTATTTTTATCTTCTTCAGGGCCAGTATATCTTCCTGCACCAAACCACCCGCTTCCTGCTATGATAATCTCAAATACATCTTCATTAAACGTTACACCACGAGATTGCCAAAATTCATATAATGATTTTGCTCGATTATAACTAAGAATATAAGTGCTTTCAATAAACCTACTGTCAGAATTTCGCCAACGTAATGAAGGCATGTTATATCGCGCTGCCATACCTTCAATGATAACAAGATATTTTATTTTATTATCAAAGTCAGGTGTTTTATTTACAATATTAGAAAGTTCCAAACCTGCATTATATAACTCATTCCTCAAATTTTCATTGTTTGGAATTTCTGGATTACCTGGTCTAAATAATACATCTACTATTAATTCATGTCTTTTATTTATCGAGTCATATTTAAAGTATGTTGGGTCTAAATTTTCAATTGATTTTTTAATTTCGTTTATTTTATCTAATTCAGCCGCTTTTACTTCTAATTTTTTGTTTGCATCTTCTAGCTTATTAGCTTTATGCTGCATGATTGAAAAAACCAATACAAACAAAACAAGCATAACGAAAAACAAGCTTGTCATTAAGTCGGAATAACTCAACCAAAAAAGATTATTTTTTCTTTTGCCCATCTTCAATAATATTCTTTTGTGACAAACTGATTGTTAATTTCTCAATTGCTAATTTTATTTCTGCAAGATTTTTATTCACTAAAACTAGACTCGCATCATTTGAAAGCAAATCGCTTATAGTTTTAAATCCATTTTCAACATTTTCCTGATGTTTATGCGAAATCTCAGCGTATGTGGTAAACTTGTTAAACAGTTGCTCAACATATTTAAAGTCTTTGAAGAATTCTTTATTTGACTCAAATATCTTTTGCAATTCATGTTCTTCACTAGCAATATATTTTTTCAAAGATTCTGCTTCACTTTGTACATATTCAGTCATTTTTGAAAATAATTCAACAATGTCTTTGTTTAAGATATCGACAGTTAAACGCCATTGTTCATTGTAGAAATCTTTTTGCTCCAAAGTTTTATCGGATAAATCTTGTAGCTTCTTTGTAAGTACATTATCTATCTGGTCAATAGAATTGATAAATACATTTTTTCTCTGTTCAACTTCCGAAAAGTGACTTTCGAGAAAGTTTTTGAACTCATGATAGAAATCTGAAGATTCGACAATATGACTACTAACTAAATCAAGCTTTTTATTAAATTCATTAAAAGTTGATGAAACTTGATTGTATTCTTTCAGAATTCCAATAGAAGCACTTACATTTTTATTTAGTTCCCCTTGATATTGTTGAAATTCATGGAAATGATTAGATGCTTCATTTATGTTTTCGAATGTTTTTACGATTTGAGTTGACAGTTTTCTTAAACCTACTTCTTGTACTGCTTCTAAAAACTCTTTTTGTCCTGTAAGGTTTTGATTTAAAAGCTCAAAACTATCTTTGTAATTAATGAGATTTTCTCCGAATTTGTTATTGAAATGGTCAAGATTACTCTTCAAACTATTCAAGCTATCAGAAACATCTTTTGATAATTTTGGCAAAAGGTTTGCCTGAATAAAATCATAGTATTGGTTCTTCTTTCTTTCGTTCTCAAATGCTGCGTCTTTAAAATTGAATGATGAATTTATGATTGTAAGAATTAAGCCAATTGCACTGGCTGTCATTGCCAAAATAACCCCAACTATTAAAGGTTGAATACTCGATGCTGATTCTAGTAGCTTATCGTTGTTAATAATTGCGGCAACAAAAAAGATTAAGCCAATTACAATACCTGATATTGTTCCTAATAAACCTAAATAAAGGGGAGAAGATATGTTTGATTCAATCTTGTTTTCTAAAGTTTCAATCTGACGCTCTCCTATATCCTCAATTATTTTGAAATCAGCAGCACTTCCTTTGTTGTTTTTCAAGTATGAATTAGTTGAATTAAGGATTTCCTGAAAGCCTTTTGAAATCTTCCCATTTGGCTGGACTTTATCATATGTTAATCCCGAATACTCATCAATTTTTTCTGATTCAATTGAAAGGTTTTTAATTTCAGGGAATAAGTTTTTTAAAGTCTTTATACTTTCTTGTACCTCCAAAAAAACTTTTCTTTGAAAAAAGATAATTGCAAGAATTACAACGCTGATAATGATATACTCTATCGCCATATTTTAATTGTTAAAGGTTTTTAATGTACTCTATTTCAACATGGTCTTTTACCATGATTTCTGCTTGATAATAAGGTTTCTCCACTTCTGTAAGGTTGAAGTGATTGGGTTGTTTTACAATATTTAGTTTTACATTCTGTTTAATGAATTTTAAATCTGCACCCGTCTTAACTGTTGGATAAGTTGCAGTTCTGGCAGCATTAACGTTAGTAAATTTTGTTTTTCTTAATGCTGCAACATTTATATCTATTTCAAAAACTTTTACATTTATAATTCGACCTTTATTTAGAGAAACATACATTAAAGGATGATTCTTAGTATAGGACATTCTTACGTAGTCTGGCATTTCTCTAGTTTCACTTCCTTGTTCATAATTAAATCTCTTTCTATCCATTTCATTTAGAGAATAAAGCCCCGAATTTTGTAATATTGAATTTAAGTTTCGGGTATCTGTGTAATGATAAAACTCATAAATCCCATTTTGTTTAAAATAGCTCAAGATTGCTTCTGCATCATCTTTGAATTTTTCTCGTCTTTCCTTTTCTTCTTTTTCTTTTCTTTTCCTTTCCTCTTCTAGTTCTCTTAGTCTTTGGGTTTTATAGTTTGCATCAGAAATCCTTCTTTCGCATTTTAGGTTATCAATGTTGAGTTTAATAGCTTTGCTATATTGAGAAATTGCTTGTTCAAGGTTCCCGCTATGAAAAGAAATTTCTGCATTATCAAATATTTCTTTGAATTTGGTCAGTCGCTTTTCAAATTCTTGTTTTTCTGTTTTTAATTCTGTGATTAATTCTCTTACTTCTTTTTCTTTGTCTGGTTTTATTTTGATTGCTTTAAGCAACTCTTTTTCAGCTTTATCGAAATGGTTTAGTGATTGATGTTTTTGTGAATTATCAATATGGTTTTCAAACTGTTCATTGATCTTTCTTTCTCTTTCTATACGTTCTTTTTCTTTTCTTTCTTCTTCTCTTTTTTGATGAATTTCCGTAAGTGAAAAGTTGAGCACATTATTCTTTAAGATACTAATTGCTTCTAAATCGTTTTGTCTTGCTTCTTCAAACTTCAATCGTTTTTCAGATATTGATTGAAGTAAATTATCGCCAGGTTTTTCTTCTTTCAGCTCAACCGATAATAAGTCAATTAATTCATCATCAATTTTCTTAGGTGAAAATTTAACTCTTGATTGCAACAAACTATTTGTTTCAAGCCTTTCAATCACATAGTTTATTTCTCTAAACTTCCCATAATCATTCTGAGATTTCCTAATGTTTAAGGCTTCACTCTTTTTTTCGATAAGCTTTATTTGAGTTTCACTCAGGTCATAAACAATTGACTCATCTACTTTTTCTATGAGAGTTTTCCTTTCTGATTCCTGTTTCTTTGAGATTTGTGCTATATCACCTATAATATCAGAATAGGTTTTTGGCTTTTCTTTTTTCTCATTAATAATGTTTGAGAAAATAGATTCAATTCGTTTTCTTATTATGGAAAATATACTCATTTGTGGTCAGATAAGCGGTGGCAAAATGAAGGCTCTTTTGGCTGCGAAGTGGTCGCTTGTGCGTTAGGGCAGCCAAATGTGCCTGAATATGAGCTGGACTTTTCTTTTTTCTTTTTATGCAGCAAAATATTTATTTTCATAATGTCGTCGTTTTTTTCGGCTTGCTTGTGACGTCTGTGTATATTCAATGTTTTTATTTCTCAATTACCAACACTTAAAAGGTGTGCTTTACATGCCATATTGGGTTGTATTGTACACTTTATCTATCGGGAGCACCAAATGCACCATCCGGTTTCCACTCCAAATATAGCTCATTGCCAGAAAAGAACAAGCAAAACATCTAAATTTTTCTGATACATAAATGCTTTTTTACTTTGGGCTTTTTTCTTATCTGTGTTAATCTGAGTAATCTGTGGTGAATTTCACCACAGATGGCCACAGATTTTCACAGATTTTAAATCCAAAGCACCAAGGTTCACTTAGAAAGACCAAATTTCAATTTTCAAATTTCACCTAAAGGAAAGGGACTTTACGAGCTGCAGATTTGAGAGTTTTTTATAAATGAATTTCCGAATACAGTATATGTTTGCCCTGTGTGTTCCTGAGTGGTCTGAGTGCCTGAGTGGTGATAAAACAACTCAGTCACTCAGAGCTAAGATTTTCCCCAATCAGCCCCTATACCTTTATAACCCTATACCCTCTTCCTCCGGGCGCTTCGCCCTTCAATGAATGTCCCGGTGCGCTGTGCCTTTTGGCTTCAGGCTATCGCAAGGGGCAATAAAGCTTACGCAGCGCTGCCGCTGGGGATTTTTATATTATTGTGGGGTTTTTTCTATCTGTGTTAATCTGAGTAATCTGTGGTGAATTTTACCACAGATGGCCACGGATTTTCACAGATTTTAAATCCAAAGCACCAAGGTTCACTTAGAAAGACCAAATTTCAAATTTCAATTTTCAAATTTCCCTTCCCCTCCCTCACGTCAATTTCGTATTTTTGCGTCAATGAACCGACAGCCTGCCATCGGCAACATCCGCATAGAAGACTACGACTACCCCCTGCCGGAGGAGCGCATTGCGAAGTATCCGCTGCCGGAGCGGGACGCCTCGAAGCTGCTTGTGCTGAAAAATAGTAACATCACCCAAAACAGCTTCAGAAATATTTCAGCTCATCTGCCCTCCGGCTCCCTGCTGGTCTTCAACGAAACCCGGGTGATCCAGGCGCGGCTGCTATTCAGCAAGGAGACAGGCGCCCGCATCGAGATCTTCTGCCTGCAGCCGCTTTGGCCTCAGGCCGACTTTCAGTTGGCCTTTCAGCAAAAACAAAAAGTGCGGTGGAAATGCCTGGTGGGCAACTCCAAACGCTGGAAATCCGGCAAGCTGCGGATGAACATTCCTTATGACGGAGCAAACATATTGCTTGAAGCGGAACGAATTTCCAGGACGGATGAAGGCTCGGAGATCGAGTTCAGCTGGACGGGCGGGCTTTCCTTCGGGGAGATCCTGGAGCTGACCGGACACACTCCCATCCCGCCTTACCTGAAAAGGGAATCGGAAGATTCAGACAAAAACCGTTACCAGACCGTTTACGCCCGGCAGGAAGGCAGCGTGGCCGCGCCCACCGCCGGACTGCATTTCACGGAAAGGGTGTTTAACGATCTGAAGAAGAAAGGCATTGAAGATGCACGCCTGAGCCTGCATGTGGGAGCCGGGACTTTTAAACCCGTTGTGGCCAGCGATGTGCGGGAACATGTGATGCACTACGAAAGGGTTGCTGTGAAAAGGAGTACCCTCGAACGGATCATCGCTTTTCTGCCCGATAAAGTGATCGCCGTGGGGACCACCTCGGTGCGCACACTCGAAAGCCTCTACTGGCATGCACTGAAAGTGATGAATCAGAACGCTCCCCTGAATGAGACCCATATCCGGCAATGGGATCCTTATGATCATCAAAAGCCATTGCCTGATGCCAAAATAGTGCTTACCGCTTTGCTTGAGAAAATGAACCGGCAGCGACTGGAATACCTGCAGGGCTCCACCCAGCTGATGATCCTGCCGGGATATGATTATAAGATTGTAAAAGGCATGGTCACCAATTTCCACCAGCCCAAAAGCACATTGTTGTTGCTGGTGTCGGCTTTCATCGGAGAGCGATGGAAAGAAGTCTATCAATTCGCGCTGGAGCATGATTTCCGCTTTTTGAGCTATGGGGATAGCTGTTTGTTCCTGAAAGAAGATTAGCCACGGATGAATAATAAGATTAGCCACGGATGAATGATCATGAAATTCCTTTAGTGTTCTTATGTGTCTTATGTGGTTTAAAAAAATCAGTTGTCATTCGATGGTCATTCGATTGTCATTCAGTAGTCATTCAATAGAAATTCGGTGGTTATTCAATGGCCATTCATCCCCCTTAACCTTCCCTAAAGGGTGGAGACCTTCCCTAAGTTTACATTAGTGGATGATTGATAGTTTCCGGTTTGACAATATCATTTGATTGAAAACTTCAGATGCTCCACTTCGTATATCGCTCAATCGAACACCCCCTCAGACCCCCAAATGAGGAAAGACCGGCCCTGAGCCAACAGCCAAAAAAATTAACATTAAATTCACCTCCATATTAAAAAACTTTCTCTATTTTTGTAGCAATTCAAGATCAAAGCCTTATGAAAACGATTTTGTCACTTAATGTGTTTATCCCGACCAGTTAGGATCACCTGACGTGTAAGGCTTTTCCACCAGCTTAAGAACAAAACAAACCAGTGCGGAAAACCTGCACCGGGAGAATTATAATGTTTAACCAAAAAAAGGAGAAATTATGAAAACTTTAGTCTTTACAATTGCTAATGTAAGCTGCCCGGACCTTTCAGGCAGTGCGTTCAAATCAATGAGTGATAAATTATTATTAAAACATTTTCATAAACGAAAACAGTCATGGCGAAAGGATTAAAATCATTAGCATTACATAAATTAACCAAAACCAACGCACGGCGATTGTTCAGCGAGATCGTCGAATCGGTTTCGGGCACCGACCAGGATTTCACCTCGGGAAAGCTCGGAAAAGCCATTTTATTGTTGTCGGTGCCCATGGTGCTCGAGATGGTGATGGAATCCATCTTCGCCGTGGCCGACATCTTTTTTGTTTCCAAACTGGGCGCCGACGCCATTGCCACGGTCGGCATCACCGAGAGTTTAATGACCCTTGTTTACGCTCTTGGCTTCGGCCTGAGTATGGGCACCACCGCCCTGGTGAGCCGCCGCATCGGGGAGAAGAAAACGGGCGAGGCTTCCAGCGTGGGCTTCCAGGCCATCGTACTGGGAATATTCATTTCCCTGCTGATCGCCATACCCGGTATGTTCTATGCTTCCGAGATACTGGGGTTGATGGGCGCCAACAGGGCCATGCAGGAAGAAATGGCCGGATACACCGCCATCATCCTGGGTGGGAATATGGTGATTATGTTGTTGTTTATCATCAACGCGGTGTTCAGGAGCGCCGGCGACGCGGCCGTTTCGATGCGGGTGCTGTGGATGGCCAACATCCTGAACATCATCCTCGACCCCATCCTGATCTTCGGGCTGGGGCCCATACCCGCCCTGGGCATCGAAGGGGCAGCCATCGCCACCACCATCGGCAGGGGACTGGCTGTGGTTTACCAGTTTCATTTGTTGTTTAATGGACATAAGCGGGTGCAGCTGCACTGGCGTGAGCTGAAGCTCGACTTCCCCGTGATGGGGCGACTGATACGTTTGTCGCTGGGCGGCATCGGGCAGAACATCATCGCCACCTCCAGTTGGATCGGGCTGGTGCGCATCATCGCCGAGTTCGGCAGTGTGGCTATGGCGGGTTATACCATCGCCATCCGCATCCTGATCTTTAGCCTGCTGCCTTCGTGGGGCATCGCCAACGCGGCTGCCACGCTGGTGGGGCAGAACCTGGGTGCCAAAGAACCCGGCCGGGCCGAGAAGTCGGTCTGGGTGACGGGCAGGATAAATATGATCCTGCTGACCTTTGTGGGTTTGATGTTCGTGCTGTATCCTTCATTCTTCGTGGGCCTGTTTACCACCGACCTGGAAATCGTAAGGGCCGGATCATTGGCCTTACGCGTGGTGAGCATCGGCTCGATGGCATACGGCTACGGCATGGTGATGATACAGGCATTCAATGGCGCCGGCGACACCCTGACGCCCACCTGGATCAACCTGTTCTGTTTCTGGCTGCTGGAGATCCCCCTGGCCTATATGCTGGCCATGGCAATGGGTCTGGGCGAAAAAGGCGTGTACCTGGCCATACTCACGGCAGAGTCGGTGCTGGCCTTTGTGGCCTACATCCTTTTCAGGCGGGGAAAGTGGAAGTTGAAGGTAGTGTAGGGGAAATTCCAAGCAACAAGCACCAAATCACAAATAAATATCAAATCCCAATAGCCAACGCATGCGTATTTTAAGCTTTCCTGTTTGGAATTTTGGATTTTGTAATTGGTGCTTATTTGAAATTTGGTGCTTGATGCTTTAGTTATTCGAAAAGAGATATTCTGATCAAATAATAGTTTCATGATGCTTGCTGAAGTTTTCTTTCCTTGTCAGCTGCATAGGCAAGACATGCTTTGATGTCTTCTTCGGTTAGTTCAGGAAAATCATCTATGATTTCAGCAAAGCTCATTCCAGAGGCCAGCTAACTTAATACATCGTAAACGCTTATTCTTGTATTTCTCACACATGGTTTGCCAAATCTTTTATTTGGATCCCTTTTGATAATTGTTTTATATTCAATCATTGGTTCGTCTTTCTTCAAAAATAATGAAAATAATTCATTTTTCCTGAAATTAAATCATCAGCAAAATGCGATCCTTCGAATATCGCTCAATCGCTCAATCGTTCCATTATTATTTAAAGTGGTTAATGTAGCGATGTAGCGAAGCTTGTCAAGCTAGTTTTTTAGGTACTTCTCCAGCCAGCGGTCCTGTTCCCACAGCACATGCAATATGCTTTCTTTTGCACGGTAGCCGTGACTTTCTTTGGGCAGCATTACCAGACGTACGGTTGCGCCCAGTCCTTTGAGGGCATTAAAATAGCGTTCGCTCTGCATGGGATAGGTGCCGCTGTTGTTGTCGGCCTTGCCGTGGATAAGCAACAGGGGTGTTTCCATCTTATCTGCATGCATGAAGGGCGACATATTGTAATACACTTCGGGCGCTTCCCAGTAGTTGCGTTCTTCGCTCTGGAAACCGAAAGGGGTCAGGGTGCGGTTGTAGGCGCCGCTGCGTGCGATGCCGGCTGCAAACAGATCGCTGTGCGAAAGCAGGTTGGCAACCATGAAAGCGCCGTAACTGTGTCCGCCCACCGCCACGCGATCCCGGTCGATGTATCCCAGTGAATCCACCGCGTCGATGGCGGCTTTGGCATTGGCCACCAGTTGCTTTCTGAAGCTGTCGTTGGGTTCTTCCTCGCCTTCGCCCACGATGGGGAAAGCGGCGTCGTCCAGCACTACATAACCGCGGGTGAGCCAAAACAAGGGTGAGCCGTACCAGGGATAAATGAATTCGTTGGGATTGGCCGTGCTTTGCGCAGCGCTGGCCTTGTCCTTGAACTCCCGGGGATAGGCCCAGAGGATCATGGGCAGCTCTTCCTTTTGGTTGGTGTCATAACCAACGGGGAGGTACAGCGTGCCGCTCAGCTCCAGCCCGTCATCCCGCTTGTAGGTGATCACTTCCGTGTATACGCCCTGTAAACTTTCGAAGGGGTTTTCGAAGAAAGTGAGCTGGGTGAGTTCGTTGTCTTTCAAATCCCTGAAGTAATAATCCGGGTATTCGGTGGGCGATTCAATGCGGACCAGCAGCTGTTTTTTGTTTGGGTCGTATTCGATCAGGTTTTCGAGCTTGTTAGTATATTCTGATTGATAGACGCGTTTTGTTTTGTGTGATTTCAGGTTGATCTCATCCACAAAGGGGAACTGCCCTTCTTCGGAATGGCCGTCCCCAATCAGGAAAGCATCTTTTCCTTCGAGGGCCAGCACACTGCGCGCCATGTCGTTTCGTTCGGTCACAAAGCGGCCCGGGTCATTGTAGCGGTCCTGGTAGTTTCGGTCGAAAAGGGTTACCGGCTCTACCGATGGGTCGGATGGATTGAATACATAAGTTTTGGTATTGCGGTTGTTCCACCAGTAATCGTAGGCTATGGCAAGCTTGTCGTTGCCCCAGGTGATGCCGCTGAACCGGTTGCGGGTTTTCAGCAGGCTTTTCCCTTCCCCGCTGTATGGGGCCTCAAGCATAAATACTTCATCCCTGTACTCCGCTTCTTTTTCCGGGTCGCCTTCGTCAAGGGCCACGGCATAAACCAGCGTATGGGCTTTGTCGTTACGCCAGCTGAGGTTTCTTTTGCCTTTGCGGACCGCCATAAAACCTTTGGGCAGGTCTTCGATCAGCGGCACTTCCAACACGGTTTCCACTTTGTCGCCTGCTTTGGTGTAGATGTTTGTTGTGGAAGGAAAACGATAGTAAGGCACCAGGTAGGAGAAAGGTTTTTCGACGGTGCTCACCATCACATATTCCCCGTCGGGCGAAAAGCTGATGCTTCTGTACATGGCGCTTTCCAGCCAGGGTTCTTTGCTTCCGTCCAGATCGACTTTATGGATGTCGGCCAGGGCCAGTTGCTCAAAATTGTGTTCGTCTGTTTTGTCCTCAAGCAAATCCTGGTAAGTCCTGTTCTGCGCGGTTTTGCCTTTATTCACCGAAACGGTGGGTCCGGTGGGGACGGCTTTTTCAGGGTCGATTAAGGCCTGGCGTTCCTCCGGGATCATTTTCACCAACATGGCGCTACCGTCGGCAAACCAATTGATCTCATCGCCCAGGTTGGCGTTTATATTGGCTTCGGTCAGTTTTTTAACCGAGGCGCTTTGCAGGTCGAGCACCCAGAGTTCAACTCCGCTAAGCGTGGTATGCGTAAAAGCCATCTTCGACTGATCGGGCGACCAGTTGAAATTACTCAACAAGGGTTTTTCGGGCAGGCCTTTTACCTGCCTTGCTTCGGTTTCGCCCTTTTTCAGATTTCTTATCTTGATGTTGTTCGAATAGGTGGTACGGCTGCCGATGTTGGTAACGGGATTGATGCGCAAACCGGCCAACCGCATCTCCTCCTGCGAAAGCTCTTCAATGGTTTTGTAGGCGTCGCGGTAGATCAACACCATATACTCCTTTTCCTCGTCCATCAATACGGAGGGTGCGTGTTCCACGTCCACCAATTCGAGGATCTCTTCCGGGGGTTTTTGGTATTCGATGTTTTCCTGTGCGCCGGCAAAACCGGTTGCCGCAATAAATAAGATCAGTAATGCTAGTTTTCTCATGATATCTTTAATGTTTTATGATTGAAGGGGATCAAATTTAAGGAAAGTTTATTTCATGATGTTGGATACGTGATGCTGGAATGACACTTTACCAGCTTCTCATTTTTCCTCGTTATGGGGTGTAGGGTATATAAAGCTATAAGGGACAACAGACAATGAATGACTATGAATTTCTATTGAATGACCATTGAATGACCACCGAATGACCAATCAGTGTTTCTTGGTTCTCCACCTAATCGTAACCTGTCTTTTCCCCCAATCGCGGGCAGCCTGGATATCGGTACCCATGTAAAGATCGATTCGTTTGGTGTAACGTTTGTTCATTTTATCCAGTACCAGGTAAGTACCAGGCAAGCCTGAAATTTTTACTTTGGTTCTATGGGTGAGGCCCAGCGGAATCAAATCCCGCGAAACGGCGATGCATTTCATGCCCGGTTTCAGGGTGTCGTCCCAGGCGGCCACGTTGGGCTCGATCTTTTTGGTCTGCCAGGGCACCGAATTGTAAGCCGTGGCGGTTACCTGCAGGCTGTGGGTTTCGTGCCGGCTGCATGAGGTCATCACGAGCAAAGTTGTTAAAAGCAACAATATGTTTAGAAACTTCATTTTGATAAGTACCATTAGATGTTAATAAGTCATAACTAAACACTACTGTCCGGGGAAATTTGGGGAGATTCCTCGCTTCGCTCGGAATGACAGTGCTTTCAGAGGCTTGGGAGGGGGTTGGGGGTAGTACGGCGGCAAAGCCGCCGTACTACCCCCAACCCCCTTTGTATCTCCCAAATAGCATGTCATTCCGAGCGAAGCGAGGAATCCCGTTGCGTTTAACCGGACAGTAGTCATAACTAAATTAAAATTACTGATCAAAGATCAAGAACAATGGCCATGTTTCTTTTCACCATCGCAGCCTTTTCTCCGGCAAGACTGCCTATCCTGTTCATAAACCTTCTATTATCGATTGCCCTTATCTGATCAATCAGGATGTCCGTGTCTTTTTTCAGACCGGCTTCGCCTTTTTGTAAATGGACTCTCAGTATTTTGCTTTCCTTTTGAATGTTGGTCGATAATGGACAAATCAGTGTTGACGGATGGTGTCGGTTGAGGAGGTTTGTCTGGACCACAAGAACCGGCCTTGTTTTACCTGTTTCGGTTCCGATCCTCGGATTCAGATCGGCTATCCAGACGTCGAATTGCTTAATATTCATGCTCCAGCAATTCAAATTCAGACAATACATCCATACTGTTATCCGCAACAATCCCGGATTCTTTCTCCAGCTGTTTCTGTAAAAGTTTCCTTTTCTGCAATTTGTTATAGTGGTCCAGTGCCTGGTTGATATACCGGTTCCTTGGTATGTTGAAATTCTTCAACAAATCTTCAGTTTCCCTGAATATGGATTCTTCAAGCTTTAAACTTAAGTTACGCATAGTGTATACCTTTAGTATATACTGCAAATATACTTTATATTTCTTGTTTTTCAAAATCATACAAAAAGCCCTGCAAATCTTCTTTCGGGTTGAAAAATTGAATAAGCTTACCTTTGCACAGATTTTTGATGCTTAACAAGGAACACATCACCGGGATCATACTGGCGGGCGGAAAAAGCCGCAGGATGGGCATCGAGAAAGGGCTTGCCGAATTAAAGGGTAAACCCCTGATCGAATATGCCATCGACCTTATATTGCAACTGACCGGAACAATTCTGATCAGCGCCAACAGCAAGGCATATGATGCGTATCCCTTTGATGTGGTTCCGGATGTGGTCCCCGATAGCGGTCCCATGGGCGGAATCTATTCCTGCCTCCAAAAATCTAAAACGGAAATCAATTTGGTTGTGTCCTGTGACACCCCTTTCATCAAACCCCAACTTTACGATTATTTGCTGGATCAGGGAAAAGATCATGCCTGCGTTGTTCCGTGGCATGGTCAAGATCTCTACGAACCGCTATGTGCGGTGTATCACAAAAGCTTGCTCGATGATTTTCGAAGGTTTATCGAAGCGGGTAATTATAAGATTCCTGATCTGTTTAAGGCAGTCGATTTCCTGCCGGTGAAAATGGGCCGTAATTTATCATTTTATCATGATCATTTGTTTTTCAACATCAACCGACGGCAAGACCTGAAAACAGCAGAAAAATTGTGAAGCCTTTCCCTAACATATTGCTTGTAGCCGGCTCGGGCCGGAATGTGGGAAAGACGTCAGTGGTTGAACGCCTGATTCATGGTTTTAAAGATCATGGGATCATCGCCCTGAAAGTCAGTCCGCATTTTCATGCCCTGAGAGGGGATGAGGAATTCATTGTGCGCAAAAATGAATACAACATCATCGAAGAAAACACAACGGGCTCAACCAAAGACAGTTCGCGTTTTCTTAGGGCCGGCGCGCAAAAAGTGTTTTTTATACAGGCCCTGGGTAAAAACCTGGAAGAGGCTTTCAACCGGACTTTTGATTTGTTACCTGAACACGCAGCGCTTATTGTTGAGTCGGGTGGGTTAAGAGACTATATCAAACCCGGTTTATTCATTTATGTTAAAGGAAAACAAAACGATAACAAACCGGCAGATTATAGCTCCAAAGCAGATGTGATCACAAATTTGAGTGATTTTGATACAAACCGGATTACATGGACAGGAAAGGAATGGAAAGTAAAGTAGCACAATCCGTCGGGAAAGAGCGGCCGCTGCATGGCGTCTGGCTGAAGGCCGCCACGGTGGGCGGATTGTGGGCTGCCATCGAGATCATTCTGGGAAGTTTTCTGCACAATATGCGTATACCATTTGCCGGTTCCGTACTCACTTTTATGGGGCTGAGCCTGTTGATCTCCTTTCATCGCATGTGGCCTGAGAAAGGTCTCATTCTGCGGGCCGGGATCATCTGCGCTTTGATGAAAAGCATTTCGCCCAGCTCGGTCATCCTGGGCCCCATGAGCGGGATTTTTTTTGAAGCCCTCTTGCTGGAAGCAGGCATCCGGGTTCTGGGCGCCAATCGCGGTGGGTATTTCCTGGGAGCAGCGCTCGGAATGTTGAGTACGCTAATACATAAGGTGTTTAGCCTGCTGATCCTTTACGGTATGGATATCGTTACCATATACAAAAATATATATTTATTCCTCGCGAAACAGCTTCAGTTGCCCGACGCCAACCCCTGGACGCTGGTCTGGGCCGTGGTAGCCGTTTATTTGATCGTGGGGTTGTTTGCTGCAACACTCGGGTTGTCTGTAGGAAACAGAACTGCGCGTTTACAAAAAGAGAGTAAGGAAGGGATCGGAAAACTTGAAGACAGGGATTTTTTCGAAATATCCCCTGATAAGCGGTTCAGCCTGTGGTTACTTGCACTTCATGCAATCGGTATTCCACTGGGCCTTTACCTGATCAATTACACCCCCATTTGGATAGCTTTGGCCTGGTATGCAATTTACCTTGGCTTTTGTGTCTTTTATTACAGGAGTTCGCTTCGCCGCCTGAAAAAACCTGTGTTCTGGTTTCAGTTGTTTATGATCACTCTGCTGGCAGCGGTTTTCTGGCGCGGCTTCAACATGAGTAAGGACGTCTTCAACCCGGAAGGTTTGCGGGTGGGACTGGAAATGAACCTGCGGGCCATTTTCATTGTGATCGCTTTTTCCTCATTAAGCGTCGAACTCAGGAATCCGGGAATAAGGGAATATCTTTTCGGAAAAGGATTTGGAAACCTTTACAAGGCACTGGGACTGGCATTTAATGCCCTTCCTTCGATGATGCGGTCCATGCCAAAGCCCCGCACTTTTTTTAAAAATCCCTTGATGTGGTTTGCCCGGATCAATCTGCAGGCCCAAAACTGGTTGTTGTTTTTTGAACCTGAAAAAAAAGCATAGGTTTTCGTAACTGATTGTTGGCAAGGGATGGAGTTTTATTTTTTTATAAAAGTATTAACTTTGGCTCATAACCAATCGACAAAAAACATGAAGAAGATTTTACTTGTATTTCTGGCTTTTGCCTTTGCGCCGATTAACTTGCTCTCGCAGAGCTGTTTGCCGGATGGCATCGTTTTTTATTCCCAGTCGGATATTGATGATTTTGAAACAAATTATCCGGCTTGCACCGAAATTGAAGGAGATGTCGGCATCGGCAACGGATACCCGAACGACATCACCAGTCTTGACGGTCTGGATGTGCTTGAAGCAATAGGCGGATACTTGTTCATTACCACAAACGACAACCTCAATAGTCTGGACGGACTTGAGAATCTGGAAACCATCGGAGGGTATCTGCGAATTGATTATTGCCCATTACTGACTGATCTGGATGGTTTGGATGGGTTGACTTCTATCGGAGACAGGCTCATTCTTTACGAAAATCATAGCCTTGTCGATCTCAGCGGTCTGGATAATCTTAACTCTGTTGGCGGAGTGGTTGAAATCGGTTATCATGAAGCCCTGTCCAGCCTGGAGGGTTTGGAATCGCTGACTACAATAGGCGGTATGGATATGGCTTATGTGAACTACTTACCGGATTTTTCGGGCATGGATAACCTGAATACCGTTACCGGTAATTTCGTAATTAACGATTGCGATCAGATATCAACATTATCAGGTTTGAATTCACTCACCACCGTTAACGGTGATTTTAACCTGTTTTCCCTTGAAAGCCTGGTTTCACTGAGTGGAGTGGAGTCCCTTGCCAGCGTGGACGGTCAGTTGCGGATACTGGGTAATCCCGTTGCGGATATGGCTCCGCTCAGCAATTTGACAAGTGTAGGCAGTACCCTTGAAATTAAAGGATCCGCAGCTGTTGACCTTACAGGACTTGAAAACCTGACATCAATAGGCGGTGAGTTGGTTATTGGCAACAACCAGTTTCTGGAAAGTTTAACAGGCATCCAGAATATCGCCTATCAATCGATCACCAATCTGAAAATTACCTATAACCCCTTATTGACCACCTGCGAGGTGAAAAGCGTTTGCGATTACCTGGTCGACCCGGGCAACATCATTTGGTTGCATAACAATGCCACAGGATGCAGTTCGGAGGATGAGGTCGTCGATGCATGCAACGCTACGGCTTTGCCTGAAAATCAGAGCAGTGAGCAATTGATCCTTTATCCGAACCCGGCTAAGGATTTGATTTTTATAGAGTGCAAAACAGGCCAGCTGACCGGTACTGTTGCCGTTGCCGACCTTCTTGGACGACTTGTTATTGAACCGGTAGGCTTAAATGGAACACTTGATATTTCTTCTTTGCAAAATGGGATTTATTATTTGGTGGTCAGGACCGGCGAGGATACATTCCGCAAGAAACTGGTGATTGAATAATCTTTCTATACCGATTCGGAACAGGATTGCAATATTTGACTTTATGCTCTAATCGGTATAACTGAATCAAACGGAAAAGTGCCTTGCATTTTTAGTAAGATTCAGCATAAATCCCGGAAATCAAAAAGATAAGACAAAGACATCTTTGCCTGTACCAACCTTTTCATGGAACTCCGGGAGGAATAATGTCTTTTTAGAAATTTATATGCTTTCTAAATAAGAAGCACAATTATCTGTCATTCAATATAATATACCCTGGCTGTTTAAAGAATTAACCCTTGTTGTCCATCTAACTAGTTGATATACAGAGCTGAATATCTCTTTATTAAATCGCATCAATATCACCATAAGATTTCATTTTTCTCGTTATTTTTGTGCTTCCTAAATATTGAGTTATGTAGATATGTTGTTCTAAGCTGTCGTTGTTTATTATTAGTCGCATATTCAATATAAGGAACATCATAAGTGCAAGATCATATGAGTAACAGAAGAGAATTTATAAAGATATCATCTTTGGGCGCCGGAGGACTTGCCCTGGCGGCAAACACATTTAGCTGGTCGAGAGGGATGTCCTTTGCTCAGGATATTTTTGACGATAAAGCTGAAGAACCCATCAGAACACCGACATATTGCGAGCTTTGCTTTTGGAAATGTGCCGGCTGGGTTTATAAAGACGATATAGGAGATATCCGGAAGATTACCGGCAATGATGACGATCCGCATTGCAACGGTCGTTTTTGCCCGAGAGGAACCGGCGGTGTGGGCATGTATTACGACAAGGATCGATTGAGAAGGCCTTTGATCAGAACAGGTGAAAAAGGCGAGCAAACATTCCGTGAAGCCAGCTGGGATGAAGCCTTTGACTACATTGCCAAAAAAATGAATAAAATCGCTGAGGAACACGGTCCCGAGTGCATTGCTTTGTTCACCCACGGGTCGGGCGGAAAATTCTTCAGCACCCTGCTCAAGGCATTCGGTTCCACCAATATCGCGGCCCCGTCTTTTGCACAGTGTCGCGGCCCACGTGAGGTTGGCTTTCTGGCCACTTTCGGTGAGCTGGTGCTTTCTCCCGAAAGAACCGATATCAGGGATACAAAGTGCCTGGTGCTGATCGGTTCGCACCTGGGTGAAAACATGCACAACGGCCAGGTACAGGAAATGTCGGACGCCATCGACAAGGGAGCAACCATCATCACGGTGGATCCCAGGTATTCCATTGCAGCCGGCAAATCCAAATACTGGCTGCCCATCAAGCCTTCGACCGACCTTGCTTTGCTGCTGACCTGGATCAACCTGATCATTCAAAATGAATGGTACGATAAAGATTATGTTGAAAAATATACTTACGGTTTCGATGTTTTAAAGGAAACAGTAAAACCATACACTCCCGAATGGGCATACGGGATCACCGGCCTCAAACCCGATATGATCTACGATACGGCCAAAGCCATGCACGACGCGGCGCCGGCGGTGATCATTCATCCCGGCAGGCATGTTACCTGGTATGGCGACGACACCCAGCGCAGCCGGGCCATTGCCATTTTGAATGCCATTCTGGGTTCATGGGGCAGGAGGGGAGGCTTTTATTATCCTGAAGTCGCTTCCTTACCCGACTATCCGCATCCGCCATTTCCCGAGCCAAAAAGAACATGGCGGGATGCTTTTCCCGGTAAATTTAACCTTGCCAATGAA
This sequence comes from Bacteroidales bacterium, assembly GCA_021738625.1. Classification (GTDB taxonomy): domain Bacteria; phylum Bacteroidota; class Bacteroidia; order Bacteroidales; family JAIOZK01; genus JAIOZK01. The sequence continues at coordinate 25,734 of JAIPBS010000002.1, forward strand.
GTGCTTTCAACGGGAATTTGCGAAGCCACCATTCCAAATACGGCCAGGGACTGCTCTTTCAAAGGATGGTTCGTTTACGGAACCAATTTGATCAAAACCCTTCCCAATCGCAAGCAAACCCTGGAGGCCATCCAAAGCCTCGATTTGCTTGTGGCCATCGATACCATGCCTATGGAGATCACCGGCTATGCCGATGTGATCCTGCCGGAATGCACTTATCTGGAACGCTACGACTTGCTGCGGACCAGCCCCCATCGCGAACCCAATATCGCTTTGCGCATGCCCGCGGCAAAACCCAAATACGACACCAAACCGGCCTGGTGGATGGCCAAGAAACTGGCTTCCAAATTGGGATTGGATGAATATTTTGCATGGAATGATATTGAAAAATTACTCGACTGGCAGTTGAAACAAATCGGCTCTTCCCTGGATGAAATGAAGCGGATCGGGGTGAAGAAATTCCCGAGGAAATATGATGACCTGTATTTTTGGCCCAATCAGGATTTTGTGTTCAATACCAATTCGGGTAAGATCGAATTGTATTCGACCGACATGGAAAACGAGGGTTTTGATCCCATTCCTAAATACACACCGCATCCCGAGCCGCCGGAAGGATATTACAGGCTGATATACGGCCGGGCGCCCATGCACACTTTCAGCCGGACCATCAACAATCCCAACCTGGTGGATTTGATGGCCGAGAATTCCGTCTGGATCAATCCAAAGGTTACAAAAATCTGGGGATTGAAAAACGGCCAGGAAATCTATCTGCAGAACCAGGACGGTGTGGTATCCGAGTTTCCAATTAAAGTGAGGGCTACCGAACGGATCAGATGGGATTCGGTTTACATCGTGCATGGCTTTGGCCATTCCAACAAAAAGCTAACAAGGGCCTTTGGAAAAGGAGCCAGCGATTCGGAGCTGATCACCAATGTAATGATGGACCCTGTGATGGGAGGTACCGGAATGCGGGGTAATTTTGTGACATTTCTGACGGAAAAACCCATTGGAGAGGAGGTTAAGTCATGAGGTATGCAATGGCGATAGATACCAAGAAATGCGTGGGCTGCAGCGATTGTGTGGTGGCTTGCCAGACGGAGAACAACGTACCTATCGGTTATTGTCGCGACTGGATCGTGGAGGTGACCGACGGCACCTATCCCCAGCTGGAGATCGAATTGAGATCCGAACGATGCAATCATTGCGAAAACGCGCCCTGTGTGCGCTGCTGCCCGACCGGTGCAAGTCACTATGAAGACGGAGGGGCCGTTTTGGTTACTCCCGACAAATGCATCGGTTGCGGGGCCTGTATCACCTCATGTCCTTATGATGCACGTTACTCTCATCCGGATGGCTATGTGGATAAATGTACATTCTGCCTCGATAACCGGGTAAAAAAAGGAGAAGATCCGGCATGTGTTTCGGTTTGTCCGACCAAGTGTATGTATTTCGGCGACCTGGACGACCTGAACAGCGATGTTTCGCAGGTCCTGAAAAAGCGCAAATGGAAAACCCTGATTCCCGAAGCGGGGACCAAACCTCATGTGTATTATTTAATTTAATGATGAAGATAAAGGCATGAAAGAAGAACTGATAACCAGCGGACGGATGAATCCATATATTGACCCGCACCTCAATATTTGGCATTGGCAGATCCCATTGTACCTCTTTCTGGGCGGGCTTGCAGCCGGTATCTTGTTTTTTGCGGCTCTTTACACCATACAGGGAAAAGCCGACAAATACCCGACTGCAGTGAAGATCGCTCCGTTGATCACTCCCTTTGCTTTGGTGCTGGGCTTAATCGCCCTGTTCCTGGATTTAAAACACAAGCTGTATTTCTGGCAGTTATATACGACGCTTCGCCTGGAATCGCCCATGTCGTGGGGAGCCTGGACGCTGATGGTGGTCACACCCCTGTCTTTTGTCTGGTCGGCTCTGAATATCAGACAAATATTTCCCAACTGGGACTGGCGGTATTCCTGGGTAAAAAACATAGAAGCATTTTTCAGGAAAAACATCATTACCCTTTCCTGGATATTGCTGATCTTTTCGCTTATCCTTGGGGTTTACACCGGTATCCTGTTTTCGGCATTTAATGCCAGGCCATTATGGAACACATCCATTCTCGGGCCTTTGTTCCTGGCTTCGGGGCTTTCGGCGGGAGCAGCAGCCATTGTGCTGATCAGCAAAAATCATTTTGAACGAAAACAAATGGCTAAGATCGACCTCATTATAATTGGCGTGGAGCTTTTCCTGATCATTCATATGTTCATGGGATTTCTGGCCTCCACCCAGGTGCAGATCGACGCCGCCAGCCTGTTCCTGGGCGGACCTTACACAACGCCTTTCTGGCTGTTTGTGGTTACGCTTGGGATGGTCGTTCCGGCTGTGCTTGAAATCCTTGAGTTGAACGGATACCGTATGCCCCGCTGGTTGGCGCCCGTACTGATTTTATTTGGCAGCCTGATGCTTCGTTTTATCATTGCCTATGCAGGGCAGGAAAGCAGATGGTTGTATTGATCTTGTATAGAATTTTAAAAAGATATAAATGATGAGAAACAGAAAAAGCAGAAGTTACATCAATCCATACCTTGGCGGGGTGCTGCTTGGCTTAACGGTGCTGGCTGCCAACTATATTTCGGGCAGGGGCCTGGGGGCGAGCGGTGCCATGAAAAACGCCATCGTGGCCTCGGTTGAGGCCGTTGCTCCGGCACATGCCGAAAATGCTGCCTTTTATAAAGAATTTAACGAAACCCATACGGGAAGTCCTTTGAATTCGTGGCTGGTTTACCAGATGCTGGGTGTGCTGGCCGGCGGCTTTCTTTCAGGGGTGATTGCCAGAAGGATGACCTGGAAGGTGGAACATTCGCCCAAAATATCATCCAAAACAAGGCTGGTTGCAGCATTGGCCGGTGGTATCTTGTTCGGCTTCGGATCACAGCTGGGCAGGGGATGCACCAGTGGCTCGGCCCTGAGCGGGATGGCGGTGCTGTCGCTGGGAGGCTTCCTTTCGATGATGGCCATCTTCGGGACCGCATTTGCACTGGCTTATTTTGTAAGAAAATTATGGATTTAATCATATAAAAAAATATTTGATAAAATGGGACCATTAATCGTTAACGACATCATTTCTCCCAACACCAACATGCTGCTGGCTTTCTTCATCGGCATTGCCTTTGGTTTTATCCTGGAAAGCAGTGGGTTTTCTTCCAGCAGAAAACTGGTTGGGGTTTTCTATGGCTACGACACTGTGGTTTTAAAGGTCTTTTTCACAGGCGCCATCACTGCCATGCTCGGATTATTGTTCTTCAGCCTGTTTGGTTGGATGGATTTGACCTACATCTACATCAACCCTACCTACCTTTGGTCGACCCTGGTTGGTGGTGTGATCATGGGAGCAGGTTTTATCCTTGGAGGCTTTTGCCCGGGAACCAGCGTTTGCGCGGCCGCCATCGGTAAGATCGATGCTTTCCTGTTTATTGCGGGAATTTTTATTGGCATCTTTATATTTATGGAAGGTTATCCCCTTTGGGAAGGATTATACAAAGCTGAGTTTCTTGGTTATCTGAAAATGAACAAGTATTTCAACCTTTCATCGGGTTTGTTTGTTCTACTTGTGATAGCAGCTGCAGTTGTGATGTTTTGGATTGCAGAAAAAGCAGAAAAGAAATTTAAAGCACCTGAATATTAAAAACAATATTGTTATGAAAAGCAGAATTATAATAGCCATTGTTTTTCTTTCATTGGGATTGATCATTGCCTTTGTTCCCGAGAACACAACCAGTCAGTATAAGCTTAGTGCGGCCGAGTTGCTTGACGAAGTTAAAGGCGAAACCCAGTTTGTTCACCCGGACCAGGTGGCCGATATGATCGTGCAGGATCAACCCACCATGCAATTGATCGATATCCGGTCGAAAGAAGAATTTGAAAAATATGCCCTGCCGGAAGCCATCAATATCCCGCTGGATAACATCCTTTCGGAAGAATGGAAACCTTATCTGAATCAGGATGTTTACCTGAATGTGTTTTACTCCAACGGAACCACACGTGCCAATGAGGCCTGGATGATCACCAGGCAACTGGGTTACAAAAACAATTATGTTTTACAGGGCGGATTAAATTACTGGGTGGAAACCGTCTTGAATCCTGAAAAACCGGACATGACCAGCCCAGATGACGAATTTGCCAGATACAACTATCGAAAGGCCGCCGGCAATGCACTGGGCGGTGGTGGAACCATCGAGCAAAAGCAGGATGTTGAACCCGCCAAACTACCCCCCATACGAAAAGGCAACAAGAAAAAAATGGTGCAGGGCGGGTGCTCTTAAAAGTATTTATTTGAATACCATATTTAAAGAGACCTCTTCAAATGAAGAGGTTTTCTTATTTTTGGAGTTTGTTAAAGAACAATGGCGGAAGAAACATCAACTAAAAAAGGCAAGAACGAGAAGAAAGCCCCTGAAAAGGAAATGTCTTTCTGGGAGCACCTGGAAGAGCTCCGCTGGCATGTTGTACGCTCTCTGGCTGCTATTCTAATTCTGGCTATTGTTGCTTTTCTGAACCGGCACCTGATTTTCGATACCATAATTCTAGCGCCTAAAGATTCAGGGTTTATCACCAACCGTGTACTCTGCAAGCTGGCTGAAATCCTATCTCTTAAAGGGCTTTGCATCGACAACCTAAGTCTGAATATCATCAACATCAAAATGTCGGGGCAGTTTCTGGTGCATATGTACGTGAGCATTGTAGCCGGGATCATCGTTGCCTTCCCTTATATCATTTATGAAGTCTGGCGATTCATCAGTCCGGCTCTGTATGAAAAGGAAAGAAAACATACCACTGGCGCTGTGGCCGTTTGTTCCCTGCTTTTTATTCTGGGGGTTTTATTTGCCTATTTTCTGATCGTTCCGCTTACCATTAACTTTTTGGGCACTTACCAGGTGAGTGATTTCGTGGCCAACCAGGTGGCCCTGTCTTCATATATCGGAACAGTGGTTTCCGTTACCCTCGGGGTGGGCATTGTTTTCGAGCTGCCCATACTGGTGTATTTCCTGACAAGAGTCGGCATTCTCACGCCTGAATTTCTCAGGAAAAACAGAAAATACATGATCGTTGTTCTGCTGATCATCTCTGCTATTATAACGCCTCCGGATGTTTTCAGTCAGATCCTGGTGGTGATTCCCTTGATGATCCTTTATGAGATCAGCATTTCCATTTCAAAACGAGTGCAGAAGAGAAGAGAAATCAGAATGGCCGGATAATCCATGATGCGATTATTATTCAGCTCCTTTGGCGCTTCTGTGTTATTCGATGTTTGGAAACTATAAAAATTTTAAGAAGAAGATTTATTTCAGGATTTCAGGAAATCAAGCACCAGGCTGTTGAACGCTTCCGGTTTTTCTGCATGCACCCAGTGAGAGGCGCCTCCGATGGTATGGATTTCGGCCCGGGTGAAATGCTCTTTAATCTGATCGATGTCTTCATCGGTAACATAATCAGAATCGCCGCCACGGATGATTAGGGCCGGTTTTTCATAGGTGTTGTTTACTTCAACTTTGTCGAATAGCTCGTCCATATTGTCACAAATGCCCTCGAAGTTGATGCGCCAGTCCATCATTCCGCGATTATCACGGTAGTGCAGGTTTTTCATAATGAATTGCCTGATCCTTTTTTGAGGGATATTCGGTTTGAGCTGGTCATCCACATCGGAAATTTTGCTTGCCTTTTCAAAGTCGACAGCCCGCATGGACTGGATGATTTTTTTATGAAAATGCCTGTTCCCGTATTGTCGCATGGCAATGTCGACCACGATCAGCTTTTTGGTGATCCCGGGATTTTCAAGGGCAAAACGCATGGCCACTTTACCTCCCATTGAGTGGCCCATAATAACCGGATATTCGATGTTGTGTTCTTCTATGAATTCCATCAGATCGTCGGTCATGGCCAGGTAGTTAAAGGTGTCGCTGTGCGGGGAGCGGCCATGGTTGCGCTGATCGGGTACGGAGACTTCGAAACCTTTATGGGCGATCTTTTTGGCAAAAGTAACCCAGTTGTCCGAAAGCCCGAACAAACCGTGCAGAATGATCAGTGGTTGTCCTTCGCCATAATGTCTGTGGTATAATCTCATCAAAAATTTTTTTTGTGTCAAACTCTTAGTTCTCTATTATATAGCTGAATAGCGTTTCCCAAACCCAGGTAAAGGGCGTCGCTGATCAGGGCATGGCCAATGGATACTTCCAGCAGGCCCGGTATGTTGCGTGCAAAGAAATTCAGGTTTTGCAGGTTGAGGTCATGACCGGCATTCAATCCCAGACCCACCTCACCGGCTACTTTGGCTGCTTCACGAAAAGGGGCAATGGCTTTTTCTCTGTTATTGTGATAACCGGTTGCGTATGCTTCGGTGTAAAGCTCGATGCGGTCGGTGCCTGTTTTCGCGGCATTCCTGATCATTTTCTCATCGGTTTCGATAAAGATGGAGGTGCGTATCCCGTCTTCATGAAATCTTGCGATCATATCTTTCAAAAAACCTTCGTTTTTAACAGTATCCCAACCGGCATTGGAAGTAATAGCATCCGGCGGATCGGGAACAAGGGTAACCTGGGCGGGTTTTACTTCCAGCACCAGCTCAATGAATTTTTCGTTCGGGTATCCTTCAATATTGAATTCCACCTCAATGGCCGGTTTGATCGCCCTCACGTCGCTGTATTTAATGTGCCGCTCATCCGGCCGTGGATGCACTGTAATGCCTTCCGTCCCGAATCTCTCGCAATTGATGGCTGCCTGCAGCACATCCGGAATATTACCCCCCCTGGCATTGCGCAAGGTGGCTATTTTATTGATATTGACACTTAGCCTGGTTCTTTCCATGCTTTTATTTTTTTACTTAGGTTATGGGAGCTGGCTATGTTGATTGCTCCGAATACAAATCTACGAAATTCATAACTTTGTAAGTAAAGAAGATAACTAAGATTATGCGTGTAGTAATACAAAGAGTTTCCCAGGCTTCTGTCGAAACAGTTGATGATATTAGAAGTGAGATCGGAAAAGGAATGTTGATTTTGCTGGGAATTGAAACCGATGATCAAAACGGGGAAGAGGACATTGAATGGCTGTGTGGCAAGATCGCCCGTCTCCGAATATTTGATGATGAAAAAGGTGTAATGAACCTGTCACTTAATGACGTGGATGGCGAAGCCATGGTGGTAAGCCAGTTTACCCTGCATGCTTCCACCAAAAAAGGCAACCGCCCTTCATACATCAAAGCCGCACGGCCCGATATTGCCATTCCCCTCTACGAAAAGTTTGTCCGTAAGCTTGAAGAGGAACTTGGAAAGAAAGTGCATACCGGTAAGTTCGGGGCTATGATGAGAGTGGGTCTCATCAATAACGGACCGGTGACCATTATTATCGACAGTCGGAACAGGGAATGATTTTTGCGCCCCAATCAAAAAAACATTATCATGAAGAAAAAATATGATTTCAGTGTGATCTTTGATATGGATGGCACATTGTTGGACAATTCGGAATACCACAAGCAGGCCTGGCTGAAATTCTTAAGAAAACATAACATCAACATGTCGGAAGCGGAATACCACAAAAAACTTTTTGGAAGAACCAGTAAGGAAATCCTGAGCCAGGTGTTTAAGCGGGAGTTGAGTGATGAAGAAAAGAATGAATTCACGGGTGAAAAGGAAAAAATCTACCGTGAGATTGCATCTGAAAAGATTCGCAGCCAGAAAGGGTTGAAAAAGCTGCTTGATGAACTATATGAAAATGACGTAAAAATGGCGGTTGCCACCTCAGCAACCGAAACAAATCTGGAGTTTACCCTGGATAAGTTGGATATCAGAAAATATTTTGTGACCACAACCAATTCATCCGAAATCTCGCATAGCAAGCCGCATCCTGAGATCTTCCTGAAAACAGCCAGGGATATGGGCGCTGAGCCCGAAAACTGTGTTGTTTTTGAAGATTCCCCTTCCGGTGTGGAAGCGGCGCATCGCGCCCAAATGAAAACCTTTGTGGTCAATCCTTCCGATGAGGAAAAAATCAGAGAATTCACCAATCATATCTTTAAAGATTTTTCTGAAATAAATCCTGAGATGATCATTGAGACAATGGAACAATAAAAAGGCTTAATCCTGAAATTTATTTTTTCCCGAACTTTTCCATAAACTTATTTTGGTTAATGATATAGCGCACATGGGTGCCAAAGCCAATGTCGCCTTCGGCATCCCGCGCTTTTACTTTAAAAGTCAGCTTCTTCCCGTCTACTTCAATCAGTTCACTTTCACAAACCACCTTCATCCCGACAGGGGTAGCCTTCACATGTCTGATGTTCACTTCGAATCCCACGGTACCATATCCATCCGGTAGTTTTTCCTGCACGCATAAGTAAGAAGTGTTTTCCATCAGTGCGATCATGGAAGGTGTTGCAAATACTTCCAGCAGCCCGCTGCCGTATTGGATAGCGGTATCCTTTGTTTCAACAACTTTTTCGATCCTGTTTTGGAGACCGGCTTTGATATTGAAATCCATGGCTTACAGGAAATTAAAGATCATGGTTTGTTTCAGGCCGGGATGCAGGCTTTTGGCCACCGGGCAGGTTTTGGCTGTGTTTTTAATGATGGTTTTGATTTTCTCGGAATAATCCCGGGAAGGAAAATTCATTTCGACAATGATCTCCGAAATTCTTCTGGGATCGGAGGCCATGATCTTTCTCACGTTGGCATCGGCGCCGTCGATGCTGAAACCCGCATCCATGGCCTTAATGCCAACTGTGGTAAGTATGCATGAGCCCAATGCGGCAGCTACCATGTCAGTGGGAGAAAAAGCTTCACCTTTACCACGGTTATCAACGGGGGCGTCTGTTATCAACTCGCTGCCCGAGCGGATATGTGTTGCCTTTGTTCGTAAATTTCCCTGGTATTCAATATGTGCTGTAATATCCATGATTGTCTTTTCTTACAAAGTTATGAATTTTATTGGGTGGGATTTCTGGAAGTTCGGATCGAGATTTCCGTTTATGTAAAAAAGAAAAAGCCCCCCGGAAGGCTCCGAGTAGGCTTTTTACAACCAAACCAAATTAACCGGATGGAAAAACTTTATTTCTTGTCAGGTGCTCCTTTTGAGCAACATCCTGTTTTCTTTGTTTTCATTTTTGCGCATTCAGGATCTTTAACTTCTTCACAACCTTTCTTCACAGACGTTTTACAATCTTTATCCTTGGCGCTTGTTTTTTCTTTCTCTTTTTTGTCTTTTTTACCGTCTTTCGTAGGGTCCTTGTCAATCACAGAATATTCTGCCTTAACATCGTCAGCCACTACATTCTGTACCCCTGCTGCTCCAAAGAGCATAAAGATACTAAGAAATGTTCCAAATAGCAAATTTTTCATAAGTTATGTGTGTTTTTTTGTTTTACTCTTCAGCAAATATACAGTTGAAAAAGCACTCAATCTGTTATCTGTTTGTTAAAATCTGTTAACGATATGTTAAGTGCTCTGCAAAGATAAGTAAATATCGTAGTTTTGGCAACTGAAAATCAAGCTAAAAAGGTGAAAAAGAAAATTATTTCATTGATCATAATTGTAGCCACTATTTCATTATTGGGCATTGTTTTTACCCAGTTGTACTGGATGCGGAATGCCATTATTATGAAAGAGGAGCAATTTGATGAGAGTGTCAGGATCGGCTTGAAAAGCGTCGTCAACCAGTTGATGGAACATTATAACGACAGCACCCTGCAAAAAATACGCTCAGAAGGACCCGAATGCGTGATTGAGAAAACGGACATAAAAGATGTGATCAATGCGGAACAGCTCGATTCTCTTATTCAGGCGGAACTTGCCTGTTTCCGGATCGAGCAGGATTATGGCTACGGGGTGATCAATAAGGCCAACGACAGGTTTTTCATGGGTAAATACGAGGGATTCAGATTGGGCCTGATTGACAGTAAGCATGCAGTGAGCCTTTCCATGCTTTACGAGCCGGGTGACTACTGGCTGGCTGTTTGGTTCCCAAACCAGCAGAATATTATCCTCAAACAAATGATCCTGATGCTGATACTTTCGGGCTTTTTCCTGCTAATTGTGATCTCCAGCTTTTCTTTTACCATCTACAGACTGATCATGCAAAAGAAGCTTTCACAAATGAAATCGGATTTTGTGAACAACATGACCCATGAATTCAAAACACCCATATCAACTATTTCACTGGCCGGTGAAATGTTGCTCAACCCGAACATACAAAAAGCGCCGGAGAAAATCAGCAAGTACTCAAGGGTGATCATTGATGAAAACGCCAGGATGCAAAGCCAGGTGGAGCGTGTTCTGCAAATTGCCATTCTTGACAAGGGCGAAACCAAGGTCAGACCCAAAGAAATTGACGTCCATAAGATTATTCACCGCATGGTGGATAATTTTAATCTTCATCTTAAAAAACGAAATGGGATCATACTCACCCAGCTCAATGCAGCAACTTCGGTGATCTATGCCGACAAGATGCATTTTACCAACATTGTGAACAATATGATCGATAATGCGGCCAAATACACTCCCGAGTATCCGAGAATCATCATCACAACTAAAAATATTAAAAACGGGATTTTGATTTCCTTCGAAGATAACGGCATCGGGATCAGTCATGAAAACCAAAAAAATATCTTTAAAAAGCTCTATCGCGTGCCAACCGGCAATTTGCATGATGTTAAGGGATTCGGACTGGGGCTATACTACGTGAAAACCATGGTGGAAGAACATGGTGGAAACATAAAACTTCACAGTGAATTGGGAAAAGGTAGTAAATTTGAGATATATTTACCTTTTAAATATAAAAACCTGGTTAACCATGAAGAAGAAGACTAGAATCTTGCTGGTTGAAGATGACCCGAATCTGAGTATGGTTCTGAAGGATTACCTGGAAATGCTCGATTATGAGATATTTCATGCCAAAGACGGGGCCGATGGCTATCGTGTCTTCAAGTCGAAAAGCCTCGACCTGATTGTGTTGGATGTGATGATGCCCAGAAAGGATGGCTTTGCTCTGGCTGAGGATATCCGCAAAACAAACAGCCGGGTACCAATAATTTTTCTCACTGCAAAGTCATTGAAAGAAGATCGACTGAAAGGTTTTCGGATCGGAGGGGATGATTATATCACGAAACCATTTAGCACCGAAGAGTTAAGCCTGAGAATTAAAGCCATTTTAAAGCGCACACAGGTGAACTTGCTTGATAAAGTGAGCGAAAACGATGACCATTATAAAGTTGGGAAATATAGCTTCGATTATAAAAACATGCTGCTTAAGATTGATGAAACTGAGCGGACCCTCACCAGGAAAGAGGCTTCATTGCTTAAGTTGTTATGTATTTACAAGAATAAGATCCTGCCACGCGAAAAGGCCCTGAATACCATCTGGGGTGAAAACGATTATTTTATCGGACGCAGTATGGATGTCTTTATTGCCAAGTTGCGAAAATACCTGAAGGATGATCCCGGCATTTCAATCACAAATGTACATGGCATCGGATTCAAGCTGGAAGTGGCCGGAGAGAAAACTGAAAAAGATAATGAAGAATAACAAATTCCTTCAGAAGCTCAGGTTTACACCCATGCTGGGCATGATGGGAAGCTGGTCGACACGTTCGTTGGTAACCCTGTCGATGTAAAAAATATTGTTCCTGTCGTAAATATTGGTCACGCTTAGGTTCACTTCCAGCTTTGTATATTCTGTAAAATGAAATGTTCTTTTCATACTCACATCCATGCGATGGTAAGAGGGTAGCCTACCCGTATTCAGGTCGCCGTATATAATCCCGAGCTCTCCGTTTTCGGTGATATAGTTTGTGTTGATGCCATTGTCGAAAATAATCTTTTCATAAAAACCGGCTGTTTTTGTGAAGGGAAATCCCGAACCGTAATTCCATCTGGCATTGAATTCCCATTCCATACCTTTTCCAAAACGCCATGAAGCCAGCAGGTTTACATTATGCCTTCTGTCGAAATGTGGATAGTAATGTTCCAGACCGCCCTCCGGATCTTCTGTGAACCTGTTCACATAGGCAAAGGAGTATACCGCCCATAAATAGAACCTGCTGAGATCGTATTTAAACGTGAAGTCGATGCCCTGTGCGTCACCGCGTTCGATGATGAAATCCTTTTTCAGGATGTCGGGTTGATCGGGCGCATCATTTTCGTCAAATATTTTATTTCTGTTCACATTGGTAAGCTGGGAAAAGTTCTTGTAATAAGCTTCCAGGTTAATGGTGGCATTTGCAAAAACATCATATTCCAGGCCGATGATTGCATGTTCTGCTTTCTGGAGTTTGTGGGTTACATCTTCACCGTCAAATTTCTTCGGAAGATTTTCAGGTCCTGAAAGGAAGCCATAGAACAGGTTTACCACATCCCTGTCGGATCGGGCGCTGATCAGGTTTTGAGAATACAATCCCGTGGCGAATTTCAGCCTGAACCTGTCGGTGGCATTGTATTTCATGGCCAACCGGGGCTCGGGTGAAATATTGGAAAGACTTGCATACCATTGCAGGCGGAAGCCCGGTTCAATGATGAACTTACCGGTACTGATCTTGTATTTTGCAAATACGCCAAGCTCTGTTGTGTTTTCTTCCTGCTCGATTGACCTGTTGGTGGAAGTCAGGAAGAAATAGTCGGTTTTAAATCCCAGCATTTCAATGCCGTATTCCAGTTCATTTTTTCCCTGAAAATAGGTGAAATTCAATCCCATATTAAAACCGTTGATCTTACTGGTTCGAGGTGGACTGGATTTCTCTTCCAAAGTGATTTCGTAATCCGAATATGCGAAGGTACCCTCAATCAGCACTGGCGAATTGCCCGGGATAACAACAATATTGGTACCAGCCCCCATAGCTTTCCAGCTAAAATCGGATAAGGCCCTGAAATTGTTCACCTTATCCGTAAAATTGAATCCGAATACATTGATCTTGCTGCCATTGGCTGCGTTTAGTGAAAATTTTCCATACATGTCCAGGTAATTGAATGGCAGACCGGCAGTGTCGATATAATCATAAAATATTTTGGAACTTTCTTCCAGGTATGAATTTTTGAGTGAAAAAATAAATGAGGTACTGTTGGGGTTTTCTTCTGTTTGCCTGGTGATGGGGCCTTCCATTAAAAGACTCGAACCAAATGTATTGGCGCCAATTCTCCCGGAAAGCCGTTTTTTATTTCCATCCCTGGTGGTCAGGTCCATAATGGATGATATTCTACCTCCATATTCTGCGCCGAATCCGCCAGTATATACTTCTACATTTCTCAGAATGTCGGTATCAAAAACCGAAAACAAACCGATCGAGTGAAAGGGATTATAGATTACCATTCCATCCAGCAGAACCTTATTCTGGATAGGCGAACCGCCACGTATATAAAGTTGTCCGCCCTGGTCGCCCGTAAATATCACGCCAGGCAAAACCTGAAGGTATTGTGCCAGATCGGCCTGTCCGCCAACGGCCGGTATCTGATTGATTTCTTTTGGGGTAACCTTGATTACAGATGTGCGTGTTTGCGTGCGCATCTCCTGCCTGGTGGCGGTTACATCCACGGTCTGTAAAGTATAAGAGGCCTTATCCAAAAACAGGTTTTGATCGATGATCTCATTAGCCTTAACGGTAACGGGCACCAGTAAAGTGTCATAACCAAGGTTGGTTACCCGAAGTGTATAGCTACCTGCCGGAACCTGTGAAATTACATAGTAGCCGTTCACATCGGTCGAGGCGCCGAATGAGGTACCCTGCAAAAGAACATTTGTGAAAATAACAGGCTCTCCCGTTTCCTTTTCATAAACAAAACCCCTGATCACACCGCTTTGTGATAAAACAGATAGGCTTATGACCAGGAATAGAAAGGTCAGAAAAGATGTCCGGGTTTTGCACTTTATATGATTCATTGTAATTACCAGATTAAATGATCGCAAAAATAACATTATTAATTACAATGAAGGATATAAACAACCCATTGGTGAAATCTGTTATTCTTACGATCATGTTGGCTTTCACCGGCTGAGATATCAGCTTTACTCCACATTACAAAATAAAACTAAAAAGAATTAAAAAGAAAAAAGAATCATCAAACGGCGGTTTTAGATCAGTTAACGGTTAGCCGGGCGCAGGTATGAGTATATGGTAAATGGTCTATCTTATTTTTTATGGATATCCGAGGCTTTTTGGATGAGTTTTATTTCCTCCTCACTAATATTCTCAGGAATTTCAATCATGATTTTGGCATACAAATCACCCCTGACGTTATTGTTTTTAAAATCAGGCATGCCTTTTCCTTTCAACCTGAAGGTCTTTCCGCTTTGCGTTCGGGGGGGAAGCTTAATGCTAACTTTGCCTTCCATGGATGGTATTTCAACTTTTCCGCCCAGGATGGCATCGTATATATCAATGCTCTTTGTCAGATAAAGGTTGTTGTCTTTTCTTTCAAACAGGGGGTGGTTGTTTAGGTGGATTTTTAGAAACAGGTCTCCTGCCGGTCCGCCTGCCGCACCTTTTCCACCTTTGCCTTTCACCCTGAGCGTTTGCCCGTCTTTGACCCCGGCTTTGATGTTGATCTTGATTTTTTTGCCCTCGAGGTTGATCATGCGGGAAGTACCGAAATAGGCTTCTGTCAGGTCAATGTTGAGGCTTGCTTCAAAATCTTGTCCTTTGGCTTGCCTGGTACCCGAACTCCTTCTTCCCTGCGCCCCTGTGAAGCCTCCAAAAAATTGCTCGAAGAAATCGCTGAATCCGCTTTCCCCACCGGCTGTTCCGGCACTGCCAAAGATGTCTTCAAAGTTTACACCTCCGAAGCCTCCGCCGCCGGCTCCTGATTGATAGTATTGATATTTTCGTCCGCCCTGATCGAAACCTCCAAAACCACCGGCGCCTGCACCGGCCTGCTCGTAGTGTTTCCAGTTGGCGCCCAGCTCGTCATAGCGCTTCCGCTTTTCAGGATCCCGCAATACCTCATAGGCCTCGGATACTTCCTTAAACCGATCTTCCGCCTTTTTGTTGTTGGGATTTTTGTCAGGATGATACTTCATGGCAAGTTTCCTGTATGCCTTCTTCACCTCCTCCTGCGAAGCTTTCTTGTCGACCCCTAATATTTTGTAGTAATCTCTGTATTCCATTCCGCTGCCTGTTTTGGCAAATTACGTACCAAGTGAAAAGATAAGAAATTTTGACAGTTTACAAAAGTTGTTTAATATCTGTGCAGTGTAATGCTGGTGACCGTTGCATCCAGTTTGATGAAAATCTTTTCCGTTTTATGTTCAAACCCTTTGGTTTTGTAAACTCCATCTTTGTTTTTCTCGAAGCCGCTTATATCCCGGCTTGTAAGAAATGTGCTTGCATCCATTTTGCAACCCGAGCTTTCGGGCACATAAATAACAATGGAGGCTGCACCGGCGTCGATATTCAGCCTGGTTTCTTTCAGGAGATTCCCAATTTTGATTTCAATATCCGAAGCGCCGCCGTCTATTTCCAACTCTTTTATTTTAAAAGGTGCAAGGTTAAGCTTGATATCTGCAGCTGCCACGTCCACAAATATATCCCATACAGGTTTTGCGTTGAGGCTGATCACGGCCTCGTTATGAAAGTTGGATCCCCTGAAAAAGTCCTTTTTAAGATCGAGTTTCATTTTCATCTTGCTTCCCGAGAGTTGCGCGGCATATTCGTACGGTCCCATATTTCCGTTTTTTCTGAAAAGAATGAGCTGATCTGTTGTGTCTTCAACCTTAAATTCTCCGATTGCCGCATCAATTTCGAGTTCTGCCTGATCGATCGTGGATGAAAAGGGCTCGGATATAACTTCCTTTTTCCATTCGTCGCTGTCCTGCTGGTGCCAACCCTTTTCAAATCCGAAAAAATTCCATCCCCGGTTTTGAGGATAATTAAAGATCAAAGCAATGGCGATGGCAATCACGACCAATGAGACAACGATCCTGATGCCGCTTTTAATCGGAAGGATCGATATTCCCCACAGGATTAAAAACAACGGCCATAATCTGAAAACAGAACCCCATGTGAAATAGATCACGCCTATATTTTTCAAAATGAACAATAGCCCGATTGTAATCAGGAGGATTCCCCAGAACACATGTTTGTATTTCATGAATTTTAATGTTTAATTAGATCTTGTAAAACCTCTGATAACCAGCACAACACCGGCGGCTAAAAGAATGAAAGGCCATAGGTCGCCGAAATCGATATCAAGAAACCGGTTGATCAGGAATATGGCGCCAATGGCTATCAGGATAACGCCTGCGATCAGGTTTCCATCACTGGGCGGTTTGTTATAGGACGCAGGTTGCCGTTCTTCGCCGGTTTGCCTGGCATGGTCCGTGGATTCGTTCTCCATATTGCTTTGATATTGGTTTTTTTCAAAATAGTCGATGGGTTCAAGGGGGATGGCAATCCAGAGGATTAAATACAATATGATTCCTCCTCCAAAAAAAGCAAGGATCAGGAAAATGATCCTGATGATGGTCGGGTCCATGTTCAGGTATTTACCCAAACCACCAGCAACACCGCCAATCATGGTGTCGGTTCGGTCACGGTATAAAGCACTTGTTTTTTGCATGATTTTTTTGATCTGTCTCATACAAATGTACATGATTTTTTTATTCCGTTATGAAACGGTTTTTAACTTCGGGCGAAGGGATCATGCAACTGTCTTTTTTTCCGAAAATCCGGTAGCGATTGCCGGCAATTAAATCATAAAAAAAATCCCTGATGGGTCGTGGTATGATCTTAAGAAGCACAAAAGTTTTCCAAAAACCACCCAGCTGGTTCATAATTCTCAGGAAAGCATCGGATTTGGTATAGGCCCTCGCATCGTCTATCAACACAACGGTTTGAAGATCGAAATCCTTAAAATATTTATCAATCAAGCGCTTGCCCATTTCCGACTGAGAAGGAACAAACCTAAAAACAGCTTTTTTATCCCTTTTGATGATAAAGTTTACCGAGCTGTTGCACAAATTGCAAACGCCATCAAATAGAACCAAAGGATGTTTAGGTGTCATACGGATTAAACAAATCCTTTTAATGAATGTTTAAGATATAGTTATTTATATAGTTATATAAAATGCAACGAAGGGCGAACAAGCTCACAACCGAAGCATAATTATTTGTAAATTTATATTCTTTTACAGGCGGTTAGAAAAAAACAACATTAAATGATATGGAAGGACAAAAGATCACAATTGAAAAAGGCGAACTAAAGGTTCCCGATAATCCGGTTATCCCATTTATTGAAGGCGACGGCACAGGGCCCGATATTTGGCGGGCTGCGGTACGTGTTTTTGATGCCGCGGTAGAAAAGGCGTATAAGGGCGATCGTCAAATATTTTGGAAGGAAGTTTATGCGGGAGAAAACTCCTTCAACAAAACCGGCAAATGGCTTCCGCAGCAAACCATAGATTCCTTCAGGGAATACCTGGTAGGCATTAAAGGCCCGTTAACCACACCCGTAGGCGGCGGTATCAGATCGTTGAACGTGGCCTTGCGTCAAACCCTGGATTTGTATGTTTGCCTCAGGCCGGTTAAGTATATTTCAGGTGTGCCCTCTCCGGTGAAAAGACCCGACAAAGTGGATATGGTGATTTTTAGGGAAAACTCCGAAGATATATATGCAGGCATTGAATGGAAAAGCGGTTCCGATGAAATGAGAACGCTAATCAATTTTCTTGAAGATAAAATGAATGTAAAGAAGATACGTTTTCCTGAAACGTCAGGGATCGGTATAAAACCCATTTCAAAAGAAGGAAGCAAACGGCTTATTCGGGCCGCCATCAATTATGCATTGCAGGAGAAGCGAAAATCGGTTACGCTGGTGCATAAGGGTAACATTATGAAGTTTACCGAAGGTGCATTCAAGAACTGGGGCTATGAACTGGCGCGTGAAGAATTTCGCGACCAGGTGGTGACCGAGCGTGAAAGCTGGATCATTGACAATAAAGACAGGAAGCCTGAAATCAGTCCGGAAGATAATGCCCGCAAAGTGGAGCCCGGCTATGATATGATGACCAAATCACAGCAAGCCGATGTCAAAGCGGAAGTGGAAGAAACCCTCAAGCTGACGCCCACCCACGGCAACGGAAAATGGAAAACTAAACTGATGATCAAGGATGTGATCGCCGACATTGCCCTGCAACAGGTGCTTACCCGCGCCGATGAATTTGAAGTGATCGCCACCATGAACCTCAATGGCGACTACCTTTCCGACGCTCTGGCAGCCCAGGTTGGCGGTATCGGTATTGCACCCGGGGCCAATATTAACTATATAACCGGTCATGCCATATTCGAAGCCACACACGGCACGGCTCCTAAGTATGCCGGTCTGGACCAGGTCAATCCCGGATCGGTGATCCTTTCAGGGGCTATGATGTTTAAATACCTGGGTTGGACCGAAGTGCATGACTTGATCTGGAATGGGATCGTGAAAACAATTGCGCAGAAAAGAGTAACCTACGATTATCACAGGCAAATGGAAGGGGCCGAATTGTTGAAATGTTCCGAATTCGGAACAGCAATCATTGAAAATATGTAAATAATTTGATATTTTTGAAAGAGAAGGAAACCAGCATTTAAACAGATCTAAAATACATACTCAAAATGGCAGGATTAAAAGACAAACTCTACGAAAAAATTCAGGAACACAGGCCCAGAATTGAAAAACTCATGAAAAAGCATCATGATGTTGAGGTCGACAAAGTGACCATCGGTAAGATTCTGGGTGGCATGAGAGGATTAAAATGCCTTGTCACAGACATCTCTTATCTTGATCCGAACGAGGGAATAAGGTACAGGGGGTATACCTTGCGCGAGGTTTTCGACAAACTTCCCAAACCTAAAGGAAGAGAAATGCCCTCTGTGGAGGGTTTGTTTTACCTGTTGCTCACAGGAGAAATCCCTTCCGAATCAGAAGTTTCCGATGTGGTAGATGAATTTTCAAGGAGAAGGATCCTGCCCCGCTATGTTTATGAAGTCATTGATTCCTTTCCCTGTTGTTCTCATCCGATGACCATTTTTGCTTCGGCCATTCTGACCATGCATCGTGAGAGTTTTTTCAGCAAGAAATACAATGCAGGCATCAACAAGATGGATTATTGGGATCCCATGTATGAGGATTCGTTGAATCTGCTGGCCAAGCTTCCTGAGATCGCAACCTACATTTATGCCAAGCTATACCGCGATGGCAAACGCATACAATCCAATCCCAACCTGGATATGGGTGGGAATTTCGCTTTTATGATGGGCAAGGAAAATCCTTATGATGATGTTTCAAGGATGCACTTTATCATTCACAGCGATCATGAAAGTGGGAATGTCAGCGCCCATACCGGTCATCTGGTGGCCAGTTCGCTTTCGGATATATACCTTTCCATTTCAGCCATGGTCAACGGACTGGCAGGTCCCTTGCATGGCTTGGCCAACCAGGAGGTGCTGCGTTGGCTGCAGGACCTGATGGATAAAATGGGCGGAGAAACGCCTACTGAAGACGAGATGAAGCAATTTGTTTGGGATACCCTGAACTCAGGTCAGATTATACCAGGCTTCGGTCATGCCGTGCTCAGGAAAACAGACCCGAGATATTTGCTGCAACGAGAATTCAGTCTCAATCACCTGGCGGATGATCCCATTTTCAAGTACGTTAACCTGTTGTATAAGGTGGTGCCGCCTATTTTGAAAGAACACGGCCACGCCAAAAATCCCTGGCCCAATGTGGACGCCCAGTCGGGTGTGATCCAATGGCATTATGGTGTGAGAGAATATGATTTCTATACGGTTCTGTTTGGAATAGGCAGGGCCATCGGAATTGCAGCCAATGTGATCTGGGACCGTGCTCTGCTGTATCCTCTCGAACGGCCTAAATCTGTAACTACCGATATGCTGGAGGAGATCGCGGGTGTGAAACGGCTTGGTGCAAAACGCAATACAGACTAAGTACATAGCTTCAATGATCAAACAAGCCGAAATACAGCTTCCTCCATTTGGAAGGGGATACCATCTTATCACCGACAGGATTGTGGACGGAATCGGAGCGCTGCCCGAACAGGGCTTGCTTAATTTGTTCATTAAGCATACCTCAGCAGGCCTAAGCATCAATGAAAATGCCGATGCCTCGGTCAGGCAGGATTTTGAAACCATCCTGAACAAGCTGGTTCCTGAAAACGATCCTGATTACACACATACCATGGAAGGACCCGATGACATGCCGGCCCATGTAAAAGCTTCTTTGATAGGTGCTTCTCTTACCGTCCCGGTAAAAAACGGTCGGCTTGACCTGGGGACCTGGCAGGGAATTTATTTCTGTGAATTCAGGAATAAGGCCGGACGTAGAAGGATCACGGCAACCATTTATTCATAAACGGGGGGATTTTCCAGAAAGCGGTCGAATTCGATAAAAAAGCTTGCGCCTTTACCCGCTTCGCTTTCGCACCAAACCCTGCCCCTCATCGCGCGAACATACTTACTAACAATGGCCAGCCCCAGCCCGCTTTGCTGGTCGGGGTCGATGATTTTGACCGATTGACGCTGGTATTTTTCAAAAATCTTTTCATGCTCTCCCCTGGGAATACCAGGCCCCTGGTCGTGGATCTCAAAACGCGCCTTGCCGTTCTTTTCATAAATCTTCAAATGAATCTCTCCTCCCTTTGGCGAGTATTTGACGGCATTTGAGATCAGGTTGTCAATTACCTGATAAATATATGTTTCATTAAGTTTTGCAAAAGTATTTTTGAAATCGGTTTTGATCTCCAGTTGATTCTCCCTGATGGGTATGCTGAAATTCCGGATAACCTCTTTGGTTATGCTCACCAGGTTGATCTTCTCAAGTTCAAGCCTGAATTTTTTGCTGTCGATCTTGTTCACATTCAGGATCTGGTTGATCATACCATTCATCCTTTTAAGAGATTTTTTAAGAATATCCAGCTGTTCCTGATCCGGGCATTCTTTTTTGGCATTTATCAGGTCAGCAATGCAAAGGCTGCTCGTGAGGGGATTTTTTAATCCGTGTACCACCACGCTGATCAAATGATTTTTTTCTTCATTCAGGCTAAGCAAGTCATAGTTCTGCTCTTCCATTTTTTGCTTTTGAACTTTGATGCTTTCATTCTGAGTTTCTATCTCTTTATTTTGTTTTGAAATTTTCAGATAGCTTTTTAAAAGCTTTTCTTCCAGGATATTACGTTCGCGCATTCGTTTGATCAGGGTCCTGAGCAAGCCCCTGGTGATTTCGGGGTTGCCGGGTATCAGTCTGAAAAGATCAACCTGTTCAAGTTTGTATAATTTGGTGTTCTGCTCTGTCGTGGCAGTAGCTGATCTTTTTTCTTCATCAAAAAGGGAGTATTCGCCGAACACTTCACCGGCTTTCATCCGGGTGAGTACGTGGCTTCCGTCATGAATACGTACTTCACCCTGCACGATGATGAACATCGACTGTCCCTGGCTGTTTTTTCTGATGATGATCTTTCCTTTTTCGATTGTAAGCGGGATAAGAACTTCTGAAATTTCTTCAAGAACCGGATCATCCAGCTCTGCAAAGATTTCTGTTTTCTTAAGGAAAGCCACCCTCTCCTTGATGTCAGTTTGATTGTTCCCTTTCATAAGTTTAGCTTTGAATACAAAGTTAAGATATTCAGATGATCTGCATGAGTAAACTGAATCTTTCAAAAAGTGTAAAGCATTTTCTGTTAGATTCAATTATACCGATTGGAGCATAAGGTTAATCATTGCAATCCTGTTCCGAATCGGTATAATTCAATTCGGAAACAAAGTTTTCAAGACGCGGAAAGAATTCAACAAATTCGCTTTCAAATTCCCGATAGTCTTTTTTCAGATCTGTTACGGCATTTTCCATGCCCGACCTGAAACCGGTTCGCCTGGCCATCCCCCTGAACACTTTTTCAAGCGACCAGAAGCTGGCATAACCAACCAGCCAGTTTTGCGCGATCATGAAGGGGAGTATGCGTTTATACCTTGAAGGGAGGATGCCGTAATTCATGATCAGGGTTTTATATGCAGAGGAGGCAAACCTGGTAAGTTCCGTGTCGGAATAATTGTTCCATTTTCTGGCCAGGAAATGATCGTAATAAATATCTACGATCACTTTTGAATAGAGTTTGTATTTACGCCTGAGCCTTCCAGCGCTTTGTTTGAAAACAGGGTGGTCATCGGTATAGGTATCGATGGCCCGGTGAAGCGCCACCCCTTTTTGGATTTCCGGCTTGAAGTTCAACAAACTTTTCCCTTTGATGGCGTCGGCTATGAAGTTGCCCAGCATAACATCTTTGTTTTCTGGCGATAAGTACAGATGGGCAAGAAAATTCATAGTTAAATTTTTTGCAAGTTTACAGATAAATAATTAGTTGGGCGAATTGAAGGGGCTGTGGCAAAGATTGGGGCATTTTTCTTACTTTTGTTGCGATAATCAGAAAAACCGTACCAAAATATACGATCGAAATGCAAAAACTTTTGTTATTGGGAGACGAAGCAATTGCCCAGGCGGGGATCGACGCCGGGATGTCCGGGATATATGCATACCCGGGCACTCCTTCCACAGAGATCACAGAATATGTACAGAGTTCAAGAGAAGCCAAAGAGATTGGCATACGTTCCAACTGGTCGGCCAATGAAAAAACGGCCATGGAATCGGCACTGGGCATGTCTTATGCCGGCAAACGCGCCATGGTTTGCATGAAGCATGTGGGGTTGAACGTGGCCGCGGATGGATTTATCAATGCCTCCATTACCGGCACCAATGGCGGTCTCCTCGTGGTGGCAGCCGACGATCCTTCCATGCACTCTTCGCAAAATGAACAGGACTCCCGTTTCTATGGTAAATTCTCCATGATCCCCATCCTGGAACCAAATAATCAGCAGGAAGCCTACGATATGGTTCATTATGGGTTCGATCTGTCGGAAAAAATGAAGGTTCCCGTATTGCTGCGCATTACCACCCGCCTGGCGCACTCGCGTTCAGGGGTTTTTCCAAAACAGAAAAAAGAACAAAATGGGCTTAAGTTGCCGGAAGACCTTCGCCAGTTCGTTTTGCTGCCGGTAATCGCCAGAAAACAATACAAACGTTTGCTTAGTCATCAGCCCGAATTTGTGAGACTTTCCGAAAATTCGGATTTCAATAAATATTTTGATGGTGAAGATAAATCAACAGGGATCATTGCCTGTGGTATTGCATACAATTATTTGCTTGAGAATTATGAAGGAAAAAATATTCCTTATCCGGTCTTAAAGATCGGACAATACCCTTCACCATTAAAGGATGTTGAAAGGATATATGATGAATGCGAACAGATCCTGATTCTGGAAGACGGATATCCGATCCTTGAAGAGCTCATTAAAGGCTTGCTTAATAAAGGTAAAAGGATCAGGGGACGTCTTGATGGCAGTTTGCCACGCGATGGGGAATTAAATCCCAACCTGGTGGGGAAAGCGCTTGGCAGAAAATTTGAAAGCAGGCATGCTGCACCTGATTTTCTCCGGCCACGCCCACCAAAGCTTTGCAAGGGATGTTCTCACAACGATTCTTTCCTGGCACTCAATGAAGCCCTGTCGGAATATTCGAGGGGAAGGGTTTTTTCAGATATTGGTTGCTATACCCTGAGTGCGCTGGAGCCCCTCGAAGCCATCAACTCATGCGTGGATATGGGCGCTTCCATTACCATGGCCATCGGTGCTGCAGAAGCCGGCCTGGTTCCGGCTATCGCTGCCATCGGTGATTCAACCTTTACGCATTCGGGCATCACCGGTTTGCTGGACGCCGTTAACAACAATTCACCTATAACCGTTCTTATCCTTGACAATTCGACTGTTGGTATGACCGGCGGACAAAAGTCTAGCGCTCTGGGAAGGATCGAGCAAATTTGTAAAGGCATTGGTGTTGAAGAAGAACACATTAAAGTTTTGAAACCTTTGCCCAAACAACATGACGAAAATGTAAGTGTTATTAAGCAGGAGCTCAACTACAATGGCGTATCTGTGATCATTCCTCGCAGGGAATGTATTCAAACACTCAACAAAAGAATGCGTGCAAAGCACAAAGCCAAAGTTGCAGATATCCGTTAAGAAATCAGACCAAAAATAATTGCAATGAAAAAAGATATCATTTTAGCAGGCGTGGGAGGACAGGGAATTTTATCCATTGCCGCAACCATCGGAACAGCAGCCCTGGATGCAGGGATGCATCTTAAACAAGCAGAAGTGCATGGTATGAGCCAAAGAGGCGGAGAAGTGCAATCGCATTTAAGGATCTCGGAAGATGAAATTGCCTCCGATCTTATTCCTGAAGGCAAAGCCGATATTATTATTGCTGTTGAACCCATGGAATCCTTGCGGTATTTATCCATGCTCACCCACGAGGGCTGGCTGATCACCAATACCACCCCATTCAGCAACATCCCCGATTACCCTGACCTGGACAGGATCGTGGAAAAGATCAAATCGATTCAAAACCATGTTGCCGTGGATGCTGATGCTATGGCCAAAGCGGTTAAGGCTCCAAAATCTGCCAATATTGCAGTTCTTGGCGCCAGCGCACCACATTTGGGTCTGGAAATCGGAAAACTTGAAAATGCCATAAGGAAAATCTTTGCCACCAAAGGCGAAGTTGTCGTTCAGCAAAATATCGACGCTTTCCGGGCCGGCCTGAAAGCTTCTCGCGAATACAAATCCTGAAAATTATTCTCTGTTTATTTTTAACTCAGTCTAATTGTGCTCAATGCTTTTAATAGCTTGTTTTATACGAGGTTAATGCAGACGTATTAAACGCAGGCTGTTGAAAAATTATTTTATTGGCACAATCATTGGCTGGTTTTTAAGTTATTTTCAAATTCTAAACTGAAGATATTTATGAGAAAACGTCTTATAGAGGTTTTTATATTGATCATAATTGCTGTTGTTGCCCTGGCATTGTACGATCCCTATCCACCTGAAAAGGAGGATTACCGGATTGCTGAAGTAACAGTGCCGTCTCTTGATATTAATATGGAGTACGGAATTGTGCTGGATTCTCTGCTGATCTTTAAGAATAAGGTGAAGCGCAATGAGTTCCTTGCAGAGATCCTGATGGATTATAATGTGGATTATTCCAAAATAAATCAACTCGATCAAATACCTGAGGAGGAATTTAATGTCAGGAGGATCAAGGAAGGAAATGCTTATTCTGTCATATATACCAATGACTCATTAAAGGAGTTATGTTATTTTGTGTATGAAGATAGCCCCACCTCTTATATCGTACTTGACCTCAGGGATTCCATACATGTACACAAAGGCAAAAAGGAAGTACAATCCGTTCTTACCCGCTCTTCGGGTTATGTTGAAACATCCCTGTGGAACGCCATGGTAGCCAACAATACCGATCCAAACCTGGCCAATGAACTTTCGGAGATATATGCCTGGGTGATTGACTTTTTTGGAATTCAAAAAGGGGATTACTACAAATTGCTTTACGAAAAGTTGATGGTTGAAGACGAATATATCGGATACGGAAAAGTAATTGCTGCCTTGTTCCATCATAATGGTTATGATTTTTATGCCTTTTATTTCTTGCAGGATAGCGTTGGCGATTATTTCGACGAACAGGGCCAAAGCCTGAGAAGAACTTTTTTAAAAGCTCCGTTGCGTTTCAGGCGCATCAGTTCACGTTTTTCATACAGGAGATTGCATCCCATTCTTAAAATATACCGGCCCCATACCGGTGTGGATTATGCCGCGGATTACGGTACCCCGGTGCATTCGGTTGGTGATGGTATTGTAACCAAAAAAGGATGGACCAGCCAGGGAGGAAGACGCATTCAGATCAAGCACAACGGAACCTACTCCACGGCTTATCTGCATTTATCCGCTTACGGAAAGGATATTTATATCGGTGCCCGCGTAAAGCAGGGTGATGTGATTGGTTATGTTGGCCAGTCGGGACTGGCTACCGGCCCGCATCTGGATTTCAGGTTCTATAAAAACGGTCAGCCGGTGGATCCGTTAAAAGTTAAATCACCTCCTACCAAACCCATTGATTCCGCTTATCAGGCAGCTTTCCATAAATATGTTGACAAGATGATGGTCGAGCTCAATGACATTGAGGTTAGAAAGCCCGTATAAAAAAAAGGCCTCCGGAAACCCGGAAGCCTTTTTGGCAAATTATTTTGTTAAACCAAATCTCTATTGAACACCTGTCCTGGTATCCCACCACATTTGCTGTCCCCAGAAACTGTCAACAATACCGCCGTCAACTGCGCCAATGCTGCCGCTGTTGAGGTTGTATTCTGATGAGGGGTAGGGGTACCTGAAGGGAGGCCTGTTGTGGCCTGTGTAGGGTGAACCGGGAGCTGCAGGCATAACCGGGATATCGGTCCTTCTGCATTCTGCCCATGCTTCGTGTCCCTGGCTGAACAATGAGAACCACTTTTGCAGATAGATCTGCTCGTAGTTTTCTTGTGTGTTATCCGACCAGACTACCAGTTCATGAGTAAGATAGTCTGCAATTGCAGCGTCATCCGTGATTGTATTTTCCTGCATGGATGCAGTGATGCCGGCTTCATAAGCTTCCTGTGCGGTCATGCCGCCGTTGTTCCAACCGTTGAGGGCTGCTTCGGCTTTGAGGAAAAGCACTTCGGAATACCTCATGAAGTAGGTTTCACCTGCCGGCCTGTCGCGATAGAAAGCACCGATACGTGAGATTTCGGGCAGGCTGAATGTACCGTCTTCGGCACCGGGAACCACACCGCGGTATTCACCGTCTGATTCGGCCGGTTTGGCGATGATGGCAATTCTCGGATCGCTCACATCCTTCATGGCATCGATGATGTAGGTTGCAACACCATGGTCGTCTCTGCCATCGGTATAGCGGTTCCTGTACCAGGGATGCTCGTAAGGCGGAACACCCGGCCATGTCAGGGCAGCCATGTCTTCAACGGCGCCCATAACAGGTGATGCGACCGCCTTTTCGAATTCAGTTTTGGCTTTAGCCGCATTAACGTTAGAGATCCTCATCGCCATTCTCATGCGCAATGAGTTACAAAACATTCTCCATTTGGCCACGTCACCACCGTAAAGAATATCACCTTCACCCAGGTCGCCTTCTCCGGCAGCATACAGGGCTTCAGCATCTTCAAGTAGCTGGAAGAGCGCGCCATAAATGGATTCCTGGTTGTCATAAGCGGGATTGATCACACCATCGAGTCCGTGAAGGGCTTCGGTGTAAGGAATTGCTTTCCAGGTATCCGTGGCGATTTGTGTAACAAATGCCTTCCAGGTCAAACCTACGGCCTGTAGGTTGGTGTTCGGCGGATCGGCAGCCGCTGCCAGATCCGCAATGTCCTGGGCGTCATGCATCACATAATACATATCCCTCCATCCTGCATTTACAACGCTACCTCTGAATTCGTAGCGTGCTTCGTCGATGTACTGGATTTTACCAAGATGACCGGCATAGCTTTCAAAGTTGTTCATGTCCATCCAGTCATCATAAAAGTTGGTGGCAAAGTACCGAACGGCATACGTTAAAACGTTTGTCGGAGGCGCCACATTGGGCTCGTTCGGATTGATATTCATCTCCTCAAAATCCTTGGTGCAGGACGTAATTAAGAATAGCGCACCAAGAACGAGTAATGCGTTTATTTTGAATATTTTTTTCATTTTCATATATTTTTTTGTTTAAAAATTATTCATTAATCAATTTAGAAGCTGATGTTTAATTTGAAACCAAGGCTTCTAACCGGAGGCAACTGATATTGTTCGAGTCCGAGACCGCTTAGCGTGGTACCGAAGCTTGTTTCGGGGTCGATTCCAACATCATTGCTTTCATCCAGGTAAAGCATAGCAATGTTTCTACCTACGAAGGAAATGCTGGCAGCCCTGATCCAGTTCACTTTATCTGTTAGTTTTCTGGGGAGCTTGTAGGTAAAAACAACCTCGCGCAGTTTGATGAAACTGCCGTCAATGATCGAGTTTTCCTGGTTGCCCCAGTAGTTTGAGTAGTAAGACTGAGGAGCAACTGCAACATCATTTACAGTACCGCTTGAGATGGGGTTGCCATCGTTATCGTACTGAATAATGCCTTCACCGTCTACTGCAGCAAGAACGCCATCTGCGATCAAACCGTTTTCACGCATGTCGCCTTCGGCAGTTTCTTCGGTTATTCCCGCATAGGCACCGAACCAGTCGGTTACGCTGAAGATGTCACCGCCTTTTCTGCCGTCGATCAGAACGCTCAGGCTGAAGTCTTTATATGAAAATGTATTTCTTACACCACCTGTCCAGTCCGGCACAACAGAACCCAGTTCGATGGGTTTGTCGGTTTTCATCGGCAATCCGGAGTTGGGGTTGATGATGATATTGCCGTCTGCATCTCTGAAGAACCCGTTTCCTTTAATTACACCGAATGTTTCACCCGGGCTAGCCCCAATTGTAAGACCGCCCCATGAGGTTGAGAACAAGAGTGATTCAAGCTCCTGTCCAGTATTGGGATCTGTGTAAAGTTCATTAACAACGTTGTCGTTCATTGCCCAGTTAAGTGTAATATCCCAGTTGAATCCGTCGGGATTATCTAGGATACCGGCAGTTAACATTATTTCAACACCGGAATTTTCAACTTCACCTGCATTGATGAACTGGGTGTCGAATCCTGTAGCGTCGGAAATGTCAACAGGCATGATCTGGTTGGAGGTTTTCACATCGTAATAAGTCACGTTCAAACCAACCCTGTTCTGGAAGAACCTCAGATCGGTACCGAATTCAATTGACTTGGCAAGCTCGGGCTTTAGATCCAATGGAGGAATCTGGCGGCTCAGGTGATACTGAGCAATACCGTTGAATGAATTCTGCAACGGAACATATGTTGCATATAATTGATAGGGTGTTGTACCGCTACCTACTTCAGCGTAACTTGCCCTGATCTTACCGAATGAAAGAACGTTTTCATCCATGTCGAAAGCTTCTGTGAACACCCAGCTTAAGCTTGCCGAGGGGTAGAAATAGGACCAGTTATCGGATGGCAGTGTTGAGCTCCAGTCGTTACGTGCGGTAAGATCCAAATACAGCATATGTTTATATCCAAAGGTTGCACGACCGTATATACTGTTTGTTTCCCATTCTTCACGGTACATATCAGTAGAGGCATTTCCTTTTACGTTGGCAATGGTGAAGAGATTAGGAACAGTGAGTGAAAATGCTTCAAGCGCCATGCGTTTAAAGCTATTTTTCCTATAATTGGCGCCAAGGTTACCGCTGATCTCGAAGTCTTTGCTGATGTTTTTGTTGAAGTTCAGCATCAGGTCGGCATTGGTCTCGCTTTCAAATCTTTCATTCTGCCAGAAGTTACCGCCGGGCCCTGCTTCGATCGACATATCATAAACCACATGTTTGCGGAACTCATTGTAGAAGTCGGTACCAACGCGTCCCATAATATCCAACCAATCAGTGAGTTTATAGTTTAAGCTAACATTACCGAATACCCTGTCGCGGTCGCGTGAAGTGGTGTTGTTGTTCACGGTCCAGTAGGGGTTGTTGTGGTAGCTGTGATTCCAGTTGAACGGAAGGCCGAAGCGGTCGAGCTGATCCCATTTTTCTTCGAGAACGCCCATATCGACCTGGCGACCGAACCAGGAACCGATGGACTGCATAACGTTGTTTTCCGCATATCCCTGTCCGGGCAGGTTGTCGCTCTTATTTTGGATATAAGAGATCACTGCATTTGCAGTGAGCCTATCGGTAAGGTTCAAAGTTGTGTTGATGTTAAAGTTATGACGCGTCAGGTCAGTGTTGGGAATGGCTCCAACCTGTTCAACATTTGTGTAAGACAACCGGGTAACTGCTTTTTCACCTACGGCATTCAATGAAACTGTGTTGGTCAGGTTTGTACCTGTCTGGAAGAAGTTTTTCACATTATCAGGATGTGAAATCCAGGGTGTGGGCACAACGCTGTCGCCAATAAACGGTCCGTTGAATTGCGGGATCTGTAATCCGATATCAAGGCGCGGTCCCCAACTTTCGTCAATACCGTCGTTTACACCGCTCCAGTTTCCATTATAATAGGCAAATGAGTTGTTGACGGACCAATCCTGATAGGTTTGACCCGGCTCGGCATTTTGCTTGAATATGTATTCCGAACCGTTGAATCCCTGTCCGTATTTATTCTGGTAGTTGGGGATCATATAAACGTTGTCGAAGGTAAGCGACATGTTGTAGTTAACGCCGATACCTGGCTGAGCAGCTCCCGGTTTACCACCTTTTTTGGTTGTGATTTCGATGACACCGGCTGCACCGCGTGAACCATACAGAGCTGCGGCGTTGGCGCCTTTCAGAACGGAGATGGATTCGATGTTGGCCGGATCGATGTCCATGGCTGCATTACCGAAGTCAACATCACCCCACTGAGATACCTCGGTTGAGGAGTTGAGTATGGGTGTACCGTCAACCACGAACAGCGGCTGGTTATTGCCACTATTTAATGAAGTGTTACCCCTGATAATGATACGAGAGGAAGATCCTACCGCACCACTGCTGTTGGTAACCTGCACACCGGCAACACGACCGGAAAGCGAGTTGACAATATTGTTTTCGCGTGCATCGTTCAGCTCCTCGCCGCCTACTTCCTGCACCGCGTAACCGAGTGATTTCTTTTCCCTTGAAATACCAAGGGCGGTAACCACTACTTCGTCCATCGCATAGGCTGCCGGCTCGAGTTCTATGTTTATCGTTGAGCGGCCTGCGATATCCACATCTTTGGATTGAAAACCAACATAGGAAAAAACCAATGTTTCCGCATCGTCCGGAACAGTCAGTTCATAGTTACCGTTCAGGTCGGTGGTCGTACCAATTGTAGTACCCGTAATGATTACGGACGCCCCAATCAATGCTGAACCATCTTCTGCACTGGTAACCTTTCCTGTGATCTTGGTTTGTGCAAACACTACCTGCATACTGCTTAATAGCATGAATGCAAGGAAAATCGTAAACTTTCTCATAATTAATAAATTTGGTTAACAATTAATTTGTTTATAATACTAAATCTCCTTCTAAGCTTTTGATAATACCAAAATAAATTTGGCCCTACTCACTTTATCGGCTGCAAAATATAAAAATACAAATGAATTAACAAAAAATTAACACGAAATTTATGATCAATTCTTTTTTCTTTATATGCGAAAATAAGGTAAAAAACTGGAAAACAAAACAATGACCTGTTAATTAAAAATATTCTAAATAAGGCGAAAATGGCCTCAAATCCTTAGATAATTCCATGATTCCCTTGATTCTGTTAGGTGAAAAATGAGGGTTAGGATTTCATTCGGGGAAGATAAAGCCAGTAAAGCAGAATAATGAGCAGGGAAATGCCAATGTTGATCAGGTTGTAATAATGGCTCATAAATAAAAGTATGATAAGGATGGATTTGAAAATCAGAAAAATATAAAAGCCATACCTTTTTAACCGGAACATCTGAAGTACGCCAAAAAATGTAAGCGCAAACAAAAGAAATCCTGCAACAAGGATTGCAATCGTTCCGGGTTTTGTTAGGCTGATTTCCGGGAAGTAGCTGCTTAATATTTTTTCGATAAAGGAGGGAAAAAACAAGGCGGTAAGGAAGGAAATTGCGATCAGGCCATTATAAACAAATGAGATCATACACAATACCATAAGCGGGAAGGGCCTTGACAAACCGGCTTTTTCATTGTTGTTTTTCATCATTTCATTAATCGGAGGTGAACACCATATAATATGATAAACATCAGGGTTAAAAGGATTTCAAAAATAGGAACACCATTCATTGTATTATAGGAACTTATGGTGATCAAAACACCGATTTGACTGGCGGTATAAACATGAAAACCTATCTTTTTCAGGTTCCACATAAATGCGGCGCCAAATACGCTGCCTGCGTAAAATATTGTGCCCAACAAAAAAAAGCTTGAAGGAAGGCTCAAAAACAGTTCGGCGCCCGGCATGCTTACCTCTCCGGATTGAAGCAACTCCCTGATGGTGGAATAACTCAAAAGACTAAAAAAATAAATAATGGTCGTAAATCCGCTGGTCACAAAGGTGATCACACACAGAACCGACAATAGCATCGGTCGTTTGGGCGGTTGGTTGGGGTCATGTAATTTATACTCTTGCATCTTCAAATCAATTGCTCATCAGCAAAGATAAAAAAAGCCTGCTTTAAAATAAAGCAGGCTTTTTTTGAATTGGGTTTCTTTATACTAAATCTTACTAAAAATGCAAAACATTTTTCTTTTAGATTCAGTTATACCGATTAAAGCATAAGGTCAATCATTGCAAACCTGTTCCGGATCGGTATACTCGAGACTGCCCACGCATTTTTCAACTTCTTCAAGTATTTCACAACTTTTAACAAGGGCTTTCATCCGGTTGTGGTCATCATAAAGCGGGCGGTCCACATCAAGGAATTCGACATATTTCCTGATCACTTCCCTGGCTTTGGTAGTTCCATTCCCGAATTTATATTCCCTGAAATCAAGTGCCTGGGCGGCGGCCATCATCTCGATGCCAAGTATGCCATAAGCATTGTCGAGGATCTGGTTGTTTTTGAGCGCGGTGTTCATGCCCATAGAAACAAAATCTTCCTGATCGGCGGCAGCCGGGATGGACTGTATTGAAGCCGGCGTTGAAAGTATTCTTTGCTCAACGATTTGCATATCGGCAGTGTACTGGCTCAGCATTAAACCTGAGAACATGCCGGCGCCTTTTGTAAGGAATGCCGGAAGGCCCACGCTCAGGGCGGGGTTGTTCAATCTGTTCATTCTCCTTTCCGAAAGTACCGAGATCATCGTAATAACCGAACCGGCCATATCCATGGGAACAGATACGGGCGTTCCCTGGAAGTTGGCGCCCGAAAGCTGCATGTTCTCATCCGGGAAAAAGATGGGATTGTCGCCAACGCCGTTCAGTTCGATCTCAACCTGCGACCTGGCATAAGCCAAAGCGTCGTGTGCGGCCCCGATCACCTGGGGGGTGGAGCGCATGGAGTAGGCGTCCTGCACTTTGCATTTGATCTTTCCCTCTTTCAGGTCGCCGCCCTCAACCATTTTGTTAATGGCCCTGGCGCTTCGAACAGCGCCTCTAAAGCCTCTTACTTCGTGTATTCTCAGGGTATAGGGTTTCATGTTTGCCTTTAAGGCTTCAAGTGACATGGCCGCAGCGATCTCGGCCTGTTTCAGCCAGTTGTTGGCATCGTACAGGAACAGAGCGCTCATGGCGGTAAGCACATTGGAGCCGTTGATGGTGGCCAGCCCGTCACGGGCTTGCAAGCCCGGAACTTCTATGCCTGCTTTGGCAAATGCTTCTTTCCCCGGATAGAGTTTTCCTTCAAAATAGGCCTTGCCTTCTCCAAGCATCAGCAGAGCGATTTGCGACATGGGAGCCAGGTCACCGCAGGCCCCAACCGATCCTTTCTCGCAAACCCAGGGCGTTACCCCTTTGTTCAGCATTTCTACCAGGGTTTGGGTGATTTCGGGGCGACATCCCGAATTGCCGTGCGCATGTACGTTGATGCGGCCCAGCATGGCAGCCCTGACATGTTCGATGGGCATGGGATCGCCAATGCCGGCTGCATGGTTATAGATGAGATATTTTTGAAAATCCTTTACCTGTTCGTCGTTCAGCACAACTTCCGAGAATTCTCCAATTCCCGTATTTACGCCGTACATGATCTCCCCCGCCTGTATCTTGTCCTCCAGCATGGCACGGCATTTCTTGATCCTGCCAAGCGCCTCGGGATGCAGTTCTACTTTTTCGTTGTGACGGGCTACTTTTACCACGTCTTCTATGGTCAGATTACTTCCTTTTATGATATAGGTCATTTTGTATGTGTTTTTTATTTTGTAAAAAAATTGGGTTTTGTTGATTTTTTGCTGTGAATTGAATGTGGAGTTTCACAGTCTAAAATAGTGCGGTCCGGTTGATCTTTATTTTAAAATCCAGAAGCCATTGCATATGTATCAGAATTTTGTCGCAAAGGTACAAAAAAATCATTCGACCTTTAGCTGTTAGGGGTTTGCTGCCAATTTGCAAACATCTGTTCAGGATGTTGATGTTGCAATCATACAGCATAATATGCTTAAGGGTTTCAGCGTTTTGTATAATTCGTACTTTCGCAAAAACAAAAGAAACTTTTAACCAAAAAGAGATAGCCGATGAAAAAAATTGCAAACACCACATCTAAAATGTTGATTGCCTTTATGATGATTGTATTTTTTGCATGCAACGATGACGATGATGACAACAATGGCGGTTCCGGCGGCGGATCCGACTGGGAACAGCTGGAAACCGGAACAGATGTAAATGCACTTAATGATGTCGTTTTCAAAAATGTTGATGAAGGATGGGTCGTTGGAAACGACGGTATTCTTCTATTAACTTTTGACGGCGGGGAAACATGGGAAAACAAAAGCCTGGGCGATGAACATCTGAACAAGACCCTTTATCTGAATGATTCAAGCGCATGGATCGTTGGCGACAATAAAACCATCTTGTTTTCCAATAATAAATGGGAAAGCCATCAGGCTCAGTCATCGCCGGTTACGGCTGATTTCAACGACGTCTTTTTTATCAGCAAAACAAAGGGTTGGATCGCAGGCGTTGATACGGAGGGCAAGGGACTTATTCTGACAACAAACAACGGTGGTCAAACCTGGAATCTTCAGACCACACCGGTTGAGACATTCGGCCTGAACGAAATTCATTTCACCGATGCGGAAACCGGCTTTGCCATGGGTGAGCTGGGAACTTTCCTGAAAACCACAGATGGCGGCCAGACCTGGTTGCATATGGAACATCTCACAGGTAAAGGCATCAACAGCCTCGACTTTGTGAATTACCAGGATGCATATGGCGTTGGAGACAAAGGGCTTTTCTTTTACACCTTTGATGGAGGGGAAAGCTGGGAGGTTGGCGGTGAAATCACGGTGACCAAACTCAACGACATTTTTTATGTTGATGATATGATTGGTTGGATCGTCGGTTCAGGTGGCATGATCTATTATACACTAAACTCAGGATATTCCTGGTACGTCAGTGCGATCAGCACAAATGCCGATCTCAGGTCGATCTGGTTTGTTCACAGCAAACTGGGTTTTTGCGTGGGTGAAGCCAAAAACCTGAACGGCGTTGTTTACAGGTTCAAAACAGAATAGCTTTAATGGAATGCTTGCGCGGGATTATGAGATTGTCTTGCCGTTGATGGCCTCGATAAGCTCATCAATTCCGATTTCTTTCTGATCGCCCGTGTGCATAAGCTTGACCGTTAGTTTGTTTGATTCCATTTCGGATGATCCGATCAGAACCACATAGGGGATGTTGTTTTTGTTGGCATAGGTCATTTGCTTTTTCATTTTCACGGCGTCGGGGAAGAGCTCGGTGGAGATGCCGGCCTGTCTCAGCTTTTGCACAAGCGACAGGCAATACTTCGCTTCCTTTTCCCCGAAATTCACGAACATGACCTGCGTGCTCGATTGCAGATCTTCGGGAAACAGATCAAGGGCCAGCATCACATCATAAATCCTGTCGGCGCCGAATGATATCCCGACTCCAGAAACATCCGGCAGACCGAAAATACCGGTCAGATTGTCATAGCGCCCGCCACCGCAAATGCTGCCGATTTCATGGTCTTTTGCGGTAACTTCTATGATGGCACCGGTATAATAATCCAGTCCGCGGGCCAGGGTTAAATCCAGTATGAACTTGGCATTGATATTTAGGTCTTTCAGGTGCCGCATCACCGTCATGGTTTCCTGTATGCCCTGTTTGCCAATTTCCGAATCATCCAGGATTTCCATCAGTTTCGGAAATATCTCTTTCAGTTTGCCTTCCAGGGTGAGGATGGGCTTTAGTTTTTCGATGGCATTTGCCGACAGTCCCCGGATCGACAATTCTTTGATCACTTCATCAAAACCGATCTTTTCCATTTTGTCGATGGCCACTGTAATTTCTGTGATCTTCCCCGGTTCGCCTACCACTTCGGCAATGCCTGTAAGGATTTTCCTGTTGTTGATCTTTACAATGCTTTGGACGCCCAGTTCGCGAAAAACATCATCGATGATTAGGATCAGTTCAACTTCATTCAACAGGGAGTCGCTTCCGATCACATCCACATCGCATTGGTAAAATTCGCGGTAGCGTCCTTTCTGGGGTTTATCGGCCCGCCAAACCGGCTGGATCTGATATCTTTTAAAGGGGAAGTTTATGGCATGCTGGTTTTGCACCACGAAGCGTGCAAAGGGGACCGTCAGGTCGTAACGCAATCCTTTTTCAGCGATTTTCATGCTGAGCTTCGAAATGTCCTTGAAATCCTCCGCCCTTGTTTTTTTAAGGAAGTCCCCCGAGTTCAAAATCTTAAACAAAAGCCTGTCGCCTTCTTCACCGTACTTGCCCAGTAAGGTACTCAGGTTTTCCATGGCCGGGGTTTCGATGGGCAGGTATCCGTATTTAAGAAAAGTTTTTTTGATCACCTCAAAAATGTAATTTCTTCTCAGCATTTCTCCGGGTGAAAAATCACGCGTGCCTTTTGGTACTGAAGGTTTCTGGGCCATAATTCAACAGGATTTTTATCATTATCTGCAAAGGTAACGGATTTATTTCTTTTAGCTTAATCCAAGCTCCTGCAGGATTTTCTGTGTGTAATGCTTTCCCTGCCGATCTCCTTCCTGGGGCGCCCAGGGGGCGAAAATTTTGTCGTTTTTGGGATCGTATGGGCCGTCTTTCACTTCATAGGCTACCGAGCCGGATTGCAGGCTGATGATCACATGCCAGGTGCGGGGAGCAACTTCCGCTCCGTACCTGCCCTGTTTTGCGTCAAGAACAATATGATCGCTGATGTTTCCCAACTCATCGAACTCCACTACGGCAATCCTTCCCCTCAAAACAAAGAAGGCTTCACGCTTATCAGGGTTTTCGTGTTTGTGGGGCCGGATGTAGGTATCGGGTTCAACGGCATTCAGCATCCGTTGCAAGGTGTCTGCCGGCACTTTGTGAAAATTGTGGTTCATTCGTCTTCGGCTGCTTTGCCTGGCTTTTTCTGAAACCGGATCAATAAAGGCTTCATCAATCTTTATCATATTTGTATCTGTTTGGATCAAAAAAACTAAAGATAGCAACAATTGTGGAAATGATGAGCGATCGATATCAACTGCCCGATTTTATAATTTGTTCGAGTTTGTCGGTCTGACTTTGCCAGTTATAATGCCGATAGACGAATGCATATCCGTTTTCGGCAATGGCGTTAGCAAATTTCTGATCTTCAAGTAAACTAACAATATGGTCGGCATAATCGCAGGGGTCCTTTCCGATCAGGATGTCCTGCATGGGTTTGGCTTCAAGGGCTTTGTTTGCCAGGGAAGAAGTGATGCATGGAATTTTCATGGCCATGGCTTCGAGCAGCTTGTTTTGCAGGCCGGTTCCGATCTGCATGGGAGCGATAAATATTTTTGCCCGGGCATAGCTGTCGCGAATGTCGTCCACCCAGCCACCAACATGAATATTTTTTGACTCAACCGCCCTGACGCGCTTATCCGGTGTTGCGCCCGAGATAAGAATCCGGATATCGGGCTTGTGTTTCCTGATCAGTGGCAATATTTTTTTCGCGATATACTCCACTGCATTCACATTGGGGGGATAGGCCATATTGCCTGTAAAAACCAGGTCGTAATCCTGTGGCCGCTCAATCGGCTTAAAAAAGCCGGTATCCACACCATTCATAATGATGTGGATGTTTTCTTTTTGGGGATGAGGGATCAGGTCGCGGTCGGGTTTGGAAATGATCACTTTATGGTCGAAATGATCAAAGATCATATGCTCGTATTTCAGTAGCCTCCTGTATTCCATTCGCAGGAAGGGCTTTAAGATAAATGAGGCGGTGTGAATCCGCCGCTCA
Source organism: Bacteroidales bacterium (assembly GCA_021738625.1). Classification (GTDB taxonomy): domain Bacteria; phylum Bacteroidota; class Bacteroidia; order Bacteroidales; family JAIOZK01; genus JAIOZK01. The sequence goes on from JAIPBS010000002.1 coordinate 63,654, forward strand.
ACTCCTTTTGAAAACACATCCTGATAGTCGATGGTTTTGGGGATGTCCAGGTCTTTGATGTATTCGGCTGTGCGAACAAGCTGGCAAAACAGATGGTCGGGTTGGTTTTCGTCGATGATCCGTCTGATTTTCTTTTTGGCCTTTTTTGAATAGAAATATCCAAGCTGTAAAGGTTTTCCATTAAAAAAAGCTTTGATCAGGTTAACAAAGCGACAAAACCATGAACGGTCGATGAAAGTAACCGAACTAACATAGGGCTGCACAGCCTGAAAGGCGTTTTGTTTGTCGATCTTCGTATCATTTAATGCACACAGAATGATCTCATTGCTTTCGGAAAGATGCTTAACATGATTGAAGGCGCGAAGCTTGTCTCCTTTTTCAAGTGGATAGGGTATTCTGGGCAGCAGTACAAAGATTTTCATTTTTCGCGTGATCTCTTGTTTCCTGATTCAGGCCCCAAAATTCATAAAATTTCCTGATAAAAGCCTATCAAACGTTCTATAATTTTTTTGTTGTTGTGTTTTTCAAAGATAAGCTTTCTTGCATTTTGGCCCAGCTTTTCGGAATATTCCCGGCTTTCGACGCATTTGCTGATGGCTTCCAGGTATTCTTCCGGTTTCTCTGCAAAAAGAATATGTTCGGCATGCCGGCATTTGATACCTTCAGCACCAATCCTGGTAGAGATGATCGCTTTGCCCATGGCCATGCCTTCGATGATCTTGATGCGGATACCGCTGCCCGATAACAGGGGTACGATCATAATGCCCTTCGATCGAATGAAATCAAGGGCGTCGTCTACCTCTCCCAGCACTTCAATGTTCGGTAATCCCGTATGGTAGAGCCACTCGGGCATTTCACGCCCGGCCAGGTAAAACTTTAAATCCGGATGTTGTTCGTGTACCGATTCCCATACATTGTTCAGAAACCAACGGATGCCTTCTATATTGGGAATCCAGTTCATCGACCCGATATGGAAAAGGGAAGGGAATTCATAGTTGTTTTTTGGTCCCGGCAAATCCTCCGGATCAATACCAAAAGAAATATCCCGTATGGGAGTGCCGGTATGTTTTTTTAGAAAATTCGCATCTTTGCTTGTGATGGTGGCAATGCCGTCGAAGCTGTTGAGTATGCTCAGCTCGTAATTCTTAAGTGTTTTCGAAAGATGGTTCAGGTAAAATTTTTTAAGTGGATTCCTGCTGGCATTTGCCACGCGTTGCCAGATCAGGTGCTCGATGTTGTGCGCACGCAAAACGATCTTAGCTGAGGAATGTTTTCGGATGGTATCCAGGTAAGGTGACATGAAAAGGGTTTCCAGTTGGATGATGTCGTAGTGATCCTCCTCCAGGATTTGTTCAAGCTTTTTCCTGAAGTTTTCATTGATGAACCGCTCCACATGGTATGAATTGCCTGTGAAGAGATTTAGAAAAGCCTTCACGGGCTTGATGCCCAAGTCGATGTATCCGAATTCAATCGCTGTTTTTTTTCTGAATTCTTCGGGAATTTCGGAAGGGGACACCTGATATTTATTGCTGTTGATGGCCAGCACTTTTACCTGGCAGTTTGCTTTGATCAGGCCATTGATGATGGCGCTCATGGCTATGGGCCCTCCTTCTCTGGGGGGGCAGGGAGATTTGTTGCAGATCAGCAATATCTTCATTCGACTTTCTCCTTTCCGAACAAATTTTTGAAAAATTTCAGGTATGAGTCGTAATCCATCAAAGGCGAATCGGTCGTGGCTTTATATGTCAGGAAAATCCCGATAGGCAGCAATATAAATGAAGAAATCCACATGCCGATGTATGGTTCGATGATGCCTTCTTTTACATATTTTTCAGCCGACATGCTGAGGATGTGGTAGGTGATAAAAAAGATGATCGAAATCACCACGGGCAAGCCGAGGCCTCCTTTCCTGATAATGACTCCCATGGGAGCGCCTATAAAAAAGAGTACCAGGCAGGCAATAGAGAGGGTGAATTTTTTATGCCACACGATCCTGTGCTTTCTGATCAGCTTGGCATCTGATTGCAGCGCGCCTTTATTATATTCGACAGTGCTTTTCAAGCTTTTTACGGTATTAAGCGCAAAATCAACGATCCGGACCTTTTCTGTCGGGTTGAAATTTGCAAGCAAATTGGTGTCAAGTTTCATTAAGGTATCCGGTCCGGTTTTTTTCAGGCTGTCGATCCTGGAATAAAACTGATAGTTGTTTTTGAATTTATTGGAAAAACGTTCTTTTTTTGTATTATACTGTTTGCTGAGCGAGTCAATGGCTTCGTTGAGCTGCTGAAGGTTCAGCATTTCATAATGGTTTTTGAAAAGGTCCTCGTCGGTACGGTTCATTTCGAATGATTGCAGATCGAAGCGACGGGTTTCTTCTCTAAACCGGATGCGTTCAAAGGGTCTTGTTTGGCGGTAGCCGCGCTGGTCGAGCTTGTCTTTGTAATTGTGGCCGTTAAACAGTGTAAAGATGATGTACCTTCCGTCGGGCGAGGATTCCATGATGCCGCTCTCAGCAGAGGTAACATCAATGTTTCCAAGGTTTTTTGAATGATTGTATATCAATACATCTTTTATGCGCGAACCGTCTTTTTCTTTTTCGCCTACCCTGATGGTATAGCCTTCGAGCCCGTTATAAAAAATACCTTCTTTAATATTGAAGGCAAGTTTTTTCTTTTTGATGTCGTAAAGCAATGACCTGAATTTGAGGTTGGCGGCGGGCAGCACATTGTCGCTAAAATAAAAGGCAAAAGCGCTGATGCAGATGGTAAGGATCACCAAGGGCTTCATTACCTTGCGCAGGCTGATCCCGGCAGCTTTTATGGCCACAAGTTCATAATGTTCCCCCAGGTTTCCGAAGGTCATAAGTGAGGAAAGCAGTATGGCCAACGGCAGACCCAGGGGTACAAAAGTGGCGCTGGCGTAAAATAACAATTCAGCGATCAGATACCACTCCAAACCTTTTCCAACCAGGTCGTCAACATACTTCCAGAGGAATTGCATGTCGAGGATAAAAACCGATATAAAAAAGGTCATTATCAGGGGACCCAGATACGTTCTTAACACCAGTAAATAAATCTTCTTCACTAGGCAGCCATTTCTTTGATGCAAATATAGTCATATAACGAAAAACCTTTAATAATCTGATTTTTGTGCCGGATGAAGATTTTGTTTTGCTTTTACTCTTAAGAAAATTTAGTTATAACTTTGCCCCATAATTTTCATCTACATGAAGCTAATTGAAGTAAAAGACAAAAAAACAGTGAAGAAATTTCTGGATGTTCCCAGGAAACTTTACAAAGATGACCCGAATTGGATTTGCCCGCTTGATAATCTGGTAGAAGCTGTATTTGATCCCGAGAAGAATGTGTTCTTTACCCATGGTGACGCCATGCGTTGGGTGCTGACCGATGAGGACGGAAATTTAATCGGAAGGGTGGCGGCCTTCATAAATGAAAAGAAGGCTTATAACTACAAACAACCCACCGGTGGAATGGGCTTTTATGAGTGCATTCAGGATCAGGAGGCGGCTTTTAAATTGTTTAACATTTGTAAAAGCTGGTTGCAGGAGCATGGTATGAAAGCTATGGACGGTCCCATCAATTTTGGAGAGAACGATAATTTCTGGGGATTGCTGGTTGAAGGTTTTATGCCTCCCAGTTTTGGAATGAACTATAACTTTCCTTATTATAAAGAGCAATTTGAGTCTTATGGTTTCAAACCCTATTTTGAGCAGGTGACCAACCACCTGGATTTGACCAAGCCTTTCCCGGAGCGTTTCTGGAAAATTGCCGACAGGATCAGACAACAACCCGGTTACGAGTTTCGTCACTTCAGATATGCCGAAAAAGAAAAGTTTATTGATGATCTGAAAGAGGTTTACGACAAGGCATGGGTGTATCATGAGAACTTCACACCTCTTAGCCGGAAAGACATCAGCGAATCATTGAATAAGGCAAAGCCGGTTTTGATTGAAGAATTTGTTTGGTATGTATATAAAGAGGGAAAACCAATTGCATTTCTTGTGATGCTTCCCGATGCCAATGAAATTTTTAGGCATTTGAATGGCAAACTCAATCTGTTTAACAAACTGAGGTTTCTTTATCTCAGGTGGCGTAAGGTTTACACTTCAACCCGGATCACAGTTATGGGCGTAGTGCCTGAATACCAGAAAAGGGGAGTTGAATCGGGGATTTTTTGGCACATGGCCAGGGTTATGCCCAAGTGGCCCAGGATAAAAACCATCGAGCTCTCCTGGGTGGGCGATTTCAATCCTAAAATGCGTGCATTGCATGATTCTGTTGGCGGACACTTTGTTAAGAAACACATCACCTACCGTAAATTGTTTGAAGGAAAAGGTAATGAAAACTCAAGATATAGTACCATCAGCTAACAGCGTGGATATGGATATGTGTTTGTTTTCGATATGAGTGCCGTATTTTTTTTTACCCCCACTTGCAAAATGTTTGTATTTAATTATATTTGTACTACTTTTACAGGCTATAATTATTAAATGTCAAACCTAAAAACAATGATTATGAAAAAGTTATTACTCTTATCAATTGCATTATGCCTTTCGGTAGCAGTGCTTAGTCAGAACAGCAGCGAAAAGCTGGAATTCTTCCAGAACTATAAAGCACCAAAGCCGGGCAACGCAGTTGCAAACAATTTCGAATTCACAAAGACTTTCAGTCCTGTAGTTACTGAAAAAGGTATCATGGATGAAGACATTGTGATCGGTAACACCCGTTACGACCTGCAATCCAACTCCATGATCCCGAAGAGAATTCACGTTTGGGGCGACGGTAGCGTTGCCGGTGTATGGACCATGGGCTTCGATGAAACGGCAGGTTATCCCGGTCGTGGAACAGGTTACAATTACATGGGTACCGACGGTGAATGGGGTCCGATCCCCACCGAAAGAATTCAATCGGTAAGGTGCGGATGGCCAACAATCGCACCCTGGGGGCCCAATGGTGAGATCACGGTTGCCCACAGTGGTGCCAACACTTTGATCATCAACAAAAGGGAAACCAAAGGCGAAGGCGACTGGACGGAAATTGAACTGGAAGGCCCTGATGGCGGGCCCGGTCTGCTTTGGCCCCGTTTGATCACCTCCGGTGCCAACAACGAAACCATTCATTTGATTGCTCTCACTACACCTACTGGCAACGGCGGCGCCATTTATGAAGGTCAGGACGGATGCCTCCTCTATTATCGCTCGGTTGACGGTGCGGAAACCTGGGATATCGAAGCTGAAATCCTGGAAGGACTTGGTGAAGATTATTACCCCGGCCATGGTGGTGACGGATATGCCTGGGCAGGCGCCAAAGGCGATTACATTGCATTTGTTGTTGGTGATGGTATTACCGATGGTATTGTTATGAAATCCGACGACCAGGGCGAAAGCTGGGAGAGAATTGAATATATGACTTTCCCATGGGGCGGCGGTCCCGTGCCGGATGATACACAAAACTTTGGCGGTGGCGATGGCGATGCAGCGGTGGCTATCGACAACAATGGTAAAGTGCATGTTGTTGAAGGACGTATGATCCATTATTACGAAGGTGGTTCAGGTTATTACTTTCCTTATACAAATGGTGTGATTTACTGGAATGAAGATCTTGATGCCATTGATACCACAATGGTTGGACACGATGTTGTTGATCCATTCACACTGGAAGAAAACGGTTACCTGGCAGCAAAATATGATGATGTTGACTCTCTGCTGGCTGAATATGCCGCTTACTATGTTTCCATTACAAGTATGCCGCAGATCTCAGTCAACCAGTTTGACGATATCATGGTTACCTATGCAGCCATGACACACGGCTATGAAAGTGAAGGCAAAAACTTCAGGCATGTTTGGAGCGTGATCTCACCCGACGGCGGTGTTACATGGGATATGAAACAGGATCACACAGCCGACGTTTTCCACCTCTTCTCAGAATGTGTATTCCCCTCGCTGGCATCTGATTTCGTTAACGGTATGGCGCATGTTCTGTATCAGACAGATAACCTGCCCGGTATTGCCGTTCGTTTTGAAGAACATGCCGTAACGGATAACAATATAGTTTATCTTCCCATCCCATGGGTTTTCACAGATGTTGAAGAACAAAACGTAAATACACTTGGTTTTGTAGCTCAAAACTACCCGAACCCTGCATCCGATCAGACCATGGTTCAGGTAAGTACACTGCAGCGCGCAGAGCTGAAGATGGTGATCACCAACGTTGTTGGTAAAAAAGTTTTCGAAATCAACAAAGGTGATGTTGATGCAGGCGTACACTACTTCAATGTTGACGTAAGTGATCTGTCAGAAGGACTTTACCTCTACACCATTTATTCAGGCAACAATGCCGAAACCAAAAAGATGATCGTGGAATAATATCCTTAATATAAATATTGAAAAGGCCGCCTGCTTTTGTGGGCGGCCTTTTTGCTATATTCGTTCGGCCATCCCTCCCTGCTTTTATCCATCATTATAAAAGTTCGATTTTTTCAGTAATTTCGCGGATCAACATCAAAATATGCATCTTATGAAAAGATATATACTTCCCTTTTTGTTTATGTTTTTGTCCGGGCAAGTGATCCTGGCACAGGAACAGCCCGAAATCACTGTGGAGGAATTGAAAGAACATGTCGAATTTTTGGCTTCGGATGAACTTAAAGGACGAAAAGCCGGTTCGGAAGAAGGTCTTAAAGCTGCCCGCTTTATCAGGGAAAAGTTCGAAGAGGCAGGATTGCAATTGCTTGCTGATGAAGGCTTCCAATATTTCGACCTGGTGGTGGATGTGATCCCCGGCAACGACAATTTTATGATCATCGGAGATTCAACCTATAATTATAAAGAAGATTATTCGGTTTATGCTTTCAGCAAAAATGCCGAATTGGAAGCCCCTGTTGTTTTTGCAGGTTACGGGATGCAAATTGATAAAGATGATTTTAAGTGGAATGATTATGAAGGTGTAGATGCTGAAGGCAAATGGGTGATGGTTCTGAAAGGCGATCCCAAGCCTGAAGAAGAGGAAGATGAGTTCATCAATTACAGCAGCGACCGCGCCAAGGTGCTCGCAGCCCGCGATCATGGGGCTGCAGGGGTGATTCTTGTTTCAGGTCCTGCCTTCGATGAGGAAGACCGGCTGGTTTCTCTCCGCTTTGATAAAACAGGTTCTGAGGGCGGCATTCCGGTGGTGAATGCCAAACGCTATATTGGCGATTATGTGCTTGCTTCTGCAAACACAGACATAGCCACGCTCGAAAGCAAGATCAACGGGGAAATGAAATCTTTTTCTTTCGATCTGCCACTTAAGGCCACCATAAAAACAGACATTCAAAAAAAGGTGGTTCAGGACCAAAATGTAGTGGCTATGGTTGATGCAGGTTACAGCGATTGTTATATTGTACTGGGCGCCCATTACGATCATCTGGGCATGGGCGGTCCGGGTTCCGGTTCGAGGATGCCCGATACCTCAGCTGCTCACAATGGCGCCGATGACAATGCATCCGGGCTGAGCGGTATGATTGAGATCGCTGAAAAACTCAATGCACACAAGGACCAGCTGGCTTGCAATGTGATCGTTGCTGCATTCGGTGCTGAAGAAATGGGACTGATCGGCTCGGCCTACCTGGTTTCCAATCCCATCGTTCCCCTGGAAAAGATGAAAGCCATGATCAACTTCGATATGATCGGCAGACTGGATGATGATCAAAAGAAACTTTCCATCTCGGGAACAGGAACAGCGGCTGAATTTGAAGCCCTGCTGGATACCTATCAGCAATCGGGCGCATACAGCTTCAGTTATTCGCCCGAAGGCTTCGGTCCTTCCGACCATGCTGCCTTTTATGCCGCGGATATTCCTGTTTTGTTTATCACGACCGGCGCACACAAGGATTATCACACCCCTTTTGATGATGTTGAATACCTGAATTTTAAGGGGATGAAAGAAGTTGCCGAATTTGCTTATGCATTAACACTCGACCTGGCGACGGCCGACAGGCAATTAAGCTTTGAAGAGGCAGGACCGAAGCGCAGGGTGGGTTATCGCAACAAGCTTAAGGTTACACTGGGCATTATGCCCGATTTTACTTCTTCTGAGCAAAACGGACTGGGTGTCGGAGGCGTAACGCCGGGCAGACCCGCCGATAAAGCGGGAATGCAAAAGGGCGACCTGATCGTGGCCATTAACGGAAAAAGCATTAACAATATATATGATTATATGAACCGTTTGAAACAGTTGGAACCCGGACAGATCATCACGGTAGATTTGTTGCGCGACGGGGAACCAAAGGTTTTGATCGTTCAGCTCGATTAGATCGCATAAATAATACGGATGGCGGAATTCTGGACAAAGGCTTTTCTGATCAAGTTCCTGAAATTTGGGTTGGTCGGATTTTCAGGATTGTTTGTTGACTACGGCTTTACCTTCCTGTTTAAGGAAATCCTGAAGGTACAGAAGTTTGTGGCCAATTCAATCGGTTTTACCCTGGCCGCCACTTCAAATTATTTCCTTAACCGGGTATGGACTTTCCAAAGCACCAATCCGGATATTGCCGTCGAATATACCGAGTTTCTTGTCATCTCCCTGATCGGCCTGGTGATAAACAATCTGATTTTGTGGTTGATGCTGCGTACGTTTAAATGGAATTTCTACCTATGCAAATTATTCGCGATCGGTGTGGTTACCATATGGAACTTTCTGGCAAATGCGCTATTCACCTTTGCCTGAGCCTCAATAGGTTTTTGTCATATCCTCTGGGATCACCAGGATATAATCGGCAGTTTCTTCGTATTCCTCCTTCAACTTATCGAGCTCTTTTTGTTCCTCCGATGAAATGGTGAGGATGTTGAGTTGAGGATGGGCCTCTTTCAGGTACCAAACAATGCCTTCAAAGTTTTTGCTGTGATAAGCCCCGTTAAAATGAATGAACAGCTTGCCTTTTTCAAAATGCTCAAGAATGAAGTGGGCCATGGTGGCATCCTTGATGGCCTGGGCTTTGGGAAGATTGGTGTTCACATGACCGCCCATACCTCCCATCATTTCAAGCATGGCTTTATATCCCGGCAGGGTGCTGTCATAAACAACCGGCAGGGGAGCGATGTAGGACTTTGCCTGAAGGCTTAAATCCTCAAGGCCTTTAAAGCCGTTTTTATGCACCACGGAAGCATAGCGCCTCGGGATATTGGTGGCAATAAAATCAAGTTGGTTTTCGTGGGCAAATTCCAGCAAGGGTTTGTAATCGGTTTTGTAATTCGGCCAAAGCCTGGCTTCTTTCTCAAAACTTTTTTCAGTGATCAGGCCGTTGAGGTATTCATCAATCAGCAATTGGTTATCGGATTCGAACATTTCGGCCCCCATAATCAAATCGGTACCCTTTTCTTCGAATAAAGATTTACTGATCTCAAGCTGCATCCAGTGGCCTATGGGATTGTTATGCAATTCCCCGAAAAATACAATATCGGCCTTGCGGGCGTCCCGGATAAGCTGCTTGTATTTGGCTTTTTTGCCGTTTGCCTTAAAAAGTTGGTAAGCTTGTTTATTTGGTGAAAATGCAAAGGTTGAAAAAATTAAGATTGAAAAAAGTATTGTTTTGATCTTCATGGGATTCAGTTTATAGATTTCTGTATTTTTCTCTTACTTGCTTATCGATGGGAATGGCTACGCCCTCTTCATCAATTCTTACAAAAGTCATTCGTGTGGAACATACCATGTCTTCCTCCTTTTTATCAAAATCGAAGCGCCGGGCTTCCATGTAGAGAGAAATGGATGTTGTTCCGATACGATCCACTTTGCCGTATATTCTCAAATGTTCATTCACTTTCACAGCCTTTTTAAAAACCACTTCGTCTATCTTCAATGTGATCATGTTTGGCGTGCAACAAACCGTGCTTGCCATGGTCCCTCCGGCCTCATCCAACCAGCTGAGCATGATCCCTCCGAAGAGGTTGTTGTATATGCCGATGTCGCCGGCCTTACAGATCTTGGTTGCAATTTGTTTCATCATAATTCCTGGTTTTTCTTTAGTTGGTCAGCCTTGAACATAAAGGGTAGGATGTCTTCAACACTTTCAAAAACCATGATCCTTCCCTTACCCGCAGCCAAAATGATCTCAATGTTGCGTCCTTGTTTGAGTTGATATTCAGCCATCACCTGCCGGCACGCACCACATGGGGTAAGCAATTGTTCCATGGATGTTTTAGCGCTTTGTGAATTAACGGCTATGCGCAAGATTAGCTGTCCGGGATGTTGCGCCGAAGCATAAAACATTGCGATCCTTTCAGCGCAGAGGCCGGATGGATAAGCTATGTTTTCCTGGTTGTTTGCATTGATGATTTGCCCGTCGTCCAGCTCCAGGGCAGCGCCAACCTGGAATTCGGAATAGGGGGCATAGGCATTTTCTGCTGCCGCTTCGGCCTGCCCGAGCAATTCGGCCTGTTCGGAAGGCAGTTCCGAAATCTGCCCGTAAATTTTATAACAGATGCTAAAGGAATTCTCTTGCATGTTGTTGTTGTATTGTTCAGGGCTAATTTACGAAAACAAAATTACATGCCTTTTTTTTCATCGGTTTGCTCTTTGCGTCCGAAGAGCAAGAAAGCATTGAAAAAGGCGAATAGCGTAACCCCCGCCTGGGTTTCAATGGTGTCTTCGGTAAGCATGGACAATAAAATGGTTATGAAGAAAACAAAATAAAAGTATTCGGTCAGTTTCTTTTCTTGGAATGGTGGATAAAACAGGGTGAATAAAAACCATAGAAAGCCAACAAAACCCAGTGCAACCCAAATCGACAGGTACTGGTTATGCGATCGATATCTGTTGCTTTCTTTCAGTGGAGAATCGGTGCGCTTGTAATAATGGTCGAAAGCGATGTTTACATCACCCGTTCCAACGCCAAACCAGAAATGCTGTTTGATCAGGTTAACCGATGCCTTCCAGTATTCGATACGTTGCAGAATGGAGCTTCCGTTGGGGTCATGGGCATATTTAAAATTATGATAACCAATCATGATCTTCGAAATGCGGGTGCGCAGGCTCGGATTTTTCAGGTAATTCACGTTGGCGATGCCGCGCTCAATCGCCTTCACTTCTTCCTCTGTGAGTTTGCTGACCCCCCGGGCATCCTTGCGGTATCCTTTGGAAGTCAAGAACCTGATCAGGGTAAATTTGATATCCTGTCCCATTTTGTCTTTTCCTTCAAATTTGAATTCGCTTTTTTGGTTCCAGGCTTTGCCAAGTTCATCGTAAGCGACATACAACCCCACGTAACGGCCATCTTCAATGCCAAGGGAAGTGGTATCATGCCAGTATTTGCTTCCCAGGGCAGTGTATTGATCCAGCTGTTCAAAGTTCACAGGCTCCACCTGGTTGAACTCCCTTACTATGTCATAAACATAAAGAATGAGAACCAGCGGAACAATGATAACAAATGCAGTCAAACCAAATCGCAGATAGGGGTTTTTTTGCCTGATGATCTGGTATATCAGGAGCAAAACCGATATGGTCAGCAGGGTGATCAAACCGATACCTGATTCAAGGACCACCAGAAAACTGATCAGCCAAACTGCTCCCACTGCAAATATCAGTTTAGCCCATACCCTAAAGTAATTTTTCAGGAAAATGAAATAGATCAGTGAAAAAACGGCAATACATAAGTTGAGGCTGAAACGAATATGGGATATGTTGAATATGATCTCGCGTATGTCGTTAAATTCGCCTCCCAGCAGTCGCCAGCTGCTGATAAGCGTCCCCACGAAAACAGCCCCTGCATGCGCCAGCATGATGATATAAAAACGCTGCCGGCTGATCTTTTCCATGCTAACGAGAATGATTGGCAGGGCCAACAGGGGAAGTTTGGTGCGCAGGTCTTTCATGGCATAGGCAAAGTCGGTGGTGCCGACCAGCCCGATCACATGGATGAAAAACAGGGAAACCAGTACCATGGCGGCCTTGTTTCTGAAAAATATCCTGAATTTTCCTACAAAGTTTCGGACGGTCAATCCTCCCATATAAGCCAGGAACCTCCCGACCCCCCTGAAAAGGTTGTTATCGCCCAGCAACTCGAATGAATGTTTGAAGGAGAATCCGGCCCAAATCCACAGGCCCAGCAATGTAAATTGCATTACACTCATGGCGTAGCGCCAAAGCGGAATGCTGGCGATCATTATGATCAATGCAACAAAGTACGCATCCCTGTGAAACTGCCTGCTGTATATATACATATAGCCCTTTTTCAGGATGTAAATTTAGGGGATTTCGTTGAATCCGCCTGTATTAATTTGCATCGGCAATATCTGTTTTCAGCACATTATGATAAGCCGGTTGGTCGGCAAGCAATTCGATGGCTTTTTCAACTTCGGGATCTTCCTCAAGCGATGCTTTGATTTTGCCTTCCTGGAAATAATACCGGGTAACGATTTCTACCTCGAGCAGCAGTTTGATCTCGTCGCTGAATTCCTGTAAATCGTTATTCTTGTCTTCTATCAGTTTGTTTTCCATTTCCGAGAGTTCATCCTGAATCGATTCGAAATACTTTTCCTTTTCAGCGTTTTCCCTCAACTGTTTCAGGGCTTTTTCAGTTTCCGTTGTGTAATCATAATCTTTGTCTGAAATGAAAGCGATAAAGTCATTGTATATCTCATCGGTTATTTCAAATACCTCTGGTGGGGCAATGCTTTTATGTTCCGACTGAAACTTTGTGGCAAAGTCAAAAATGAGATAATTGATATAGAGGCTTTTTGTGATATTGGCAATTTTATCCGGATGGGTTTTGATATCGGGTTCGATGCCGCCTCCGTCATATACAGTTCTTCCGCTTTTTGTTTCAAATTGGTGGATCAGGCTGTCGGGTATGCGATGGCTTTCGCCATTGTCATCTTTATGGAAATAATCGACGGATTGAATGCATCTTCCGCTGGGGATGTAATATTTAGCAATGGTGATCTTTGCTTTTGAATTATAACTGAGTGGGATAACGTTCTGAACCAATCCTTTGCCGAAAGTTTTGCCGCCGATCACGACAGCGCGATCCAGGTCCTGCATAGAGCCTGCAAGGATTTCGGAGGCCGATGCGCTTCTGTTGTTTACGATAATGGCGAGCGGCAAATCGGGTGCAATGGGTGCGAACTGGGTTTTATACGAGCGGCTCTTGTCTGGCAGTCGGCCCTTGGTGCTTACGATTTGCTCACCTTTTTCAACGAATAAATTGGCGATGTTCACCGATTCACGCAGCAATCCGCCGCCATTTCCCCGCAGGTCGATGATCAGGCCGTTTAATTCATTTTCTTCCTGAAGTTTCACAAGATTTTTTTTTACCTCTTTCCAGGCGTCTTTGGTAAAACCGTTCAGCTTAATATAACCGATGTTGTTTTTAAGCATGCCTGAGTAAGGAATGTTATCAACCTTTACGTTTTCACGAACCACTTCCACGGTCAACGGTTCTTCAGTCATCTCACGCTCAACCGTTATGCTGAGGGTGGAGCCGGGCTGTCCTTTCAGGATATTGCTCACGGCTTCGGTTGATTTGCCTTTGATTGATTGGCCATCGATTTCCAGAATTTTGTCGCCGGCCAGCAAGCCGTATTTATGTGCGGGGAACCCTTCATATAATTCAGATATCACCACATGGTCATCTTTTTTGTGGATGATGGCGCCGATACCGCCGTATTGCCCGGTGGTCATGAACTTGTAGTCTTCCACTTCGGCTTCCGGGATATATGTAGTATAGGGGTCGAGGGATTCGAGCATGGCGTCGATGGCTTCTTCCATCAGCTCACCCGACTGAATTTCATCAACATAGTTTTTATGAAGTTCCCTGTAAAGGGTGGTGAAGATATCAATGTTTTTGGCAATTTCGAAATTGTTGTCCTGGGCCTGGTTGCCGAATGGCAATACAAGAAATCCAAGTAAACCGATAACTAAAATGATCTTTTTCATATATCGCTGTTTTGTTCAGGTACAGGGTCGTAACCGCTTCCTCCCCAAGGATGGCAGGAAGAAAATCGCCTGATCGCCAGCCAACCTCCTTTGAAGGGGCCATGTTTTCTGATGGCCTCAACACCGTAATGCGAACAAGTTGGTGTGTATCTGCATGAAGGAGGGAAGAATGGTGAAATAGCTCCCTGATAAAACCTTATTATTAAAATAAAAAACTTACCCAATAGTCTTTTCATGTTCTTCTGTTAAACGTTCGAAAACTTCAATTATTTTTTGCTCAATGATAGCGTACTTGCTTGTTTCCTTGCCGACATAAATCAGGCCAAGTGCTACTTTTTTTTGTTTTGAGCGTAAATATTCGTGATAGGGCAATTTGTTTTTTCTATATGCTTCGCGAATCAATCGTTTGATCTTGTTTCGGTCAACGGCCAGTCGTTTGTTTTTCCTTGAAATTCCAATCAAAACCTGAACGGGAGAATCGCCTTTGAATTCAGCTTCCATCCAGAGAACTTTAAAAGGGTAGATGAAAAAGGAGTTGCCTCTGCTGAAAAGTTTGTCGATCAGCTTTTTGCTTCTGAGACGCTCAGGTTTTTTAAAAGTTTGCATTTGATATGCAAGATGATAATTCTAAAAACAGAATTCTATTTTTTTTTGGATTCCTTCTGAATGTATTCATCAATGGCCATGGTCATCGATGGAGCTGTTTTTGTCGGGGCTTTAATGTTAAGCTGAAGCCCTGAATCTTTTACCGCTTTCGAGGTTGTAGGCCCAAAAGCAGCAATCAGTGTGTCTCCCTGTTTGTATTTGGGGAAATTTTTAAACAAGGAGGTAATCCCCGAAGGGCTGAAAAATATCAGCATATCATAGCTATTGATCCTTACCTTGGAAAGATTGGCCGCCACGGTTTTATACATAATAGCTTTGGAATAAACGATCTTGTTTTCTTCGAGCAGTTTTGAAAGACTGGCTTTATGAATGTCAGAGCAAGGCAGCAGATATTTTTCATCTTTGTGTTTTTTGATGATATCCACCAGTTGAGCGAAATTTTGTTTGCCGTAAAAAATTTTTCTTTTTCTGTATTGCACATATTTCTGAAGATAGAATGCAGTGGCTTCGCTGATACAGAAATATTTCATCGCATCCGGTATTTCAAGCCTGAGTTCTTTGGCCATTCTGAAAAAATGATCAACGGCATTCCGGCTGGTGAAAATCACAGCTGTATGATCAAGCATGTTTACCTTTTGCTGTCTGAATTCCTTGGATGGAACTTCTTCGATCTTGATGAACTTGTGAAAGTCGATATCGAGATTGTATTTTTTAGCCAGATCACTGTAAGGTGATTTGGCAAAATCAGCAGGCTGAGGTTGTGATACCAGTATGTTTTTGATGTTAAGCTTTCTTGCCTTCCTTTCCACGTCGAATCGGGGTTTTTGATGTTAATTAACTAAACTAAATACAAACTTTGCGATCGTAATAACCGGTAACAATTCAAAGGTGCAAATGTACAAAAATAAATGAAACCCGGAAAAGACTTTCTCTCTCATACCCACCGTAAAAGCCCTGAAAAGCCAGAACAAAAAAACCACGGAAAGCAGTATGAGGCCGAATGTGAAAAACAAGCCGGATGGCCGGTAGGAGATTATGATCACAACGGGCAAAAGCAAAATTCCATTTACAATAAAGAAAATTTGCATGTTGTAATTATAGTCCCTGCTGGTTTCCCTGGTGTTGAAAATGAAGCCTGAGATGTTGACAAGCAATGCTTTTAATAACCAAAGGCCGAGCAAAGTTGCAAAAATGATTACATACCTGAGGGCCCCACTTTCATAAGCTATGATGTTAAGCTCATAAAAGTTGAATATTTGAAGTACGAACAGGGATACTGAAATCAACGAGAGTGTGATCCCCGGAAGGAAATAACTTTCTTTGAAGAGGCCGGCTTCCCTGCTCAGGATGTTGGCGTAGTTCAAAGCAAAAAATGCCTGGAACAGTTGACTGAGTCTTTTCCTGTAATGGAATCTCATTACTGCAAGCAGCAGAAGACAAAACAGCAACAGGCCGGTAACCCAGTCGAGGTTTCCTTGTGGTTTTGGTTCAGGATTTTTCCTGCCGGGTATTTCTGATGATGTATTTCTTGTTTGTTCCGATCTTTGCGCGTAGTGAAAGGCGGTTCCCGGCCCGGAGATGGCAGTGCCCGGGCCTGTTAACTGCCCGGTGTCATCCTGTATTTGCTGTTGATCCTTTCCGGCCATAACCGAAGGATTGAATTCGAATGTTGAAGCATAGATTGTCATGAGCGCAAACAGGATGTTTTTTCGCCTTCAAAATTACATAATTATTGAGCCAATTGGAGGGAGTTCGTTATATTTGTAAGGAACTATAAATTGTTTAACAAAAATCAAAACCGGCATGTTCAACCTAATTATTTTCGGCCCTCCCGGATCGGGTAAAGGCACACAATCCAAAAAGATCACGGAAAAGTATAATATCAAACATATCTCTACCGGGGATATTTTGAGGAATGAAGTAAAGCAGCAGACCGAACTGGGAATGAAAGCCCAGAAACTGATGGAAAAAGGAGAACTGGTACCTGACGAACTGCTCATTAAAATCTTGCATTCGGTCATGGATAAAAACAAAGAAACTGCCGGTTTTATTTTTGACGGATTTCCGCGAACCCTTGTTCAGGCAAAAGAACTGGATAAACTGATGGAGCAAATTGATGATAGCATCGACCTGGTGATTTCACTGGAAGTGCCTGATGATGAGGTGGTATCAAGGTTGCTCAAACGGGCCGAGATCGAAGGAAGAAAAGATGACAACAGGATAACCATTGGAAATCGTTTAAATGTTTATAAAGAACAAACTTCTCCTTTGCTTGATTACTACGCGGAAGCAAATAAGCTTGAAAAGGTGGACGGCGTTGGTACCGTTGATGAGATTTTCAATAGCATATGTAAGGTGATCGATAAATACCTGATGATTTAAGGTTTTTTGTTTGTGCCAGTGAGCGCCTAAGCGATCTCCCTGTATATTTTTTGCAGAATCTTCCCGCCTGTGTTCCGGCATGCGGTGTTTTCGTGTTTGATGCTGCGCTCGATAACGGCTGCCAGTTCGGGCTTGATTTCAGGTATGCTGCACGATACTTTGTAAAGAATGTCCATCGCATATACTTTATGCGCCACCTGCACCTTTCCGTTTTCAAGCAATTTAAAACACATATCCACCAAGATCCCCAGCTTGTCCTCGTCGAGCTTTTCAAGATTGCATTTTATCAGGTTAAGCATATTGCGCAATGCAGATGCATCATACAGATGTTGCATGCGTTGAAGAATATCCTCCAGAAAAAGTTCTGAGAGTTCAGGCATCTGTTCAAAAAACAAGAACACAACACGCGAAGCGCGCATGGGGTATTTGCCATCTTCCGAAAAAGTAAGATCAATAAAATGGTTAATATAACCGGGATTTTCAAGTAGAAAACTCGTTGCCATATCGGCGGTATTCCTTGAAGTATCCGGTAACAATTCCTTGCAGTCCATTGGCTGTTCAGCTAGATTGCATGCCTGCATATGTTAACAATTCCTGCAAAACGAAAGCTAATCGTTGTTTTAATCCAGTTCCTTTGATACGTCCACAGTGCCATCGGGGTTGAAGTTGACCCTGAATCCAAGCTTTTTAAATACATTCACCATGGGTTTGTTATCGGTGGTGGTCTGGGCGATGATCCTGTTCAGGTTCCAGGTATTAGCAATTTCCAGGCAATAGCTGGTTAGAATGGTTCCCAGATCTTTTTGCTGCCACTGATCGGCGATCAGCACCGCATATTCCACGGTTTCATGGTCGGGGTCGGCGATCAGCCTACCCACGCCGATTAAACGTTTTCGGCCTTCATACTGAATTTCCGCCACAATGGCGATCTCTCTCGAATAGTCTATAAAACAAAACTGGGTGGCTATTTCATGCGAATCATAATGAAAATTATACCTGAACCTGCTGTATATCGATTCTTTGGAACAACTGCTGAGCAATTCCAGCCAGAGCGGTTCATCTTCAGGTTTTATGGGCCTGAGGATGATGGGGGTACCATCGCTCAATTCGCTTTCCTTAACATATTTTTCGGGATAAGGATGTATGATAAGATGGCTGTACTCAGGCAATTCTTGATCTATTAGGTCCTGGTCAGTTACAATGCGGGCGTCCAGGGCAATGGCGTCTGTTTTTGTAACGATGATTGGATTGATATCCAGTTCTTCGATCTCTGGATAATCCGCTGCCAGATACGACATTCTGATCATCACTTCAACAATCTTATCAATGTTTTTGGGTTCGCTTCCCCTGAAACCTTTCAGCAAAGGATATATTTTCAGTGACTCAAGCATGTGGCGTGCCAGTCTTTCATTCAAAGGAGGAAATCCCAGGGTGGTATCCTGGAATAGTTCTGCCTCTGTTCCGCCCATACCTACCAGTAGTGTGGTTCCGAACACCGGATCTTTTTTGATGCCAAGGATCAGTTCCACGGCATCCCGTGTATCGATCATCGGCTGAATGGTTACCCCTTCCAGTTTGGTATCAGGGTTTTTTTCTGCAATATTCGACATCATGGTTTTGTAAGTCGCCTTTACCATATCGTCATTTGCCAGGTTAAGGGCCACTCCGCCAACATCGCTCTTATGTGTTATGTCTGCAGAAAGGATTTTCATCACAACCGGATAGCCGATTTCATTAGCTACCTTCACTGCTTCCTTTTCATTTGTGGCGACCACGGGTGAGGTTGTTTTTATTCCATATCCTTTTAGCAATGCCTTGGAATCATCCTCTGATAATATCTTTTCCTTTGAAAAGATATCCTTGACAAACTTTTCACGCAGTTGCTTTCTGTCGTAAGTAAAGGAGAGGGGAATATCCTGCGGGGTTTCAAACAGAGCGTCCAGGTTGCGGGCATAGCGCACCAAGGTCATAAAAGCCCGGATAGCCTGTTCTGGCGTTTGATAAACGGCAATACCGGAATTGTTGAAAATCCCGATGCCATCGTTCATGCTTTTTCCGCCCAACCAGGCAGCCATAATAGGCTTGGTGGTGTTTTCAGAAAGATGCGCGATTTCTTCGGCTGTTCTGGTGGGATCGGTCATCGCCTGGGGTGTGAGGATAACAAGTACGGCATCAACACCCTGATCTTCCAAAACGATTTTGGTTGCGTTCGCAAAACGTTCAGGTGTGGCGTCTCCGAGGACGTCCACCGGGTTTCCGTGCGACCAGAAGGGAGGTAGCAGATCGTTCAACCTCTGAATGGTTTCATCCGACAGCTTACAAAGTTTCCCTTCATTCTGAAGCAGGGTGTCCGTAGCCATTACTCCCGGACCGCCTGCATTGGTGACGATGGCCAGTTTGGAACCTTTTGGAATACGTTTTCTTCCGATCAGATCGGTAAAGTCAAAAATATCGCCAATGTCATAAACCCGGGCAATACCTGCTCTTCTGAAAACGGCGTTGTAAATACTGTCTTCCGAGGCCATGGCGCCGGTATGGGATGCAGCTGCTTTTGCTGATTCGGGAAAGCGGCCTGCTTTATAAACAATAATGGGTTTTTTACGCGCAAAGGCACGGGCCGCCGTCATAAACGAGCGGGCCTGTGAAATTGATTCAACATACAACACAATAGATTTGGTATTGGGATCCTGCCCGAAATAGTCGATCAGGTCTCCGAAGTTCACATCCATGCTGTTGCCTATGGAAACGAAATAACTAAACCCCAGGTTTTCCTCAAGCGCCCAATCGAGTACCGAGGTACACAAAGCCCCTGATTGCGAGATAAAGGCCACATGGCCTTGCTTGGGCATGCTGGCTGCGAAACTTACGTTCATATGCTGGCCGGGTATGATCACACCCAGGCAATTCGGGCCGATCACGCGCATGTCGGGATATTTTTCTTTTTCGGCTTTCACCCGGTCTTCAAGGGCTTTACCCTCCGGGCCGATTTCTTTAAATCCGGCCGACATGATAATCACGCCGTTGATACCGGCTTCGCCACATTCCCTGATGATCTGGGGCACCTGTTGTGCGCCGGTCGTGATTACGGCCAGATCGGGCGTTTTGGGCAAACTGGCTACATTGGGAAAACATTGTATGCCCAAAACAGCCTCATGTTTCGGGTTAACCGGATAAACCACACCCTTAAAACCTCCACCCACCAGGTTGCTGAGGGTAATTCCCCCAACACTTTTAGGATCGTTTTTTACACCGATCAATGCGATACGCTGTGGTCTGAATATACTGCCGAGTTTACGGATTCCCATCGTATGTAACTTTTAGGTTAAATGATAATCGCTTTATGAATGCCCCTGTTAACTTTTTCACAAATTTACTAAACATTAAACACATGGTTTTGGTTTGTATAAAAAATAATATTGGGCTTGCATTTGATTTCATAAAAAAAGCCGCCCCCTAAAAAAGAGGCAGCTTTTTAATGTTTTCGCCAGTACGTATATATGTTAGGTTTTGATTGCTGGTTTGACCATAGCCGTGAGCAGTGTACCCACGAGCACAGCAATACCTGTTATGGTGAATGCAAGTGCAAAATTTCCCACATCTCCGAGAGCACCGCCCAAAATGGGTCCGATGATACCGCCAACACCGTAAGCAAGGAAAACAAAGGGATAGTTTTGTCCCACGTTTTTTGCACCGAAGGTATCAGCTGTGATGGTTGGGAACAATGCAAAATTACCGCCGAAGTTGAATCCGATCAGGGTTGCACCCACGTATAGTAATATGGGGTCACCTGCCATAAAAGTAAACAGAATTACCACGATACCCTGTGTGAGCGTCATCAGGAGGATGGAGTTTTTACGCCCGAGCTTATCACTGATCATACCCCAGAGGATGCGTCCCAAACCGTTGGCCAGGCTGAAGAAAACGGCCATGGCCGTGCCTGCTATGGCGCTGGCCTGGATAGCTGTTAAACCGCCGTCCTGCAAAGCTTCAATGGGATAAAGTTTCATCAGTCCGATCGACATCAGGCCGGCGCCGGCACTGAAAACAAAGGTGAGGAAGATCAGGTAAAATTGCGGGGTGCGTAGCATCTCACCTGCTGTGAAATCAACCGTGCCGGTTGCTTTTTTCTGATCGTCTTTCACCTCAGGAGGTACATAACCTTTGGGTTTCCATCCTTCCGGTGGAAAGATCATCCACATGCCGCCTATGATCACCATCACGGCAAAGGCCACACCGTAGATCATGAAGGTGCTTGAAAGGCCGAGGTTGGCGATAAGATGGCCCCAGGAGCCGGCGATCTTGATCCAGGCCAAAGCGCCAAAACCAAAACCTGCTACCGCCAGTCCGGTGATCATGCCTTTTTTATCGGGAAACCAGCGCATCCCAACAGCGATGGGTACCACATAGGCAAAACCGATGCCGGCTCCACCAATGATGCCAATGAAAACAGCATAAACCCAGAAATGCGTTCCACCAATGATGCCCGCCAGGAAATAACCCAGACCGAGCACAAGCCCCCCGATTATTGAGAGCTTTTTCGGTCCCCAGCTCTTAAGCTTCTTGCCTGCAAATACCATTACAATAGCAAAAAAGGCAAGGCCCAATGCGAATATGATCTGTGTTTGGGTTTTGCTAAAACTAAAGTTCAGCTGGTTCAACTTTTCTTCAGGCACATAAACTCTGATGATTTTGTTCATGCTTTGCAGCTCGTTTTCCTTCTCGGCTTTGAGGTTGGCAATTTCTTTTTCATCGTCGGTTGCCTTGATTTCCGCTTCCAGGGCCGTCAGCTTAGTTCTATGGTCTTTCAGGTCGGCATTCATCTTAGCGAACTCGGCTTCATCCAGGTCGAGTTCGGGCGCCGACTTCATTTTGGTGTCGCCATATACATCCACAACCTGTTTTGGTGAATCGGCTGTTAGCCCGGGCGTGAAAACCGACCAGGCATAAATGGCGCCGAGTGCCAACTGGATCAGGATCGCTCCCAAAACAACCAGTCCCCGGTTCATTACTTTTTTGTTTTCCATAATTGTATGTTTTGATTTTGATGTAAGAATTTGGTAATCAGTAGTTAGTATTTAGAATTTAACTGTCGTGTGGTTTTCTTTTATTTTTCTCACGTAAGATTCCAGCATTTTGCCTATTTCATTGGCTTCTTCCAGGTTTTGGTCTGAGTCAAGATAGCAGAGGTCCCGGGCCAGTATCAGGTAATATCTCACTTCTTCCAGTGATGCCTGTGCAATGTTATAGAAACGTATTTTATCCTTAACCCCTGTTCTCTTAAAACCTTCTGAAATATTTGCAGGAACTGAAATAGCAGCCCTCCTTAGTTGTGATGTTAATCCAAATAACTCTTCTTTAGGAAATTTGGCTGAAATTTGGTAGATACCCAAAACACAATCATGTGATTTTTGCCAAACTTCCAGATCAAGAAAGCTTTTGGAAGACATTATTCTAAATTCTAAATTCTAAATACTAATTTCTTAACAATCAAGGCACCCCGGATCATTACTATCCCAGGTGCCTTGCGTTTATTTTACGATTAAGTGATTTAGCGTTTCACTTCTACCTTGGCGCCTGAGATGATCTGATCAACAACGCCCGGGTCGAGCAGGGTGGAGGTATCGCCCAGGTTGGTGGCGTCGCCCTCACCGATCTTGCGCAGGATACGGCGCATGATCTTACCTGAACGTGTTTTCGGCAATCCGCTTACGATCTGGATCAGATCGGGCTTGGCGATGGGCCCGATCACCTTGGTCACCGTATTGCGGATGTCTTTTTCGATGGTTTGTGCTTCGGTATCCGACAATTCTTCACAGGTTACATAGGCATAAATACCCTGTCCCTTGATCTCATGCGGATATCCGACCACAGCGCTTTCGTTTACCTTGGGATGTTGGTTGATGGCGTCTTCCACTTCGGCAGTCCCGATGCGGTGTCCCGAAACGTTGATCACGTCATCCACGCGACCCATGATGCGGTAATAACCTTCCTCGTCGCGTTTGGCTCCATCACCGGTGAAATACAGGTTTTTGTATGTTGAGAAGTAAGTAAGACGACATCTTTCATGATCTCCGTAAGTGGAGCGGATCATACCCGGCCAGGGGAATTTGATGCACAGGTTACCTTCAACTCCGTTGCCTTTTAGCTCGTTTCCTTCATTGTCGACCAGAATAGGTTGCACGCCAGGCAATGGCAAGGTGGCATAGGAAGGTTTGGTGGGAGTGATCCCTGCCAGTGGGCTAATCATAATACCGCCGGTTTCGGTTTGCCACCAGGTATCCACGATGGGGCATTTGCCTTTCCCAACCACGTCGTGATACCACCTCCAGGCTTCTTCATTGATCGGTTCGCCAACCGTGCCAAGCACCCTGAGGCTGCTCAGGTTATGTTTGGTAACAAATTCGTTGCCCTGTGCGATCAACGCACGAATGGCAGTGGGGGCCGTATAAAACTGATTTACCTGGTATTTGTCTACAACTTCCCAGAACCTGCCTGCATCCGGCCAGGTAGGAACACCTTCAAACATGATGGAGGTGGCTCCGGCCAGCAGTGGCCCGTAAACGATGTATGAGTGTCCTGTTACCCAGCCGATATCGGCAGTGCACCAGTAAATGTCATCATCGTTGTACTGAAATACATTTTTAAATGTATATTCGGCAAAAACCATGTAACCGGCTGTTGAGTGCTGTACGCCTTTTGGCTTGCCTGTTGAGCCGGATGTGTAAAGGATGAAAAGGGTGTCTTCCGAATCCATTTCTTCGGGTGCGCATTCGCTGTCCACACCTGAAATGAAGTCATCCCACCAAATATCTCTTCCATCTTTCATAGTAACCTTATCACCGGTTCTTTTCAGAACGACCGAAGTTTCAACGCTGGGACAGCTCTCAAGAGCTTCATCAACAATCTGTTTTAGGTTGATGTTTTTTGTGCCGCGATATGCTCCGTCGGAAGTGATCACCATTTTACAGGTTGAGTCGTTGATGCGGTCGGCCAGTGAACTGGCTGAGAAACCGGCAAACACGATGGAGTGAATGGCGCCGATGCGGGCACATGCCAGCATGGAAATGGCCAGTTCAGGAACCATGGGAAGGTAAATTGCCACCCGGTCGCCTTTTTCGATACCTGCCTTTTTCAAGGCATTGGCAAATATGTTCACTTTTTCAAACAGTTCGCCATATGTCAATTCTATATTGTCAGCTTTAGGATCGTTCGGCTCCCAGATAATTGCGGTCTGATCCTTCTTCGCCTTCATGTTTCTTTCAAAGATGTTTTCCGTAATGTTCAACTTTCCGTTAACAAACCAGTTTACATCCGGATCTTTGAAGTTCCAGTCGAGGACATTGTCCCATTTCTTACGCCAGATGTAGTCTTCTGCAATTTCGGCCCAAAAGCCTTCCGGATCCTTTACACTCTTGCTGTATGCTTCGAGGTATTCGACCAGGCTGTTGATTTTTTTTGTCATAGTGTTTAACGTTTAATAATTTGGTTAATTAATATTTATAAGTTACTTCATTTCAGAATATTGCAATTGTTAAATTTTTAACAACTCAGTCTAAAAAATATATGCTTTTTCTGTTTTACTTGCCGGTAAAATTCTTTGCAGGCCAAAGATAAAATTTTTTTCAATTGGCGGGATTTGAGGCTTGTATTTAGAACAATTACAAATATTAAGCTTGTCTAAAATGAGTAACTTTGAAACTTATCAGATGTGTTTTTGATGATGAGTATAAATACCTGATTAAAATATTTTTAAGATGAAAAAGGAAAAGTTGGAGGATTACAGTTTAAGCAAGAACAGCAAAAAGAAGCAACAGCCCTTTAAGCTGGGCATTGTCGGATGCGGTTCAATGGGACAGGAAATAGCCATCACCGCGAGCCAGCACGGGATAGATGTCGTATTTATAGATATTACGGATGAACGAATTGAGGGCATCATGCGTTCCATCAACGAACAACTGGATGCCATGATCCGTCATTGGGGCATGACGGAGGGTGATAAGAAAGCCGTTCTGTCGAGGATAAAAGGATACCTGGGCTATGAAGTCCTGCGAGAATGCCGCCTGGTGATCGAGGCAGTGAATACGAAAAAACCTGTTAACAGCCTTGAGTTGCGCCGTAATATTTTCAAAAAGATCGAGGCTGCGGTGTGCAACAATACGGTCATCGCATCGAACGCTTCCACCAAGGTGATCGATGATTTGTCGGTTTCCCTCGAAAAACCTGAAAGAGCAATCGGGTTGCACTTTCTGTCGCCTGCTTACGATGTGAAGATCGTGGAGGTGAACAAAAGCTGGAAAACATCCGAAGAAGCCTATGAGCAAACCCTGAAATTCGCAAAAATGATCGACAAGCAGCCGATCAATGTAAACGGCACACCCGGCAACATCAGCACACGCCTGATCATTCCCCTGATCAACGAGGCCTGCCAGATGCTTATGGAAGGCGTGAGCACCATAGAGGAGATCGATGTCTGTATGAAGCTGGGGTATGGCTTGCAACACGGGCCTTTTGCAATGGCCGACAAGATCGGGATTGACAAGCTTATGCGATGGATGGAAGGACTGTACCTTGAATACGGAGATGTGAAGTACAAAGCTTCACCTATCATCAAGCGACTTGTTCGGGCCGGATTGTTCGGACAGCGCGTGGGCGAGGGCTTCTATTGCTATGAGAACGGGCAAAGGACCGAAAAAGAAGGCAGCATTTACAATCTCGGCAGAATGAAATAATTGAATTAAATCAAACCAGCGAAAAAAATCAGATATGAAGATATTGGTATTAAACTGCGGAAGTTCATCCATCAAGTATCAGCTTTTCAATATTGAAGATGAAGAGATCCTTGCAAAAGGCATCGTGCAGAAAATCGGGATGAACGGCTCGTTTCTTGAAAACAAAAGGAGTGATGGAGATAAAGTGAAACTTGAAGGAGAGATCCTGGACCATGAAAGCGGAATAGGCTATATACTCGGTGTGCTCACCAGCGAGCAGCACGGCAGCCTGAAATCCCTGGATGAGATCGACGCCGTGGGGCATCGGGTGGTACACGGAGGCGAGGAATTCAACTCCAGCGTATTGATCACCAATGAAGTGGTGAAAAAGATGGAGGAGTGCATCGACCTGGCGCCCCTGCACAACCCACCCAACCTGAAAGGGATATATTCCATGCAGGAGCTGCTGCCCAGCGTGCCCCAGGTGGGCGTGTTCGACACGGCTTTCCACCAGAGCATGCCCGCCTGGTCGTATATGTATGCCATTCCTTATTCATTGTATGAAAAATACGGCCTGAGAAGATACGGCTTCCACGGCACATCCCATCGCTATGTTTCCAAACGGGCCTGCGAATTCCTCAAGCTGAACTATGAAAATCAAAAGATCATCACCTGTCACTTGGGGAACGGATCATCCATTGCCGCCATCAAAAACGGCAAATCTCTCGACACCAGCATGGGCCTGACCCCGGTAGAAGGCTTGATGATGGGCACCCGCACTGGCGATCTCGACCTGGGCGTGTTGCTGTACATCATGGACAAGGAAGAAATCGGCACCCAGGCAGCCAATACCCTCATCAACAAGCATAGCGGCGTGCTGGGCATCTCAGGGGTTTCTTCAGATATGCGCGATGTGGAAGACTCCGCCGCCGACGGCAACGAACGCGCCCGGCTGGCCCTGGATATGTTCCACTACCGGATCAGGAAATACATCGGCGCCTATGTCGCTTCCATGGGCGGCGTTGACGTGATCGTTTTCACCGGCGGAATAGGAGAGAACGGCCCAGAAAGCCGGGAGGAGATCTGCAAGGATTTTGAATACCTCGGTCTTCGGTTCGATCATGAGAAAAACAAAGGCCTGCGCAGCAAAGAAGCCGACCTGAGCCAAACCGATTCCAACGTAAAAGTCGTCGTCATCCCTACCGATGAGGAACTGGTGATCGCCAGGGATACCTTTGAGATTGTGAAGGGGAGTTAGTTGGTTGTTGGCGTTGCAAAATTGCAGCGATACTGCAAATGCATTTAGCTTGGAGCGCGTTGTTTCGGGAAATTGGAATCCCGATAAACCGGGATGAAATTTGGAGCGTCACTGCATACAGGGACCCCGCTGACGCGGATTTGCAATCGGTGCCTCTTGCTTCTTTGCGGTAATCTTCGAATTAAATAAACCAACACTTCCGGTGTTGTCGTATTCATCCCGTCTTTCTTTTTACTACATTAAACGAAGCGCTCCGCGCTTATCTCGCTCGCAAGTGAACCGCTCCAATTGATAGGCCGGTTGATCGAGGAAATTGCAGTGGGCGATCGGGCCACTGGCCAAATCGGTGATCATTTTAGAGTAGGCACGGATTACAAATCCGCGCCAGCAAGCGGAAATTGCAGTGGGCGATCGGGTCAATCAACCATCCAATAAAAAGCCAGGGGATTCCTCTCTCCGGGCTTTCGCTTCGCTCAAGCCCTGCGATTGGAATGACATGCGAATAAGGATAAAAAAAGGGGGGGGGAAGCGGGCTTTGCCCGCTTCCCGCCCCCTTTTCTATAAAAAAGCCCTGTCATCCCGACGAACAATTTTTTACGATAGTAAAAAATGTGAGGAGGGATCCCCTGGCGTTTTCCACCTGGATATTCGAAATTGGATATTGGAAATTGGACATTTGTCATTCCAATATCGAATGTCCAATGATCAAATCGGTAATCGGTATTCGGTAATCAGTAATCGGTTCACTGGGCTGCAGATGTGCAATAATTTTAGAGTAGGCACGGATTACAAATCCGCGCCAGCAAGCGCAAAGCTACAATGAATTAGCATCAATTACCATCAATTACCATGAATTACCATGAATTACCATGAATTACAGCTAACTCCATCCTATAACCAAACAATCATACACCCATACATCCATGCAATCCTACTCCATCTCCGCCATCACTTCATCGGTGACTTCCAGGTTGTGGTAAACGTTTTGCACATCGTCGTCGTCTTCAAAAGTTTCGATCACTTTCAGGATCTTCTTGGCTGATTCCTTGTCGAGGCTTACACGTTCGTGGGGGATGCGTTCCAGCTTCTGGCTTTCTGCCTCGATGTTCATTTCTTCAAGTTTTTTTTGCATATTGCCGAAATCTTCCATGCTGGTGGCCACGGTGATGAACCCTTCTTCTTCCTCAATGTCTTCGGCGCCGGCGTCGATCATTTCCAGCTCAAATTCTTCCTTGTCGGTGACATTATCTGCCGGGATCAGGAAAATGCCTTTCCTGTCGAACAGGAAACTGAGCGAACCGTTTTTTCCGAGGCTTCCGTCGTATTTGTTAAAAATGCTGCGGATATTGCTCACTGTGCGCTGGGTGTTGTCGGTGGTACATTCCACGTATACCGCTATGCCGTGCGACAGGTAGCCTTCGTAGGTCACTTCTTCGAAATTAGAGCTGTCTTTGTCTTTTCCCTTGTTGATGGCCCGTTCGATATTGTCTTTGGGCATGCTGACGCCCTTGGCATTGGCGATGGCCAGGCGCAGCTTGGGATTGGCGTCGGGATCGGGGCCGCTTTCCTTAACCGATACCGTAATTTCCTTGATGATCTTGGAGAACATTTTGGAGCGCTTTGCGTCTTTGGCTCCTTTTTTATGCTTGATGGTTGACCATTTATTGTGACCTGACATAGATAAATATTTTATAATCGATTCGCTTTCAAAACGGAAGGCAAAGCTAATAAAAATTCGTATAGCTGTAAAGCAAAAAAGCTCTCCCCGAAGGAAAGAGCTTTTATAAAATTGTCAATATATGGATTGACTACCAGCCTGCCAAAGTCAGACCCACTGTGAAAGGATACAGTTCGGGCCCTTTGTTTTCGCGGAAAAGAGTTGTGAGCGAATAGGTCCCGAACAAATTGATCCAGTCCCAGCCGATCCTTATTGTTGCATCCACCCTGAAAGGATTCAGATGGAAATCGTCCCATTCCTTCACTTTGCTGTTATTTGGCGATTCGGCGTAGAGCACGGGTTCACGGCTCACCGGATCCAACAGTTCGTAATTTTTGTTTTGTTCTTCAAAATATCTTTTTGTATGTGAGGTGACGCGCAGTCCGAAAACCGCACCGGCCGTCAGGTGAAAGCTGTTGCTATTGGAATGGCGGTTGGTTTGAAACTCCAGAAGCACGGGCACCTGCAGGTAGTTGGCAACCAGTTTGCTTTTTCTCATGGATATACCGCTTGAATAAAAACCTGCAATCCGGCTGCTGTCGGGGGTGATCATCACGTTATTATCGAAACGGTAATTGTTGAATTCATAACCCATACCTGTCAGGATTCCCCATTTCTGGTTTTTAGAGAGGCTGGCGTTCAGCTCGAAGAAATTGATGCCCACCTTGATGGATTTGGCCAAGTTCAGGTCCAGATAATCGTATTGTTCGCCGAAATCCATATCGTTATCCGGCGTCAGGTAGCCGGTAACACCCAGGTCGACTCCGGCCCAGTGACCGTTAAATTTCGTCTTATGTTTTCTATTATAGGTTACGTTTCCCCAATCATCCACGATGATCTTATGGTTCCCGACCTGAACTTCGGTGTTTTCGTTGTCGGTCATCACCTCCACGCCCATAGTTTTCACCTGCACGCGTTCACCCTCTTCATCAATCCAGATGATTTCCTGGTCTTCCTCCACAATAACGTCCACTTTATTTTCGGCCTCACTTTTAACTGAGCTTATGTCGGCAGCCCCTGATGAGTTTGCATTGAGTTTGATATTGGCATTTACTTTGGCGTTGCTGACGCCGCTTGCATCCACTGTAACATAATCTGCTTCCAGGTTTCGGGCGTCTGCTTTGGAGGCTCCACTGGTTTGCAGGTAAAAATGCTGCGCACTTCCTGAAAGTTTCATTTCGGAAGCGCCGCTGGTTTTGGCTTTTAATTCCTCAACCACAATTTCAAGTGAAAGTTCGGAGGCGCCGCTTTGATTGATCGACAATTCATCCAGTATCAACCTGTCTTTGCTTTCGATCTCCGCCGCTCCTGAAATGTCGATGCTTTCCAGTTGTGTGCAGGTAAGGTACAGGTTTAGCTCCGTATAATTCCTGATGTTTTTTGACCAGATTTTGAGCAGGTCGCCCAGCATTTCAACCTTGACGTTGTCAAACAGGTTTTCATCTGTTTCCAGGAAAAGCGAAGGCTCGTCTCCCTGCATCAAATAAAGGTTGATGATCCCGTTCACATCGATCTTTTCAAAATTATCGATTTGGATTTCCGTCTTAATCACATTTCCGTCTCCTTTTTCACCAAACTGTGCATAACTCAGATTGCTCCAAACAAGTGTAAACAAAGCTATCAGAGCTGCAATTGAATATTTAAGAATTGTTTTCATGACTAAAAAGTTTTTGTTGATTTTGTTGGTGTGACGGATGGGGGCGGAGGATTGTTACAGATGCATACGAAATAATTTTTAACTTTAAAGTTTGCCGCAAAACCACTAAAACACAAATGAAAACACAAAGGTTATTCCTTCACCTTCTTCATGTATTGAACGCTGTTGCTGATCAGAGCATAGCTTACGACCTTACCGTTTTTATCGGTGATCTTTTTAAACAACACATCTTTATCCATAAGGAAATTGTAGCTTCTTACGCCCGCTTCGGCAACTTCCCAAAGGTTTATCCGCGGGCTGTTTATTTCAGGGATTTCGGATTCAAATATGGATTTGATCTTGCCGAAAGCATCCGTGAGCAATCTGCCGGCCCAGGTTTTATCTTTTTCATAATTGCGGGTGTAGAGCAGGTTTTCGTTTGCGGATGGGTTCAGTCGGGGATCCCTGAATTGCAGTTCGATCAGGATGTTTTCATCTCCGATGATGTCGAGGGGATCGAAAACGCCGTCACTATGGCGCATATCAAGTGCAGCGATGCTTAAATCTTCCCTTGGGGTGTATAATTCCGAAGGCGGCTGTACAATGGCCGTTCTTTCAAATAAACTCTTTGTGCGAACTAAATCCTGATTGGTTTCAATTGCTGTGGTCTGTTTGCTTATACCCATTTTTTTCAGGGTTGCTACCTGCCGGCGCATTTGGATCGGTTCCTCTCCAGTGAAAAAGAAAAGCCATCCCAGCAACAGTATAACCGATGCCGCCACAGCATAGGCGACGCGTTTATAAATGGCAAAAGGATGTTTTTTTAGTTTTTCTTTGGATGGATATTCAATATTCGCATTGGACTGAAAAAAGGTTTTTGAAAAGAGCGTAAAGGATTTTTCGAGTTCGGGATTTTGCCGGATGAAATTCAATGTGTGTTCCTGTTGCTCCGGATTGAGGTCTTTTTCATGAAAGGCAACGAAGAAGTTCTCGTAGTTGTTTTCATTGACAGGCCCGGACGAAACGATCTCTTTTCTTTTCAGGCTTTCTTTTTTGCCGAATTTTAGAATGGGTTCTGCCGGAAGCTGCACCTGCTCAAATTCCCGAAATTCCGCTTTCAGATCGGGATGCTGCTCCAAAAAGGCAAAAAGCTCCCTGCCTTCTGCTTCGCTCAAGTTCCCGTCGAAGTAGTCGATAAAGTAGATTTCGTAGTTATTTGTTGTGATCTTCATTGCTTTTCCTTCATTCAGATTACTTTGTCGAGGCTCACAATATAATCTTTCAAAAACTTTCTTGCCCTGTAGATATAGACCTTCACCTGCGATTCGTTCAGCCTGGTGATCTCGCCCACCTCTTTGTAAGAATATCCTTCATAATCCCTCAGCATGATCACCGACCGCTGCACCTCGGGCAATTTTGCCAGGGCTTCTTCCAGCACCTCGCTCAGGTCGCTGTAGCGGTTTTCATTCGTGAGTATGTCTTGGGGCGCTTCTTCAAAGTCCGTGTTTCTTTTGTCTTTCCGGATGTAATCAATCATGGTGTGGTAGGCCGCTGTGAAAAGATAGGATTTGGCTTTTTCATGGGATACTTCCCTGTGCCTGTCCCACATCTTTACAAATGTATCCTGCACAATGTCTTCGGCCTTATCCTGCCGCCTAATATTCTTCAGGATAAAACGATACACTCCGTCTGCATGTTCATCCACACATTTATTATACTCGCTGGTCGTCATCCGAAAAAACGATATTTTGTTTTCGTTTGTTTCTGTGACGATAAAGTTAGGATTTTTGTTACAGTGATAAAAAGATTCTTCACCGAAAACTTGTGCGCGGAACCAAACTGAAATCTATTTCTGTTGCATAAACTCCACAATTTGTTGCCCCGTTATCAATTATTGCTTTTTTAATAATAAGAAAATCCCATGATTATAAGCTGATAAAAACATATATTCTTCCAATAGGTTTGGTTTTTGCTCGACAGCATTTTAAATCAAACAAAAAACGCTTATGAGAGTATTACTTATCGGACGCTGGGGAAAGACGCACGCCCTGGCCAAAGCACTTGCCAGAAGCCGTGATATCGAACTATATGCCATTATGGATAAAAAGAACAATGGCATAGCCGATCTGGCCCAACATTATGAACTTGGTGATATTAAAGACATTAATGTGATCGAGGAATTTGCCGGGAAACACCGGATTGAATTGATCGTTGTGGTTCCGGCTGCATCCCTCGAAAAAGACATCACCACCTATTTTAACAAGAAAGGCATCCCGGCTGTCGGGCCTTCGCAGTTTTGTACAAAGCTGGAGGGTGACAAGGGTTTCCTGAGAAACCTGATGAGGGAAAACGACATCTACGCCTATCCTGAGTTCAAAGTATTTTTCAATCCTGAAAAGGCCAGCCAATACATAAAGGAATTTCCTGGGAAGGTTGTGGTGAAGCCTGCAGGAATTACCGAAGGCGATGGTGTTCAGGTTGAAGGAATCCAGCTGAAAGACAAGGCTGAGGCAGTTGCTTATGTGCAAGATATATTCGACAATGCCATTGGCGGACTGCCCAGTGTGATCATCGAGGATAGGCTGATCGGGGAGGAATATACCATTCAGTTTTTCTGTGACGGAAAAACCGCAGTCCCCATGCCGGCCACCAGGGATTATAAACTGTTGAACGAAGGTGAATCCGGTTTGAATACACCTGGCATGGGTTCCTATTCCGGCCCCGTAAACATGCTTCCATTTCTTGATCAAAAGAGTTTTGATGAAAGTCAGAAGATCATCGATGATATCCTATATGCCATGATTGAAAAATTCAATGAGCCATTCAAAGGATTTCTTTCGGGCCAGTTTATTCTGACGGAAGACGGTGTTAAGCTGATCGAGATCAACGTTAGGCCAGGCGATTCGGAGATCCTGAACATCACACCCATTTTGAAAACAGATTTTCTTGCTATTTGCAAGGCCATACATGCCGGCACGCTGGATGAGTTGGACATTGAATATGAAAAAATGGCAACCGTTTGCAAGTATAAGGTACCGAGGGGTTTCCCTCTGCCAAAAGAAAATGTGAAGATCACCTTGGACCGGAAAAAAATTGATCATTCTGATATTCATCTGTTTCAGTCATGTTTTGAAGTTGGAAAAGATCTTTACGAGCCTAGCCCTCGCTTGTTTGCAATCACAGGGGTTGGAGAAACCCTTGAAGAGGCAAACGCACAATGCGAAGCCGGATTGTCGGGGATACATGGAGAAGGTATTTTTCACAGAAGAGATATCGGAACCGCTAAACTGACCGAAGGCTATAAAAAGTATGGCCGCTTCAGAGGGGAAGAAGAGACTACCGCAGCCGGTATTGCTTAAAACCGATAAATCATTGAAGCATGAAATTAACCAAAGCAACCCTTAAAGATGTTTTTGAAGTGCAGGAATTTGTCGGACAGCAGGATGGCCTGGTGCAGCACCCGGTCCATTTTTACAACATTATGATCAGATATTTCAGAAACACCTTCTTTATTATGAGAGATGAAAACAGGATCATTGGGTTTGTCTGGGGGTTTGTTTCCCAGGCCGAACCCGATGTCTTGTTTTTATGGCAGATCGGCGTGGCTGAAAGTCATCGCGGTAGCGGTATTTCCCATCAGATGATGGAAGTGTTTATAGAGGCAGCCCGCGAAAACAACTGCCGGAAAGTACATGCCACGGTAGAAACGGAAAATATTGCCTCCTGCAAATTATTTGAAAAGATGCGTTTCAGGAACATCAGTTCGGGGAATACCCTGGTTGAAAACGGACGAAAAGCCATAATGAATTATTACGGAAGCGGCACCAACCAGGTATTGTATGAATATGTTGTTTCCAATTGAAAGCAGGCCTAATTAAGCAAGAAATATATTTTATATTAACATAAATATATGATGCGTTATGTCTGACTGGTTTAACATGATACTTGCAACGCTGATCGCACTGTTGCCCATCACCAACCCGGTGAGCACGGCTGCTTTATTCATGTCGATCACAGGGGGGAGAAAAAAAAAGACAGGCAAAGTCAAGCTTTGAAGGCTGCCATTTACAGTTTTGGTATCCTGATCGTTTTTCTGATTGCTGGAACGCTGATCATGGAGTTTTTCGGGATTTCCATTCCGGGATTGCGGATTGCTGGAGGAGTGATGGTGATCAAGGTAGCTTTTTCGATGCTGAAAGCCAAAAATGAAGAGATTAATATCGTTGTGGCTGAAGAGTTTTTGCAGCGCCTGATCAACAGCCTGAATGACGTAAACTGATCAATCAGTAACTAAAATTATCCCGACCAGGGTGTGTCCGCTTTGGGCAGGCGCTTACCGTCCACATAAAAATCATCAAGTTTTTCAGCGTAAAAACAAATCAGGTCTTTGATCGCTGCCACTTCCTGATTGGGGTAAGCGTAAGTCCAGGCGATGTTTTCAAGTTTCCATTCATCATCCTCCAGAGAGAAGTGAGATGCCATGCCTTTGTAAGGGCACTCGGTTTGATGGTCGGAAGGTTTAAGCAGCGCGATGTTCACATCCGATCTGCGGATGTAATATCTTGCAGGTAAACCGGTTTCGAATAAGATCGTGGGGCAGTAGGTTTCTGCAAGTTCAAGTCCTTCGTACTCTATCTTAACTTTTCGGGAGCTGCGGATCACATCAATCCTTGAATAGGGGTCGCGCGGATGTACCCTCACCACTTCTTCTTCCTCCATCCAGGTTTCCATTTCCGACCATTTGAACGCAATGTAAGCTGCGATGCCACCAGCCATTTCTTCAGGCGGGTTTTCATAACTCCATGCTGCATTCACAGCAATTTTTTCATCAGCCTCCACATGCCAGTGGCGGGCTTTGCCGTATTTTTCCGATTGATTGTTGTGATTGCTTTTCTTTAAAAAATCCATTTTAACATCCTTGCGCGGGAAATAATAAACCGGCGGACGGCCGCGCAACAGCATTGTGTTTGTGGAATCGGCTATGAGCCGGCTGCTCAGGAAAACACGGATTCTTTTCGGCACCGGTATCCAAACGGGGTTTTCGGCTTGCGGAAAGCATAGAACCGTCTTGTGATTGTTTTCTGGTTTTTGCATGATTCATTCATCTTTAGTTTTTATTTTGATGATGCTAATACCACGCCATTGAAATGGATTTATCCTGCTCAAGGATGAATTTTGTGCCCAGTTTCATGCCTTCCTTGTTTAGGCGTTCCATCAACCATTTGGCGTCCGCTTCTGAAGCTCTGTTAAGTTTTATATTTTTGATTTGCATGGGATAAAGTCGCATGTCAAGCAGTTTCCCGTCTTCGGGATCGATTACCGGAAAATACATCAGGCTGAGGTCGTCGCGATAATTTTCATATCCGCTGATGCCTTCGTAATCGTTGATGAAATCGCCGGCGCCGTATAAAATGAGCTTGTCTTGATAGACCTCAATACCGATAGGATGGTGAGAAGAATGGCCATGCACAAGGTCCACCCCCGCCTCATCAATCAGCAGGCGGGCAAATTCCTTTTGTCTTTCGGGTATATGATATCCCCAATTGCTTCCCCAGTGTATTGAAAACACCACAATATCACCCTTTTGTTTTAAAGATAAAATCTGTTTTGCGATCCCTGCTATGTGTTTCTTGTTGGGAGCTCTGATCAGATTCAGACCGGATCTTTCCCCGGTGGCTTCCCAACTGGCCGGGATGCCGCTTGTTTCAGAACCATAACAGACCATGATCACACGGTTTTCTCCCATGTTCAGGATCACAGGTTGCGATGCTCTTTGAAGGTTCCTTCCGGCACCACCATAAGGGATCTCAGCTTCCTCCAGTGTTTCCATGGTTTCGAGCAGGCCGGCGATTCCCCAATCCATGCTGTGATTGTTGGCCAGGGAGCAAAAATCTGTTTTTGCAGTTGCCAGCACTTTCACATTATCCGGATGCATCCTGTAATTAACAGTTTTTGCAGGCCAGGGTTCATCATGTGTGGTGACACTGGTTTCGAGGTTTATGATCCGGAAATCGGGATTGGCCTGTTTCCAGATTTCAAGGGCGTCACCCCATATGTAATCATAGGATACCGGCTGAGAGATGCTGCCGTTTTCACCTTCGGCGAGCAATACATAATCGCGTGCATCTTTAACATAGGATTCATACAGTTGCGGATCGACCGATTGGGGCAATATCTGATCAACGCCTCTTCCCGTCATTACATCTCCGCATAAAAACAATTTTATTTCATCTTTTCGGGCCTGGTTTGGAAATTGGTTTTGATCGTTCATAGTTTTCTCGCTCATAAGATTGTTGAAAAAAATAATCAGGATAAAAAAGATCATAAAGTGCGCTATATGTAACCCTCTGAGCATGTTCATCCTGTTTTAAATATCAAATGCATCGGACGATATTTGTGTAATGCAAAAATATATCAGGTTGCCCTGCAATTATTATTCCAGCGGGACGGACACATGAAGGAGGTTGAAAGAGTTTCAAAAAAAAATACAAGAAAGCAAGGGGACGGGCGTGGTCCTTTAGTCCAGTTTCAGAATGGCCAGGAAGGCCTGTTGCGGCACTTCCACATTGCCTACCTGCCGCATGCGTTTTTTCCCTTTCTTTTGCTTCTCGAGCAATTTACGTTTTCGGGTAATGTCACCGCCATAGCATTTTGCAGTTACATCTTTGCGCATGGCTTTCACGGTTTCGCGGGCTATGATCTTGGAACTGATGGCTGCCTGTATGGCCACATCAAATTGCTGTCTGGGGATCAGTTCTTTGAGTTTTTCGCACATCCGTCTTCCGAAGGTATAGGCATTGTCGCGGTGGATCAAAGTGGATAAGGCATCCACAGATTCGCCGTTCAACAGGATATCGAGCTTGACCAGATTGGCTTTTTTATAGGATGATTGATGGTAATCGAATGAAGCGTAACCGCGCGACAGGCTTTTCAGTTTGTCGTAAAAATCAAAAACAATCTCGGCCAGTGGCATCTCAAAGGTGATCTCAACCCGCTTGGAACTGAGGTAAACCTGGTTTTTTAAGGCGCCCCTTTTATCGATGCAGAGATTCATGATGGGGCCGACAAAATCATCTTTGGTGATCACCTGGGCGATGATGTAGGGTTCCTCGATGTGGACAATATATTTCTGATCGGGCAGGCCGGAAGGGTTATGTACTTCTGTTATGCTTCCATCCTTTTGATGCACATGATAAGAAACATTGGGAACCGTTGTGATCACGTTCATATCATATTCCCTGTCGAGACGTTCCTGTATGATCTCCATGTGAAGCA
Organism: Bacteroidales bacterium; assembly: GCA_021738625.1. Taxonomy (GTDB): domain Bacteria; phylum Bacteroidota; class Bacteroidia; order Bacteroidales; family JAIOZK01; genus JAIOZK01. Next base: position 101,164 of record JAIPBS010000002.1, read on the forward strand.
GGCCCAAAAACCCGCATCTGAAGCCAAAGCCCAGAGCGGCAGATGATTCAGGGATAAAAGTGAGGGAGGCGTCGTTGAGTTGAAGCTTTTCCAGCGAGTTTCTCAGTTCTTCGTAATCATCCGCATCCACAGGGTAGATCCCGGCAAATACCATGGGTTTGACATCCTCGAAGCCCGCAATAGCTTTATCACAAGGATTTTCAACATGGGTAATGGTATCCCCAACTTTGACTTCTTTTGAGGTTTTGATCCCGGAAATGATGTAACCGACATTGCCGGCACTTAGCTTGTCTTTTTTTATCATGGCCAGCTTAAGTACCCCGATCTCATCAGCTTCATATTTTTTCCCGATGTTGACGAATTTAACCAGATCGCCTTTGCTGATCTCTCCGTTAAATATCCTAAAATAGGCAATGATTCCCCGAAAGGAATTATATATAGAGTCAAAGATCAGCGCTTGCAGAGGTGCTTTGGGATCTCCTTTCGGATGAGGAATGCGTTTAAGAATGGCACGAAAAATTTTATCGACCCCGTAACCGGTTTTGGCGCTGGCTTCGATGATATCTTCCCGATCGCAGCCGATTAGCTCAACGATGTGATCTTTTACCTCTTCGATCATGGCGTTGTCGAGATCTATTTTGTTCAGGACGGGGATGATTTCAAGGTCATGTTCTATGGCCATGTATAGGTTGGAAATGGTCTGAGCCTGTATACCCTGGGTAGCATCGATCACCAGCAGTGCGCCTTCACATGCAGCGATTGAGCGGCTAACCTCATAGGAAAAATCCACGTGTCCGGGCGTGTCGATCAGATTGAGTGTATACAATTCTCCGTCCTGTTCGTACTGCATCTGGATGGCATGGCTCTTAATGGTGATCCCTCTCTCGCGTTCCAGGTCCATGCTGTCGAGCACCTGATCTTTATAGTCACGTTCATCCAGGGTACTGGTAAGTTGTAAAAGCCGATCTGCCAGGGTGCTTTTACCGTGGTCGATGTGGGCGATTATGCAGAAATTTCTTATGTTCTTCATCAGGCTGCAAAAATATAATAAATTTCAAGACAACTAAACGCAAAAGCCATGCATAAATCGGTTCGTTATCAGATGAAAAATTTATTACAGTGTTGACATTTAGAACACCCTTAGTTAAACAATTGCATGAACATTGCAAATAGGTATTTTGTTAAATGAGCTGATATACATAATTTATTTTGAGAGAATAAGTTAACTTTGCTGCAACGAACGAATTTTGCATCAATCAATTGATTATAAAACTAAAAGAATAGAAGAATTATGAGCAGAGTAAGAATAGGACTAATGGGCTTTGGAGAGATCCCCCGCCATATTTACAGGCTTTGCACGGGAAGGGATGATGTGGAAGTGGTAGCCATCAGCGAGATCGGCGAACCGAAAATTCTTCATTATCTTGTTCATGCTGAGGTGAAAGGCAAAGTGGATGTGGAAATTGACGGGAATTTTCTTGTAAGTAATAACGGACGTGCCAGAATGGTGCGCGGAGTTGCCCCTGGCGATGTGCCATGGGATATGTTTGATGTTGATTTTGTTGTTGACGGAACCTGGAAGTACCGCCATCGTGCGGATATGGAAAAACATATTCAATCGGGCGCCGACCGGGTAATTCTTTCCTCACTTCCTTTCGATCCCATCGACAGGATCGTAATAAAAGGTGTTAATGATAAAAGCATCCAGGCTGCCGACAAGCTGATCTCACCCGGATCGGCCACTGCAAACGCCACAGCTGTGATGCTGAAAATTCTTGAAAAGCATTTCGGAGTGAATTATGCCATGCTTACAACGGTACATTCCTATACTTCCGATCAGCCTTTGCGTGACAAGGCCGGAAGCGATTTCAGGAAAAGCCGTTCGGCAGCCGAAAATATAATCCCCATCGAAACACCAACACCGCACTGGATCAGTTCAATTATGCCTGAGTTTAAAGACCGTGTGGAAGGTTCGGCCATCAATGTGCCCGTTCCTAATGGATCATTGCTTGATCTGACGACTATTCTTAAAACAGATGGTTTTACGCTGGAAGATATTCATGAGGCGGTGCGCAAGGAAGCCGAAAACTTGCCGGATATCATCCAGGTGGTTGAGGAACCTATTGTTTCTACCGATATCATCGGCAATACGCATTCTGTAATCTACGACAAAATCGCAACCATGAAATCACCAGCCAGCATGGTGAAAACCCTTACCTGGTATCATGCTGCCCTGGCGATGGCCTCGCGTATACTTGATGTGATAGTTGAATATTCCAAACTCAATGAAAAAGGAGGTGACCAATGAGAGTAGCAATTAACGGTTTTGGAAGAATCGGAAGATCTGTCTTCAGAATTTTGAATGACAGAAAAGATATAGATGTTATCGCCATCAATGATTTGTTCGACAATAAAGTGCTGGCCTATTTGCTGAAATACGACACCATCATGACCCGTTTTGAACAGGATATATATGTGGACGGTGACTGGCTGATGACGCCAAATGAAAAGGTGAAAATGCTTAGCATTAAAAACCCTGATGAATTGCCCTGGAAAGAACTTGAAATTGATGTGGTTGTAGAAGCAACCGGGATTTTCAGGACCAGGGAAAAAATAGAGCCCCATTTAAAGGCTGGGGCCAAAAAGGTTGTTCTTACGGTTCCGGCTAAAGATGAAATCGACTATACTATTGTGATTGGTGTGAATGATGAAGGGCTGAAACCCGAGCACAAAATCATTTCCAATGCCAGCTGTACGACTAACTGTTTGGCGCCTATGGCCAAGGTACTGCACGATGAATTCGGAATAGTTGAGGGCTTGATGACAACAACCCATGCTTATACAAACGATCAGCGCCTGGCTGATGTGCCGCACAAGGATTGGCGCCGTGGACGGGCGGCAGCTGAAAACATCATCCCAACCACAACAGGTGCGGCAAAGGCCGTGGGTATTGTTATCCCTGAACTGAAAGGCAAGCTGGACGGCATGGCCTCCAGAGTGCCTGTTCCCGACGGGTCAATCGTTGATCTGGTGGTTGAGGTAAAACATGATGTCAGCGTTGAGGATGTTCACAAGGCCATTAAGGAAGCTTCTGAATCGGACGCCATGAAAAATGTGCTGATGTATTCGGATCAGAAACTGGTTTCGTCCGACATTGTCGGGAATTCTTACTCTTCAATATATGACAGTGAATTTACCAGAGTCCTCGGGAAACGTTATATCAAAACACTCAATTGGTATGATAATGAATGGGGTTACTCGGCGCGTGTTGTTGACCTCATCGTCAGATTGATGGATTTCGAATCATAAAACCTTGTCCGCTTCAGGCGGATTTAAAAATATCGTTTGAATTATAAACTGCCGCGGTTTCATCCACGGCAGTTTTATTTAGCGGAATATGGTAACCGATCCGTTTATGGTTCGTTTGCTCAGGCTTTCATAGCCGTATTCATATACATCGCAAACGTAAAAGTACACACCATCGGGGCATTCCTGGTTGGTGAAAGAATTCACTCCATCCCATTTGAAAAACTTATCGGTGGTTTCATACACTTTATTTCCCCACCTGTTTAGGATCACCAGGTTGATATTTTGCACGGATGCAAGCGAAGCAGGGAATGCAGTGAAAGAGTCATTCCACTGGTCTCCATTGGGGGTGAAAGCATTGGGCAGACGAAATCCACCGCATAAGGTATCCACACATACAACATTGCTGTAGTCACTAGTATTGCTTAGGCTGTCGACAGCTTTAACGGCATAACAACCAATTACAACGGATATTTCATCATGAACAAAAATCGTGTCGCGGTAATCATTCATTGTTGCGATCAATCCCAGGGTGGAATCCTCAGGAGGCGAATAATACACCAGGTAGCGGTTGATATCGCAATCGCAGGTATCGCTGGGAAAAGGATGCCACAACAGGGTGTTTGAGATCATCTCGCAATCGGTCGATACCTCGAGCATGGGCGCACAGGGGGGTCTGTTATCAACCGGTATGCCGCAAGCTTTCTGTGAAAAATTTACCAGACTGTCGAATATACCAGGTGTACCGTAGCTTCCGTGGCTCCTAACATAATAACAGTACTCCTCGCCGTTCTCAAGTCCGGTATCCCGGTACTCTCCGCTGTAGGTCAATCCGATGGAATCAAAAACGGAGCCTTCCGGGTCCTTTCTGTAAATGGTGAAGAACCCATTTGTCCAGGGTACAATAACATCCCAGCTCAGCCGGTTTTCTTCATCGGTTTCAAAAATCTTAAGATATATGGATGATGCGGGGGCGGATTCACCAATGTACTGTATGCTTTCACTAAAAAGATCGATTCGGTAACGATAGGGAAAACTCACATCATTCAGGTTTACATTCCTGTCGAAATAAATGCTGTCATTCAGTCCGAAATTCGTGCCGATCTGTGTAAAATTGTTTCCTGCCAAACCTTCTGCGCGCATGATGCGGTATTGGTAGGGGCCGGGATACTCCACGGTGTCCAGTTCGATGGGTTTGGCCCATGAGAGGTAAACGCTTCCGTCGAGATTGCCGGCGCTGTCGTTGCTCACATTGGTGATCACCGGCAAATCGCGTTTCAGGGCTGTACATGCTTCATTTGAAGCATAGCTTTCGGCTTGGTCTCTGAAAGTTGCCGTGACCATATAGCAATATGTGATCCCATGCACCAAACCGGCGCCGTTGTTATCATCCGAATAGGAGTTGTTGTCAATTCCATCGACCTGATCAATCAATTTGTAACCCGTATAGGCCGGCACACCTGTTTCGCAAGCACCCGGTATGAAACCATAAGGACCGCTTCTCCTGTATATCTTATAACCGCTTGCCTGTTCGCAAAGGCTTTGTTCCCAGCTCAGGTTGATGCTTGTTCCAAGGGGTGAAGCTGTAAGATTTTCCGGGGCGGGCGCCACCACTGTGATGTTCATGGTAAGGTAATCGACCAGGCTCACTGGGAACCCGTCGTCTTCGGCCTTGAAATACACCTGGTAGGATGATTTTCTTACATGGCTGCAATTTGTTTCCCAGATAAAACGAGTGCTCGCCACGGTATCGCCTATGCCGGGATTGGGGTCAAGATAGGCCGGGTTGGATGACATTTCAAAGGGTCCGCCCGAAGCGGTTATGGTTACAAGATCGCCATCGATGCTTGTAGCCCTTGCTTCAAATGCCAGTGTGTCTCCCGCCCGGATGCAGGTGTCGGGGATGGAATCGAAAACGGGCGGGTTTTCGTCGCAGGCGTCGATTTTGATCTGCATATCCCTTACAACCGAGCCAATGCGAATCCCATTCCTCCATTCTTCTATCAGAATGGCAATGTTGAATTCTCCCTGAAGAACGGGAACATCCCAGATCACATCCCCGTTAACCTTATTGATGGTGAAGCTGTTACCCGCTTCGGGAAGCACTTCATCCGGAAAAAGATAACCCGGAATGACCTGCCCGTCTGCTCCGCGACATTTGATAAGTTTGTACGACAAGCTGTCCCCATCGGGATCATATGCCCCTGCATTGTGTATGAATTTTCTGTTTATACAGCCGTAGTCGATGGGCTGGTTCAATAGCTGAACACTATTGTTGCCGCCTATTAACGGATTTATAACAAGTTCCGTTTCCACGTAAATGGGTACATTAACCGAGTTCGGAATGTTGAGCACACCCCAGTTGCGGTTGGGGTCTTCCATCGAAAGGGTATAAGTTCCGGCGCCGGGATAAGTATGTGTCGCATGATATTCATTGTAGATCACATTGTCACCAATGGATTGTTTGATCACTCGCGGGATTTCTTCGATATCACCATCTCCCCAGTTGACCGGAAGAAAATCGCGGGAGTCGTTGGCTGGATTGTCGTTTGCATAGGTGATGATACGGATTTCATAGGTTAGTCCGTTGATGTGTTTGTAAACGATTTCTGCAGCACGCTGATGCGTGGCAAATACCGGGACAATTCCAAACAAAAACAAGACGGTGATAAATAGCGTTTTTTTCATCGGACAAAGTACCCTTAGCTTGATCAAAAGTACATATTTAAGCGGGAATTATTTTCCATTCTTTAATTTAACTTACAAATTGCGCTAAAATTTTCCCAGCTAATAACAAATAATTGAATCTCCTTATAAAAACAGTTTAATTTTGTCTTGTTATATTTGTTTCGCGGATCAGGAGTCTGGCATGCAGGTTTAAGTGTAAATGTTTGATTGGTAGCGGGTTGTTGTGACTTTTTCTTGGGTACAGTTTTTGATTGAAAGAAGGAACGACCGGAGTTTCGTTATGTATATAGCTGAAAAAGAATCAGAAAACAAAGAGATCATCAAAAGGTACAGGAGCCTTTTGCGAACGATGGGCCCTTCCGTGGAAGCGAAGGACAAGGTACTTGTTCGTAAGGCTTTTAACCTGGCATTGGAAGCCCATAAGGATATGCGGCGAAAAACCGGCGAACCTTATATATATCATCCTTTGGCCGTTGCCAAAATCACTTCACAGGAGATCGGGCTGGGAATTACCTCTATTGTATGCGCCTTGTTGCACGATGTGGTAGAGGATACGGATTATACCCTGAAAGACATCAAAACACAGTTTGGCGACAAGATCGCAAAAATCATAGATGGCCTTACCAAGATTGAAGAAATATTCGACCATACCACCTCCAGCATACAGGCCGAGAATTTTAAAAAAATGTTGCTGACCCTTTCGGATGATGTGCGGGTAATTCTGATCAAACTGGCCGACAGGTTGCACAATATGCGTACTCTGGATGCCATGTCAAAAGAGAAGCAACTGAAAATTGCCTCCGAAACCATTTATCTGTACGCACCTCTCGCCCTCCGCCTGGGCTTGTATGCCATCAAATCAGAACTGGAGGATCTTGGCCTGAAATATACGGAACCAGATATTTATGATAACCTGATGCATAAGATCCAGCAAACAGATAAAATGCGGAAGGATTTTGTAAGAAAGTTCAGTACGCCTCTTAAGAAAGACCTGAGGGAGAATCATATTGGCTGCACGATAGAAACGGAAACCAAATCGGTTTTTTCCATATGGGAAAAAATGAAATCCCGCGAACTACCTTTCGATGAAGTGTTTGATAGTTTTGCAGTGCGGTTCATCATAAATACGGATAAAAAGCATGAGAAAGTTGATTGCTGGCGTGTCTATACCATAGTAACCGATCATTACAAACCCAATGTTGAAAAACTGCGCGACTGGGTTTCAATTCCCAAATCAAATGGGTATGAAGCTATACATGCTACGGTTATGAGTAAGAAGGGGCGTTGGGTTGATATACAGATCCGCTCAAGGCGTATGCATGAAATTGCACGTAAAGGCTATGTTGCACTTTGGAAACAAAACAGCAATGGGGGCAATGGAAGCAGCCTCGACGGATGGCTGGACAAGATCAGGGAGGTGCTGAACTCGGAAGATACGGGGGCGTTGGACTTTCTGAGTGATGTTAAACTTACACTCTTCTCGGATGAAATTTTCGTTTTCACACCCAAAGGGGATATGAAAAGTTTGCCAAATGGGGCAACTGTACTCGACTTTGCTTACAACATTCACTCTCAGATCGGTGATGAAAGTATCGGCGCCAAGGTAAACCACAATCTTGTTCCGCTTAATCATATTTTGAAAAGCGGTGACCAGGTTGAGATCATTACTTCTAGAAAACAATACCCCAAAGAAGAGTGGTTTAAGTATGCGGTTACGGCCAGGGCCAAATCCAGGATCAAAGATTCCCTTAGGAATTACAGAAAGAAATTTAAGGCAAAAGGAAAAGAAAAACTAAACAAGTTGTTCGGGCAGGCCAATGTTGAATTCACAGGAGCCAATGTACAAAAACTACAGCAGTCAGTAAATATTCCAAGTTCAATTGATCTGTATTACCAGGTATCCAACGATATGATCGGCAGCAAAGAAATCAGGAATGTTTTTCCTGAGGAGGACAAAAGCTGGTTTAAGTTGATCAGGAATCCTTTCTCGAAAAACCCGAAAAACCTTTCCGAAAGTTTAACTGAAAAGGTGCGTAGCAAACCCGAAAGCCTGATCCTGGGTGGTGATACTGCTTCCGTTGATTATGATATTGCCGAATGCTGCAACAGCATACCCGGCGATGATGTTGTGGGATTTATTCGTGAAAACAAACCCATCGAGATACACACTACCAATTGCCCGGTAGCCATCGGTTTGATGTCGAAATACGGCAATCGGATCGTGAAAGCAAAGTGGAAAAAAGAGGAAAAAATCACATTTTTAGCCGGCGTTAAAATCAGTGGATTGGATCGGGCCGGATTGATTTATAAGATCACCAATATCATTTCTGAGAAACATCATTTGAACATCCGTCTTTTCAACATCGAAAGTTCAAAAGGGGTAATGAATGGCGTGATCATGTTTTATGCACCAGATGCGGATGCGCTTAATGAATTGATCAACAGCCTTAAAAAAGTGAAAGAGATCAGGAAAGTTAGTCGCATCAAACGCCTGCCTGAAAATTATACATAAATCTGCACCCAGGCAATTTATTTTTATTTATTCCAATTATTAATAAAGAAATTTTCCTTAATTTTACAGCCAAAAATAACAGGGTGTTTCTATGAAAGAGAAAAACAAAGATACCTTTGACACGGTAAAGCAAATTTTTACTGAATACCTGGAAAAAAAAGGCCACAGAAAAACCCCTGAACGTTATACAATTTTAAAGGAGATATACGCTACGGAGGGTCATTTTGATATTGAAACGCTCTATATCCGAATGAAAAATAACAAGTACAGGGTTTCCAGGGCCACATTATACAATACCATTGAGCTTCTTCTTGATTGCAATCTTGTTACCAAACATCAATTTGGCAACAACTGTGCACAGTTTGAGCGCTCTTTTAAATACAAGCAGCATGATCATTTTATCTGTGTGGATACAGGTAAGGTACTTGAGTTTTGCGATCCGAGAATTCAGGAAATTAAAGACAATGTTGAGAAACTGCTTGGCGTGGAGATAAGCCATCATTCGCTGACTTTCTATGGGCATAGTGAGGAAAGCGATCAAAAAGAAGAAAAAAAGAAAGCGTAATTTCCAGAAAATCGATTTATGAAGTTAGATGTTCTTTTAGGACTACAGTGGGGAGACGAAGGCAAAGGAAAAATTGTGGATGTGCTCACCGCCAATTACGATATGGTAGCCCGCTTTCAGGGCGGACCCAATGCAGGCCACACCATCGAATTTGACGAACAGAAATTTATTCTGCATACCATACCCTCCGGTATTTTTGATCCGGTTAAAGTTAATGTGATCGGCAATGGCGTAATCATTGACGCGGCCATCCTGGATCAGGAAATCAAAGGATTAAAGGAAAAAGGTATCAATGCAAGTGAAAACCTGCACATTTCCAGGAAGGCGCACCTCATCCTGCCGACACACCGCCTGCTTGATGCCGCTTGCGAGACTTCCAAAGGCAAACTCAAGATCGGTTCCACCCTCAAAGGGATCAGCCCCACTTACATGGACAAGATCGGACGGAACGGCTTGCGGATTGGCGATATTTTTTCGGAAAATTTCCGTGAGAAATACAACAAGTTGAAGGATAGTCATTTGAAGACAATTTCATTTTATGATTTTGATTACGCTGATTATAAAATCGACGGATCCCTGTTTGATGAATACGAACAGAAATGGTTTGAAGGGATTGAAAAAATCAAATCATGCAAGCTGATCAATAGCGAATATTATGTGAACAATGCGCTTGCAGCAAATAAAAGAATCCTTGCCGAAGGAGCGCAGGGTTCTATGCTCGATATAGATTTCGGTTCCTATCCCTTTGTAACCTCTTCCAATACGATCAACTCGGGAGTTTGCTCCGGGCTGGGAGTTTCGCCACATAAAGTCGGTAAAGTATATGGAATTTTTAAGGCATATTGCACACGTGTTGGCGCGGGTCCTTTTCCAACAGAGCTGCATGATGAAGACGGCGAGCGCATGCGGGATGTCGGACGGGAATACGGTAGCACAACAGGACGGCCCCGGCGCTGCGGCTGGCTCGACCTGGTGGCTCTTAAATATTCCATCATGCTGAACGGCGTGGATGAGCTGATGATGATGAAAGCAGATGTGCTCAGTCCGTTTGAAGAGCTTAAAATATGCACGGCTTACCGTATTGATGGGAAAAAAACGAATGAAGTGCCCTTCGATCTTTCCACCAGGGAAATCGTTCCGGAATACACAACACTTAGAGGATGGAATGAAGATATTAGCGGTCTTGAAGATATTGACGGCATACCAAAGGAGCTAAACCATTACGTTGAATTTATCGAGTCGGTCGTAAATATTCCGGTGAGGATCATCTCGATAGGACCCGATCGAAAGCAAACCCTAAGAAGGGGAGAAACAAGCCTAAACTTATAAAAACCGAAATTAAATTTTACGTTTCACTTCCACTTCATCATATCCTTCGATGATGTCACCCACTTTGATGTCGTTGAAGTTTTCGATGTTCAGACCACATTCATAACCAGCGTTCACTTCTTTCACATCATCCTTGAAACGTTTAAGCGAACCGAGCATGCCGGTATATACGACAATGCCGTCGCGGATCACTCGTACATTGGTTTTTCTTGTAATCTTCCCGTCGAGCACCATACATCCGGCAACGGTACCAACCTTCGTGATTTTAAATACATCTCTGATTTCGAGATTGCAAACGATTTTTTCTTCAATCTGGGGTGCAAGCATGCCTTCGATGGCCGCCTTTAACTCTTCGATGGCCTGATAGATAATTGAGTAAAGCCTGACGTCGATTTGTTCGGTTTCGGCTAGCTTTCTTGCATTGGGTGAAGGACGTACCTGGAATCCGATCACGATGGCATTGGATGCCGAGGCCAGCATAATATCGGTTTCTGTTATGGCGCCCACTGATTTATGAATTACATTCACCTGAACTTCCTGGGTACCTAATTTAAGAATAGAATCAGAAAGTGCTTCCACCGAGCCGTCAACATCACCTTTCACGATCACATTTAGTTCCTTGAAGTCACCGATTGCTATTCTTCTTCCGATTTCATCCAGGGTGATATGTTTTTGGGTTCTGATGCCCTGTTCGCGCTGAAGCTGTTGACGTTTGTTCGCAATCTCCTTGGCTTCCCGCTCGTCGCGCATCACATTAAAGCCATCGCCGGCTTGTGGTGCTCCGTTCAGTCCGAGCAACAATACGGGTGTTGAAGGCCCTGCTTCGTTAATTTGCTGATTTCTTTCGTTATACATGGCTTTGACTTTACCATAATGCGCGCCTGCAAGCACCATATCCCCGATTTTGAGTGTACCGTTCTGAACAAGCACTTTGGCAACGTAGCCTCTTCCTTTATCCAGTGAGGATTCGATTGTTGTTCCTTTGGCAAGCTTATCAGGGTTGCCTTTTAGTTCGAGCAATTCGGCTTCAAGCAATACTTTTTCAAGCAAGCTTTCAACATTGAGGCCCTGTTTGGCGGATATTTCCTGGCTTTGATATTTGCCGCCCCAATCCTCAACGAGGATGTTCAGTTTGGAAAGCTCTTCCTTTATCTTTTCGGGATTGGCATTGGGCTTATCGATTTTGTTGATGGCAAAAACGATAGGAACGCCTGCGGCCTGGGCATGGTTGATGGCCTCTTTGGTTTGGGGCATCACATTGTCGTCGGCTGCAATCACGATAATGGCCACATCGGTAACTTTGGCGCCCCTTGCACGCATGGCGGTAAATGCTTCGTGACCTGGCGTGTCTAAAAATACCATGCGTTTTTCATTGTCGAGGGTAACTTCATAGGCCCCGATATGCTGGGTGATCCCGCCTGCCTCCCCGGCAATCACATTGGCTTTCCTGATGTGATCGAGCAATTTGGTTTTCCCATGATCGACATGTCCCATAACCGTTACAATAGGTGCGCGGTCGACTGTATTTTCTTCTTCTTTTTTCTCTAATTCTTCACCTTCCTCAATGGCCTCTTGCACTTCAACGCTTACAAATTCAACTTTATGCCCGAATTCTTCGGCAACAATGGTGAGGGTTTCGGCATCAAGGCGTTGGTTGATGGATACAAACAGGCCGAGTGCCATACAGGTGGAAATTATTTCGTTAACAGGCACATCGATCATGGTAGCCAGTTCGTTAACGGTAACGAATTCCGTTACTTTGATAACTTTCTTTTCCTCTTCCTTCTTTTGAATCTCTTCTTGTTTGGCTTGTGAGATGCTGGCCCGTTTCTGGCGTCTGTACTTGGCTGCTTTCGACTTGCCGGTGGGGCTAAGTTTGGAGAGCGTTTCCTTGATTTGTTTTTGGATTTCTTCCTCGCTAAGTTCAGGTTTGGGTTCTCTGTGCTTGCGCCCTTTTTTTGTTCTTGAAGTCCTTTCTTTTCTGCTTTCCTCCCTGGCTTCTTCCGCAGGCTTTTGTATTCTTCTTCTCTTTTTCTTTTTTGGACTTACTTTTTCATCTGTTGAAGAAGCAACGGGCTTTTTCTTTCCTTCATCTTTCCGGGGGCCTTTGCGGGCCTGTCGCTTTTCAACTTTTTTGGACTCGGGCAAAATTATCTTATCAAGTATTTTCGGACCGGCAAGGCGTTCAACATGGGTAGGAATGAAATTCTTTTCGCCTTCCTTTTTCTCTTTCTTTTCTTCTTTCTTCTCTTCTTCTTTTTCTTCTATCTTTTCGTGTTTTTCAACTGTTGGAGTTTTCTTCTCTGCTTCTTTGGCCGGCTCTTTTCTGGTTTCTTTCTTTTCTTCGGCTTTCGGTGGTTTTGGCTCTTCCTTTTCCTTTTTTTCCGGTTTTTCTTCTTTTTTCTCCTGCCGGATTTTTTCTTCGGCTTTTTTCTTCTCTTCGATTTCTTCTTTCTTTTCCTTCCTGGATTTCTTGTCGGGCCGGGTTTTCATGTTGATGGATTCCAAATCCACTTTACCTAATATCCGGGGTTCACTTTTTTTATCCTTATCTTCCTCAGCAGCTTCTTCTTTTTTCTTTTCTACCTTCTTTTCCTTAGGTTCTTCTTTTTCCTTAACAGGAGCTTTTGGTTTTTCTTCTGTTTCTTCTGCTTCCTTCTCTTCTTTTTTCTCTTCTTGTTTAGGTTTTTCCGGTTCTTTCTTGGAGCTTATTTCTTTTTTTCCAAAGTCGCCTGAAACACTCTTAATGAATAGTTCTTTCGATTCATCTTCCTCTTCTTCTTCCTCATCAAAATCAGTTGATTTCTTTGCAGCTTCTTTATCTTCCAGTGAGATGGATTCGTGTTGACGGTAATTGAGCCCGATTTTCTTGGATTCTTCTTTCACAGCTTTTTCGGTCTGGAACTCTTCAATAAGAAGATCATGTACCTCAGGGGAAATCTTGGTGTTGGGCTTGCTCTCGATCTGAATTCCTTTTTTTGAAAGAAATTCAACCATGGTTGCTATTCCAACATTCAGTTCCCTGGCTGCTTTACTCAATCTTGTTCCTTTGCTTTCTGCCATATAAGAATTACCGGATTTATTTAAAAATTGCCAATTATAGCTAAATTATTTGTCTTATTCAAACTCCGCATTCAAAATTCGCATGACCTCGTTGATGGTCTCTTCCTCCAGGTCGGTCCTGTTTACGAGCTCTTCGGTGCTGAGATCAATCACGCTTTTGGCCGTATCACATCCAATGGCTTTGAATTCATCAATGATCCACTGGTCGATCTCATCGGAGAACTCTTGCAGATCAACATCTTCGTTGTCTATATCGGCTTCGCGGTAAACATCTATTTCATATCCTGTTAATTTACCTGCAAGTCTGATATTGAATCCGCCTTTTCCAATGGCCAGCGAAACCTGATCGGGCTTAAGGTAAACATCTGCCTTGCCGTTTTTCTCATCAATACTAATGGATGATATCTTGGCGGGGCTCAGTGCCCTTTGTATGAAAAGCTGAGGATTGGATGTGTAGTTGATCACGTCGATATTTTCATTCTTCAGTTCTCTAACGATGCCGTGTATCCTGCTTCCTTTCATACCCACACAGGCGCCAACAGGATCGATCCTGTCATCGTATGACTCAACGGCGATCTTTGCACGTTCACCGGGCACACGCACGATATTCTTAATGGTGATTAACCCGTCGTACACCTCCGGCACTTCCGATTCGAAAAGCCTTTCGAGAAATGCCGAGGAAGTTCTTGAAAGAATGATATAAGGAACATTGTTGCGCATTTCCACTTTGGAAACAACTGCCCTGATGGTGTCTCCTTTTCTGTAAAAGTCGGACGGGATTTGTTCCGATTTGGGTAGGATCAGTTCAATGTTCTCGTCATCCAGCACCAGGATTTCTTTTTTCCAAACCTGGTATACTTCACCGGTCACGATCTCGCCGATCTTATCCATGTATTTCCTGTAGATATTGTCTTTTTCATACTCCTGTATCCTTGAAATCAGGTTTTGCCGGATGGCCAAAATCTCTCTTCTTCCAAAATCACCCAATTTCAATTCTTCCGATACTTCTTCCCCAACCTCAAAATCGGGTTCGATCTTGATTGCCTGTGAAAGCGCAATTTGTGTATTGTCGTCTTCCAGTTCCTCATCGTCAACGATTTCCCGGTTTCTCCAGATTTCAAGGTCTCCTTTGTCAATATTAACGATGATGTCGAAATTGTCGTCCGATCCGAATTTTTTAGTCAGCATATGCCTGAAAATATCCTCAATAATACGCATGAGGGTTTCCCTGTCAATATTTTTGAATTCCTTAAATTCCGAAAATGTTTCGACTAAGTTGATATGTTCCATTTGTCCTGTCTGATTATTTAAATGAAATTACACCCGTTGTCTGCTTGATGTCATCAAATTGAATAAACTGTTTTTGCTTTGTTACCTGCTTGCTTTTCTTTTCACGCTTTTCGCTTTCTATTTCGAGCCCTTCTTCATTGTAATTAAGAAGCTTGCCCGTTAGCTTGATCCCGTCATTAAGCAATACCTGTAAATTTTTACCTATGTATTTTTTGTATTGTCTCAAAACTTTGATTGGCTGGGTGACACCTGAAGAGGAAACATTCAGCTCAAAATTAATGAGGTCCCTGTCGAAGTGCTGCTCGATAAACCGACTGGTTTTTGCGCAGTCGGCAATCGTAACACCCTGGTCGCCATCTATATAAACAGATATTTTGTTGCCCGGTTTGATGTTTATATCCACCAGGAACTTATCCGATCCTTTCAAATGTTCAGCCGCAAGGTCTTTTATTTCTTTCTCGCTTATAAGCATGTTGTAAATTATAACTAATAAAAGAGGGGACATTAGTCCCCTCCAAATCACACCTTATTTTCTTTTGCGATGCAAATATACAACAATTTTTTTACATAATTTAATTCCTTTTGTTTGTAAAGATATTATCAATAATTTTTAATGCTAAAAACCGCCCCGATCGGATTATTATTCGAGTCGAAAATAGGGCTAGCGTTTATTAGCAGGCGTACATCCTTACCTAACTTGTTGATGATCTTTAGTTTGTAATTCCTGATCTCTTTTCTGCTTAGCATATTTTTTTAAAGGGCAGGTCTTTTTCTTTGATTCTTTTATTGTTGGCATAACGGATATCCCATTTGGGGTCGTTGTAACTTCTTTTGATAATGTCTTTCGGGGAAACCTTCATTGTTTTTTCTGCTTCGGCATTGGCATATACAATTTGGCCGTCCTTGTCCGTAATGAGTGCAGCCTCCTGGCTGATGTCAAGAACCCTGTATAGCAATTCCTTTTCCTGCAGAGCAACCCGCTCCTGTTTGATCTTATCCTTGATGCCTTGCAGACTGAATACAGCTCCTATCACTTTATTCTTCCCGTCAAATACGGGAGCGCCGCAAATGGACAGGTATTTTATCCGTCCATCATTTGTTTTTCAACCGGGATTCACTAGTTCAAGCACTTCGGTTGCCTTATTATTGGCATAGGTGATTTCTCAGCAGATAATCATGACCGTTTCTGCCGGTGATCTTGTTTTCGATCACCTCCAGTGTATCCAGCACTTTTATCCTGATCGGAAAGGAAAATCCTGTTGTGGAAGATGGTCATGTTCTTTTTGGGAGGGATTAGATAAATGCTGTCGGCTTCCAAAGTCATCCCATCCTCAACTCGAAATATCGACATGCTGGTATGCCGGCTGAGCAATTCGCCCATCATACTTTTATAATCGGGCGACAAATGCTGTACAACACAAAATGACAGGCCGCTGTTGAAGGGCATGTTCCTGAAAAATTCCTCCAGGGCCTCAAGACCTCCGGCTGAGGCTCCAATACCGACAACCACTAAATCTTTAAGGGTTTTCGATTCTTTCCGAGCGAAGCGAGGAATCTCCCCAAATTTTCCCGAACAGTAGTGATAACAAATATTGTTTTCGGAAGATATACTGAATCTTATTAAAAATATAAAACCTTTTTCTGTTAGATTCAGTTATACCGATTGAAGCAGGAGGTCAATCATTGCAAACCTGTTCCAAATCGGTATAAATTGACTGAATATCACAGTTATGACAAAATTACTTAAAAATCCAATTTTTTAAAAAGGTTTTAATAAACTTCTCGCCCTGGTCACAAATGCCGTACAACAAAAACGCCCATGACTTTATAAGAAATCATGAGCGAATTAATAAGTTGTTTTCGTTGCCCGACCAGGGCTCCCCGATATCGCTGCGCTCATCGGGATAAACTTCTCGCCCTGGTCACAAATGTCGTACAACAAAAACGCCCATGACTTTATAAGAAATCATGAGCGAATTAATAAGTTGTTTTCGTTGCCCGACCAGGGCTCCCTGATATCGCTGCGCTCATCGGGATAAACTTCTCGCCCTGGTCACAAATGTCGTACAACAAAAACGCCCATGACTTTATAAGAAATCATGAGCGAATTAATAAGTTGTTTTCGTTGCCCGACCAGGGCTCGAACCTGGACTCTTCTGAACCAAAATCAGACGTGTTGCCAGTTACACCATCGGGCAAACTCAGAATGAGGGTGCAAAATTAGAAAAATTTTTTGAAAACTGAAATAAATGAAAAAATTGTCGTTTTTTAGCGGAAAGTATCTTTAAGTCAATTTGTTATGCTTGATTCCTGTTAAAAAAAGTTAATTTCTAAATAAAGCTGAATTCTATTTAACCCAAAATTTATACTTTCGCTGAATAATCAGGATCAGCATATTCATAAAATAAATTGAGCTTTAATGAAAAATTTTAAGTTGTATAATAACATTGGCGGTTGGTTTGTATTTCTGGTGGCTACCATTGTTTATTTCATGACACTCGAACCCACTGCCAGCTGGTGGGATTGCGGAGAGTATATCGCCACAGCTTATAAGCTACAGGTTGGTCATCCCCCCGGAGCACCACTTTTCCAGTTGCTGGGGCGGTTTTTCTCCATGTTTGCATTTGGTAATGAGGCCAATGTAGCCATGATGGTCAATGCAATGTCGGCGCTTTCAAGCAGCTTTACCATTTTGTTTTTGTTCTGGACCATCTCCATGCTTGCGCACAAAGTTGTTGCAAAAGAAGGCGAGATGACGGAAGGTAAGATGTATGCGGTTCTGGGCAGCGCTTTCATCGGCGCCATGGCATTTACATTTTCCGATTCTTTCTGGTTTTCTGCCGTTGAAGGTGAAGTTTATGCCATGTCGTCTTTGTTCACCGCCATTGTATTTTGGGCAATTCTCAGGTGGGAGCGGGTGGCCGATTACCGGCACGGATACAGGTGGTTGATCCTGATCGCATACCTGATCGGACTTTCCATTGGCGTGCACCTGCTGATCCTGTTGGCCATTCCGGCCATCTCTTTTGTTTATTATTTTAAAAAATATAAAAATGTTAGCTGGAAGGGGATGTTGGTCACTTTTCTTGTATCCATTGTGATCCTGTCGGCCATCATGTATGTTATTATACCGCTGGTGGTTCGACTATCCAGCGTATTTGAGCTGTTTTTCGTGAATAGCCTCGGCCTGCCTTTCAACACAGGTACCATCATTTACTTTGTCGTCCTGATCGGATTGATTGTCTGGGCACTTAAGTATACACGCAGGAAACGCAGGGTGATTCTCAATACGGTCATGCTTGGCCTGGTTTTCATTTTGATCGGTTATTCCTCTTTCTTTATGCTGGTGATCCGTTCCAATGCGGATGTGCCCATCGATGAAAACAACCCGGAAGACGCCATCTCGTTGTTAAGCTATCTGAATCGCGAACAATACGGCGACTGGCCCATCGTTAGCGGGCAGTACTTCAATGCCCCGGTAGTTGATGCAAAAGACGGAAACCCGATCTATATCAAAAATAAGGAAAAGGGCAAATATGTTATTACGGATGACAGGAAAAATACGATCCCTGTTTATGATGATGAATATACTACCATCTTCCCACGTATGTGGAGCAAACAAAAGCCCGGCCACATCGACATGTATTTGCAATATGGAGGAATTGATGAAAGCCGGGTGTATTACACCAGGACACGACCCGACGGAAGCACTGTTGTGAACCGGCAGGGTGAGATTGTTTACAACAGAAATAAACCTAAGAATCCGCCCACCTTCGGGCAAAACCTGAGGTTTTTCTTTTCCTATCAACTGGGGCATATGTATTTCAGATATTTTATGTGGAATTTTGCCGGACGACAAAATGATATCGAAAGCCAGGGGGAACCCGAACACGGAAACTGGATCAGTGGTATCGGCTTCCTGGATAAATCGCGTATTGGTGACCTGGAACACGCTCCGGAAACCCAGGGAAATCCCGCCCATAATAAATTTTATCTGCTACCCTTTATTCTCGGATTAATTGGCTTTTTCTTTCATCTGGGTAAAACCAAAAGAGACTTCCTGGTGGTGTTCTTGCTTTTCATTATGACGGGTATTGCCATTGTAATGTATCTCAACCAGTATCCTTACCAACCCAGGGAAAGGGATTACGCCTATGCTGGTTCTTTTTATGCGTTTGCCATTTGGATCGGACTTGGCGTGCTGGCCATTTTCGACGGCCTGAAAAAACAAATTAAACAACATAAACCGCTTGCCATCGGCATCGCTGTGGTTTGTTTTATGCTGGTTCCATTTATTATGGCACAACAGGGTTGGGACGATCACGACAGATCGGGCAAATATGCCGCCCGGGATTTTGCATTCAACTATCTTGAAAGCTGTGATGAGGATGCGGTGTTGTTTACCAACGGGGATAACGATACCTTTCCCTTATGGTATGCGCAGGAGGTGGAAGGAAAGCGCACCGATGTGCGTGTGGTGAATTATATGCTCGCTTCCGGCGCCTGGTATATCCATCAATTGGGTCGAAAGATTTATGATTCGGAAAAAATACCGCTTACACTGAATCCCGATCAGTATAATAAAGGCGTTAATATGTATACCGAGGTGATCAAAAACCGGAGCAATGATAACAGCATCGTGAGGGATATCCGCATGCAGTTTATCGATGAGTTTTACAGGTCGAACCAGGATAGCTTTGAAGATCGTTATCAGGATTTGATCAACGATCTGATCTCGATTTTTTCCGAATCCGATGTTGAACAGATCAGAAATCAGGAACTTAATCAGGTTCAGCGGCAGGGAACAAACCTGCCGGTCAATCAGTTTCTCAGGTATCTGAGTCTGAGATCCAAAGATAACGCAGAAAAATTCGGGATCAATCGCGATAAGATGATGGAGCTTTTCAATACATCACAGACCTTTATTGATGATCTGATCGAATCACCAATGGATGTTGATTATGTGGTGGCTTTCCTGGCGGACGATAACGACAACCGCAAGCGAATAGCCAGAAGCCGTGAGATGATCAATTATGTGCCCACGGATAAGATTCGTGTTTTTGTAGACACAGTCGCGCTTGCAAAAAGCAACCTGGTGCCTGAAAAGTGGATAGATGATATCGAACCCTATATCGATTTCAGGATCAGCCAGAATGCCATTTATAAGAACGATTTAATGTTCCTCGATTTTATGGCAAGCAACGATTGGGAACGGCCCATCTATTTTGCAAATCCCAGCTCGATGCAGGATATTTTCAGCGCCACCGAATATTGCCATTTGGACGGGATTGTTCATAAAGTGCTTCCGGTTAAGTCGGAGCATTACATGGAAGGATTTGGAGGCATTGATACGGATGAAACCTATGATCTGCTGCAAAACAAAGCCAAGTGGGGCTGTTTGCATAAACCGGATGTAAATGTGGACCGTGAAAGTTCACGTACATCTCTGATCATCAAGCAGGATTATAGGCGGCTGGCCGAAGCGCTTTTAAAAGAAGGAAAACCTGATTCGGCCCGAATGGTTATGGATACCTGCTTCCATTACTTCCCGCTGGATAAATTCCCGATCGATTATTACAGTCTGCCCTTCATCGATGTTTATTACCGGGCAGGTGATCAGGAAAAAGCCGAGGAACTTGTAAATGCCATGACTGACTATTGTTTGGACAAAATCAGGTTCTTCCGTTCAACTGGACAGGAAACCTCAACCAGTGAGGAAATGCAACGTGCTTTGTATTACCTGAATATGCTCAGCGGACTGGTTAAAGAATATGGTCGGGAAGAGTTGGGAACTGAGATCGATAGCATAATGAACAATGAAATGGTAACTTTCGGTAGATAAATGTGCCGAAAAAATATTTATCTCACAAAAGAAATCCTGGCAGGACAATACACTTTGCCAGGTTTTTTTGTGAAAGCCAGGAAACTAATTATTGATTTTTCCGATATCTTTTTTATTTAAGTGATAGCTATAGAAAAGGATGATGACGCCGGCCAGAACGAAGGGGATGCTCAACCACTGACCCATGTTCAGGGTCATACCTTCCTCAAAGGCCACTTGTGGCATTTTGAAATATTCGATGATGAAGCGGGCTGTGAAAATGAGGATTAAAAACCAGGCGAAAAGAACACCTCTGACAGGTTTTCCGTTTTTCATGTAATAGAATCCCAGCAGTAAAAGGAAGATCAGCAAGTAAGCCAGGGCTTCATAAATCTGGGTGGGATGTCTGGGCACGGAAGCCACTGTGAAATCAAGTTGAGTCCCGGTCGGTGCGGTTTGCATATTGTATTCGAAGGATTGTGTTTCGGGCCAGTAAAGGTTGTATAAATGAATGGCTTGCGGCGGTGATAGCATCCAGCGCACGTTTCTTTGCATGGCAAGGGCAATGGTATTGGTGTCGGTAACCCTGGATGGAAATTCCATATAAATATTTACCGGATGTATAATATCTTCAGGTAAAGATTTTTGGGAAAATTTATCTGGCTTGTTATAATCGGTTTTTTCCAGATTGAAGATCGATTTCAGGTTTTCGTCAAAGTCTCTTACATAAACAAAGCCATAATTTTTTTTGGTTTCGTCTCCATAAATTTCGGAATTCATGAGGTTGCCGGCCCGGATGAAAAATCCTGCCAGGGCCACCACGATCACGATGCGGTCGACTGTCCAGAAATACGGTTTTTTGGTTTTCCTTGAGAAAAGATACAGTGCCAGCAGTATTCCAAGAGCCGCGCCGTGGCTTGCCAACCCGCCTTCCCAGATTTTCAGGATATCAATGGGATTGCTTAGGTATTTGTCGGGTTCATAAAACAGACAATGGCCCAGCCTTGCCCCGATAATGGTGCTGATCACCATATAGGTGGCCAGTTTATCGAGCAACTTCAGGGGCACACCTTCCTTATTGAAGAATTGTTGCATGATTATATAGCCCAGCACAAAAGAAAGTGCAAACAAAAGGCCGTACCAGCGTACGGCAAGGCTGCCGATGGAAAAGATCTCCGGATCGGGATTCCAGATCACGTAGTTTAATACCATTTTTATCCGTTTATTGGACAAAGGTAAAAATATACCTTTTGGAAGAAACTTAAATTTAGCGGGCGTCGTCCATGTTGATCAGGTTGTTGAGCAGAGCATACACGGTAAGGCCGGCTACCGTTTTGATCCCAAGCTTGGATACGATATTTTTCCTGTGTGAGATAACCGTGTGGGTGCTGATAAACAACTGATCGGCAATTTCCTGATTGGTGTATCCCCTGGCAACCAGTTTTAAAATATCCGTTTCTCTTATACTTAACCCGGTATTGTTGGTTTTTTCGCCCTCCCGCTTTTTTTGGCCAATAAAATTCCGCAGGCGGGTGATGAGTTCGCTTTTGTTTCCGCTGATGCTGATGATCTCATCAAAATGTTTTTTAATGTTATCAGAGAGATTGCCCTTATCGATTGCCATGAGGGTAATGATATGGTGGCTCATTTTCAAACTATGCAATTCTGTTTTTGCATCCGGTATAAGTTCGGGATTAATTATGATCATGTTAACGGAATAGCGGACCATCAAATCGCGGGTGCTCTCCCAGTCTGCAGCTTCATGAATGCGCAGGGGCGTGTCCAGAGATTCGAGCAGGGCGATCAAACCCTTACGGATCAGATAGAAGTTTTCTGCTATGATGATGCCGCCGCCCCTCATTTCTTAAGCTTCAATAATTCTTTTGCACCTTTTTCCAGCTCTTTTACTTTATCGATCAGGATAACATCTTCCAAACGGGCATGATCGTTCAAATCCTTTTCGAGTTCAAACAACCTGAACAAAATGAAATTGCACAGATTGCTGTTTTTGGGTGGCGGTAAATATTTGATGATGATGTTTTTCAGGTCGAACAACTTTTCTTCAACATTATCGTGTTCAACGGCGAATGCCTCAATGGGATATTCATTCATCTGCGCCTTCAGAGATTCCGATATTTTTTCAATCTGAACTTCCTTAACCAATTGACGGATGTATGGGTAAACTGTTTCGTCTTCCCGTTTGATGTGAGTGGTAAGCTCTTCTTTATAATTCATAAAGAAATTCCTGAGCAAGTATATGTTTTCCTTTCTGATTTCGCAAGAGGAGATCAACTCATTGATCAGGGATTCGATTTTCGGTACCTCGTATTCAAGATAAAACTCATGTGTTTTCTCCAGGTAGGTCAGAATCAGTTCCATATCGAATTCCTGAAGATGATCTTTCGGAAAATAATTCGGGTCATGGAAAATATTCAGGATTTCCAGGAAGAAGTCAATGTTTACGTTTTTTTCTCTGCAGATTTCTTCCACATCTTTGTCTCCAAAACCCAATTGAATCCCAAAACGGTTGATAATCGGCAACAGGCTGTGATCAAGGTGGATCACATCCGCCATTTTCATGCTACCGGTGATCATGCTTATTTTTGACATAATTCATGTATTCAGGTACTGCAAATTAAACTATTTTCTATGAGATTTCAAATTGAACATTTTTGCGCAGCTTATTGTTTTCAGCTTTGTTTTTCGATCAAGAGTTGGAAACTATCAAGGGCTGTCTCCAGTCCGGCTGTATCATAGTGCAATCGAAACCCTTGATAGCTAAGCGCTTTGGAAAGATCATCTTTCAAATTCAACCCCGATTGTTTAGCCACATAAAATCTCTTTTGGGCAGCATGAAAATTTGCCAGGTATTCCTGTTCTGTTTGTCCCGGTGTTGGCACAAGTAAGGCTTTTTTCCCAAAAGCTGCCAGGTCCATTAAGGTGGAGTAGCCCGGTCGGCAAACAACGATTTCAGCTTGATTGATTGCCTGCGCCAGATCAGTAGTAGGGAGGTTGGAGCAAATCCTGATGTTTTTCTGTATTTGTCTGTCGGTGTTTTCTTCAGGTTTGCCCGAAAGGATCAAAGCTTTCAAAGGCAACGAGTTCAACTGTTCGATCAATATGTTTTCAAATATGCTACGCTGTGGCTCCGGCCCGCTGACAATGGCCAGTAATTCATGGCTGAACGTTGATTTAGCGGGCCGAAGGTTCTCGTTGAAGCGCGAAAGAGGCCCGATGAAAAAGTGATTAATTTTTGGCGTTTTCAAATGGGAAAGTCCGCCCGATAAATTGGGGGTGTTTTTATAATCGGGTATCCAGCATTGATCATATTTATTAATGAATCGGGAATGAAGCCGAAACAAAAATCCTTCAAGAAAGCGAAAACCGGCCGGTGCTTTTACTGATATCTGATGACTGATATAAATTGAAGGAACCTGCTTTGACCAGCAGCCAAAGCGGTTGTCGGAGATCACTGCTGAAATTTTATAGGCTTTGATGATTTTTTGTAAATCCAGGTTTTCCTCATAAATATTGTTCAGGATGCGCGGGGCGGATACCATCATTTTCAGCATCATATTGCCTTTTTGGGGATATTTCACCGAATATCCCCGAAATTGAATATATTTGATATCGGGAAATTCATTTTCCAGGTAAGCCAGTGTCCGGCCGCCTGCTGCAACCAAAACTTCAAAATTTCTCGCACGAAGTTTATTGATAAGAGGTACACAACGGGTGGCGTGACCGATCCCCCAATCCAGGGGGCAGATGAGTATTTTCTTTTTTGATTGCAATACAATTGCCTTAAAAAGCAAATTTATGGAATTCGTAGAAAAAAGCATGCAAGATGAGCAAATGATTTACCGAATTGCCATCACCTTGCTGCCCTCGGTGGGCGATATCACCGCGAAAAAGCTGATTTCTTATTGCGGGGGGATTGAAGCGGTTTTCAAAGAGAAAAGGCAAAACCTGTTAAAGATTCCCGGTATCGGCAAGGGGATCGTCAACCAGATCAAACTACCAGAGATCATGCAACGGGCGGAACAGGAAATAAAATTCATAGAAAAATTTGCCATCAAGGTTTTATTTTATACGGATAAATCTTATCCCGAGCGCCTCAAGCAATGTATCGACAGCCCTGTGCTTTTGTACCAAAAAGGCCATTGCGATCTGAATGCAAAGCGGATCGTCAGCATTGTGGGAACCCGCAATGCCACGGATTATGGCAAAGAATCAACGGAAAAATTGCTGGCAAATCTGAAAGCACTTGATGTGCTGGTTGTGAGCGGCCTGGCTTACGGTATTGATACCTGCGCTCATGAAACAGCGGTTGAGCATGGGATGTACACAGCGGCTGTGCTGGGTCATGGCCTCGACAGAATTTATCCCGCCCTTAATAAGAAGCTGGCAGGCCGGATCGTTCAAAAAGGATGCCTGTTGAGCGACTTTCCCGGGAAAACCAATCCCGATCGTGAAAACTTCCCCAAAAGGAACCGTATCGTTGCGGGTTTATCCGATGCGGTTATTGTTGTAGAATCGGCAAGCAGAGGAGGAGCGCTCATTACTGCCGATATAGCCAACTCTTATAACCGGGATGTGTTTGCATTTCCCGGAAGGGCTGGGGATAAATATTCGGAAGGTTGCAATTTTCTGGTGAAAACCAACCGCGCTGCATTGATCGAATCCGCTGCCGATTTTTTGTATATGATGGGATGGCAGAAAAAGGAAGTTATGCCGGCCAGGCAGAAAAAGTTGTTTATCAAATTGGCAGATGATGAACAAAAACTGGTAGGATTGCTTGAACGGGAAGGCGAAATGGGTATCGACAAACTTTGCATTAGATCCGGCTTAAGTGCTACAAGAACCGCTTCAGCGCTTTTGAACCTGGAGTTTGAAGGCATTGTGAGATGCCTGCCCGGAAAAGTATATAAACTGTATTAACGCTTAAGGTGTTTGGTTAAGTTTGTCCTCTGCTTTGATATTAAGCGCTTTGGCGATAAGCAGAAAAACAATGATGATGCTGCCGATCGCAAAAATGATGAGCAACCTGAAATCGGTGGTCAGGAATGAAAAAATGTATAAGCCATGGAACACCGTAGCTGCAAACAGGCCGGTCAGGGAATCGATTGCTTTGTTTTTTCGGGTTTTGCCCAACCCAACGAAAAATCCCATGATGATGGCAAAGATCACATTGGCGATGGGGTAGGTATAAAGATATAACAAATCAACCCGCGCCCCGATAATGCCCAGATCCAATAACAGGGTAGCCGCAGTGGCGAACCCGAGCCCGATCAGAATGGCGTAAATGATCCCGTCAATAGGGCCTGAAAATTCTTTCATCGGTAAAAAGTAATATCTCAGAAAAATGAATTTACCCAGTTCTCCGGTAAAGGCCATTAGCACAATGCCGTAGAATGCAGTTCGCTTGAGGTTTCTTAAATGATCGAGTTCGGTGACTTCGGCAAGCATTTGTCCGCCAAAAATGATTGCAGTGCTGAGCAAGCCAAATAACAATGCGTAAAACAGGTAAAGGTTGGTTTGAACCTTAAACCTGTAATTCATGTAAAGGATCAGGAGAAATGCCAACAATGGCGCTACTAAAACAGAGTAAATTCCATGTTCTATCATCTTAAGGGGTAATGATTAAAGGCCAAATATAATAAATGTTTGTAATTTTACAACTTATTGCCTGAGAAGTTTTCAATAAATTTTTGAATATGGAAAAGGCTAAAAAAATATGTAAGCAAGGGTGATAATTTTGAATAGGAATGATAAGATGCTTGAAGGAACGGTAATTAAATCCACCGGCAGTTGGTATAAAGTGATGACGGAGAACGGGAAGATATGGGATTGCCGGATCAGGGGCAGTTTCCGTATCAAGGGGATCAAAACCACAAACCCGCTTGCTGTGGGCGATCATGTGGCTTTTGAGCCGGATGAAGATCAAAATGTGGGGCTTGTCAAGAAAATATTTCCGCGAAAAAACTACATTCTCAGGAAATCCACCAAATTATCCAAGCTCTCTCATATCATTGCAGCCAATATCGATCAGGCCGTGCTGATCATTACCCTGGTTAAACCCAGGACCTCTACAGGCTTCATCGATCGCTATCTGGTTACTACCGAAGCTTACCATATCCCGGCCATATTGGTTTTCAACAAAACCGACCTGTATGGTAAAAAGGAACTGAAGCAACTGGATGAATTGATTGAAGTATATGAAAATGCCGGATATACCTGTATCAGAACTTCTGCAACCGAAGGAGAAAACCTGGAAGCTTTTATAGGCCTTTTGAAAGATAAAAACAGTTTGCTTTCAGGGCATTCCGGTGTGGGCAAATCCACGCTCATCAATGCCATTCAGCCCGGTTTGAAATTAAAGGTGGGCGATATTTCAAATGTTCATCAAAAAGGAAAACACATTACCACATTTGCCGAGATGCACCCCCTGTCTTTTGGAGGGAGCATCATCGATACACCCGGTATCAAAGAGTTTGGTTTGCACGATTTTGAGCGGCATGAGATCGGGGAACGTTTTCCCGAATTTCGTGCCCTGATGTCTGATTGCCGTTTTAGCAATTGCACCCATGTGCACGAGCCGGGTTGCGTTGTGAAAAAAGCTGTGGATGAAGGTAAAATAAGCGAAACCAGATACAATAACTATCTTCGCATACTGAAAGATGATTATCTCGATAAAAAACAATGGGAACTAAAATAGCCAAATCACTATGATAGCAAAGCAACTGATAACCGGAACCGTCGTGCCCCTGAAACCGGCTGACAGCTGGGCCACTGCTCTTAGCCTAATGGATGATTACAGGTTGTCGCAACTACCCCTTGTTGACGAAAAGCAATATCACGGACTGATCTCTGAAAAAGACATATTTGATAGAAATGATTTTGACGCCCCGATCGGAAGCCAACACACCTCACTCGCCAAACCGTATACCGAAGATTACAAACATGTGTTTGATGTGATCAGGTTGTTTACAGAGAACAAGCTCAACGTTTTGCCTGTGCTTGACAGGCATAAAAAGTACATGGGTTGTATTACCCTGGCCGAACTCATTGATTTCTTTTCGAAATCAGCCTCGATAGCCAATCCCGGAGGCATCATTGTTCTGGAGATGAGCTATAAAGATTATTCGCTTTCCGAGATCGCACAGATCGTCGAGTCAAACGACGCCAAAGTCCTAAGTTTTTTTGTGAGCACACATAATGATTCCACCCGCCTTGAAGTGAGCCTGAAGCTGAACAAAATTGAAATCGGTTCCATCATTCAAACCTTTAACCGTTACGATTATGTGATTAAGGCCTCCTATACTGAAAAGGAAGATATGGAAGACTTGCAGGACCGGTATGAATCCTTTATGAAGTACCTCAACATTTAAGCCATGCCCAGATTTCTTTTGGTTTTAAGTATTGTCGGCTGGGGGCTTATTTCCGGGCTTAAGGCACAAAAACAAACCGATGAATTGCTATCAAACGCGCAGCAAGAGACGAATATGGTGGTTATGGACATTATCCTGAGCGGCAATAAAGTCACAAAGGATTTTATTATGATGCGCGAGCTGGAGTTCAACGAAGGCGATACCATAGCAGCAGGTCGTTTTAAATTAAAACTCATCGAATCGAAAGAAAACCTGCTGAATACATCACTCTTTAATTTTGTGACCATAACCGGCGATACATTAGGAAGGGAAGAAGATTATATTTTGTTGAATGTGCGGATCGATGTGATTGAGCGCTGGTACATCTGGCCTTTTCCCATTTTTGAATTTGCAGATCGGAATTTCAATGCCTGGTGGAAAGACAAGGATTTCTCAAAAGTGAATTATGGGGGTTTTCTGGAATGGGATAATTTCCGCGGTCGCAAAGAGGTTTTGAAATTGTTGCTTCGTTTTGGTTATGACGAAAAATATCAGTTGTACTATGAAATTCCTTACATAAACCGGAAGAAAACCATCGGCCTTGGTGTTGGGCTGGACTGGTCACAAAGCCACGAAATATCTTACCGGACCATGAGCGACACCCTGCAATTCTTCAAAGCCAAAGACAGTTATCCCAGGCAGGAGCTCAAACTGAAATCACAGCTGATCTATAGGCCTGACATTCATAACACCCATTATGCCGAACTTTCATATAGCAAGATCAGCTTGATGGATACGGTGTTGATGCTTAATCCGCAATACTCGGCAGCCGGAGAAACCGACATCAGGTATTTTGCTATTTACTACAAATACAAAAGCGATTTCCGGGATTACGCACCTTACCCGCTCGAAGGATATTATTTTGACGTAATTCTGAATAAGTTCGGGCTGGGACTGATCCGGGATAACGATCTGAATGTTTTTACCTTGCAGAGCACTTTCAGGAAATACTGGAAGCTGGCGCCCAGATGGTATTTTGCTTCACTTTTCACCTCGCAGTTCTCATCAAAAAATGAAATCCCCTATATGATACAAAGCGGCCTGGGCTATCACAGGGTATTTGTGAGGGGATACGAACTTTATGTGATTGATGGGCAAAAATACGGCTTGTTCCGTTCCAACATCAAATTTGCCCTGGTCCCGACCCGTGTTTTCAATATCAATTTTATTAAAACACAACGATTCAGTAAAATTCATTATGCATTTTATCTTAACCTGTTTTTTGATGCAGGCTACGCACAGGATGATCAATTCAGCGAAATGAACAGATTTTCCAATCAATTTTTATACGGAACCGGCATCGGACTGGATTTTGTTACCTATTATGATATGGTCTTCCGTTTGGAGTGGTCGATGAACAAGCAACATGAAACCGGCATTTTTATTCATTTTATGGCTCCGATTTAGTTAGAAATGGCTTCGTGAATATTAATTATTGTTAAATAAATGAAGCTTTCTGTAATTATTTTTGTAATCTTGCAATTGATTTAAAATAAACCTATTTACCTGACTGAATGAGGATTGCATTATTCGGAAAAACGATTACGGAAAAGGATCAACCTTATGTGCAGCGATTGATTAGCAAGTTGGAGGCCATCGATGCGGAAATCGTTGTCTATGAACCCTTTTTCAAGCAAATCGCCCCGCATGTTGAATTCAATAAGGAAGGCCGGATTTTCAATACCCATCAGGACATTAGCAACGGGGTTGATTTTTTGTTTTCAATTGGTGGGGACGGGACTTTTCTTGAAACCCTTAACCTGGTGAGGGATTCGGGTATTCCACTGATCGGAATCAACATCGGGAGGCTTGGGTTTTTGTCGAGTATTTCGAAGGATGAGATCGGATATTCAATCGATTGCCTGAAAAACAAACAATACAGTATTGAGGAACGCACACTGCTGAAACTCGAAAAACCTGCGGGCCTATTCGGTGAGCTGGACTACGGGCTGAATGAGTTCACCATCAACAGAAAGGAATCCACCTCTCTCATCGTAATCCATGTTTTTGTTGATGACAAATTTCTGAATTCATACTGGGCCGACGGATTGATCATTGCCACCCCAACCGGCTCAACTGCATATTCGCTTAGTACAGGCGGTCCCATTATTACACCCGGCTCAGAGAATTTCGTAATCACACCAATTGCTACGCACAATTTAACTGTAAGGCCTATCGTTATACGTGACGATAGCGTTGTGAGGATCAAAGCAGAGGGCCGCGACAAAAGCTTTTTCGTCAGCCTCGACTCCAGGTTCGACTCCATAAAAGCCTCAACCGAACTGATCGTTAAAAAGGCGGATTTTAAAATCAACCTGGTGCAATTACACAAAAAAGATTTTTTCACAACCATCAGGGACAAGCTCAATTGGGGGCTGGATAAAAGAAACTAAAAAGAAGCTATTGGGAATGGGAAAGAAGATATTTTTATTGTTTGCGTTTTTTTCGATCCTGGGCATGGGCCGGGCACAAGAAATTGAACTCGGTGTGTTTGGCGGCGTATCTTATTATTTGGGTGACATCAATCCCGGAAAACATTTTAGCCAGGTGAAACCGGCATATGGCCTGTCTGCCAGGCACAATTTCAATAGAAGGGTCGCAGTGCGCCTGAGTGCGTTTCGCGGTCAGTTGTTTGCCAGCGATCAGGTGATACAGTTTGAAACCGACCGGATGCTTAAGTTCCGGTCTAACATTACCGACATCAGCGTTCAGATGGAATTCAACTTTTTGCCTTATTTCACAGGAAGCCTGAAAGAATATTTAACCCCTTACATTTTTGGTGGGTTTTCAGCCTTCTTCTTCAATCCCAAATCCGATGGCGTAGAGTTGAGGGAAATTGGTACCGAAGGACAACTGGTAGGTTTCCAGGGACGCGATAAGTATCCTAACTACAGCTTCGGCGTGCCATTTGGGCTGGGCATAAAATACAGCCTGACTGACCGCATTGGGCTGACCGTGGAATGGGGGGCGCGAAAAATCTTTACGGATTATCTGGATGATGTAAGCACAACATATTATCTGGACGGTCCTAACATCAATCCGAACGACATCGAACAACTGCTTTCCGATCCGACCAGAAGCAAATTGCCGGAGATGCAACGTGGGGATCCCAAGAACAATGACTGGTATTTCTTCTCGGGTATAACGATCTCCTATATGTTCGATCTGAGCGGCGGACCCAAATGTTTGAATGAGCAAATGTAAAAAGCGATATATTTAAGTGAGTTTAGCTGAAAAGATAGATAAATCAAAACTACCCCTGCACATCGCCGTCATTATGGATGGCAACGGGCGCTGGGCGTTAAAGCAAGGTAAAGACCGCACTTTCGGGCATCAGAACGGGGTTGAAGCCGTACGCGAATCCTCCGAAGCAGCTGCTGAACTGGGCGTGAAGTACCTCACCCTATACGCTTTTTCAACTGAAAACTGGAAACGCCCGAAATACGAGATCGACGCACTGATGAAACTGCTTGTGCAAACCATCGATCAGGAAATCCCTACCCTAAACAAAAATAAGATCAGATTGAATGCCATTGGAGATTTAAAGAGCCTGCCACCCGATAGCTCCAAACGGCTTGAAGAGGCCATTGAAGAAACTTCTGGCAACGACCGGATGACCCTGACGCTGGCCCTGAGCTACAGCTCACGCTGGGAAATTGAAAACGCGATAAAACAAATTGCTCATGAAGTGCAAACGGGTAAACTGCAGCCCCGGGATATTGATTGCAATCTCATCAGCAGAAACCTGACCACAAAAGACATCCCCGATCCCGAGCTGCTGATCCGCACCAGTGGAGAATATCGCATCAGTAATTTTCTGCTATGGCAGATCGCATATTCCGAATTATATTTTACGAACGTTTTATGGCCTGATTTCAGAAAAGAAGATCTGTATAAAGCCATTATGGATTACCAGTGCCGCGAAAGAAGATTTGGCAAAATTAGTGAACAATTAAAAAAGGCATAATTCCGAATGAGATTGAAGAGGAAAGATTATAAAGGCACATCAGCTAAGGTTTTATTTGTATTCACCTTTTTGCTGGCATCGATACTGTATGTTCTTCCCGGCCACGCTCAGGTGCAGCTTGGCGACGAACTGATCGAGCTCGACTATTCCAACCCCGGAGAATATGAAATCGGTGGCATTACGGTGTCAGGAGTGAAATACCTCGACCAAAGTGTGCTGGTGATGCTATCCGGTTTGAGCATAGGCGATAAAATTCAGGTGCCGGGCGATGATATTTCAGATGCAATTCGCAGCCTCTGGAAACAAGGCTTGTTTGAAAGCATTAAAATATCCGTGATCGGAAGACAGGAAAATGTGATCTTTTTAAATATTGATCTGCAAGAACGACCCAGGCTTTCAAAGTTTTCTTTTAAAGGGATCAGAAAAGCAGAAGCCGAGAGCATCAAGGATGACATCCGCCTGACTTCCGGTGATGTGGTTACCGACAACCTGATCATCAATACCCGAAACATCATTAAAAAACATTACAAAAACAAAGGCTTTCTGGATGCTGAAGTTAAGATCATACAGGTACCCGATACCAGCATGCCCAATGCTGTGCGGCTGGTGATTGATGTGGATAAAAACAAGAAGGTAAAAATATACCAGATCAATGTTTATGGCAATGAGCAAATCAGCGACGCCAAGATAAAAAGCGCGTTTAAAAATACAAAGGAGAAATCACTTTTCAGGCCCCTTTCTGATATTGAAACACTGGTATGGGATATGAGCCTTGCAGCTGTTCAGATACAATTTACCGATGTTTTCAAGATCATGGGTCAATATGCCTCAGATCATTTGCGCCTGCGAATTTTTAAGAGTTCAAAATATATTGAGGATGATTTTGAAGAAGACAAAGCCACTTTGATCGATCGGTATAATAAACTTGGCTATAGAGACGCCCAGGTTGTGAAGGACTCCATATACAGAAATACAGATAATACGATCAACCTTGATGTTTATATAGATGAGGGTGATAAATATTACTTCAGGAACATCACCTGGGTGGGCAATACCAAATACACGGATGAACAATTGGGCAGAATTCTCAAAATAGAAAAGGGCGATATTTACAACAGGGAGTTGCTGCAAACCAATCTGAGTTTCAATCCAAATGGAACGGATGTGAGTTCGCTTTATCTGGATGACGGATACCTGTTTTTTACCGCAACGCCCGTGGAAGTGCAAGTGGAAAACGACAGCATCGATATTGAGATCAGGATAAGGGAGGGCAAGCAGGCCCGTATTAACCGGGTGACCGTGAGCGGCAACACCCGTACCAACGATCATGTGATCATGCGTGAGGTGAGAACAAGGCCTGGTCAGCTTTTCAGCAGGACCGACCTGATTAGGACACAGCGTGAGCTGGCCCAGTTGAGGTACTTCGATCCCGAATCCATCAATCCGGGCGTAAATCCCGACCCTGAATCCAGTACCGTTGATATCGAATACCAGGTGGAGGAAACCTCCTCCGATCAGATCGAACTTTCCGGTGGCTGGGGCTACGGCAGGGTGATCGGTACGCTGGGTCTTTCTTTTAATAACTTCTCTTTGAAAAATATTTTTAATAAGAAAGCCTGGAGGCCGGTTCCGGTGGGCGATGGTCAGAAACTTACCCTCAGGATGCAAACATACGGGATAGGTTATTTTAGTTATAGCTTCTCCTTTACCGAACCCTGGCTGGGCGGAAGAAAACCCAATAATTTCAGTGTGTCTTACTACCATTCGCTATTTTCGAACGGCAGGCCAAGGGGCGATACCAACCGTTCGGAGTTCAAGATCGACGGATTATCGTTCGGATTGGGAAAACGCCTCGAGTGGCCTGATGACTTTTTTCTGCTTCAGCAAGGTATAAGCCTGCAGATGTACCGTCTTAAAAATTACGGCCAGATATTTTCATTCGGATCGGGAACGGGCACATTTAATAATTTTAACTACAAGGTCACTCTTGGAAGAAATTCATTAAGCCAGTACATTTATCCCAGGTACGGATCGGAAGTTTCTGTTTCCCTTGAGCTAACACCGCCTTATTCATTGTTCAGCGATAAGGATTACAGCAAGATGTCGGAAACTGAAAAATACAAATGGATCGAATATCACAAATGGAAATTCAAAGCCAACTGGTATACCGAGATCGCACCCAAGTTGGTACTTAGCGCCAGAACACAGTTCGGCTTTTTGGGTTTATATAATCGGGAAATCGGCATTACGCCCTTTGAGCGTTTTTATCTGGGAGGTGACGGACTGAGTGGATACAACAACCTGGATGGCCGTGAGATTATCGGTATGCGGGGGTACGCAAATGAAAGCATTACACCAAATTATTACCTGAATCAGAATCTGGGTGGAACGATCTATGGAAAATATACGCTCGAATTGCGCTATCCTTTTTCACTCAATCCGAATGCGACTATTTATGCGACTACATTTCTGGAAGCCGGAAATGCCTGGATCGATTTCGATCAGTTCGATCCTTTTGATGTGCGACGAACAGCCGGCTTTGGCTTGCGCGTGTTCCTACCCATGTTTGGCTTGCTTGGCATCGACTATGGATACGGTTTTGATGAGATTCCAGGCCTGCCCGATGCAAATGGCGGACAATGGCACTTCTCTATAAATCAATCCATTGAATAATAGTGTATTGTAAGAGGGCGCATTTTGTGGCAGGTTTTTTGTTTAAAAAGCGAAATGAAATAAATATCCAATAGGAGGAACGAAAAATGAAAAAATTTGTATTGATAATGATCGCGCTGTTTTCGATGAGCGCATTCACTTATGCACAGAAGTATGCATACGTTGATACCGAGTATATTCTGAATAACATCCCCGAATATAAGGATGCACAGACCATTCTGGACGACCTGTCTGTAAAATGGCAGAAAGAGATTGAGGACAAACTGGCCAAGATCGAGCGACTTTACAAGGAATATCAGTCCGAGGCCGTGTTGCTGCCCGAAGATGTGAAAAGAAAACGTGAAGATGAGATTATCGCCAGGGAAAAGGAAGTGAAAGAGCTTCAAAAGAAATATTTCGGACAGGAAGGCATGTTGTTCCAAAAGCGTCAGGAACTTGTACAACCTATACAAGAGAAGGTTTTCAACGCCATTGAAAAGATCTCGGTAACCAAAAACTATGATTTCGTTTTTGACAAAGCCGGCAGCCTTTCCATATTGTTTGCCGATCCAGGCCTCGACATCAGCGATGATGTGCTGGATGAGGTCGGAACGGTAATGCAAACCGTTAAGCGCGGCGACAGGCAATAAATCCTGTAACATCCGGCTGATTTAATATATTTTAACAAACAAGCATGGACGTTATTCTAATTTATTTAATATCTTTGACGCGCATTATCTAACAAATATTAATCGCTTGAATATGAAAAAATTAATCAGTTTATTCGCAATCGGCCTTATTTTAATGGGGCTGTCTGCAGCAAATGCCCAAACCAATGCCAAGCTCGGTTATATCGATTCTCAGGAGCTAATCAGCATGATGCCCGGTAAGGATTCCGTGGATACCAAGCTGATGGCTTACCAAAAGGAACTGGAAAGCACCATCCAGCAAATGCTGACAGAGTATCAAAACAAAATTGCCGACTATCAGGCCAATGTGGCTACCATGTCGGAGATCATTAAGAAAACAAAAGAAAAAGAGATTACCGATCTGGAAACAAGAATTCAGGATTTTCAGCAAAATGCCGACACGGATTTTCAAACCATGCAGCAACAGCTATACAAGCCTTTGCTCGACAAGGCCAAGAAAGCCATTGATGATGTGGCAGATGCAAACGGATATACCTATATTTTTGATGCCAGCCTGGGCGTTTTGCTCTATTTTGAAAAAGGAGATAACATCATGCCGCTTGTAAAGAAAGAACTCGGACTCTAAAAAAATTCAGAAACACCAATTAGGAAAGCGCTGTTCCCCAAGGGATGGCGTTTTTTTATTTGTACCAGCTTGCATACATATTGTAGCTATTGGCTATTCGTTCAATTTCACCTTCCATCAATGCCCGGTCAACTTTCTTGATCTTTTTGGCAGGAACACCCGCCCATACCGTTCCCGACTCAACGCGCGTGCCTTTTGGGATAAGCGCACCGGCTGCAATAATGGAATTGCTTTCCACTACAACATCGTCCATCAGTATGGATCCCATCCCGATCAGAACATTGTCGTGAATGGTACAACCATGTACAATGGCGTTGTGAGCGATAGAAACATTGTTTCCAATGCTTACGGGCGCCACCTTGTAAGTGCAATGAACCATCACGCCATCCTGTATGTTCACATTATTGCCGATACGTATGCTATGCACATCTCCTCTTACAACAGCGTTAAACCAGAGGCTGCAGTTGTCGCCCATCAATACATCACCGATCAGGGTGGCATTGTCAGCTAAAAAGCAGTTTTTCCCAATTTTGGGATATATTCCATGTATTTCTTTGATCAAAGCCATAATGTATTCGGTTTAAAATTCATAGTCGTTCCCGGGGTACCCGTTCTTCCTTTCAACGGTCCGTGGATAGTCGATGGAGTAATGCAGGCCGCGGCTTTCTTTTCGGTTCAGGGCCATTTTTATGATCAGGTATCCTACATTGATCAGGTTACGCAATTCACATATGCTTTGCGTTACCCTGGATTGTTTGTAAAGATCTTCGGTTTCCTTATAAATGATCTCCAACCTCTTAAGAGCTCTTTTCAAACGCAGGTTGCTTCTTACGATCCCCACGTAATTCGTCATGATGGATTGCACCTCTTTAAGCGACTGGGTGATAAGGATCATTTCTTCATTTAATACGGTACCTGAAGCATCCCAATCAGGAATCTCCTCGCAGTGTTTAACATCATGAACACGAGCAATTGAATCCATAGCGGACCGATGAGAAAAAACGGCCGATTCGAGCAGGGAGTTAGATGCCAGCCGGTTTGCGCCGTGCAAGCCGGTAGAGGCCACTTCTCCGCTGGCATATAGTTTATTGATGGAACTCCGCCCATATTCATCTACCTTAATGCCCCCGCACATATAATGGGCGGCAGGCACTACCGGGATCATTTCGTTGGTGATGTCGATCCCGATGCTGAGGCATTTTGCATAAATGGTAGGGAATTTTTTAATCAGGTCGTCTTTGCTTAGGTGTGTGCAATCCAGGTGAACAAAATCCTCGCCGCTGAGTTTCATCTCGGTGTCGATGGCACGTGCCACAATATCACGGGGAGCAAGAGAGGCCCTTTCATCATATTTTTCCATGAATTCCTCACCGGATGTGGTTTTTAAAACTGCGCCGAATCCTCTCAGGGCTTCCGTTATCAGGAAAGAAGGATTTTCTGTCGGATTGAATAAAGAGGTCGGGTGGAACTGAAAAAACTCCATGTTCTCAGCAGCGCCTTTTGCCCTGTAAACCATGGCAAGCCCGTCACCTGTGGCAATCTTCGGGTTGGTGGTAGTGGAATACACATTGCCGGCCCCGCCCGTGGCGATCAGTGTGATCTTCGACAGGATCGTATCGATCCCGTTTGTTTCGGGATTTAATACATAAGCCCCATAACAATTGGTATCTTTTGTCTTTTTGTTGACTTCCCTGCCAAGATGATGCTGGGTGAGAATATCAATGGTGAAGTGGTTTTCAAGAATGTCGATGTTGGGGTGGTTTTTGATTTTTTTGGTTAAGGTACATTCAATCTCGAAGCCCGTTTTATCTTTATAATGAAACACCCTGTTTTCAGAGTGGCCGCCTTCACGCGACAGATCGTATTTCCCTGATTTTTCCTTATCGAACTGGGCGCCCCATTCGATTAGCTCACGAACCCTTTCGGTTGATTCGGTGATGGTTAGTTTTACGATTTCTTTGTCATTCAAACCGTCGCCTGCTTTAAGAGTATCCCGTATGTGTTTTTCATAGGTGTCGGGTGTGTACATGACCGCGGCTATGCCGCCCTGGGCATATTTTGTTGCTGTTTCATCCAGTTTGTCTTTGGTAACGATCAGAACTTTACCATGATCCGCCACTTTGAGTGCATAAACCAATCCAGCAATGCCGGAACCAATTACAAGAAAATCTACCTTCTTTCTCATACCTGCTGTGTTTAGTGCCTCAAAGTTAGTGATTTATTCATTAATGGCATTTCTCTTCTGTTAAGGGTTGGAAGAGGGTTTGGTGGTTATTCGGTGTTACTCAACTGGCAGTAAATCAGATGCATTTTTCTAAAATGAAATGAAATATGGGCCTTCCGATTTTTCAGACTCTGTCGGAAAATCGATGCGGATACTGGGACAGTGGAGCAAGTCAGGGAATTCTGATTTGCACAATTGTTCTGCTTCTCCAATACTTTCAACTGGTATCCATTTGTAGTACGTGGAATCGTTTCCATCTATCCGGTCAACAATTTCGCAGAATTCATAAAGATAAAGCTGCCTGCATTCATTACATTGCATTAGTTTTCGTGTGAGATGCGGGCTGTCTTCAAAAACTTTCAACATGATCAGGCTGTTGTTCAGCATTTGCATTTTCAGATTACGGTCGCCCCACAGATGACAATGCAGTGGCAAGGAGGTATTATTTTTTTGCATTGTGTTCAAAAGTACAAAATGTGGTCGTATAAATCAAGAAAAATTTTGTTTTCAGCCAAACAGGGCATCCGGGTCTTTTAAAATCAGTCTATTTTATATAACACATTCGCAGCGATTTGCGAATAATTACAATCCCAACATATATTTGGCTGTATCTTCGCCCCCGGTGATCAGGCGCCCGGGATGTTCCAGCATTTCCTTCACCTTTACCAGGAAACTCACGGAATCTTTTCCATCGATGATTCTGTGATCATAAGAGAGGGCCACATACATGACCGGATGTATTTCAACCTTTCCTTTTAATGCAACGGGCCGTTCAACAATGTTGTGCATACCCAGTATGGCGCTTTGAGGCGGATTGATGATGGGGGTGGACAGCATGGAACCGAACACCCCTCCATTTGTAATGGTAAAGGTGCCGCCTTCCATTTCTTCCAGCGAGAGCTTGTTGTTTCTTGCCTTGTCAGCCAGCTCCCTGATGTTTTGTTCAATTTCGTTGAAAGACATGGATTCGGCATTTCTTAGGATGGGAACCATCAGCCCTTTGGGAGCGCTCACAGCAATCCCGATGTCGCAATAATTATGGTAAACGATCTCATTGCCGTCCTTCTGTGCATTCACCATTGGAAACTGCTGCAGGGCTTCTGCTATCGCTTTTGTAAAAAAGGACATAAACCCAAGGCCAATGCCGTATTTTTCCTTAAAAGCATCTTTATATTTTTTCCTGATCTCCATGATGGCGGTCATGTTCACCTCGTTGAAGGTTGTCAGCATGGCCGTCTGGTTTTTTACATTCACCAGTCGTTCGGAAAGTTTGATACGCAATGCGGACATCTTTTTCCGCTGACTATCCCTGCTTTTTTCCTTTTGGGACTTGACCGGGGCTGCCTGGCTGTCTTTATTTTCAAGGAAAAATGAAACATCCTTTTTGGAAATTCTGTAACGTTTGAAAAATTCAACCAGCTCTTCTTGTTTCAAATCCTCTTTTTCCATGAGTTTTTTAGCAAGCGGAGACATGTGAAGCTCATAAGAGGATGATTCTTCTTTTTTTTCATCTGCCTTTTTTGATTCGGGCTTCTTTTCCTTTTCCTTTTCAACAGAGGGTTTGGCTTCTTTTTTTTCCGTTTCTTCCGGTTTTTGTTCCTGGTCTTTTTTAGGGGCTTTCTTTTTCGTCCCTTTCTTATCTGTGTCTATTTTGGCAATGACGGAATCCACTTCCATATTATCACCCTCCTCTGCAAGCAATTCAATTTCGCCTTCTTCTGCAGCACTTATGCTAAGGGTAGCCTTGTCGGAATCGATTTCTGCGATTTCCTGATCTTTCTCAACGTGTTCTCCGTTTTCAACAAGCCAGTTGGCCAGTTGTACTTCTGTGATGGATTCTCCCGGGCTGGGAACTTTTACTTCAATTACCATTGTTTAAGCCTTTACTTTAATTGTTTTTCTGCTGATAACGCCGTGCTTTTGATCTCTCCCTCTTGGTTCTCAATTTCTTTTTCAAAAGATTTCCAACGGTTGCCGATGCAGATCATTTCACATTCTTTGCCAACCAGTGGACATTCGCAGCGTTCAAATGCTTTATCAATCAATTTGCGCTGTCTGATTTTGTGGAACTGGCTGGAGCCGGTTGCCGGGCTTCCGCTTGGCGGCCTGCCGATCACCTTCAAGTCGATTTCTTTAAGGTATGTGTGCATAAAGGTCCAGGCGCCCATGTTAACCGGTTCTTCCTGAACCCAGAGATGGGTAACCGCTTTTTTATATTTTCTCACGATTTTCAAGATTTGCTCGAAAGGTATGGGATAGAGTTGCTCCAGGCGCACGATTGCAATGGTATAATCCTTTCTCTTTTCCCGCTCTTCGATCAATTCATAATAAATCTTGCCTGTGCAAAACACCACTTTGGTAACTTCTTCGGGCTTGGATTCCGTATCATCCAGCACTTCCCTGAATCCCCCTTTGGTGAATTCCTCAATTTTTGAAACGCAACGTGGATGACGCAGCAGGCTTTTGGGTGTGAGTACGATCAGGGGTTTTCTGAAATCCCTGTAAAGTTGCCTGCGCAAAACATGAAAGAAATTGGCAGGTGAGGTGGGGTTCACAACCTGCATATTGTTTTCGGCGCAGAGGATCAAAAATCTTTCCAGGCGGGCGCTCGAATGCTCCGGGCCCTGTCCTTCGTAACCGTGAGGAAGCAAAAGGACCAGGTCGTTCATTACATTCCATTTTTCTTCTGCACTGCTTAAGAACTGGTCAATGATGATCTGTCCGCCATTGTTGAAATCCCCGAATTGAGCTTCCCAGATGGTTAAGGCATCGGGTGACACCAAAGAATAGCCGTATTCAAATCCAAGCACTCCGTATTCATTCAGAGGTGAATTGAAGACCTCGAAACGAGCTTGTTTCTTACTGATGTTGTTCAGTGGAACATATTCTTTTTCCGCATCTTCCAACCTGAGTACGGCATGTCGGTGCGAAAAAGTACCTCGTGCAGTATCCTGCCCTGATAGCCTGACAGGTATTTTTTCTTCAAGCAGGCTGCCGTATGCAAGCAATTCGCCCATGGCCCAGTCGAGTTTGCCGGGTTCCTTCAGCATCTTACGCCGTTGCTTTTGCATGTTTACGGTTTTTCTGAAAAACTTGTCTTCTTCGGGCAGGTCTGTGATCTTTTTCGCGATCCTTAACAAAGTCTTTTTGTTAACCTTGGTATCGGGAGAATGCCCAAAATCCTCATCCCTTGCGCGATCAATATCTTCCCATGAATCCATAAAGGACTCGATGTGGGTCTTGCTGATCTCCCTGGCTTTGGTCAGGTTTTCTTCAAATACTTTATTGATCTCTTTTTCAAGTTCTTCAATTCTGTTTTCCGTCAGCAATTTTTTATCCAGAAGTTTTTCCCTGTAAATCTCCATCGGATTGGGATGTTGTGCTATGGTTTTGTAAAGCAAGGGCTGTGTAAAGCGTGGTTCATCTCCTTCGTTATGTCCGTATTTTCTGTAACATAAGAGGTCGATAAAAACATCTTTATTAAATTTTGCCCTGAATTGCAATGCAAGCTGGATGGTATGGATCACGGCTTCAACATCATCGCCATTTACATGAAAGACAGGTGATTGGGTTACCTTGGCCACATCCGTACAATAGGTGCTGGTTCGGGCGTCGAGGTAGTTTGTGGTGAAACCGATCTGGTTGTTGATCACCAAATGCACGGTGCCTCCTGTTTTGTATCCTTCCAGTCCCGACATTTGAAGCACTTCATAAACCACACCCTGCCCCGCTATGGAAGCATCCCCATGTATGAGGATGGGCGTGATCTTATTGAAATCCTTTTGGTATTCATGATCGAGCTTGGCCCTGACAATACCTTCCACCACGGGATCCACTGCCTCAAGGTGCGAAGGGTTTGGGCTGAGAGTGAGGTTTATTTTTTTTCCGTTGACGGTTTCTCTTTCGGAGTTATAGCCCAAATGGTATTTTACATCCCCAAGCAAATATTCATCATCATACTCCTTCCCTTCAAACTCGCTGAATATTTGATAATAAGGTTTTTTCAGGATGTTGGCGAGCACATTCAGCCGGCCCCGGTGCGCCATTCCGATCACGAACTCTTCATTTCCCAGCTCAGCACCTTTT
This sequence comes from Bacteroidales bacterium, assembly GCA_021738625.1. GTDB lineage: Bacteria > Bacteroidota > Bacteroidia > Bacteroidales > JAIOZK01 > JAIOZK01. The sequence continues at coordinate 143,369 of JAIPBS010000002.1, forward strand.
TCAAGTATGGCATCCAGGGCGGGGATGAGGCTTTCGGCTCCTTCAAGTGAAAAACGTTTTTGTCCTGGAAATTTTTTATGGATGAACTTTTCGAACAATACGGCGCGGCTCAGGCTCCGGATGATGTATTCCCGGTCTTTATTGGTGAAGGGATAAGTATTGCGGCTGCTTTCCATTTTGGTTCTCAGCCACTTATTCTCTTCCGGTTTTCTGATGTAGAAAAATTCGGCGCCGACTGATTTACAGTAAGTCTCATGCAGGTGATCGATAATGTCCTGTAAACTTGCCTCTCCGATGCCGATTTCATTGCCGGCTTTAAATTTTTTCTGCAGATCGGATTTCCCCAGGCCGTAATTTTCAATATTGAGTGAAGGCGAGTATTTGCGCCTGGTTCTCACGGGGTTGGTCTCGGTGAAAAGGTGGCCTCTCCTCCTGTAATCATTGATCAGATCAATGACCTTGAATTCACTGGGGTAGAGCAGTCCATTGTCTCTTTTGGGAGACCAGGAGGCGCGGGCAAATTCAAAACCTTTGAAAAAATCTTTCCAGCTTTCATCAACACTTTCGGGGTCTTTTTTATATTGCTCAAATAATTGCTCAATGGCGGCAGGATCGGATGTATTTATGAATGAAAATTTATCCATAGCTCGTTATAAAACTTTTCAAATGCAAAGTTAAGGATTTCTATCTTATTTAAAACGAATTTAATTTAGGCGGGTGAATGTTAAGGACGGGAACAAACACAAAAAGCCCATATGCTGATGCAAATGGGCTTTGGTATTACGGTTTTATATTATGTTTCTTTATTCCGGGATTATAGCTTCAACCGGACAAACATCTGCACATGAACCACAGTCGGTGCAAATATCGGGATCAATCACATAGATATCACCTTCCGAAATTGCATCAACCGGGCATTCGTCGATGCAGGTTCCACAAGCTGTGCAATCATCTGTTATTTTGTATGCCATAATGAATAAAAATTTAATAGTTTATAAATGGGAAAAACGACTTGCAAATATAAAGAGTTTCAAAAAACAAAACCCTAAATCCTTAATTTATAGATATTCTAAATTAAAATTTGCCATGCTGAAACTTTTTGTGAAATAATTCACAGTTAACCTTTATCATGTAAAACGATATTTAGGTAATATATTGCTTGAATTGTTTGTTTATTTTCATTATATCCTGATAATGAGTGATTAAAATGTCTGTTTTTTCTGGAAACACAGGTTAAAAATTTGTTAAGAATCTTGAAGCTATCCGAAATAATACTTGTAACTTTGTAGCGTCAATCAAATAACTGACAAATGGGTACAAAAAGAAATAAGCCTGTTCAGGAAAAGGATGATGTAGTGATCAGATTTGCAGGCGATTCAGGGGACGGCATGCAGTTAACCGGTTCACTTTTTTCAGATTCAACTGCATTTGCGGGGAATGATTTTGCCACCTTCCCGGATTATCCGGCTGAGATCCGGGCTCCACAGGGAACGATCGCCGGGGTTTCGGGTTTTCAGGTACATTTCGGGCACACCAATATTCACACCTCGGGTGATTTGGCTGATGTACTGGTGGCCATGAACCCGGCTTCGCTCAAAGCCAACCTGAAGTGGCTGAAAGACAATGCCACCGTTATTGTCGATACGGATGCTTTTGTTGAGAAAGCCTTCGATAAAGCCGGATACGACGGCAATCCACTTGAAGATGAAACCCTGGAAGGTTACCGGGTGATCCATGCCCCCATCAGTGAAATGACGCGTGATGCGGTGCACGACCTTGGTCTGGAGAACAAGGTCGCTTTAAAAAGCAAAAACATGTTTGCGCTTGGCATTGTGCTGTATCTTTTTAACAGAAAACTGGATAAGATATATAAGGCTTTTGAAGAAAAGTTTAAGAGTAACCCGCTGGTAGTGGAAGCCAACAAACGGGTGTTGAGATCGGGTTACAACTTCGCAGATACGGTAGAAGCAATTAGTCCTACCTTTAACGTGGAGCCTGCCGAACTTAAGAAAGGACTGTATAGAAATATTACAGGAAATACTGCAACCGCCTGGGGATTTATTGCTGCTTCCGAGCGATCGGGTAGGGAACTGTTTTTGGGGTCTTATCCGATCACACCGGCATCGGAAATACTGCAAGAGCTTACAAAACATAAAGAGCTTACGGTAAAGGCATTTCAGGCTGAAGATGAGATCGCAGGTATTTGTTCAGCCATCGGAGCAAGCTATACAGGTTCGCTTGCCATAACCACAACTTCCGGCCCCGGGCTTTCATTGAAAAGCGAGGCCATCGGACTGGCTGTTATGACCGAGTTGCCTATTGTTATTGTTGATGTTCAAAGGGGAGGGCCTTCAACCGGTTTGCCCACCAAATCCGAACAAAGCGATCTGATGCAGGCCCTCTTTGGCAGGAACGGGGAATGTCCCACCATCGTGATGGCGGCCAGCAGCCCTACTGATTGTTTCTATTCGGCTTATCATGCAGCCAAGATAAGCATGGAACATATGACCCCTGTCATCTTGTTGACGGATGGTTCGCTGGCTAACGGTTCTGAAATTTTCAGGATTCCCAGGGTGGCTGATCTGATGGAGATCAATCCGCCGCTGGTTCCACCGAATGATGAAGATTATAAACCTTATAAGCGGGATGAGAAAAAACTCAACCGCCGATGGGCCGTTCCGGGTACGGAAGGACTACGCCACCGGATTGGCGGCCTGGAGAAGGAAAACATAGAAGGCAATGTTTCGCATGATCCTGAAAATCACCAATTAATGACCCAGCTCAGAGAGGAAAAGGTGAACAGGGTTGCCGATTTTATTCCTGAACAGGAACTGATAGGCGACAGTAAAGGCGATCTGTTGATTGTTAGCTGGGGCGGAACCAAAGGCGTTATGCTCACGGCAGTTGAAGAAATGCATAAGGAAAACCAAAACGTCAGTCTTGCACATTTCAATCACATCAATCCCTTGCCGAAAAACACTGAAGAAATCTTTTCAAAATTCAAAAAGATCGTTGTTTGCGAATTGAACAACGGTCAATTTGTGAACTACCTCAAAATGAAATTCCCGGAATTCACTTATCAGCAGTATAATAAAATTCAGGGACTGCCATTCATGGTATCGGAATTAAAAAGAGAGTTTTACGCATTGTTAAGCAAATAGGTATGGATCAGGATATTATTAAGCATAAAGACGAAATACCCCAACCTACAAAAGAAGATTTTGTAAGCGATCAAATGGTGAAATGGTGTCCGGGTTGCGGCGATCATGCTATTCTTTCATCGGTTGAGAAAGTTTTCCCAAAACTAGGTGTGAGAAAAGAAGATTTTGTTGTGGTTTCGGGGATCGGTTGTTCATCAAGGTTTCCTTATTATATGAACACCTATGGTATTCATGGGATTCATGGAAGGGCAGCGGCGATTGCCACCGGCGTAAAACTTGCCAATCCGAAACTGAGTGTCTGGATGATCACCGGCGACGGGGATTGTATGGCGATAGGAGGAAACCACTTTATTCACGCCGTGAGAAGGAACATCGACATTAACATTCTTCTTTTCAACAACAAAATTTATGGCCTGACCAAAGGACAGTTCTCACCTACCACCCCAAAGGGATTTAAAACAAAGTCATCACCTCAGGGTACCTTTGAGCAACCCTTCAATGCAGGTGAGCTGGTGATCGGCGCCCAGGGTAACTTTTTCGCCAGGGCCATCGACAACAACCCAAAAATGATGGTTGAGGTTCTTTTTGAAGCAGCCAGGCATACCGGAACTACTGTTGTTGAAATCCTTCAGAATTGTGTTATTTTCAACAATAACATCCATGAATTGATTTCAAGCAGGGATACCAGGGATGACAACCAGATATTCCTGAAACACGGAGAACCTATGTTATTTGGCAAGGGCAAGAAAAAGGGCATCCTTTTGCGAGGCACCCAGCTTGAAGTTGTTGAACTTGGGAAAAATGGCATCACCGAAAAAGACATCCTGGTACACAATATTTACAATCCCGATCCCGGTGTTCACATCATGCTTTCAAGAATGACGCCACCGGCTTTCCCTGCCGCTTTGGGTGTGATCCGTTCGGTTACTGAAAGCTCCTTCGATCAGAACATGGAAGAGGTGATCGAGCAATCCAAACGGGATTCAAAGATCAAAAATGTTGACGATCTGCTTAGAAGCGGGAATACCTGGAAGATTTGAGGTGGTTTATTGTTTAAGGTTCAAAGTTTAAAGTTCAAGGTTGGTTCAAATTAAAATTTCTTGAATCTAGATCCCAACCCATATCAAAGGAAACTGGTATTGCCTTTTAGCAACCCAGTACTTAACTTTGAACTTTGAACATGTAACATTGAACACTGCACAATATGCTTGACAAATTCAAATCATTTATCCAAGAGGAAAACCAGTTCCGGCCGGATCAGCCAATTTTGCTTGCCGTTAGTTCCGGTATCGATAGCGTGGTTATGGCCCATCTTTTCCGCCGTGCCCGCTTCAGGTTCGGGATTGCTCACTGCAACTTCAGGCTGCGCGGTCGCGCCTCCGATCTGGATGAACTCTTTGCCGAAAACCTGGCTGTGAAACATGATGTACCTTTTCATAAGATCCATTTCAATACGCAATCCTATGCCGAAAGGCACCGTTTATCCATACAAATGGCTGCCAGGGAATTGCGCTACAACTGGCTGGAAAAGATTATTCAGGAGAAAGGCTACTATGCCTTTGCCACTGCCCATCACCTGGACGACCAGATCGAAACCTTCTTCATTAACTTTTTACGCGGAACCGGTATCAGTGGCTTACGAGGTATTCCCTCCATCAGTGGCAATTGCGTGCGGCCCATCTTATTTGCTTCACGGAATGATATTGTTACCTATCAGAAACGTTATGGCTTATCTTACAGAGAAGACCAGTCAAATCTTTCAGAAAGATATCAGCGGAATAAGATAAGGCTCAGGTTACTGCCGGTGCTTGAAGAAATCCAGCAGGATTATCGGGAAGCATTTTTCAGAAATTTTGAAAACCTGAAGGAAGTTGAAAGAATATTCAAACGAGAAGTACAACTGAAATGCGACAGGCTCACCATTAAAGAAACAGATGGCAGCATCCGGTTTCCGATTGATGCATTGATCAATCTCCATCCTATCAGAGCGTATCTGCATGAACTATTGCTTCCTTATCATTTCACCAATTCCGACATTCAGGATATTATTGCTTGCCTGGATAATGAATCGGGCAGGCAGTTCTTATCATCAACGCATCGCCTGCTAAAAGACCGGGATTATCTCATACTCACCAGGCTGGAAAACAATACAGCGGAGCAGGAAATTGAAATCCTTGAAAGTTATGATTTTATCAGCGGACCGGTGAATATGAAGTTTGAAAAGATCAACATGGCGGATGACCACAAAATTGAACCCGATCAAGATGTAGCCGAACTGGACCTGGATCAGCTCACTTTTCCACTTAAGATCAGAAAGTGGAAAAAGGGTGACAGCTTTTGTCCCCTTGGCATGAAAAAGAGCAAGAAGTTAAGCGATTTTTTTGTGGATGAAAAACTGTCATTGTTTGAAAAGGAGAATACATGGGTAGTGCTTAGTGATGAAGAGATATGCTGGATCGTTGGCCACAGGATCGCTCATCCTTTCCGCATAACCGATAATACCCGCCGTGTGTACCGGATGCAATTTATACATCCTTCTAAATAATGGTGGAGATAAACCCCAGGCAACCCTTTTAAAGGACAGGTTGTCATATCTTTTCAGTTTGGTACTTTTTTGGAAAGAGCATAACAATTATAAAACAATTATCTATTTACATATTTCGTTAGGTTTGCAGTCTATTTTTAATCATTATGAATAATATTAATATACTCCTCAGAAAAAGCCGGCTACGAATGTTGCTCACAGCACTGATGCTTAGTGCGGCACTACAGTCCTTTTCACAGATCATCGAACCCGTTAAATGGGAATTTAAAGCCGAGAAAACCGGCAATCAGGAATATGATCTTGTTTTTAAAGCCGTAATCGAAAACAGGTGGCACCTCTATTCGCAGGATATTCCAATGAGTCCGCCGGCCACTGTTTATTCATTTGAGGAAAATGAAAACTATGAGTTGGTAGGCGGTGTGAAGGAGGTATCCGAAGTTATTGAAGAGTACGATCCCAACTTTGAAATGGTTCTGAAGTATTATTCGACTGAGGCCGTTTTTATTCAAAAGATTAAGACTGCAGGCGAAGCTTCCGCCGTGATCCGCGGATATGTTGAATACATGTGTTGTGACGACACCCGCTGCTTGCCCCCGACGGAGGAAGATTTTGAATTTGTAATCTCAGCAGACCAGATCACAGCCAGCACAGAAGTAAGTGAAAAGCCCTCGACGGAAGAAAGCACGGATGGATTTGAACTGGCGAAAGACGTCCAGCCGATTGGCACGGTTACGGAGGAAGAACCCATAAACGTAGACACCTGGCAACCCGTGATTGACCAGGTTAAAGATTATGAAGATAAAAAAGGCGACGGCAAAGACACCAAAACATGGTGGTTCATTTTCTTTGCGGGATTTTTAGGAGGTCTTATCGCATTGCTTACACCATGTGTTTGGCCAATGATCCCCATGACGGTTACCTTCTTTCTGAAACGCTCGAACCACGACAGGAGCAAAGGAATACGCGATGCGGTTTTGTATGGCATTGCCATCATTATTATCTATGTGACGCTGGGTTTGGGTATCACACTTATCTTTGGCGCCGACGCCCTGAACGCACTGTCGACGAGCGCATTTTTCAACTTGTTGTTTTTCCTGTTGCTCATTCTTTTTGGAGCGGCTTTCCTGGGTGCTTTTGAGCTTACCCTGCCTGCCAAATGGACCAATGCTATGGACAGCCGGGCAGATAAAACCAGCGGTTTGTTGAGCATCTTTTTTATGGCTTTTACCCTTGCGCTTGTTTCATTCTCCTGTACCGGTCCCATCATCGGTACCCTGCTGGTGGAAGCTGCTGTGACGGGTGAACGCATGGGGCCTTTTATGGGTATGTTGGGTTTTTCCCTGGCCCTGGCCGTTCCGTTTACCATATTTGCCATTTTCCCATCCTGGCTGCAATCCATGCCGAAATCGGGTGGATGGCTCAATTCCGTTAAGGTTGTATTGGGTTTCCTGGAAATCGCACTCGCGCTGAAGTTCCTTTCTGTTGCCGACCTGGCTTATCATTGGGGCATACTCGACAGGGAGGTTTTCCTGGTGCTTTGGATTGTTTTGTTCACTTTGCTGGGATTCTATCTGCTGGGCAAGCTCAAGTTTGCACACGACAGTGATCTGCCCTTCATCTCGGTGCCGCGAATGTTCCTGGCAACCATTTCGCTTGCCTTTGCCATGTATATGGTCCCGGGTTTGTGGGGTGCGCCTTTGAAGGCCATCAGCGCTTTTGCCCCGCCACTTACAACCCAGGATTTCAATCTTTATGAAGATGAAGTGCATGCCGAATTTGATGATTATGACGACGGCATGGCTTATGCCCGACAGGTGAATAAACCCGTGATCGTCGATTTTACGGGTTGGGGTTGCGTGAATTGCCGGAAGATGGAGAACTCGGTATGGATCGATCCGAGGGTTAAGGATTACCTCGAAAATGAATATGTGTTGATTTCACTGTATGTTGATGATAAAACCGATCTGCAGCCATCCGAGGAGATGAAGGTGGTTGAAAGGGGAGATGAGAAGGAACTGACCACGGTGGGTAAAAAGTGGAGCTACCTGCAACGTTACAAATTCGGAAAGAATAGCCAGCCGTTTTATGTGATCCTCGATCATGAAGGTAATCTGCTGAATACACCACGCGCATTTAATACCAATGTGGAAGCTTATGTAAGATGGTTGAGGAATGGGCTGGAGGCCTTTAGAAATAAACAATAAATGAGTTTTATTCAATCCGGCTTGATGATATGCTGAATTTTCGGTATGCTGTTTTTTCATATGGATATATGTAGAAATATTTATATATTAGCCCCCAAAAAATTGGAATTATGAAACACTTATACATATCCTTGTTCGCAGTCTTGTTTGCCTTTATAACAACCAAAGCGGGGGCACAGTCTTTCTCGGTCATCAATACTTCCCTCGAAAATGTGGCATACAGCGAAGCCAGCTGGGGAGATATTGACGGTGATTGCGATCTGGATGTGGTGCTCACCGGTGTGAATACCAATGATGAGATCGTTACAAAAATCTTTGAGAATATTGACGGAAGCTTTGCGGAGATTCCGCTTGAATTGCCGGCCGTGGAAAACGGTTCCGCCAAATTCGGTGATTACGATCAGGATGGAGACCAGGATATTTTGATCACCGGTCTTGGGCAGCAAGGGCCAGCCGCATACATTCTTGAAAACCTGGGAAACAACAACTTTGTTGATGCTGAAGCCGGCCTTCCGGGCGTTGAGAATGGGAAATCCGCATGGGGCGATTATGATAACGATGGCGACCTGGATGTGTTGTTAACCGGAAACTGGGACACATTTATCTATCGAAATGATGATGGTATATTTGTTGACATAGGCGAAGACTTCGGTTATTTTAACAGCAGTTGCGCTGCCTGGGGCGATTGCGACAATGATGGCGACCTCGACCTTCTGCTCAGCGGCGACAGCGGAGCCGGACCGGTTAGCAAATTATTCAGGAACGATGAGGGAGACTTCTTCGAAACCGATATTCCACTTTACGGCACCATGGCCGGTGTTTCGGGATTCGTAGATTTTGACAACGACACGGATATGGATATCTATGTCAGTGGTTTCAACTCTGCACTGGAACCTGTTTTGCGTTTGTTTATCAATGATGGTGAAGGCGGTTTTACACAGGATACCTATTATCTGAGCGGCGCTTCTTTAACCGGCCTCGACTGGGGAGACTTTGACAACGATGGCGATCAGGACATGGTGATCGTTGGGAAAGGCGCCGGATGCGGTTTGTATATCGGAAGAATTTACAGAAATGATGGTGATTTCTTTACGGATATCGGAGCCGGTATCAACTCATTTACCCGTGGCTCGGCAAACTGGGGCGATTATGATAACGACGGCGACCTCGACCTGCTGCTGACCGGCTACGAAAACGATGCCTCACCACGAACAAAGCTATACCAGAACAGCCTGGGCAGCAATACTTATTCATTGAATACACCGCCCACTGTGCCATCGGGTCTTACCGCCCTTCAGGATGGGGACGATGTGGAACTGAGCTGGGATCCCTCCGAAGACGAGCAAACTTTTGCTTTTGGGTTATCATATAATCTTATGATCGGGACCGAGCCTGATATGATGGACATTCAAACCGCTATGGCGGACCCCGAAACAGGCGTCAGACAGATTGCAGAAACCGGCAATGCCGGACAAAACAACTCCTGGCTGGTGAAAAACCTGGTGCCCGGCACCTATTACTGGAAAGTGCAGGCGATCGACCATTCCTATTGCGGTTCCGATTTTTCGGAAAGCGGCGAGTTCACCCTGGTGGCTACTGGCATTGATGAATTTGGCAATACCTTCCCCGAACTTGTTTTTGTGAATGATGAAAACAAGTTGATCGTAAACGTGCAGACTTCTGCTGAAAAATTCATCCGCATTATCGACATTAACGGAAGGGAAGTGAAACGAATTGAAAGCGACGGCATGCATTACCTGAGCGACCTTCAGAAAGGTGTTTATGTTGTTGTGTATGGTTCTGAGGATAGCCAGCTTGCTGAGAAAATTATCGTTGAGTAATCCCGGTAAGGATTAAATGTGAATAGCGCCGCATGCAATGCGGTGTAAATGAGGCAACACAAGCTGTAACCCCGGAAGGGGTTGAATCCCCTAGCAAACCCTGTTCCAAACCGGTATAATAAATAAATTCTTACCTTTATCCCAAAACCAAAACCATGAAAAAAATAAACCTCCTCATTGCCGCGATGCTTCTTACCGGCATCGCCTGTTCACAGGATTATTTGCCCATGGCCGTTGATCAGGCCCACTGGATGGTGGCGCTTAAAGATAAAGAAAGCCCCATGCCCTACGAATATCTGTGGCATTATTACAGCCGGGGAGATACCACAGTAGATGGAAATGTATATATAAAGGTGTACAAACAAATGGCCGATACTTTTTCAACAAATAATCCGCCCTATACTCCATTTGGACCGGTCAGCCTGCTGGGATTGCTACGGGATGATGAAAGCAACAAGCTGGTTTATGGTATTTGTTATGAGGAAAACTTCTCGCAGGAATGTCCGGTCAATGAGGAGTTTCTGTTATACGATTTTTCACTACAGGTAGGGGATTCGATGAACTTTTGCCTGGCGGAACCCTATTATGCAGGCGATACGATTGCCTCCATTACCCAGGGGCAATTTTATGGCGTTGGTACCAGAATATTTGCGATGGCAGTTAGAATGAATAATTATTATGAAGGAATAGGCTCCGATTTCGGCTTGTTCGAAGATATGTTCGATCCTTTAAAAGATCGTGAGCTGTACCATTATTATTTGTATGGATACTGCCGCGATGACAATTGTGACCTGATCGTTGATGTGAATGAAAATGATCTGCCTGAGTATTGTATGAAGGTGTCGTCTAACCCGGTTGAAGGTGAGTTTAGTATAAGGATCAATCACAAAGACCAGAATACCAAAGAATTTAAAATTGAGATTTGCGACCTTCTGGGTAAAAGCATTGTGGAAATGTATCATTCTGGCCAGCAGAATATTGTTTATGTAGATGCTTCATCCTGGCCCGGCGGTTTGTATATACTGCGGCTTCTTTCTGAAGGCAGGGTGTTGAAGAGCGAAAAGTTGGTGGTTCGGTAAGGATTGCTGAGACGACCCGTGGGGGCGAGGCTGCGGATGAATTCATGGCCCCAATGGATCACGCCCATCCGGATAAGATCTAATTAATATTCGGATAAACTTTTTACAGGTTTTCTATATGAAAAAAAACCCTGTATGCCGTTGGCACGCAGGGTTAATCTTTCGAAATAGTATGTAATGTTTACTCTTTGCGCTTGCCAAGATAATCGGAAATGCTTTCTGCATTTTCTTTCAGGCCTTCTTCTCCGGCATGCCAGTCGGCGGGGCAAACTTCGCCATGTTCTTCGTAGAAGCTGAGGGCGTCGACCATACGCAGGGTTTCGTCGACGCTGCGACCCAGCGGCATGTCGTTGACCACCTGGTGGCGTACCACGCCTTGCTTGTCGATCAAAAACAGCCCGCGATAGGAAGCCGGTTCTCCGTCGAATTCCATTTCGCCTTCTTCGTTGTAATCGTATTCGCCTGCCAGCACATCATAGTTTTCGCTAATGGTTTTGGAAAGGTCGGCAACAATGGGGTAGGTCACACCCTGTATGCCGCCTTTTTCCTGAGGGGTGTTCAGCCAGGCCCAGTGCGAAAACTTGCTGTCGACCGAGCAACCCACAACGGCCACATTTCTTTTTTCAAATTCTTCCAGCTTTTTTTGGAAGGCGATCAATTCGGTCGGGCAAACAAAAGTGAAATCGGCCGGGTAGAAAAAGAATACCACGTATTTTTTGCCGATATACTGCTGCAATGAAAATTTTTCCTGGAATTCTCCGCCCTTGATCACGGCGTCTGCTTCAAATGTAGGAGCTTTTTTTCCAACTAATACTGCCATAATGTATTTTGTTTTTTTGATTAATGATTCAGTTTAATTCTTTCACAAAGATATAAAAATCCATTTATTTAGAAATGGTTTAAATTATTAACAAATTGTTAATCTGATTGTTTAACACGATATGGAGTTTATATTTTGGATTTATACTGATTCGGAACAGGTTTGCAATGATTGCCCTCCTGCTTCAATCGGTATAACTGAATCTAACAGAAAAATGTTTTGCATTTTTAATAAGATTCAGTATAAATGGGTGCTTCAATATTTTGACAGCGCCCCCGAACTGTGGGAAGAGTATTTGGGGAAGCTGCCTACAGAATCTTATTCTCATCAAATTCAATACGCTGATCTTCCATGAAATCGTAGAGGGTAAGTTTACGTAACTGGAAGAAACTGTTCCAGTATGTTTTTAATGCACTGTAATATCCTTTTCTGGCATTGTCGTTATCGATCTGGGCGTTGTTAAGTTCCAACACATCGTTCACCTTGCCGATCATATAGCGTCGTTGGGTAACGTCGAAACGTTTCTGGGCCACGGTATCGGCCTTGGCGGCAATATAAAGCTGTTTTTCCTGCATGTTGAATTGCATCACCTGCAGGAAGATATTCTGATCAAAGTCGATGCGTTCCTGTTCAACAGAAGTTCTGACCAGCTCCTGGTTGGATTCGGCCATACGGATGCGTCCTTTGGCCTGCCCCCAGTCGAGTATGGGGATGGTCAGCCCAACAACTACCTGTTGCTGGTCGAGCGGGTCCTGGTACACATTATCGAATTCCTGAGCTGTTTGGGTTAAGCCAAAAACCGCATACAGCTCGGCGTCGAAACGGCCGTTCATTCTGGCCTGGTTTACCTGGCTTTCTGCTTCCAGCAAGCGACGCTGAAAGGCCAGTCCGTCTGAGGTGTTGTTTCTGGCTTCCACAACGGCAAGTGTCACATCCACGTCAAAATGATAGGTTTCGGTAGGAGGGATCAATTCGATCCGGACTTCCTCCGTGATCCTTAAAAAGGACTTCAACCTGAACAAGTTGTTTTCGTATTCGAGCTGTGCGTTATCCACGGCTGCTTCTGCCCGCAAAAGATTCAATTCCAGTTGCAGAAGATCGTTCTCCGCGATTTTTCCAAGATTATATCTTCCCTGTGCAATATGGAAAAGGGTATCGTAATTGGCCAGGTTTTTGGCGGCGATTTCTTTTTCGATCTGTGAAAGCAACAAATTGAAGAAATACTCCGTGGCTTTGATCGAAATATCTTCCTTGTCTTCCAGGTAACCCCTTTTGGCTTCCTCGTATTTAAGCGGTTCGATTTTCTTGTCCCATCGGTAAGGGTTGTATTGAAAGATGGGCTGGCTATAGCCAATGTTGACGGGGGTTGACAGAAATGAGGTATCCTTGTTGCCGCTTACGATGTTCACATTTCTTTCCAGGCCCGAACGCAGAAAAACCTGTCCGCCGGTAAATCCGATGCGCTGATTGAGCGAGAGTGAACCTGAATACTCGGTAAACCTTCTTTCTTTGTATTCGGTATTTCCGTCAGGCTGGATCACTGCATCGATGGAACGGTTGAAATTGGGTACGGTACCGTCGAACTGCAGAGAGGGCAGGTAAGTGGCACGGTATGATTTATATTCCCAGTAGCTTCTTCTGAAACGGTGTTTGGCGATCAAGGCATCGGGCGACTGTTGATGCGCGATGTAGATCACATCGTTTAGGCTAAGCCGGTTGATCTCTTCCTGGGCGCCTGCCTGAAAAAACATGCCTGAAATAAGGATCAATACTAGAAATTTTTTCATAAAGCCAAATCTTTAAACAAATTAGTCATGTCTGAGCGATTCCACCGGGTCCTGGTTAGCGGCACGTTTGGCGGGCATGTAACCGAAAAGGATACCGATGAATGCCGCCACACCGAACGATATAATAATAGACCAGGGTGATATGATGGTCATGATATTGAATGCTTTCATGATGATCTTTGACAACAGGATGCCGAGCAGGATTCCGAGAAAACCGCCGCTGATGCTGATCAGGGTGGCTTCGGAAAGAAACTGGAAAATGATATCTTTTTTCCTGGCCCCTGTGGCCATCCTTACGCCGATCTCGCGTATACGTTCCATCACCGAGGCCAACATGATGTTCATGATGCCGATTCCGCCCACGATAAGCGAGATGCTGGCAATGGCGCCCAGCACGATATTCAGCAGGTCTTTGCTTTGTTGTTCCTGACGCAGAAGAATTTCAGGTACCTTTACTTCATAATCTTTCACTTCCTGGTGCCTCCTTTTCAACATTTTTTCAATCGCTTCAGATGTAGTGCTTAACTGCTCGCTGTTTATAACCTGAACCACGATCTTGTCCAACTGGTTCATGTTGTCTTCTGCTTCGCTTCCACCCGTGGAGCTAAAAGAAACAACGCCTCCGCCATAGAAAACCACCTCGCTGCCTCCTCCCAGCAGCGATTGTTGCGTAATTAACGAGCGGTCTTTAAACCTGAGCAACACCGTTTTCAAAGGGGCATATATATTTTTGTCATAATTGCTGATGCCGTAGCCTTCCGATTCTTCCGTGCTGAAGCCGCGGTCTTCCAGTATGCCGATCACTTTCAGCCAGATTTGACCGCACTTCAGTGTTTTACCGATGGGGTCTTCATGAGGAAAGAGTTTGGCAGCCGCCACCGGACTGATAATGCAGACGGGCTTTCCGCTTATCAGATGTGTTTTGTCAAAAAACTCACCTTTTTGTAATTCCAGATTGTAAACTTCAAAAAATTTATTGGTAACCCCTTGCAGGGAGGCCGCAGTTCTTTTTCCGTCTTTAACGATGGAAGTTTGATAGGTGACCTGCGGGCTGACCCGCTCCACAGTGGGAATGACTTCCATTATACTTTCGGCATCCTCCAGGGTGAGGCCGGGGCTGTATTTCTTTTTAAGGGTTTGCCCCTCTTCATCATCATCTTCCCCGTTTCCGCCATCGCTTTCCAGTATGGGCTGGATCACGATATTGTTAACTCCCAGCAGCTTGATCTGGTTGAGGATCTCCTGCCGGGTGCCCGAAACGATGGCCATCATGGCGATTACGGCGGCCACGCCGAAGATGATACCGAGGGCAGTGAGCATGGTCCTGAACTTATTGGCCAGAACCGCTTCGAGTGCAACATTGATGATTTGAAGATATCTTTCCACTACGCGTTATTATCTTTTTGGTCGTCCCTGTTTACTCCCTTTACGGCCGCCCTGCCGTTCAATGTCTTTCCTGTCCTCCTTAAAGCTGATGGGAGGCGTATCCTTTTCGGGCGTCGCTTTGGGTTGTTTTTTTTCGTATTTTTTCACCAGCTCCGGATCGAGCAGTGAATAGCCCATGTCTTCGGCATCTTCAGGGGCAATCAGGTAAATCTCATCTTTTTTATCAAGACCTTCCAGCACCACGATCCGGTTTTCGTTGCTTTTGCCTGTAATCACCTGTTGCTTATGCCGTGAGGTATATACATAAGAAAGGCTGTCGTTATTCTGAACGCATTCGATGGGGATGTAAAGCACGCTGTCGAGCACTGTAGTGATGATCCTGTTTTTGGTGGTCATAGCAGGGCGCAGGATAGAATCGTATTCATTTACATCGATCAGCACTTCAAACACCTTTGCATTGGAGTTTCGCATTTGTTGTCCGATGTTGGCTACTTCCATAACTTCCCCGGTGTATTCCCTGTCGGGAAAGGCGTCAACACCAATTTCGACAGCTTGCCCAGCCTGTACCTTACTGATGTCGATCTCGTTCACATAGGTTTTGGAGATCATTTTTTCGAGGTTTGGAAGTTCAGCCACTACCGGGTCCCAGGCGCTGATCTGGTCTCCGGCCCCGATCTTTTTACCGTCCCAGTTTCTTTGATACACGACCATGCCCGGTTTGGGAGCGCGAACAATAAACTCGTCCAATACGGCTTCCATTTCATTGATTCTTTTTTCAACTTTCTTAATGGAAGTGAGTACTTCCTGCATATTGGCTTCGGCTTGCTGCAATTTGATCTGGTAATTTTCGAGCGCCTGTTTATAATTTCTTTCTGCTTTATCCAGGTCGATGCGGGCCTGCCTTTGGGTGGCCGGCGGCTCATAGATGGACTGGTCAACGACAATCTGCCTTTCTTCCAGGTTGTATTTCAGATTGATCAGCTCGTCGCGCGCTGTTCGCAATTGCATGGTGGTATCCAGCCGGGTTTGCAGTAGCTGGGTTTCAAGTTTTTCAAGTTCCAGCTTTTCATCCTGTATGTTGTTGGCCAGTTCGGTTTTATCCAGGCTCGCCACATAATCCCCTGAATCCACGATGGTACCATCAGGAATGATGTCTTCGATGGTTACCCGGTAAATTCTGACATTTCTCAGGTTTACCGGTCCCATGATCTTTTCCGATTCTTTGGCTTCCAGCTCGCCTGTGGTGGTAACATCGATCACCAGGTCGCCCTGTTCAACCTGAACCACAATGGTTTCGTTTCCGGCCGGCGAACTGTCGATGCTCAGCCAGATGATCAATCCGATGACAACCAACAGAGCCGCTAACAGGAATATTCTGTTTTTTTTCATTTTTGAATTACTTTAAAAATGCATTGATGATGTCTTCCACGCTGATGCCCTCAGCTTCAGCCTTGTAATTTCTTACGATACGATGTCGCAGTATGGCGGTTGCCACGGCTTCCACATCTTCAATATCCGGTGAATACTTTCCGTGAAGGGCAGCATGGCATTTGGCTCCGATCACCAGGTATTGTGAGGCCCGCGGTCCGGCACCCCAGGTCAGGTACTTGTTGGCCCATTCATGGGCTTTGTCTGTCGCGGGACGGGTTTTGCCCGAAAGATTAACCGCGTATTGGAATACGTTATCGGGAACTGGGATTCTTCTAATCAGCGACTGGAAATACATGATCTCTTCAGAGCTGAGCACTATATCCGGATTGCCGAGTTCTTCAACGGTGGTGTTTTTTACAATGTTGATCTCTTCTTCAAATGCCGGGTAATCCAGCCAGATATTGAACATGAAACGATCGAGTTGGGCTTCCGGCAGGGGATAGGTACCTTCCTGCTCGATTGGGTTTTGTGTTGCCAGTACGAAAAAGGGTTCATTCAAAATGTACCTTTTACCGGCGACTGTAATGCCTTTTTCCTGCATGGCTTCCAGCAGGGCGGATTGGGTTTTTGGGGGGGTCCGGTTGATTTCATCCGCCAGAATAATATTCGCGAAAACCGGCCCTTTGATGAATTTGAATTCCCTGCTCTGGTCGAGTATCTCCGTTCCGATGATGTCGGATGGCATCAAATCGGGAGTGAATTGTATGCGTGAGTAGCTCAGTCCCAATACCTTTGCGATGGTATTCACCATCAGTGTTTTGGCCAGACCGGGCACACCTACCAGCAAAACATGTCCTTTGCTGAAAATGGAAATCAGGGTGTTCTTGATTACCTCTTCCTGACCCACGATCACTTTGGCGATCTCTTTCCGCAGCAATTCATATTTTTCAACGAGGGCATCAACCGCTTCAACATCTGATTTATATTGCATTTGACTTATTTCTTTTTAGAGTTCTTCATTTGCCCACTTGTAATAGTAATTACAACTTTGGAATTCATCAATAATCTTAATATAGGCATCGTCTATTTTTTCCTTTACCCATTTGTCGACCACTTCCGATTTTTTCTTGCTTAAAGCCCACTCCTGTATTACATTGTAATCATCTTTTAAATTGGCAATATGCGGTTCGGTCCTGTTTTTCAAATACAGGATACGATAGCCCTGTTTGCCTTCTTCATTTTCGAAAAGGACGGGTTCGGATAATTCGCCGACTTCAAGCTTGTCGATCACAAAAAACAGTTGCGGGTCGATTTGATCGGTCTGGAATTTCGTTGTTCCTGTCATGGGGTTCACGATCAAACCCCCATTGTTTTTTGAAGGATCGTCGGAGAACTTCATGGCCGCTTCTTCAAAGTTAAGGCTGTCTTGTTGAATGATATCCGCAATGCTGTCGAGATAAGCCTGGGCTTCCATCAATTCGTAGGGAGAGGGTTTGATGCGCAAAAGAATGTGTCGTACGTTCACATAATCTCCTTTCCTGTCGATCAGTTGGATGATGTGAAAGCCGGCTTTTGTTTCAACGATATCCGATATTTCTCCTTCATCCAGTTTAAAAGCCACGGCTTCAAATTCGGGGTATAACTCGCCTCTTCCGGCCAGTCCGATCTCACCGCCTTTTTTTGCTGAGCCGGGATCTTCGGAATACAGAATGGCCATGGTTTTAAAACTTTCGCCTTCCAGGACGCGGTTTCTTATGTTCTCCATTTTTGTCCTGATCTCCGATTTTACCTCAATCCCGACTTTGGGCATCTTCACGATTTGCCCGATTTCCACCTCGGAATTGATCCGGGGGATGCTGTCTTTGGGCATGTTTTTGTAAAACTGTTTTACCTCGGAAGGGGTGATGGTTACATTTCCTGTAATTTCTTGCTGCGCCCTTTCCACCATCATTTGTTCACGAATGGGTTCCCGCATTTCTTCCTTGATCTCCAGAATGCTTTTATTATAATATTCTTCCAGCTTTTCGGCAGAGCCGATCTGGCCGATAAAATATCGCAGTCGCTGGTCCATACTTTGTTCCACTTCGTTGTCGGTGATTTCGATACTATCGACCTGTGCCTGATTGAGCAGTAGCTTTTGGTAAAGTACATCTTCAAGTATCTGGCATTTTACCGTTTCTTCGCTTCCCTGTATGCCTTGTTGCATACGGTATTGAAGATACTGAGCTTCAATTTCCGATTCCAGTATGATGTTTTTACCCACGATGGCAACGATCTGATCTATAACTTTTACCTGTGCCTTCGTTTGCCGGGTTTGCAAGCCAAGCAACAACAGGATAACGATTGGGAATGCTGTTAATTTATTTATTTTCATATGTAAGCCGTCAATATTAGTTGAATAACTTGAATCAAAATCATTTATTGTAAAATCAAGGTACTTTACACCCTAAAAGATTCCCGCTTCCTTCTAAAAGATTTCCACTTCATTGTTTTCCAAAGCCCGGTTGAAGAGCTCATCTTCCATATTTTTGATGAATGCCGTTTTACGTTTGTTCAGGATGATCCTGCTGATGTTGTTTTCCTCGTAGGCCATGGGCGATTGTTCACCCTTGAGTTTGTATTCGATAAACCTTAGCAGGTAAATATAGGGCTCTGCTTCCAGTTCGACTATGGTGTGGTTGCGCAGGTAGTTTTCCTGTTCGAGGGTTTGAATGGGTATTTTAACGATCAATTCATTAAATCTTATCCAATAATTGCTGTTCAGAAAACAATCGGCTGCATGCACTTCGCAGAGGGAATCAAGTCGTGCCTTGTCGTTTGGCTCATCTGACCGGATCAACTCCCTGAAAGGCCCAACATCGAGGGTATCATCATTTAATTTCACATAATTCACCCTTAGGATGTTTTCACGCAGGATCATACTTTCTTTATGTTCTTCGTAGTATTTTCTGATCTCTTCTTCTGTGACTACCGTGTCGATTTTTTGCTTGATCAGCAGGGATTGATACCTGTAAACAATTAAGGAGTTGCGGTATGCTTCCAGTTGTTTGTTGAAATTTTTCTGTTCATCGCTTAGATTCCTTTCCGCCTGGTTCACCAGCAAATTCTGCCTGACCCAGTTGTTGATGTAGTTTTTGGCCAGGGTAAGGCTGTCTTTTGGGGGTGTTCCTTTCGGGATCACATCCCGGAGCTCGCCGGCATACAGGTAGTCATCCTCAACCACTGCCAGCACTTCACCCTCTTCATCTGTCCCGGCATTTTTGCATGAAACGGCTATGAACAGGATACATATGGCAGTTAAAAAGTTCCTCATCATTACTTCTTTAATGATGAAAGAACTTTTTCATTGACCTCAACCGGATATTTTTCTTTCAGGGATTTGATCCATTGTTTTTCAAGATGGTTCTGATAATCGGCAATTACCAGTCCCCTGGCTTCATTCAGCTTTTTGTGCTGAGGAGGAAGAATTTCCTGCACGTGAATGATCACAGGATGGCCGTCTTTATCAACATCTTTGTAAATGCCCCTTTCTTCCCAGCTAACATTGTCGATGAGGTTGTTTTCGCCTTCTTCAAACAGATCCTGCCTGAAACTGAGAACGGTAACCGAGTCGTTGTTGAAATGACCGGCCAGGTCTTCTTCAATTTTGCCTGCCTCAATGGCTTCATAAACCGCATCCAGTGAGTCAGGTGCAAGGATTGTATAGATGGTGGCATCCAGTCTTTCATCCCACATGTAGCTGTCTTTGTTTTCCGCATAAAAGTTTTCGAGGCCGGTGGTATCTTCAATGGCTTTCGACCATACTTTCTGATCGGTAAGTTCAAAGAGAAGTATGCCATCCCTGTATTCTTTCATCAGCAATCCGAAATCAGGATAAATTGTTTCCAGCCGCTTATCCAGGTAATGGATGCAGCTATTGTCGACGAATTCTTTATAGCTGGTTTCGAGGTACATCCTGATGTTGTTGGGTTTGATCGCTTTTTGTTTTTCTTCGAGGAAAACCGCAAAATCATGCTGGGTATATTTTTCCTTACCTAATTTAAAAAGCTTTTTGTCCATATCCCCTACGCTGTCGGCCGACCATTCCTGTTTGAGCAGGGAAGAATCGACGGCTGCAAAAAACTTTTCTTTGTTTTTGTTGTATTCTTTAAATCTGTAATCCTCTTTAATCTTTTTGATCACCGCCTGTTTGCTTTTATGCGAACGAATATCTTTGGCCAAACGCTCCCTGATCTGATCTTCTTCTTCCTCAAATGTCCCCGGGCGGTTTCTTTCAAGCAATCTAATGATGTGCCAGCCATACTGAGTGAGGAAAGGCTTCGAATACATGGTATCTTCCAGGAGGGAAACCCGGTAAATGAATTCGGGAACCATTTTATTGGAGTTGAAAATGGGTAGTTGTCCGCCTTTCAGCCTTGAGGCTTTATCATCAGAATACTTTTCAACCACTTCCACGAAATCGGTTCCCGATTCCAGTTCTTCATATGCTTTGTTTATTCTTTCTTTCAGTGTAGCTGAATCTTCAGCTGAGGGCTGCTGCGGAAATTTGGCATAAATATGCGCGACCCTGGCTTTGCCCATGGCCGGCTTCCTGTCGGTTACCTTAATGAGATGATAACCGTACCGGGTTCTGATGGGTTCGGATATTTTTCCTTCAGCTGTTGAATAAGCACCTGTTTCGAAAGGGTAGACCATATCGAAAACGCTGAAATAACCCAGGTCGCCTTCATTTCCTTTGCGGACCACATTGCCTTTGTTGTCTTTGACGTCTCTTGCGCTGGGGTCGTCGGAGAATTCAACAGCCAGCAAATTGAAATCTTCACCAGCCCTGGCTTTCTCAAGGATCTCAATGGCCTTGTTGTGGGCAGCAGCAGTGTCTTCAGCAGATGCATTTTGAGCCACCCGGATAAGGATGTGGCTGGCGCGAATATCGTATTGCTTTCGTTCGTATGCCTCATGTATCAGCTCTTCGTTCACCTCCTCGTCAATAAAGTAAGGCTTGGTAAGTTGTTTGCGATAGCCACTCAATTCATTCACAAAAGAGCTAACAGTGTCCAGTCCGAGATCTTCGGCTTGTTTTACTTTTAGTTTGAAATTGATGTAAAGGTCAAGATATTCATCCACGGATTTTTTATCCATTACTTCACTCTGGAGGTTGTTTTTCTGGTAGACCCGCATGAACTCGGCAACACTGACTTTATCGTCGCCAATTTCGAGCAGGGTCCTGTTATCGTTCAGATAATCCTGAGCAACTGACTGGCTTGTCCAGGCGAGAACAAGCGTGAATACCATACCTAAAACAAAATTAAATTTTTTCATAATTTCCTTCAATTGTTATTTAGTACTTTAAAATTTTCTGCTGTAGTTAGGAGCTTCCCGCACGATGGTTACATTGTGGGGATGGCTTTCGGCTACACCGGCTGCGGTGATCTTGATAAACCTGGCTTCTTGCAGGCCGGTTATGTCTTTTGCTCCCACATAACCCATACCTGAGCGCAGGCCGCCCACCATTTGATGGATCACTTCCGATAGCGCTCCCTTGTATGGAACCCTTCCTACAATTCCTTCCGGTACCATTTTTTTGATATCGTCTTCCACATCCTGGAAGTAGCGGTCTTTAGAGCCTTTTTGCATGGCATCCAAAGAACCCATTCCCCTGTATGTTTTATATTTTCTGCCCTCAAAAATAATTGTTTCGCCCGGAGATTCGTCCACTCCTGCAAATAGGGACCCGGCCATGATGGTACTTGCCCCTGCCGCCATTGCTTTAACGATATCACCTGTGAACCTGATCCCGCCATCAGCGATGATGGGGATGTTTTTGTCTTTAAGCGACTGGGCAACATTGTAAATGGCTGACAATTGCGGAACACCTACTCCGGCAATTACACGTGTTGTGCATATGGATCCCGGTCCGATACCCACCTTGATGGCGTCGGCTCCTGCTTCAACCAGGTCTTTGGCTGCTTCAGCCGTGGCAATGTTGCCAATGACCAGGTCAATGTTTTTGTAGCGCTGTTTGATTTTCCTTGAAATGTCAAGAACTGTTTTGCTGTGTGCATGCGCCGTGTCCACAACCACAGCATCCACGCCTTCGGCAACAAGGGCCTCAACCCTTTCCATGGTATCAGAGGCGATCCCAACAGCAGCGGCAACGCGCAAACGTCCTCGTTGGTCTTTATAGGCATTGGGGTGTGCCTTGATCTTCATGATGTCTTTATAAGTGATCAGCCCAACCAGTTTATTGTTGTTATTCACAACAGGTAACTTTTCGATGCGATGCTCCTGCAGGATGTCAGCTACTTTTTCAAAATCAGTGAATTCATTGGTGGTGATGGGGTTTTTGGTCATGATTTCCGTGACCGGTCTGTTCAGGTTTCGCTCGAAGCGCAGGTCGCGGTTGGTGAGAATTCCGGCAAGCCTGTTGCCTTTATCGACAATGGGAATACCACTGATGTGATTCTCTTTCATCAGCTTAACGGCATCCTGCACCAGGGCGTCTGCCTCAAGGGTGATGGGGTCGAGGATCATACCGTTCTCGGCCCGTTTCACTTTTCTGACCTCATTGGCCTGTTCGGCAATTGAAATGTTCTTATGCAATACCCCGATGCCTCCTTCCTGTGCGATGGCAATGGCCATGGTAGATTCGGTGACGGTGTCCATGGCAGCGGATACAATGGGGATGTTTAACTTGATATTTCTGCTGAATGAGGTGGTTATATCGGTTTCACGGGGCAATACCTCCGAAAAAGCGGGCTCAAGAAGCACATCGTCGTAGGTGAGACCTTCCCCGATGAATTTATTGTTATCCAGGGTCATACTTGCTGATTTTAAATTAGGTGCAAATGTATGAAAAATAAAGTATTTGCATTCTTAAAAAATGTTAATGAAAAGTCAATAAAAACAGGCGGTATGCGGGGTTTCTTAATAAATGACCGTAACGGTTCCCTGCCTCTGCAAAACCTGGTCTTCCCTGTTGCGAAAGTTGATCAGGTAAATATATACGCCCATTGGTACATAGCTGCCGTTGGATTTTCCATCCCATCCTTCTCCGGGATCATGGGTTTCGAATATCATTTTTCCCCAGCGATCATAAATTCTGAGCGAGAATCCATCGGGTTCAATGAATTTTACAAGGGGCTTAAATTTGTTGTTAAGTCCTTTGGGTGCAAAAGCATTTGGTGCGATCACATCGGCTTCCTGCCTGGCAACGGCCATATTCGAACGTACGCTGTCGGCGAAGGGGTAAGTTGAACCTGTTGCTTCAATCGCTTCAACAAAATAAGTTTGGATCATGGTCAGCTCATCTCCTGAAATATTATCCTGATAAGTCGTTGTCCCTGAACCTACACTTCCGATTAACATGGGTCCGGCAAGCATTTCATTCAACCTGTAAACATCATAATGACCGACGGTTCCATCCCATCCTTCATAGGCATTCCAGTTGAGACGGTTGGTGTTTTCATCAGGGCTTGTTACATTAAGCAGGATTGTTCTTGACATATTGGAACTCAGACTGGGTTTTCCACAACTGTCGAGTACATTTATCCTGTAATAATAACTTACATTGCCGGTTTGGGCGGAAAGGTCGATCCATTTGATATTAGCATTGTCGGATGGCTGAACGGTATCGATCAGGTCATAAGGACCGCCAGGACTATCCGAGCGAAATACCAGGAAACCGGCAACCGGTGCCAGGCTGTCGGTGTAAAAAGAAAGCAATACTTCCTGGCTGGTTGTTACGCTGGCTTTCCTGAGGTAGATGAAATCGGGCAGATTGGGATAATATGTTTCAATTGATTGAATGCAGGAAGAAGAACTCATATCCGCATTGTAAGCTCTGATGAAATAGCTGTAATTAGCCGGTGACTCCAGGTTTTGATGCAAATAGGCAGATTGGTCTGGTGGAATGGTTTCGAGCAATTCAAAGCTGCTTCCATTTTTACTCATGTATATCTTGTATCCGCTCAATGCCGGTATCATATTGATATATGGGGTCCATGAGATCAGGCTGCTCGAATCACAGGGATTGAATTCAACGGGATGAAGCAGGATCGTGCGCAATGAGTCGTTCAGGTTTTCCGGACCGATCCCTCTTCCGCTTACGTTGCCGCAGCTGTCGAAGGCGGCGATGCTGTATGATTGGTTCTCCAGGCAGCCGTTTGCCGTACTGTCCTTGTAGCTGGTGTTCTCCAGGCCGAACACCGTATCGAATGCAGGCCAGATATTTGTTTTTCTGTAGATAATGTATCCTACAGTGCCCGAATCTTTGCTCATATCCCAGCCGAGAAGTGCGTTTCCGTTGTTGACGAGGCTTACCGAATCGAGTATCGGTTCGGAGGGCGGGGTCAGATCCTGCAACCAGGTGCCTGAAATATTGGAAACGGAAAAACAACCCAGGTTGTTCTCAATTTCAATTTTATAATTGATTGAGTCCGGGCAAACCTGTATGGTGTCGATGTAAACGGTATTCTTGCCTTCATAGAGCAGCACCCAGTTTTTATAAGAATATTTCCTGTAAAGTTTGTGCTGCCCTATACTGGAAGGAAGGGTGGGATCGTGTTGCAGGTTCCAGTCCAGTCGTGCGATGCTGTTGTTGAATTGCGGCTGTAACCTTAATTTGATTGCGGCTAAGGTATCGGAAAAAACTTCCACACCAGAAGTATTATTGGCTTTGATGAAGTAATAGTTGTTTTCGACTGCCGGGTTTGAATTTTGATGTACATATTCTCCCATATTTGCCTGATCGATATGAGCGATCAGGCTGAACCCGTTTGTTGGCGAATTGGAGTGATACACATCATATCCCGTGAACTCTCCGGCCCCGGTCGGCAACACCCAGGTGAGGCGTATGCTGTCGTTGTTTTCAACGCTTACACAACGCAGATAATGATCGGTTTGGGCGGAGGCAGCAAAAACCGTCAGCATGATCAGAATTGCAATATGTATGTTCTTCTTCAACTTTTTATCATTGACCGGCCACCAGTTCCGACAGGCTGTCGGGCTGCATATATTTCCCGGCCAGCTCTTTTAATTCGACTGCCGTGGTGGTGTTAATGGTGTCGATCAAATTATTTATATATTCAAAATTATATCCATAGGTGATCAGGCTTTTAAAATTCTCAGCCAGTCCGACCGGGCCGTCCAGGCTGTGAATGATGTTTCCGATCAGGAAATTCTTAACTTTAAACAGCTCTTCTTCAGAAATGTTTTCATTGCAAAGTTTTTCAACTTCCCGATATATTTCATCCAGTGCATTATTCCGCACATTCGAGCCAACCTCGGTGGCAATGAAAAAGTAACCTGCCTGTTGTAAAGATATTAAACCTGCGCCAATTCCATAGGTATAACCCTTATCTTCCCGTATGTTGTTCATCAACCTGGATCCGAAATAACCGCCCAGGGCTGTGGTTAATATCTTCATTTTGATATAATCGGGATGCTTTTTATTGAACAAGGGTTTACCGATCCTAATAGCCGATTGCAACGCATTTTCCTGTTCGATGAACTTTTTGTTAGCTTGATATGTAAAATGATCTATCCTGGTAACCGGTTCGTTTAAATTGTTTTCTTTATTGATGCCGATATGCTTATCAATCAACTCAGGGATGTGATCTTCAATTTTTCCGCTGATGATAAGCACAGCATTCGCCGGATTATAGAATGTTTCATAAAAGGTTTTTAAATCATTCAGAATGATGCTGTCATAATTTTCTTCCCTTGTCAGGCTTCCATACGGATGGCCGTTAAAGATCAGGGGGAAGAAATGCCTGCGGGCAAGGTGTTTTACCTTACGGTTGTTGATCAGAAAGTTTTGCTTGTGTTTTCTTTTCAGAATATTCCACTCGGATTCGGGAAAAACAGGCCTGAAAATGATTTCAGAAAAAACCGGAAGTACTTTTTCCAGATGTTTATTTAAACTAAGCAGGGTTAAGCCGGCTTTATCTTTTTCGCAATTGGCCAGAAACTGCGCGCCGTAGAAATCGAATTTTTCAGCAATCCGGTATGCATCGTAGCCGGCAGTTCCTTCCGACAGCATTTTACTGGTGAGCAGGGCTTGTAGTGGCCTGGACTGGAAGTATGTTCCGGCATTGAATAAAAGGTCAATTTTAACGATATCCTGCTTGCCTGCATTTATGAACCAGGCGGGTATGCCATTTTTGAGCTTAATAAAATCCGGGTTTTCCAGTTTTAGCTTTTCAACCTGTTTGATCTGTGGCGCTTTCGTTCTGTCTGTTGCGTTCATTATGAATTCTGGATTTTGGCTTGGTAATTCAATATCGAGCAGTTGGCCGGGCGGAAAAGTTCTGAAGCAACCTTTTGGATTTGTTCTTTGGTGACCTTTCTGTATTGTTCCGCTTGCTTGTTGATCTGGCCGGCATCGCCAAGGACTTCAAAAAATGCCAGATTCACAGCGCGGCTCAACACGTCCATTTCCGCATATTCCAGTGCAGCTTCAACCTTGTTTTTAACTTTTTGCAGCTCAGTTGGGTCGACCGGTGTTTCGCTGATTTCTTTCAGTTGCCTGAAAACAGCTGCTTTGGCTTTTTCCGGATCGGTATCAACCGATATTTTTCCGGTTACAATAAACAACCCTTCATCCATTTCACCTGTGATATAAGCATCTATATTGCTGAAGAGTTGTTGTTCTTTCACGAGTTTTTGATACAGGCGGGATGAATTCCCGTTGGAAAGGATATCCGAAATCAGGTCGGTGGTATAATAATCAGGACTATGCCTGTCGCACATATGAAATGCCAGATAAAGGGCATTGGCCGGTACATCGCGTTGCACAGTTTTTTCTCTTTGCCGGGTTTGCACAGGTTCTTTTGGCAGTTTTCTCACAATGGCTTCGTTTTGATTTTGTATGCTGCCAAACCATTTTTCTGCCAGTTGCATCACCTCACCCGGGTTGATGTTTCCGGCCACCACCACAACAGCATTATTAGGGTTGTAGTATTTTCTATAGAATGTTTTTACATCTTCCATGCTGGCTTCCTGTACATGTTTTATTTCCTTACCTATGGTTGGCCATCGGTAGGGATGTGTTATATAGGCCAGGGGCCTTAGCAGAAGCCAGGCGTCACCATAAGGCTGGTTTAGGTATACTTGTCTGAACTCCTCGCTTACAACATTTCGCTGAACCTCCAGGCTTTTGGGATTAAAGGCCAGTTGATTCATCCGGTCCGATTCGATCCAAAAGGCCGTTTCAAGATTCTGGTGTGGGAGGCTGCAATAATAGTTGGTGACGTCGCTGTTGGTGAAAGCGTTGTTCTCTCCGCCAACCCGCTCAAGAGGCTCATCATATTTGGCCACATTTTCAGATCCGCCAAACATGAGGTGTTCGAAAAGATGGGCAAATCCTGTTCGCTCAGGATACTCGTCTCGCGAGCCAACATCATACATTACATTCAAAACGGTTAGCGGGGTTGTTTTATCCTGATGGATAAGAACCCGCAGGCCATTGTCGAGAACAGCTCTTTCAAAATTAATCATATCCTTTTGACTGTTTGGTGTTAAAACTGATAAGAGACGGTTTTATTTTACCCAATGAAAATGCAAAATTAATCGTAAATTTGCAAAACATGCTGTTAGCGAACAAAAGCACCTGCAAGTAATTCATAAAAACTTTATAGAATATGGAACGCGATAAACTGGTTTTTGAAATTATTGAAAAGGAAAAACAACGTCAACTGGATGGCCTGGAATTAATTGCCTCAGAGAATTTTGTTAGCCAACAGGTTCTTGAATCCATGGGCTCGGTTATGACAAACAAATATGCGGAAGGTTATCCGGGCAAGCGATATTACGGCGGTTGTCAGTTTGTGGATGAAACCGAGCAACTGGCCATCGACCGGGCCAAAGAGCTATTCAACGCAGTTTGGGCGAATGTTCAGCCGCATTCGGGAGCTCAGGCCAACATGGCTGTTTTTCTTGCCTGCCTTAAACCAGGTGATATTTTTATGGGAATGGACCTTTCTCATGGCGGCCATCTTTCGCATGGTTCCCCGGTGAACTCCTCAGGTATACTTTATAATCAGGTTGCTTATAAAGTTAAAAAGGACACCGGCGAGATCGATTATGAAGATATGGAAGAAACCGCCTTGCGCGAAAAGCCCAAACTAATTATTGCCGGTGCTTCGGCTTACTCAAGAGACTGGGATTACAAACGCATGCGTCAGATCGCTGATAAAATAGATGCCATACTGATGGCCGATATTGCCCACCCGGCCGGTTTGATCGCCAAAGGATTGCTTAACGATCCCCTGCCGCATTGCCATGTAGTGACTACCACCACGCATAAAACCCTTCGCGGCCCAAGAGGTGGTATGATCCTGGTCGGAGAGGATTTTGACAACCCCTGGGGCAAGAAAACCCTGAAAGGAAAAGTGAAAAGTTTCACCCAGGTGCTCGACTCGGCCTTGTTTCCGGGTACACAGGGAGGACCACTGGAACATGTGATCGCATCCAAGGCGGTTGCTTTTGGTGAGGCACTTACGCATGGTTACAAAGACTATGTGAAACAGGTGAAGAAAAACGCAGAGGTTATGGCCAAGGCATTTGTTGATAAGGGATACCATGTGATCTCGGGAGGTACCGACAACCACTTGATGCTGATTGACCTCAGGAGCAAATTCCCGGAGATCAGCGGAAGAAAAGTTGAAAACAAACTGGTACTTGCCGACATTACCGCAAACAAAAATATGGTTCCTTTTGACGACCGTTCGCCATTTGCCACCTCAGGTCTTCGTATAGGAACACCTGCGGTCACAACCCGCGGCATGAAAGAAGAACATATGCCATTGATCGTTGATATGATAGATGAAGTGATCAATAACATTGAAAATGAAGACCTCATCGCCAAGGTTAAAATAAGGGTGAATGAACTGATGAAGGAGTTCCCGATGTTTGCATGGTAATATTTTTTTTCAATTATTTTACAAAAAAAATAATTGAAAAAAATATGTTAGGGTTCGAATGGTTGATGGAGGAAGTCATGGATTTTTTGGGCTTTGGTTTTGCCGATCCCTCTTATTTTTTGGAGGGATTTGCAATCTGCAAAAAGCACTTTCTCTATCGTTCTAAATTCTTTTAATAAATCATAGGAAAGTTTTTTACTGATGCCGGGAAGTCCCTGAACGAAAAACAATTGATGGCTATGTAAACGTTTTGGTTTGGTGCCTTTTGTGAGTAACCTGTTATGGATTCTTTCCTCATGTTGAACTATTTTAACAATCGTATTTGCCGTTTCGCATGCAGTTGCTGTATAGTAAACGGGAATTTGCCAGCAAGAGGTGATTGAAAGCAAAGCGCCTTTCACTGCGGTTTTGCTTATCATAGAAGTGGTTCGCAAAGGATTGCCTTCAATGATCATCAATACCGGCAATGACTGATTTTTAAGCTTTTTGCATTGTCCGAATAGCACTTGGGTTTTAAGTGATTGGATCAAATCAACAGCTGTTTTTCTTTCCACCAATACTTTATGGGGAATAAGGTAATCTCCCGCATTAAGATTTTTAAAACCAATGTTCGATAATTTATCTTTCAGAATTTCAGGTATGCCTGATGCCCTTTCGCGGTAATCAATGATCATTTCCGGCGTAGGAGGTTTCATTTGATAAGATTTTGATTGGTTTAAATTTATGAAAAATAATACAACTATCCCGATCTGTTAGACTCAGTATAAAGAGCTTCTTGATCATTCGTACATTATTGCTTTTTCGTCTCAAAATGAAATAAACTGTTGATATGATAATTTTTTTCCGGATAGATTAATATACAAACCCATTGGGGTTTTTTAAGGAAGTCACTCTACTTAACACAAACTTAACCAACATTTAACATTCATATAAGCCGCAAATTCCCCTATGCTGTATTTTCGTTGATTGAATTGTATGCTGTTGTTTTATACTGAATCTTATAAAAATGCAAAACATTTTTCTATTAGATTCAGTTATACCGATTGGAGTATGAGGTCAATCATTGCAAACCTGTTCCGAATCGGTATATAATTTATAACTATCTTTATAAAAAGCTGCTATGAAAACTTTGTATATCGTACGCCACGCCAAATCCTCCTGGGATTATCCCGACCTGACGGACCATGACAGGCCCTTGCTTGAAAAAGGCAAGAAGCGAACAAAGAAGATCATCGATTTTATCCTCGACAAAAGTATACAAGTGGATTATATCATATCTTCCTCGGCAGTGCGTGCTCTCGAAACAGCGAAGTTTCTTGCGCGCGCAATGAGATATCCGGTTGAAGATATCAAAGTTGATCCGCAGGTTTATCATGCTGATGCGGAAAAACTGAAAGACCAATTTTTTGATTTAAGCGATAAGTACAATTCGGTAATGTTGTTCGGGCATAATCCTGCCTTTACGAATTTTGCAAATTTTTTCCTGGAAGAAAAAATCGATTGGTTGCCAACATCCGGTATTGTCTGCATTGATTTTGAAACGGAAAAATGGGATCAGATTTTTATTGCCGTTTCGCATACGAAGTTCATTATCACCCCCAAAATGCTTAAGGCGTCCGAGAACGTATAAATTTTATATCTTGTGCATTAATATTTATAATCTTTTATCCTATGGCAAAAGACACATCTGATTTTGTAAATCGGGAGATCAGCTGGTTATATTTTAATGAAAGAGTTTTGCAGGAAGCCTATGATGATGGTAACCCCCTGATTGAACGGATCAAGTTTCTGGGTATTTATTCTAATAATCGGGATGAGTTTTTCAGGGTTCGTGTGGCCACCATGAAACGCATGTTGAAAATCCACAGAAAGCAAAACCTTTCAGGTCAAAAATATAATGATGTTTTGAGCCAGATACATGCCATTGTTTCGATGCAGGAAGAAAAGTTTAACCAGACTTACGAAGTGTTAAAGGAAGAACTTGCCAAAAACAATATATTCATTGTAAATGAAGAACAGCTTAATCAATCACAAGGTGAATTTGTCAATTCATATTATCACGATAAAATCAGACCTCACCTGTTTCCACTCATGCTCAACAGCATCAAAGATCTTTCTTCCATACAGGATGCTTCCATTTACCTGGCTGTAAGTATGGAAAGCAGCAAAGACACCGAAAAAGCGGATTATGCACTTATCCAGTTGCCTACCAATGCGGTTTCCCGTTTTTTACAGTTGCCTGATGAGGGAGAAAAGAAATTTATCATTTTGCTTGATGATGTGATCCGCTATTGTTTGCATGATATGTTCGGGGTATATGGATTTGATAGACTAAACGCATATACAATTAAGTTCACCCGCGACTCAGAGCTTGACATCGACAATGATGTTTCAAAGAGCTTTGTGGAATTGATGAGCGAAAGTGTGAAACAACGAAAACGGGGAGAACCTGTCCGTTTTGTTTATGATGATGCGGTTCCCGAAAAATTGCTCAAAAAGCTTTTAAAGCGATTTAATATCAGCAAGAATGATACCTTGAGAGCGGGGGGACGTTACCACAACTTTAAAGATTTTATGGGCTTTCCGAGAATCGGCTCAGGCAAGCTTGTTTACCCGCCTTCCCCTCCCTTACCACATCCCGAATTGAAAGGCGAAAGAAGCTATTTCGATATTCTGAAAGAAAAAGACATCATGTTGCATTATCCATACCAGTCTTTTCAGGATTTGATTGATTTTTTGCGTGAAGCTTCCATCGACCCGCAGGTGCGTTCCATCAAGATGACCTTTTACAGAGCCGCCCGGCATTCCCAGGCCATGAACGCCCTGATCAATGCGGCCAGAAACGGTAAATATGTTACTGTGTTCATGGAAATTCAGGCCAGGTTCGATGAGGAAGCCAATATCTATTGGACCGAACGACTGCAGGAAGAAGGCATCAAGGTTCTGCCCACCATTCCGGGTTATAAGGTTCATTCAAAAATGATTTTAATCAGAAGGAGGGAAGAAGGCATCAATCATTTTTATGCCAATATTTCAACGGGCAATTTCAACGAGTCCACTGCCAAAGTATATGCAGATGACAGCTTGCTTACTTCACATCCCGAAATATGTGCCGATCTTTATAAAATATTTGATTTGATTGAGGCCAAGATCATTCAACCAAAATTCAATCAGCTGATCGTAGCCCCATATTATATCAGGGATTTCTTTATACAAATGCTGGACAATGAAATTCAGGCAGCAGAACAAGGGAAAGAAGCATGGGTTATTCTGAAGATGAACAGCCTGGTGGATAAAAAAACAGCCCGGAAACTATATGCCGCCAGTCAGGCAGGTGTAAAGATCAAATTGATTGTGCGCGGCATTTGCGTTATTTTTCCGGGTGTACCGGGCCTGAGCGAAAACATCGATGCCATAAGCATTGTGGACAAATTCCTCGAGCATTCCCGTGTATATATCTTTAACAACAATGGCGACAACAAATATTACATTGCTTCAGCCGACTGGATGCAACGCAATTTTGATCACCGGGTGGAGATCCTTTGTCCTGTTCTGGATAAAAATATCAAACAGGAATTGATGGACATGATGCAGATCCAGCTGCGCGACAACTGCAAGGCCCGCCTGTTGGGTCCGGATAACTTGAATCAATACCGGAAAACCGATAACCCACAGAAGCACAGGTCTCAGTTTGAGATTTATGATTATTTTAAGGAGAAGCTGGGAAAAAATCAGCAGGTAGAATAAAAGCTTTCAGTAGTTTTTTCGTCTGAGAAGAACATCCAGCAACTCATCTTTTCTTCTTCTGGAAACTTCAACTGTTGAGCCGTCATCCAGGCTGAGTGATCCGCCGCCACCTTTCTGATACTTTACTACATGGTTGAGGTTGATCAGGTGTGATTTATGACTTCTGAAAAACCCCTGTGCACAGAGCATTTCGTCATACTCCTTTAAAGACCTCGAAACAAGAATCTTCGATCCGTCCTTCATAATAAACCAGGTGTAATTGCTTTCCGATTCGCAGCGCACAATGTCAAGCAGGTTAACAAAAGTAAAGCCTTCCAGGGTGGGGAGAGCGATCTTGTTAAATCCATGGAGATTGGCCATCATCAGTTCGATGCGCCGGTGGAAGTTGGAGTAAAGATTACTGTCGTACAACCGGTTGACAGCCCGCATTAGTTTTTCGCTTTCTATTGGTTTCAGGAGATAGTCGATGGCGCTGAAACGAAAGGCATTAATAGCGTAACGGTCGAATGCAGATACAAAAATGATCTTGAAATCTAGCGAGGGGATTTGATCGAGCATATCGAATCCGGTTCCGTCGGGCAGTTTCACATCGAGGAAAACGAGCCCCGGTTTCTTTTCCATAATGGTTTCCTGTCCCATTTTTATATTGCCGGCTTCCCCGACAATTTCCAGGTTGTTGCAGTGATCGGTGATCAGTCCTTTCAGCGAGTTGCGGCAAGCGCTCTCGTCGTCCACAATTACTGTTTTGATTAATTCTTCATCCATGGTTAATTCAATCTGTTTCGTATGGCAATTCAATTTCGATTCGGGTGCCTTGTTTATCTTCACCGGATTTCCCCAAATCGGTGATATCTATGATCAGTTCGGTTCCATATTGACTGGCAAGCAGGTTCAGTCGTTCGTTGGTTAGCTTCACCCCCATTGATGTATGGGCGGATTTTTGAGCATCTGTTGTTGTCCTGATTCCCGGACCGTTGTCATCTATCAAACAGAGCAAATGGTCTTTTCTGTAGCTAAACCGAATTTCGATTTTGCCCCTGTTACCTGTAAGATTTGATATTCCATGCTTTACAGCGTTTTCAACAAAAGGCTGAATCAACATTGGCGGAATCCACACCTCGTCTGCTTTGATACCGGCTGAATCAATATGATAATCAAACTTATCCTCAAATCTTGCTTTTTCGAGGCCCAGGTAAATGTCCAACATCTCGATCTCATCTTCCAGCAGGATCATGGATTTTCTTGAACTTTCAAGGATCAGGCGCATCAGGCTGCTGAACCTGGCCAGGTATTCTTTTGCTACCTGGGTTTTGTTGTTGGTGATGAAAGAATGAACCGAATTCAGAGAATTGAAAATGAAATGTGGGTTCATTTGCATCAGCAGAAGCTTTTTTTCGGTTTCGAGCTTTTGTTTCTTGAGTTGTTCCTGCTTGTTTTTCTGACGGAGTCTGTTGATATATACAATCAAAAGGATAATGAAAATCAGTGAAACGGCTGAAATTAAAATGAACCATATCCTGTTTCTTTGCTTGCTCAAACGAAGATCCTGAATCTTCTTTTCCTGGTTCAGGCTTGCGATCTTCCTGTCCTTTTCAGCTGTTTCATATTTCTCCTGCAATTCGGCTATTTGCAGGTGTTTTTCTTCATTAAGCAAAGAATCTTTCAAAAGCATGTGGACCTTATAAAACTCATTTGCTTTTCTGTAATTAGCAGCTTTTTCGTACAATTCGGCCATGTGGTGATAAGCCTCCTTCAACATCTGGTTCAAACCTAATTCTCTGGCCAACTCAATGCACCGGGTATTGTATAACTTTGCTTCATCGAGACTGCCCAGATCGGCCAGGCTTATGGAGAGTTTGTTGCAGGCATTGGCAAGTTCCTGTTTATCTTCCATTTCGGTAAACACTTCAATGGCTTCCTTATGTTTTCTGGCAGCTTTGTCAAATTGACCCAGGGCATGGTATACATTTCCCATGTTGCTTGTCGTAATTGCTGTACCGCGCTGGTTTCCGGCTTCTTTGTATGTATTTAACGCTTGCTCAAAGTATAATAGCGAACTGTCGAATTTCCCCCATTCCTGGTAAACATTGCCAAGGTTTCCCAGCATGATGGCAGAGGGAACCACTTTTCCCATCTCACGGTTAATCTTAAGTGCTTTGTTATAATACTCAATAGCTTTGGGATAATTGCTCATCATCTGGTAGATGCCTGCAATATTTCCCAGGTAAATGCCAACACTTCTTTTATCGCCCAGCTTTTGCTTGATTTCAAGGGCTTGCAGGAAATGCTTTATGGCCGCCTCATAATCGCCCTGATAAAACTCGACTACGCCCATGTTGTTGTATGTTTCCGCCTTGCCTTTATCGCTGTTTGCCTTTTCAAAGAGCGGAAGCGCTTTTTGATAGTAAATAACAGAGGAGTCGTAATTGCGGATATTTTGATAAATGATACCAATGTGGTTATAGCCATTGGCAATGCCTTCAATGTTATTGTTTTGCAAGCTGATCTCCAGAGATTTTCTGTAGTAGGCGAGTGCTTGTATAAAATCTTCGGCCGCCTCAGTAACATATCCCAGGTATCCGTACATCCATGCCTCGGCAGCATGATCACCGGCCAGTTGAGCAAAATGTAATCCTTTTTCATACATACTGAAGGCGCTGTCGTATGCGGCCTGGTTTTGCCAGCCAATCCCGAGTAATTTATATGCCTCTGATGTATTCAGGTATTGTTCGTGCCGCTGACTGATTTTTCTTGCTTCTTCAGCCAACTGACGTGCTTTTTCAGGATCTTTTTTCAGGTAATGATAAGATAGCTTGATGATGATCTCTGATTTGTCGGGCTCCCTGCTGCTTGCCAGGGCTTTGTTGAGACTGTCTTCGTAGGTGTCCTGGGCCGTCAGGGCCCCACTCAATACGGCAAGTATGATCAGGGCGCCTGTTTTTTTTATAATCGACTGATAAAATACCACTTAGTGCTCCAAGTTTGGTTAGTTAATAAAAGCGGTTGTTTATCCCCAACAATCCGGTTTTTATCAACCGCCAAATTATGAAAAATAATGTTCAAAAAAACATCTTTTTATATTTTGCAGTTCAATTATTTACCATATTTATTTATCCGCACAAGTAAATAGCTGTATTATAATTGTTAAAGGATGTGTGGAGGTTTGGTGTGGTCCTTTCATGATGTATTTGAAATTGAGCTACATCAAGAAAATAATTGCCTTTAAATAGGTGCGCTTACCATCTGGCTAAGTCTGGTATGCCTTTCCCTAACTTCAACTTTTTTAAATCTTTCGGACTCAATATTTTTGGTCTGAATCAAATTTAGCTATGATGAAAAAGAAATTGTTTTACCCGATCATCCTGATACTTTTTGCAGGATCAAGTCTGTTTTCGCAGAATAATGTGGCTGTTACAGATGATAACAGCTATTCGGCAGATCCTTCTGCCGTACTTGATGTGTATTCGACCGATAAGGGTTTGTTGATCCCGCGCTTAACCACTGCCCAGCGAGTTGCCATATCAAGTCCGGCTGAAGGCTTGCTTGTATACGACAGTGACAATGAGTCCATATGGTTATACAAATCGGGCGACTGGTCGGAGCTTGGCAGCAGCGATCTTATTAATTCGGTTGCGACAAGCAATCTTTTTGTTGGGGAGCAAGCGGGCGCACAGCATACCATCGGGAACTACAATACAGCAGTAGGCGATGGTTCCCTGTACTCGAACAAGGCCAATTATAGCAGCACTGCCCTGGGGTATCAGGCAATGTATTATGCAGATGATCGAACGACGACCCAAACAACTTTTAACACTGCTATTGGTGCGCAGGCATTGCGTGGCAGTGCAGTTGCCGCAAACAATACCGGCATGTACAATACTGCGGTGGGCATGCAGAGTTTGTTTACCAATTCGGTAGGTTTTGGCAATACTGCAATTGGTTCCAGGGTGCTTTACAACAATTCTGACGGTACATACAATACCGCTGTTGGGAATGATGCTTTGTTTAATAGCACCCAGGGATTTCAAAATGTTGCCATTGGAGGCGCAGCTTTGTATCATAATGTAGCTAATTTTGAAAGTGTTGCCATTGGTTATAGGTCAATGTACTATGCTGATGACAGAACCGATGGCAGGGCTACCTATAATACCGCTGTTGGCAGTGAATCGTTGCGAGGTGGATCAACCCCCTCTGAAAATACGGGAATATCCAATACCGCAATCGGATTTTATGCGCTCAGGTTAAATACCTCGGGTGCGGATAATGTGGCGCTTGGCAAAATTGCATTGTCAAGTAATTCAAGTGGTTCATTCAATATTGCCGTGGGGAATGAAGCACTTACTCAAAACACCTCAGGTAATTATTCAATTGCCATCGGGCATAAAGCCTTATATATGCAAACAGAAGGTAAAGGTGATGAGGAAATTGCCAATATAGCCATTGGATATTATGCATTGCATCTAACCGATCCGGTAAACGATACTTCCGGGCGTTATAATGTGGGAATAGGCCATGGAGCGATGTGGGCTAATACCAGCGGTAGCAGCAATGTCGGTATTGGTAAATGGTCATTGCGGTATAATTCAAGCGGCCATTCAAATACAGCTGTAGGTACGGAAGCAATCCAATTTAACTCGGTTGGCGCATACAATGCGGCAATAGGAATGCAGGCGCTTAGGAAAAATTCCACGGGTAATAACAATACTGCTCATGGGTTTGCCTCTCTGGCCTCCAATGAAGGTGGCTCGGAGAATGTCGCAGTTGGGGCTTACGCAATGCATACCAACAAAATGACTTCTGAAAGTACGGCCGTTGGCTTCAAAGCCATGCGCAATGCTTGTGACAGTTATACGGCTGTTCCAACTTACAATACGGCAGTTGGATATGAAGCCCTTTGCGGGAATGCAATAGCTTCATATAACAACGGAACCAGAAATACCGCCATTGGCCACCAGGCATTGGCATCCAATACTTCAGGTGATAACAATACAGCGGCAGGTTCGGGTGCGTTGTTCACAAACAGTAGCGGACACAGTAATTCGGCCTTTGGCCTGAATGCCCTGTATGCAAATACCACTGGCCGTTATAATGTTGCAATCGGAACAAATGCTCTTTATAGCAATACAACCGCATGGTACTCCATTGCAATAGGGTATGAGGCGCTTTATTCCCAAACCGATTATGCAGGTTTGTACGATGTTGGTAATATCGCTATTGGATATCAGGCCTTATACAATACCAATCCCACGCTTTCATCAAACGGGAGATATAATATTGCAATGGGGCTCTATTCTTTAAAGGCAAACACTATAGGATACAACAACATAGCCCTGGGGAGATCTTCTCTTTCACAAAACACAACAGGTTACGCCAATGTTGCCATTGGAACCTATGCGCTGTTTTTCAATATTGAAAATACATCAAGTACTGCCATTGGATACAAAGCAATGCAATTTGCTGATAACCGCACAAGTGGAAGAGCAACCTATAATACGGCCATTGGCTATGAGGCTTTGAAAGGCAGCGCAAGCGCGGCCAATAATACAGGGCGATCCAATACCGCTATAGGTTACCAGTCGTTAAGTTCAACTTCCAGTGGTGATCAAAATATCGCAGTTGGGGATATGAGTCTGTATCAACTTACTACAGCCAATATGAATACGGCTATTGGGTCGAAAGCGGGTTATAATACAATAACTCATCATTACAATACTTTTGTGGGATGCGAAGCCGGTTACAACAATACCGTGGATAGAAATACATTCGTAGGATATCAATGCGGATATGGAAATGATGATGGCTGGAGGAATACCTACTTCGGTGCAGGGGCCGGTTACAACAATATATCCGGGCACAGGAATGTAATGATCGGCCTGGAAGCCGGTTACAACAGCACGGGCAACGACAATGTTTTTATCGGTTATAAGGCAGGATATTCTGTAACAGGTAGCGATAAACTCCATATAGCCAATTATACATACAATAGTACACCCCTGATTTATGGGGACTTTGCCAGTCACAGGGTAGGCATTTACCGGGTGGCATCAACCAATGCTTTCGAAGTGAACGGATCAGCATCGAAAACCACAGCAGGGGATTGGTTGGCCAATAGCGACCGGCGCATCAAAACGGACATACAGGATGTTGACAACGCGCTGGAAACATTGATGAAGCTCAGACCGGTGAAGTTCAGGTACACCAGTGAATGGATCTCTGAGAATCCGACAATCCAAAACAGGTATTACTACAACTTTATCGCCCAGGAATTCGAAGAAGTTTTCCCGGAATCGGTTCAGGGCTCGGGCGAATACCTGGAAGGCGATTCCGAAGAAATCCTTCAAATCGATACCTACAACGCCCAGATCGTGACCATCAAGGCTGTGCAGGAACAGCAAAAACTTATCGAACAATTGATGAAAGAAAACAAAGATTTGAAACAGCGCCTCCTGGAGATTGAAAAATTTCTCTCTGAAGCGTCTTCCATTGATTAGTACACTTCATTACCCCCTTGCAGCCGGCCTGGTTATTCATACGGGGTCGGCTGTATCCGTTTTAAGGTGCTATCGAAGTATTGCCTTTTTTAAGTGAAGGCATGGTTTCCCGTTTTTACAGGGGATTAATTCAATCCTTCGTACCTTTGCATGATTAAATGAAGGATTATGATTGGTTTTGAAGAGGCTCTGGATATTGTTTCGCGAAGTGCGAAAACTCTGGATGTTGAACAGATTGACTTTAATCTAAGCAATGCTCGCGTATTGGCAGAGGATGTGCAGTCGGATATCGATATGCCCCCTTTTGATAAGTCTGCCATGGATGGTTATGCCTGCCGTTTCGAGAATTTGAAAAATCCTTTGGAGGTGATAGAGGTAATCCCTGCAGGAAAACCTCCAAAGAAAACCATTGGCAAAAATCAGTGTTCGAAGATCATGACGGGATCAAAAGTGCCTGAAGGAGCCGATTGCGTGATCATGGTTGAACAAACTGAAGAATTGCCCGGTGGCCGTATCAGGTTTACTGCGGAAAAAACCAAATCCAACTTTGTACCGAAAGGAGAAGATGTTAAGCGTGGTGATGTAGTGCTGAAAAGAGGAACTCTGATCAAGGCTCAGCATATCGCCGTGATGGCAAGTGTTGGATGTATCCTGCCG
Organism: Bacteroidales bacterium; assembly: GCA_021738625.1. Classification (GTDB taxonomy): domain Bacteria; phylum Bacteroidota; class Bacteroidia; order Bacteroidales; family JAIOZK01; genus JAIOZK01. The sequence continues at coordinate 183,378 of JAIPBS010000002.1, forward strand.
ATGGTTTATAGAAAAGCCCGGATAGGTGTTTTATCAACGGGTGATGAGTTGGTTGAGCCTTCGGTGTTTCCGGGCGAGTCAAAAATAAGGAACAGCAATGCTTATCAGCTGCTGAATCAGGCTGCTGGAATGGGGTGCGAGGCCAATTATTATGGAATCGCTTTGGATAATGAAGAACACAGCAGGAAGTTGATCCAAAAAACCCTTAAGGAGAACGATATGGTTTTGCTGACGGGCGGGGTTTCCATGGGCGACTTTGATTTTATCCCCAAAGTGTTTCAGCGATTGAATATTGACATTCTGTTTGACAGCGTGGCGGTGCAACCCGGCCGTCCAACCGTTTACGGAATAAGCGGGCACAAATACATATTTGGCTTGCCAGGCAATCCGGTGAGCTCGTTCAATATCTTTGAGTTGCTGGTAAAACCGCTACTATATAAGATTATGGGACATGATTTCGTTCCTGTGAGGTTGAGGTTACCCCTGGGAAAAGAATATAAACGAAAAAAGTCAACAAGGAAATCTTACTTGCCTGTTCAGATAGATGAGCAGGGCCGGGTGATCCCGATCCAATACCATGGGTCTGCTCATGTTCATGCTTTGGTGTTTGCCGATGGCCTGATCAGCATACCGGTAGGAAAAACAACATTGAACAAGGGAGAATTGGTGGATGTACGACAGATTTAACAGAAAAATCAATTATTTGCGGATTTCGGTCACCGACCGCTGCAACCTGCGTTGCAAGTACTGTATGCCCGAAGAGGGCATCAATTTGTTGCCGCATGAAGCCATACTTTCTTATGATGAGATAAAAGAAGTGGTTGAAGTTGCCGTTGATATGGGCATCGACAAGGTTCGACTGACCGGGGGTGAACCACTTGTGAGAAAAGATGTAGTGACACTGGTTAAGATGCTTGCACGAATTGAAGGCGTAAAAGACCTGGCGATGACCACCAACGGGATCCTGCTAAGTAAATATGCTAAGTCTTTGAAAGATGCAGGATTGAACCGGGTGAACGTCAGCCTCGACACCATGGACCCCGAGATATTCAAGCTCCAGACCAGGGGAGGTAATATCCGATATGTGCTGGAGGGTATAAGGGCGGCAAAGGAATTTGGCCTGGAACCCGTTAAGATCAATTGCGTGGTTTGGAATTCGTCGCAGGAAAAAGACGCCCGGGAGGTAGCGGAATTTTGCGAGCAGTTTGATTTGCAGATACGCTTTATCCACCAGATGGACCTGTCAAGCGGGGCATTTTCCATTGTTGAAGGCGGGGAAGGCGGCAATTGCGCCAGATGCAACCGCCTGCGCCTGACTTCCGACGGCAAGATAAAGCCTTGCCTGTTCAGTGACCTGGCATACGACGTTAGAGAGCTGGGAGCAAAAGAGGCCATCAAAAGAGCTGTTGGTGAAAAGCCCAAAGCAGGGACATACAGCAAAAGCAGTAAGTTTTATAATATTGGAGGATAAGGTTATGCACCAAATCACAAAAAACAAAAAATAAATAATTCAAAAAAAATACATTGATCAAAAATCAAAACTTTGGTATTTGCCGACAAAGACAGGTTTTGGTAATTGAACTTTAAGAATTGGAATTTATTTGTGATTTGCAAATTGTAATTTAAAAAATAAGCATATGCCAAAATTATCTCACACAGATCAAAACGGCAAGGCCAAAATGGTTGACGTAGGTCACAAGCCTGATCAGTTGCGGGTGGCCAAAGCCGTAGGGCAGATCAGCCTGCAGCTCGAAACCATCAAACTGATCCGGGAGAACCAGATCAAAAAGGGCGATGTGCTTACCATTGCCGAAATTGCCGGCATACAGGGCGGTAAAAGGACCAGCGAACTGATCCCCCTTTGTCATCCGCTTCCCATCACCAAAATATCTGTGAAAGCCCATCTGGCAGATGATTGCGTGATCGTTGAAAGCGAGGCCAGATGCACCGGCAAAACCGGCGTGGAAATGGAAGCCCTCACCGCCGTCAACATCGCCCTGCTGACGATTTACGATATGTGCAAGGCCGTGGATAAAGAAATGGAGATGTTTGGGGTGAGGTTGATAGAGAAAACAAAGGAAGAAATTAAACAATAATAACAATTGAACAATCGAACAATTGAACAGTATTGCTCGATTGCTTCATTGTTCGATTGTTAATTAGCCTATTGAAATGGATAGATTAAAGGTTTTATCAGTCAACATTTCCGAAAAGAAAGGCATCATCAAAAAGCCTGTTGAAAGTATCCGGCTGAGCAGGAATGGTGTGGAAGACGATGCCCACGCCGGAAGCTGGCACCGGCAGGTGAGCCTGCTCGGAAACGAAAGCGTTAAAAAATTTGAAGAGCTGGCCGGACGCAAGATTGAGTTCGGTGAATTTGCCGAAAACATCACCACCGAAGGCATTAAACTATATGAAACCAATCCTTTTGACAAATTATACAATGACAATGTAATCCTGGAAGTAACCCAGATCGGTAAAAAATGCCATGGCGATCGTTGCGCCATTTTTCGCGAGGTCGGCAATTGTGTAATGCCCAAAGAAGGTATTTTCGCCAGGGTTCTCAAAAGCGGCAACATGCAGGCCGGTGACGAGCTGGTTTATGAGCCCAAAATGTTCAGGGTGAAGATCGTTACCCTGAGCGATCGTGCCAGCAAAGGAGAATATAAAGACCGGAGCGGCCCCCGGATTGAGGAGTTGATCAGGGAGTATTTTGACCGGATCAAATGGAGAGTAGAGGTCGAAAGTGTGGTAATACCCGACGATCGCGATCAGCTCAGCTCCATTTTGGTAAATGAAAAAGAAAGCTGCACGGACGTGGTTTTTACCACCGGAGGAACCGGTATTGGAGCAAGAGACTTTACCCCCGAGGTGGTATCCGGCTTTCTCGACAAAGACATTCCCGGCATCATGGAGATGATCCGGATGAAATACGGTATGGAAAAGCCCAATGCTTTGCTTAGCAGGGGAGTGGCGGGCGTGATGGGCAAAAGCCTGGTCTACACCCTGCCCGGCAGCGTAAAAGCCGTAAACGAATACATGACTGAAATAACCAAAACCCTGCAGCATCTGATTTATATGTTGCATGGGCTGGATGTACATTGATTTGAAAATTGCTTAATTTGAAAATTTGAAAATGTTGCTACTAAATGCTAAATAAATGTTCGATTGTTCGATTGCTCCATTGTTGAAAAGCTAACTGCCTGTGACAATTAAACAATGAAACAATGTAGCAATGAAACAATCATTTAAATAAATTATACCATGAACAGAGAAGAAGCAATTGATTTATTAAAAAGCTACATCAAAAACCCCAACATGATCAACCACTGTCTTGCTTCGGAGGCGGTGATGCGGGATCTGGCCAGGCATTTTGGCGAGGATGAAGAAAAATGGGCGTTGGCGGGCCTGCTTCATGACCTGGATGTTGAAGTGATTAATGCAGATCCCAAGGAGCATGGATTGAAGACGGCCGAGATTCTTGAAGAAAAAGGTCTTGATGGGGGCATTATCGACGCCATAAAACATCACAACGAAGAGGCAACCGGCAAGGAGCGCTCCGGCAGGTTTCAGCATGCCCTGGCGGCAGGGGAAACCATCACCGGGTTGATCGTGGCCACCACACTTGTTTATCCCGATAAAAAAGTTGCCTCGGTCAAACCCAAGTCGATTCGCAAGCGCATGAAAGAAAAATCATTTGCCGCCTCCGTTAAACGCGAAAACATCATGGAATGTGAAAAAGCCGGCATCCCGCTGGATGAGTTTATTGTGCTGAGTTTGGGAGCGATGAGCCGAATTGGAGATGATATTGGATTGTAAGTTTGTTTCAGGTTGCAGGTTTCAAGTTGCAGGTTAACCAAACATGCAACCTTTAACATGTAACTTGCAACAGTTTATTAACACAATCATTTTAGTAAAAATCCCCGAATGGTTTTTTAAATGCTTCATGTTAAGCTATCTTTGCCTGTATGAAAATCCCGAAACTACTTAAAAACAAATACTTTCTCACCGGCCTGGCCTTCGTGGTATGGATGTTGTTTTTCGACAGCAACAACATGATCAGGCAGGCGAAGCTTTCCTCCAACCTGAACCGCCTTGAAAAGCAAAAGGCTTATTACCTGAGCGAGATCAAAAAAGACAGCACCGCCCTTCACCAGCTGCAAACCGACCTGAACACCCTTGAAAAATTCGCCCGCGAACGCTACCTGATGAAAAGAGACAATGAAGATATTTATTTGATTGTAAGGGAGAAGGGGGAGTAGCGTCCTGCTTATATACTGAATCTTATTAAAAATGCAAAGCATTTTTCTGTTAGATTCAGTTATACCGATAGGAACAGGAGGTCAATCATTGCAAACCTGTTCCGGATCGGTATACACAGATTCTAAGTTTTATGTTGTAGTTTTAGAATCACCCCAAATTATTCCACTGATTTTATTAGCTTTGACATGTTTATGAGCATGCGAAGGAAGCTTTTCAATATAGCTTTAAGCCCCTATTTTCTGGCCTTGTTGGTCAGTGTGATTGTCATTGCCCTTATACCATATCGGTTCAACAGCTATCAAGCTTCTTTGATAAAATCAAACTATTCGGCTGCCTCTGAAAACCAACTGATCTCTTATGCAGACCTGGATGGGAATCAGTATGATGAGCAGATTGATTTTAAAACCAACCTGGAAGGAAATGCTGCTATTGTAATAAGGGATCACGAACTGAAAACCATCGGGCAGTTTAATTTAAATGGCGATTATCCTGGTGGAACACATTTTTTCTCTTTTCATGATTGTGATCATGACGATTTCAATGAAGTTTATGTATTGATCGTAAGAAATGATTCTGTTTTTCTTAGTTTTTCAGAATTGGTTGATTTAAAAAAAGTTGATTTTCAGGAAATCTATATCGACCAACTCCTAAAAAACAGTTCACTCAATGACTACAATATAGGAATCCAACATATTGATGATTTGGATAGCGATGGAGTGGATGAAGTTTTATTCCGAATAAGAGGAGGTTTCTCCCTGCAACCGCGCAACATCTACGCCTTCAACCCGGTTGATAAATCACTTTTGAAGTCACCTTTAAGTTATAGTTACATGAGTGTTAGATCAATAGCAGATATTGACGGGGATGGATTTAAGGAAATTCTTACCGGCACACAGTCAACCGGAAACGCCACTGAAGATTATTACCCTTTCGATGACTCAAGCGCATGGTTGTTTGTGCTTGATCATAAACTGGAATTCAAGTGCCCGCCAAAGGAATTTCCCGGGAAGCAACTTCGCTTGATGAGTATTGATTTTGGTAAGGGCAAAATCGCAACGATCATCAAAAATAAAGGTCAGAATAAGCAATACCCAAATTTACAAGTACGATTTTATGCTAAAGATTGTAGATTGATGGACAGTCTTATTCTAGATTATCTTGTACCGGTCTATACAAGAGAATTTGTGATTGATAAGTTAAATGAAGATTTATTTCTCTTGAACAAAGGAACGAACAGCATCTATCTGATAAACAAAAATCTTAAAACCAGAAAGGTCAGGTCCAAAGCTAAAATTTCAAGTGGACACAGATACTTAAAAGATATCGATCTGGACGGATTGGATGAACTCATTATTTGGAGTACGGAAAAAAACGACATGCTAATATACAGGGATAAATTACAACATCCTGTTTTTATCCATATTCCCGGAAATTATTTTGGTGATGTAAGATTGATTTCACCAAGGCAGGCAGGAGAAGAAACCCAACTCTTTGTGCAAAATGGAAGGAACACTTATTTGTTCTCTTATGGAAAGAATCCGATGTACTATCTGAAATATCCTTACTATGCATTAATTTACCTGATCATACTGGGATTTATTTTGCTTGTTAGAAAGTTGCAGCACATTCAGTTTGAGCGAAAGAAACGGATCAGCGATCAGATCTCCGACCTTCAGTTAAAGACGGTTAAAACACGTTTCGATCCGCATTTCACCTTCAACGCCATCAATGCCATTGGTTATGCCATTTACAAGGAAGATAAAAACCTGGCTTATGATTATGTAGCCAGGCTGTCGGATTTTATGCGGGATATGATGCAGGATTCGGATAAAATCGAACGCAGCTTGCGGGAGGAACTAAATTCCGTTAAAAACTACCTTGAGATTGAAAAATTAAGATTCAAACACAAGTTAGATTATGAAGTTCAATCGGATGGACATGATGTTCTGATTCCGAAAAACCTGATATTCACTTTTGTTGAGAATGCTGTAAAACATGGTATCCGGCCAAAAGAAGGAGAAGGGTGCATAGGGATTCAAATAATTCCACACGATAAATACGCCACGATTATTATCGAAGACGATGGCATTGGAAGAGCTGAAGCCGAAAAACAAAAAACCACAGGAACCGGATCGGGTTTGAAAATGGTGGATCAAATCCTGGAACTATACAAAAACCTCAAAGGAAAGACAATCACATACAAAATATCCGATAAGGTCCCTTCAGGCACAGCAATTGAAATTGAGGTCCCTTTTTGACGGTCCCGTCATTTTTTCTATTTTTACTCCTATAAAAGTTGTGCGTATGCCAAAACCCAGAATTTCAGCAGTTATAGTTGATGACGAACCCGACGCCCTCAATTTTCTATCAGATTTGTTAGACGATACCAATGAAATTGAAATCTGTGCTAAAGCGGAAAAGGTTGAGCAGGGTGTTAAAGCAATTGTTGAGCACAAACCGGATTTGGTATTTCTTGATATCGACATGCCCAACAAAAATGGTTTTGAACTGGTCAATGAGATCAATGAGCTAAAGGTTGAAACAAAAATAATTTTCACCACCGCATACAGGCAATATGCCGTAGATGCTTTTGATAAAGCGGCTTTTGGTTATTTGATGAAGCCCATACGACCCGACAAACTTCAAAAGCTGATCAACCGCTTTAAGCTTGAAAAGCAACAAAACAATACCGGTAACAATAAACATAAGTTTCGCACCTTCAAAGGTTTTGTGATGATTGATCAAAATGAAGTGATGGGCTGCAAAGCCGACGGTAACTACACCCATGTCTTTTTCAACAATGGTAAAGCCGAGCATGTGATCTGCCAGATAGGTGAGATAGAGCAAAAGTTCGGATCAGAAAGCTTTTTCCGTTCACATCGATCAGCACTGGTGAATATAAAATACATTCATTCCTTTGCGCGTAAAACCAGTACCCTGCAAATGCTGAGTGAGATCGTGGAGCTGGAGTTTCCGGTTGCGAGGGAGAAAGTGAGGGAGTTGGAAAGGCTGATTTGATTCGAAATATCATAAAACATGTCACATATTTTATGTGCCATGTTTTATGAGTTATGTTAAACGCCAAGAGGTTTCGACCGTCATTGTTTCGCTGATGTTCAACAATGGTGGGACAACATGCTTAAAAACAAAACCAGCAAGAGTACTTTAAACAAAGGACGGTGCAAAACGCTCAGGGATTCCCTGCCCGTCCGGCAGGCGGGCTCCCTTCATTGTTTCGCTAAAGCTCAACAATGGCGGTCGGAATGACATTGATCTTTGAGTATAGGGAGAGGCAGGCAGGACGCGCGGAGCGCGTCCTGCCTGCCTCTCCCACCCCTTTTAATAAGACACCTGTCATTCCGACGAATCCTTTTTGCATCAGCAAAAAGGGTGAGGAGGAATCTCTTAGCGAAATGCATTCCCACAGTAAAAGTTTTTATAACTGGTCTGCTAATCGCCAGGAGATTCCTCCTTCCACAGCCTCGCTGCGCTCGGCTGTTTCAGTTGGAATGACATTCTGTTTGTTGTTTGGGGAGGTTGAGTTGGGAGGCGCGCGAAGCGCGCCTCCCAGAACCCCTCTTACTTTTTAACAGCATCTGTCATTCCGAAACCTCTCACTTTCAACTGTTTGATAAGAATCATTAAAGGTAGCATGAGAGGTTGAGGAATCTCATGGCGCTTTGCACTGCATTTATATAAAAGGTTTTTGCATAGGAATTGCGAAACGTCAGGAGACTCCCTGTTTCAACACTTCATACACCACCACACCCATTCATACTTGCTGCATTACATTTCATACATTTCCCGGGTTTTGCCTTCCACAGTGCAGTTTCTTTGAATATTTTTATGCATTAAACCAAAAACAAGATCTTATGAAAACCCGGCATTATTATCTTTTCGCAACAGCATTATTTCTAGCAATTACAAGTGTTTTATTATGGGGATGTAAAAAAGATGATGACCCAGATCCCGACCCAAACAACCAGGACCCTCCCACATACACCGACGGACAAGGTGAAATAGGAAACATAGGAGGTACGGTGATGATAGACGATCCGACTTCGCCAATTGATGGTGCTAAGATTGTTATCCCAGAAGGTGCTCTAAATGAAAATGAAAACATTAAAATTACCACGGCTCCTGATTACATAAAAGTGCCGGGTGATACATCAGCTCTACTGATTAAATTTGAACCTGAAGGCCTGCTTTTTAATGAGCCGGTTGAGATATCAATACCTAATAGTTATAATAATAATAATGTTAGTGCATTTTATTATAACCCTGATTCTTTGATAATTAGTCAGATACCAATAATACAGAGAACATCCGGTTTAATAACCGCAACAACCAATCATTTTAGTTATTATTATGTTTCAGATAATGGATTTACTGTGGGAATGGAAATGTTGAACATAGAAGGGAAAATTGGATTCAGAATAAATGATATGGGTTTTAATGGCGACCCTGGCCTTGATAAAATTCCTTCCAGTAAAAACAATTATGCAAATGCTTTTGAAGCTTTGATCAATGCCGATGAAGTAAATTCAATTTTTCAGGTTTCACTTTATAAAGACGGATACTTTTGGAATAGTCGTGTTGCTACGGCAAATATAGTTCTTGGAAGATACTCAAACGATTATGATTATAAAGCTTTGGTTTACAAAAACAATGATTTAAAATACACAAGCGATTTTCTTGGTTCAGAACCAAACGGATTAATCAATACATGGTTTTCCGGCGAACCTTTGATTTTCTACTTTGAGGACTATGTCCCCGATCAGGATGATAGTTATTATGTAAAACTTAAGTGGCGGTTAATAAAAGATTTGAATATTAATCATTGGACTAAGGGATATACATCACTTTATGAAGTTCACAACGAAGATGATGATCAAAAAATAACAGAAATGGGTGTTTTTCCCATCAATGATGTTTATGAAACATGCCTGGATGAATCTTATATAAGTGGTACAGGAACAAAACCTGCTGTTGCAACCTATGAAGCCACAAATATATATTGTGACGGAGCACAGTTTAATGGCGAAATTATTAATGAAGGGGATGCTGAAGTGACACAATATGGCTTTTGTTGGTCAAAGTCTTCAGACCCTGATATCAATGACGAACATTGTAACTTTGTCGATCCGGGTGGATTAATTGAATTTGATTATGACTATTACGGTTACATGGAGCCCAATCATTATTATTATGTAAGGGCCTATGCAAAAAACAGTCATGGAATAAGTTATGGACAAAATATTGAATTTGCTACGGAACAGGATGAACAGGAGCCTGAAGTCAGAGGCCACGATCCTTTAAATGGTGAAACCATAAATGGAACTGTTGATATTTATCTAAGTGTTGATGATGACTGTATGATGGACAAAGCAACCTTTGAAGTTTCCGACGGTGGTTCTTATCAGTTATTGGGTGAAGATGATGAACCCGTTCTTGCAACCTGGTATGAATTTGAATTGGAATGGAATACAGAATTATTTGATGATGGCAATTATACAATTAGAACAATTGCATACGATGCCTCAGGCAAATCAACCACTTATACCTGGGATGTAGTTGTTGATAACAATGGCGGCTCCAACACCCCCCCCACAGCAGCCTTCTCAGTTAACCCCTCCTCCGGCTCAACTTCCACAACTTTTGAATTTGACGGCTCAGATAGCTACGACAACGAAGACCCCACAAGCCAATTGCAAGTGCGCTGGGACTTTGACGGAGACGGCAGTTGGGATACCGGCTGGGATTATGACAAAACCGAAAACCACCAATACAGTGACGAAGGAACATACACAGCAAAAATGGAGGTAAAGGATACCGAAGGCTTAACAGATTATACAACACACTCTGTAACGGTTAACAACGGTGGCGGCGGCAACGGCTGCGATGGCCAGACCAGCTTAACATACGGCGGTCAAACCTACGATCTTGTTGAAATTGGTGACCAGTGCTGGATGGCCGAAAACCTCAATTATGAAACCGGCAATAGCTGGTGCTATGATAACAATTCTTCCAATTGTGATACCTACGGCAGGTTGTATGATTGGTCAACTGCACTGGGCGCTTGTCCCTCGGGATGGCATTTGCCGAGTGATGATGAGTGGTGTACTTTAACTACTTACATTGACCCTACAGTGGATTGTGATGAGGTAGGATGGAGCGGAACCGATGCAGGATACAAAATGAAAAGCACAAGTGGCTGGTACTCAAACGGAAACGGCTCTGACGCATACGGCTTCGCGGCCCTTCCGGGCGGCGGCCGTAGCAGCGATGGTGGTTTCAGCTACGTAGAGGAGGGCGCCTACTTTTGGTCCTCTACTGAGGATGGGACGGATGCCTGGGGCCGGCTCCTAAACTATAACGACGATGAAGTAGGCCGTTACTACAGCAATCAGGAGAACGGTTTTTCAGTTCGTTGCTTGAAGGATTAGAAATTTGATATTTGAAATTTAACACATCCGCCGGTAGGCGGATCGAAAAATTTTATAAGATTTGGCTACGTATGATCAATTGCCGGTATACAAAGTTTGTTATGATTTGCTGATAATGACTTTTTACCTGGTGAATCATTTTAAGCGAGAGTATAAATACACGCTTGGCGAACGCATCAAATCAGAGATACTGAACACATTGATCAATATTTATTGGGCAAACACGCATAAAGAGAAAAATGAAGCACTGACAAAGGCCAGGAATCATCTGGAGCTTGTCAGGCTTTATTACAGGATAGTAAAAGATTTAAAACAGATTAATTTGGAAAAGTTTGTTGAGGCAAATGAGAAGATTGAGAATGTTTCAAAACAATTGTTTGCCTGGCAAAAATCATTTGAATAAACTGTAAGGCCGGAGTTACCTTTTGTTAAGGCAGAGGTAAGGGTGCCGTTCTAATCCAATAACCTCCATCTGCAGTGCAGGTGGTAAATAATTCGTGTAATCTGAAAATGAATGCAGGAAGTGTAAATGGTTATTTATTATGCTTCGCGGCCCTTCCGGGCGGCAACCGTAACAACAATGGTAATTTCAACAACATAGAGAAGAACGCCAACTTTTGGTCCTCTACTGAAAATGGAACAAATGCCTGGAACCGGAACCTAAACTATAACAACGATGAAGTAAACCGTAACAACAACAATCAGGAAAACGGTTTTTCAGTTCGTTGCTTGAAGAATTGGAAACAGTTTATAATAAGACCTGCCGTTTAAGATGGCAGGTCTTTGTTCTTTGAAAAATGAATGAACAATGCTTTAAGCAGGTGCAATTAGCCATGAGATTCCTCCCTTCATTGTTTCGCTATCGCTCAACAATTGCGGTCGGAATGACATTGATCTTTGAGTATAGGGAGAGGAGCTGGCAGGCGCGCCCCGCGCGCCTGCCAGCTCCTCCTCTTCTTCCAAAAACGCCTTGTCATTCCGAAACCTCCCGTTATACAAACCTATGATCAATGTGTTACATCTGGCATAGGGAGGTTGAGGAATCTCCAGGCGTAATACAACTTATTTACAAATTGTCAAATACAAAACATGCAACTAAACCTTTTCAATGAAACCAACAACAAAAAGCTTCTCCTCGACTTGTTTCAAGCCTATTATGATGCCCGAAGAAACAAACGCAATACCATCAACGCCCTGAATTTCGAGATCAATTATGAAGAAAATTTATTCAGGTTGAATGAGGAAATAACCACAGGAATCTATAAGATAAAACCCAGCATTTGTTTTATCAATTTCAGTCCGGTGCAAAGAGAAATATTTGCAGCCGATTTTCGCGACAGGGTAATACACCACCTGGTTTACAACTATATTGCCCCTATTTTCGAAAAGACTTTCATTAACGACAGCTACAGTTGCCGCGTAGGAAAAGGCACACATTACGGAATTAAAAGAGTGGATCATTTTATCCGTTCCTGTTCTGAAAATTATCATCAGGATTGCTACATACTTAAACTGGACATTAAAGGCTACTTCATGTCAATTGACAGGAATTTATTGTTCCAATTTGTAAAAGAGACCCTGCTCAGGTTTGCCGGCAAAACCGATTTCGATCTGCCTTTAATCATGGACCTGATCAAACAAATTATTTTTAATGATCCAACCAAAAACTACATCCTGAAAGGAAATAAAAGAGACTGGGAAGGATTACCACCATCAAAAAGTCTTTTCCATTCGGGAGAAAACAAAGGTCTGCCCATAGGAAACCTTACCTCTCAATTATTCAGCAATGTTTACCTGAATTCATTTGATCATTTTGTAAAGAAAGAATTAAAGATCAGGTACTATGGCCGCTACGTTGATGATTTTGTAATTGTACACAAAGACAGGAATTACCTGCGTGCAATTGTTCCAAAGATTTCGGAATACCTTCAGGATAAATTGCACATGCAATTGCATCCAAAAAAGATTTATCTGCAACATTATACCAAAGGTGTGCAGTTTCTGGGTGCAATAATAAAACCTTACCGGATTTATATTTCAAGCCGCACCAAAGGAAACTTTTATAAAGCGGTCTTCAAGTGGAACAACTTCATAGAAAACAGAAATGACATGAGCAGGGAAGAAAAACAGGAATTTGTTAGCACCATGAATTCTTATTTGGGAATTGCAAAGCACTATAAAACCTATAATCTCAGAAAGCACCTGCTCTTTAAAAAGCTTGATCAGAAGTTTTGGGAGTGTTTTGAAGTTACATAAATGGGTTGCCACACGCTAAGAGTTTCCCTGTCCGTCCGGCAGGCGGGCTCCTTTCACAGCCTCGCCTTGCTCGGCTGTTCCGGTCGGAATGACATTCTGTTTGTTGTTAGGGGAGAGGAATACCAACGGTTCATTGAATTTCATAATTTATTGAAGAAGGATTAAAAACGGTTAAAACCGTTTTTGGAAATAATGCGTTGTTTCCAACCCCACGGATAAATCCGTGGGCTGATATTATGTTGGTTGTAAAGGTTTTAAAAATATCAGCCCGCAGCTTTAGCTGTGGGTCATAAAAAGCCAACACCTTCATTATAAACGGTTTTAACCGTTTTACATTAGAATGTTAATTTGCAAATAAAGAATCTTTGATAAGAACCATAAAAGGTAGCCGTGAGAGGTTGAGCCCGCCTGCCGGACGGGCAGGGAATCTTTTGCGAGATGCAACTACTTTTCTATCATATTAACCTGTCAACCAACGATCATCAATCTTCAGGCAAGGTCGATAGTAAAAAATGTAAAGAGCCCGCCTGCCGGACAGGCAGGGAATCTCCTGCCGTTTGGTAGCTCATAAATTAAAGGGGATTTTTAATTAACTTTATTCCATGCATAACAACCATACCTATTACGTCTACATCATGACCAATAGAAACAGAAAAGTACTTTATGTTGGTGTCACCAATTCGCTGGGTCGAAGGGTTTATGAACATGAAAAGGGAATGATAAAAGGTTTTACCAAAAAGTATAACTGTCATTACTTGGTTTACTACGAGCTTTTCAATGATATTGACCTGGCCATAAACCGTGAAAAACAAATTAAAAAATGGGGGCGGGAGAAAAAGGATGCACTTATTAAAAGCAAGAATCCGGGCTTATTAATTCTGAATGAAAAAGTAAGATTTTGGTGATTTAATAGAAGTACTGCATAACGCCCAGGGATTCCTCCCTACGGCCTTTCGCTGTCGCTCAAGGCCTGCGGTCGGAATGACATCCTTTCTATTCATTGGGGAGGGTGTTCTGGGAGGCGCGCTCCGCGCGCCTCCCAGAACACCCTCTTGTCCTCCCAAAGCGCGCTGTCATTCCGACGATCATTTTTTACAATAGGAAAAAATGTGAGGAGGAATCTCTTAGCGTTTGGTAGCTCATAAATAAAATAGTATTTTTAATTAACTTTATTCCATGCAAAACAACCATACCTATTACGTCTACATCATGACCAACAGAAACAGAAAAGTACTTTATGTTGGTATCACCAATTCATTAGGTCGCAGGGTCTATGAACATGAAAAAGGCATGATAAAAGGTTTTACCAAAAAGTACAATTGTCATTACCTGGTTTACTACGAGCTTTTCAATGATATTGACCTGGCCATAAATCGGGAAAAGCAAATTAAAAAATGGAGACGGGATAAAAAGGATGCGCTTATTAGAAGCAAGAATGCCACCTTTGAGTCATTGAACGATAAAGTAAGGTTTTGGTGATTTGGCAGGAGTACTGCAACACGCCAGGGGATTCCTCCTTCCACAGCCTCGCTTCGCTCGGCTGCTTCAGTCGGAATGACATTCTGTTTGTTTTTAGGGAAGAAAGGCTGATATCAATGAAGAGCTCAATTACTGAGAATAATCACATGATCCACTTTAAATAATTATCCGGGTTTATCAGGTTGAATTCAGAATCAGGATAAGCGTCAACAAATGTTTTTGGAGGCTTTACTTTCTTTTTACTGCTCCATTTCATTTCATAGGCAAATATTTTCCCTTCTCTTTCCTCAATCCAATCAATCTCTTGTTTTTGATAAGTACGCCAGAAATAGTTTGTTACATGAGGCTTTTAATCACTTGCTCTTTGATTTCTCTTTCAATGTACATGACTTGCTGAGATTATTAGTTTTTTACAAAAAAATAAATTTGGCTAGCCTGTTAGCGGAATTTACATTAATTTCGCTATTTTATTAGCGGAATTATACATTTTCTTCTGAAGAAAAACACCACCCAAATCAATGATTTTAAGCGTGTAAAAAAAATTCAGAAAAACGGCTAAAGCCGTTTCCATATTAGTGCTCCAATTCAAACACCCACGGCTAAAGCCATGGCCTGTTATTTTTATACTACCAACAAATTAAGGTTTACACCACAAACTCCCCAAAATTCTCTTTTGTAATGCACCTGTAATTATTGCCATACTGTTCTTTCCAGGTTTTTGGGGCATGGGGTTTGGCTTTTTTGTATTTTATTTCAAAAGCATAAAGTTCTCCACCTTTTTCCTCAACATAGTCTATTTCGGCTCCAGTGTAGGTGCGCCAGAAATAGGAGGATAGAAAGATTTGCTTGTAGGATAAGTATTTCAAACGCTCAGCAATGATAAAATTCTCCCACATCTGGCCGATATCATTTCTTAGATTAAACGAATTGAAATTGTCAATCAAACTATTTCTTACTCCAAGATCCCAGAAATATATCTTATTTCTTTTGGTTACTTCTTTTCTCAAATTCCTGCTGAAACCACCAAGCCTGAATATGATAAATGCCTTTTCAAGCAAATCCAGGTATGAATTAACCGTTTCCTGGCTCAGGTTTAGATTGGCGGCAAGTTCATTTAATGAAACTTCAGTTCCAATTTGAAGTGCAAGCATCTTTAGCAAGGAGCTTATTTTTGTACTGTTTCGGATGGAAGAAAGTTCAAGAATATCCTTATAGAGATAAGCAGACGATAATTCTCTGAGATACTTCTCCTTTTTTTGTCCTGAGGAATAATGAAATATAACCGGATACATACCAAAAATCATGTATTCCTCTATTCTATCCTGAAGCTCAAACAGGTTGTAATGCATTCTTAATTCCGAAAGCGAAACAGGGTAAAGAATATGTGTTGAGGTTCGTCCGGTTAATGGCTCCCTGACTTTGTTTGCCAGTTCAAAAGATGAAGAACCGGTAGCGAGTATCTTAAGTTTTGGCAGGTTATCATGGATGATTTTCAGGTTAATCCCTATATCGGGTATTCTTTGTGCCTCATCAATAAATAAAACATCATAATCAGCAACCAACATCTGCATCTTTTGGAAATCGCGTGATGACAGAATATCAACGTATTTCAGTTCATCAGCATTGATTTTTAAAACATGCTCATCAAAATTGCTTAGGATATCATTGGAAAGCGTAGTTTTCCCGGTTTGTCTTGCACCATATAAAATAATAATTCTCTTGCTTTCTAATAAATCCTTTTTTATGATTTGTAATAATTTACGCTGAATCTTCATAAAATTTTTTTTTGTAAAATTAATAAAATTAACGTGAATATTTCAAGTATAATCGAAAAATTAACGTGAATATATCGAATAGCAAAGTTGTTTTAATGCTCGCAAATAATATCGGCCCACAGTTTCAATTGTGGGCCAAATTGTGCTAAAACCTTTAACAACAAATAGTTTTAACCGTTTTCAACTTTCAAATTTCCTCACACCGGGTCCACATCCAAAATCACCCTGACCCCTTTAAAATCGCGTATCTTTTCAAATTCCTCTACTTTTTCATGCAGCGTTGTTTTCATCATTTTCAATGAAGCCGTGCGCTCCAGTTTGATCAGGACGGTTTTGATGTACTGGTTTTTGATGCGGGAAACAATGGGATATTCCGGTCCGAGCACCCGCTGGCCGAAGCTTGCCCGAAGGATATCTGCAAAAGCGGATGCGCCTTCGTTGAGCAGGCGGTTTTCTTTGTGTTTGAGCCTGATCATGATAAGGCGGTAGAAAGGCGGGTATTTATAGCGCGCCCGTTCCTGTATCTGGCTTTTGTACATGGATACATAATCATGATTGATCACATCCAGTATGATGGGATGCTGCGGATTGAAGGTTTGAATAATCACTTTTCCTCTTTTGCCCTTCCTCCCGGCACGACCGCTTACCTGGGCCATCAACTGGAAGCTTCTTTCCTGGGAGCGGAAATCGGGATAGGAGAGCATGTTATCGGCATTCAGGATGCCCACCAGTTCCACATTGTCGAAATCCAGACCTTTGGTCACCATTTGGGTTCCTACCAGGATATCGATCTTTCTTTGTTCGAAATCCGTTATGATCTGCTGGTAAGCGTGTTTTTTACGGGTGGTGTCCAGGTCCATGCGTTTGATCACCGGATCGGGAAGCAGGATGGCCAGATCGTCTTCCACTTTTTCCGTTCCGAAGCCTTTCATGAACAATGAATTGTTGTTGCATGAAGGGCACAACTCAGGGATGCGTGTGGTCCAGCCGCAATAGTGGCAGCGCAAGTGGTTGCTGTACTTATGGTAGATAAGCGTTACGTCGCAGTTTTTGCATTGGGGGATGTGCCCGCAAATATTGCATTCAAGCCGAAGTGAAAAACCGCGCCGGTTCTGGAACAGGATCAGCTGTTTGTGGTTATCAAGGCTTTCTTTCATATGATCCATTAGGAGGGAAGAGAAATGCGATTTCATGGTTTTGTGGCGGGTTTCCCTGCGTATGTCGGCCAGGATGATCTCCGGCATTTTGATCCCGCCGAATCTTTCCGTCAGCTCAACAAAGTGATATTTCCCTTCTTTCGCATTATAATAACTCTCCAGAGCTGGTGTGGCCGAACCCAGCAGGGTTTTTGCCTGATGCAGGCCGGCCAGGTAAATGGCCGAGTCGCGGGCATGGTATCGCGGCGCCGGGTCGAACTGCTTAAAGCTTTGGTCCTGTTCTTCATCCACAATCACCAGGCCCAGATCGCTGAATGGCAAAAACAAGGCCGACCTGGGCCCGATGATGATCTGGAATTTGCTGTTATTTTCATTGCCTTCGTTTACCTTGCTCCAGATCTCTACCTTTTCATTTTTTGAATACCTGGAATGATAAACGCCTACCTGCTCACCGAAATATCTGCGTAAACGATTGATGATCTGTGTGGTAAGGGCGATTTCAGGTAGCAGATACAAAACCTGTTTGCCTTCCCGTATTACTTCATTGATGAGTTTGATGTAAATCTCGGTTTTTCCCGAAGAGGTAACCCCGTGAAGCAAAAGGGTGTTTTTTTCCTGGAATCCCTTTTTTATTTCATCATAGGCTATCTGCTGTTTTTCAGTAAACGTAATGTCATCCGCGCTTGCTTTCGCCTCACCGCTTTCCAGTCTGCTCACTTCCTTTTCCTGAATCTCGAATACACCTTTTTCAACCAGGGCATTCAGCTGGCTATGTGTGGCCCCGGATTTTTTTATGAGTTCAGGCCGGGAAATATCCACATTTTGTTGCGAAAGATTGAGGAAGGTCATCAGGATCTTCAGCTGTTTAAATGCTCTTTTTTCCAGTTCGTCAAAAACATCTTTCAAACTTTCTTCATTTTCGCGGTATGTTTTTGTCAGGTAGACAAAAGACTCCTTTTTAGGCTTGTAAGGATCGGTAAGCTCCTCCTCCAGAACGATGACTTTTTTCTCGAGCATGGTTTTGATCAGGGGGATCACCTTTTGAATACCGGCCACGTCGGACAGTTCGGTGAGGGTGAGCCTCTGCTGGCTGTGCAAAGCTTCTGTTACAAACAACTCTTTTTCGTTCAGATTGCTGATGTCACCGTCGTATGCGGGATGTAGGGCGATCTTTGTTTCGCTCGCCAGCTTGAGTGAAGAGGGCAGGGCGGTATTCATGACCTCTCCCATCGAACTCATATAATATTCGCTGATCCAACGCCAGAACTCCATCTGTATCTCATTCACCACCGGGTAAAGATCGAGCACGGAAAGAATGTATTTAACCTGATAAGATTTCGGTGGATTTTCATGAATGTTGAAAACAATGCCGGTATAAATCTTCTTTTTTCCAAACTGCACAACAACCCGTTGACCATTCCTGACTGTTTCATTTAGTTCAAAAGGTACGCGATAGGTATACAGGCCCTTCACGGGTAGAGGTAGCAATACTTCTGCGAAAAGGGTCTGGCGTTCCATTTTTTAGCTTTGTTTAAAAGATATTTATAATGATACAAAATCACCAAAACACGAAGAAACACAAAAAAGATGATTTTCTTATGGGATTTTTACTGAATCTTACATAAGATGCAAAGCATTTTTCTGTTGGATTCAGTTATACCGATTAAAGCATAAGGTCAATCATTGCGAACCTGTTCCGGACGGTATACAGAGCCATCATTCTAGATTGACAACACTCTCGCCATTTCCAATAGGGGCTTGTTGATTTTATGATGTTGTTTGACGGCGTTCTCGAAGGGCGTATAAACGATTTTGTTGTCGATCTCGCCCACCATCACACCGCTTCTGCCTTTCAAAAGTGCGCGAACGGCTTCGTAACCCAGGCGGCTGGCCAGCACACGGTCTGCACAACTTGGCGGTCCGCCTCGCTGGATATGCCCCAAAATCGTCACCCGGATCTCGTACTCGGGATAGCTTTCCTTGATCTTATCTGCAATGTCATAGGCGCCTCCTGCGTCATCTCCTTCCGATACGATGATGATCCCCGACATCTTGTTTTTTCTTCTGCTTTGTTTTAGTTTGCTGATCAGTTCGCTGATGTAGGTTTTTGTTTCCGGGATCAGGATGTCTTCCGCTCCTGCTGCTATGCCGCTTCTAAGTGCAATGAAGCCGGCGTCGCGCCCCATCACCTCGATCAAAAACAAACGGTTATGGGCGATTGCGGTATCCCGGATCTTATCGGTCGCCATCACCACATTGTTTAAAGCGGTATCATAACCTATGGTGAAATCCGTACCGTACAGGTCGTTATCGATGGTGCCCGGTAAACCGATCATCGGAATATCATGTTCCCGGCTGAATATATCCGCACCGGTGAAAGTTCCGTCGCCTCCAATCACCACAAGGGCATCAATTTTATGCTTTTTCAGATTGTTAAGGGCTTTTTCACGGCCTTCTTTTGTTTTAAAATCTTCACTTCGTGCCGATTTCAGAATGGTGCCCCCACGCTGTATGATGTTGGCAACAGAACTGGTTTCCATCCTGGCGATCTCATTCTTGATCAACCCCTGGTAGCCGCTCATGATACCGTATACTTCCAGGTCGTTGTTGATACCGGTTCTGACAACTGCACGAATGGCTGCATTCATACCGGGGGAATCTCCGCCCGAAGTAAGTATTCCAATTCTTTTGATTTTCAGCATATCATTTTTGATTTTTCCTGGTTTCAGATTTATTAGGGAAGCTTTTTTTTGTTTTCCGGCTTCCTTCATACACCTCAAATTTAGCAAATTTACAGGGGATCTTGCCGTTGAAAACATCATATTTTTCTGAAGGCCGCAATCCGATCAGTTTAACAGCCTGTTGATCGGAACTGATAATCCACGCATTCCAGTTATTGTATTTTTCTTTTAGGACGTCCCCTATCATTTTATAAAGCGCAGTAATATTTTTGTGCTCAATTCGTTCCCCATAGGGTGGATTTGCAATAATCATACCTGAGGCAGAAGGAGGAGGCAATCTTTCAAAACTCTGGTTAAGCAGGATGATATCTTTGTGCAGCCTGGCATGTCTGATATTTATTTTAGCTGTTTTAAGGGCCTCGGGTGACCAGTCTGCACCAATAATTTGAACTTCGGTTTCCCGGATCATGCCCAGGGCTTCATTTTTTATTTTTTCCCAAAGTTCCTTATCGTAATCAGGCCAGTTCTCAAAACAATATGATTTCCTGTAATAGCCTGCCGGGATGTTTTGCGCCATCATTGTGGCTTCCATGAGAAGTGTTCCGGACCCACAAAAAGGATCCATGAATGTGGTTTTGCGGTCCCATCCGCTTAGAAAGATTAGCCCGGCCGCGAGCACCTCGTTTAAGGGAGCCATCCCGCCCAATTGCCGGTAACCGCGTTTGTGTAGCGAATCACCCGAACTGTCGAGCGAAAGGGTGCATTGGTTACTCACAATGTGTACATTGACCTGTATATGGGGGTTCTTGATGTCTACCGAAGGTCGCTTTCCATGCTTTGCCACGAAATAGTCTGCGATGGCGTCTTTGGTTTTCAAAGCCGCATAATAGGAATGGGTGATCTTTGAGTTGGCAGCGAAACAATCCACCGCAAAGGTTTGCCGGAGGTCAAGTATGCTGTCCCATTCAATTTTTTTCACTTCCTGGTAGAGCATGTCTTCATTTTCGGCGGGGAATTCTGCTATTGTTTTTAACACCCGCAAAGCGGTCCGGCACAAATAGTTGATCTTGTAGATCAATTCGTTGTCTCCTTCGCAACTTACGGCACGTTTTAAAATCTGTATGTTGGTGGCATTAAGCGCCCTGATTTCGCCGGCAAGAATATCTTCCAGGCCGGAAAGGGTTTTTACAATGATCATCCGATTTTTTTTAAGGCTGCAAGTGTAGCCTATTTTTGCTTAAAAATTACACATTTTTGCAGAAATATCAAAAATTTTTAAAGTATTTGTCATATGACCATAAATGAAGCCCAACAAATTGTCGATCGATGGATCAATACAACCGGCATAAGATATTTTGATGAACTCACCAACACAGCGCTTTTAATGGAAGAAGTGGGAGAGGTGGCCCGCATCATTGCCCGCAAATACGGGGAGCAGTCTTTTAAAAGGATTTATTTGCTCTAATGTGTTCTTATGTGTCTTATGTGGTTCAAAGTTCAATGGTCATTCAGTAGAAATTCAGTGGTTATTCAAGTATCAGCAGTCTGTCTGTCATTCCAGAGTCAAGTATCCAGAATCCAAGTATCCAGTTATCCGGTACCTATCATCCAGTTATCCGGTCAAACTTCCAGCTCGTATTTAAACGCATGCTGTGTTCTTTTCAGCAGGGAGGATTTATAGCGCCGGATTGCTTTTAGCAAAAGCTTGTATTTTTCTTTCTGGGCTTTGTCTTCGATTTGTTTGCTGTTGAGGTATGCTTTGACAAAAAGCATGGCATTCACCTGGTCGTGCCATTTGCCAAGGGTTTGCTCGATTTGTTTTAGCCTGCTGAGGGAAACTTTCAACCTTTTGGATTCGGGTATGTTGCCGTTGAAAATATTTAGCAAATAGCGGATTTCTTTTAATATTCTTCTGATCTCATGCAGGTTTTTTTCTTTATCGGTGGGGATTTTATTCAGGTTGCTGATCAACTCAAATTTCTCATCCAGCATTTTGCCTGCATTTTTTATAATCTCTTCATCGCTGAATTGATCAATAATTTTATATGTTTTTGTGTGAAGCTTTTCGAAGGGTTTTGCTGAAAAACCCTTCATGCTTTGCTTTAAATCTTTATGATGCTGTTTTTCCAGCATACCCAGGTATGACCTGTAATCGGTAAACTCAAACTGCAATCTTTTTTCATAAGAATCCAAAAGACCAAGATGAACCTGCACATCCCTGATCCTGCCGGCGGGTTTGTAAACAACTTTCAATGCTTTGATGTCTTTTTTGCCTTTACTGGGTTTGCCGGTCAGGAACTGCAAAAAAGTAAACAGCGCCCGGATGCGCTTAACGCTAAGCCTCAGTTGATGGATCAATTCCGCGTTATCGCTTTTTTTGACCAAACCGAGATGCTCCTCAAAAATCTTTTTTTGCTTATCAAAAAATTGCCTCAGCTCTCCTTTCATATTTGTTGACTTTAAGGAGCTTACGAATATACGAAATTTTATTGCGCTTTGTCGAAATGTTTTCAAAACACTCCCCATTCTCTTTGTCCGCAAGCGAACGCATGTTGTTCGTTTTGCTACGCCATTCGGTTGATTTGTTAAAAATTATTAAAGGGCAAAGCATTCAATATAAGTTTATTGTAAATTCGTGCACAAAGTTTGCTTCATTCTTATCAACCAAAATCATGCTTATGCTAAAATGGTTTATTGTTCAGCAATGGAAAGAAGCCACGCGATCGCCTATGTGGCAGAAGAATTTGATCCTGAACATCATCATCGGCTTCTTTCTGTTGTTGATGATACTTTACCTGCTTGCCCTGGGGTTGTTCATCAACCTGATCCTAAACGAAGTATATCCGGAGGGGGAACACGTTAAAATTTTCAATGGTTTCCTGCTTTATTATTTCTTTGTAGATCTTTTAATGCGTTTTTTAATGCAGGGATTGCCAAAGCTTTCCATCGAATCCTATCTGCATTTGCCCATTAAAAAGAACCGGATTGTGCATTATATCGTTGGCAAGACCATGCTGGGCGTGTTTAACTTTTTGCCCCTGCTGGTGCTTATCCCGGTTGCGGTCAAACTGGTAGCTTCACAAGCCGGATCAGCCGCCGGCTGGAGCTGGATGATCGCCCTGCTGGCCCTGATCCTGGCCAACAACTTTCTGGCCACTTACCTGAAACGTCAGCTTGGCTCCAAACCATTGGTGGTGGCGGTTTACGGGCTGGCCATCATAGCTTTGTTTGTACTCGACCATTTCAATCTCCTTTTGCTTTCCGGGTTATCATCCGCATTTTTCGGTTTGTTTATTGAGCATCCGGTTTATCTTGTGATCCCGGTATTGTGGATGATTGTTGCTTATCAGTTGCATTTCCATTTTTTGAAGAAAAGACTGTATCCTGAAGAAATTCAGGTGAAAAAGGACAGGAAACTCGACCGGATCTCGGATATACGCTATTTGCGGTCGCTGGGGATCATCGGTTCGATCATCGCTTTGGAGATGAAGCTTTACTGGCGGAACAAGCGCACACGAACCATCATATACATGCTCCCGGTTTTTCTGTTGTATGGCCTCTTTTTCTATTCGAATCCTGAATACAAAAACGCTACAGGCTTCCTGATCTTTGTGGGTATTTTCATGTCGGGGGGCATGATGTTGAATTACGCCAATTATGCCTTTGGCTACGAAAGCGGTTATTTTGACGCCCTCTTAACCAAAAGCATAAACTTCAGGAAATACATCCGGGTGAAGTACCTGATCGCGGTGATGATCAGCAGCATTTGTTTTGTGCTGACCATCCCATATGTGTTCCTCGACTCCAAATACCTTTTTATCAACTTTGTGACCTATTTGTATAATATCGGGATTTTATCGATCATCCTGCTATATATGGCAACTTTCAACAAACGCAGGATGGACCTCACAAGGGGCGCGGCATTCAATTACCAGGGCATTAGCGGCCTGAATTGGCTGGCCATGTTGCCTACATTTTTGATGCCTGTATTGATCTACTGGCCATTCAGCGCCAACGGCCTGCCCAATACGGGACTGATGTTTATCGGCATCCTCGGATTGATTGGACTGGTATTCAACAGGAGTCTGGTGGGCCTGATCACAAAAAATTTCTATGCACATAAATATAAAATGGCGGATGGTTTCCGGCAGAAATAAAAATATGTAAAAATTAAAAGAGGATGATTGATATAAAAGATTTAACAAAAGTATACGGACGTACAACCGTTCTGGATATCCCGGAACTGCACATCAAAAAGGGCGAGAGTTTTGGACTGGTTGGCAATAACGGGGCAGGTAAAACCACCATGTTCCGTTGCATACTCGATTTGATCCGGCCCAATGCAGGCGAAGTACGGTCAAAAGATGAAAATGTGGCCAAAAATGAGGACTGGAAAATCTATACCGGTTCCTACCTTGATGACGGATTCCTGATCGACTTTCTCACACCGGATGAGTATTTCCGTTTCGTGGCCGATGTGTATGGCTTGTCGGAAGGGGATATTCAGAATTTTTATGAGGATTTTGAGGAGTTTTTCAATGAAGAGATCACCGGCAAGAAAAAACTGATCCGGGAATTGTCGAGCGGCAACAGGCAGAAGATCGGGATAGCCGGCGCCCTGATGCCCAAACCGGAAATCCTGGTGCTGGACGAACCTTTTATCAGTCTCGATCCCTCAACACAAATTCGTTTGAAAAATCTTCTGAGGAAACTAAAGCAGGAACAGGAAGTCACCATGCTGATCTCCAGTCACGACCTGAATCATGTTACCGAGGTTTGTGAACGCATCGTTGTGTTGCAGGAAGGCAAGATCGAGCACGATATCAAAACCAGCGAAAACACCCTGAAAGAACTTGAAAGCTATTTTGCAGTTGATATTTAATATTTGATATGGTAAGACGTATATTTCTTTTTGCGCTTCTTTTGATGTTTACCGCCGGTGTCCTTAATGCCCAGCATTGCTTGCGTGGCAAGGTGGTGGACGCCGACCGGCGAAATCCACTGGCCTTTGTACACGTTCTTGTGAACAACGGAGAAAGCGGGGTAACCACCGACATCGACGGGAAATTTTATGTGTGTTCGGATGATCCGCCTGAAAACATTCGTTTTTCCTATGTGGGTTATGAAACCTATGTTATGGAAGATTTTCCTGGAGATGATGCACTATTTGTGTTGCTTGAGCCGGTTGAATACCAATTGCATGAAGTGGAGGTGTTCCCTACCGAGAATCCTGCTCACCGCATCATCAACAATGCCGTCGAAAACCGGAAACTGAACGATCCGGAAAGCCTGGAGGCCTTTACCTACAATTCTTATGATAAGATGATCTTTTCGCTGGAACCGGATTCGCTTATGCAGATCGACTCGATGGTGTTCGATACCGCGGATTCCGAAACGCGCGAATTCCTTGAAAAACATCATTTGTTTATGATGGAAAGCGTTTCCGAGCGCAAGTATATGCGTCCCGGCCTGAACAAGGAAGAGGTGATCGCAACCAGGATTTCTGGCTTCAAAGATCCCATTTTTGTTTTCCTGATTTCCCAGATGCAATCCACTTCTTTTTATGAGGAGCGCATCAGCATATCGGATAAAAACTACATCAATCCCATTTCCAGGGGAAGCACCGGAAAATATTTCTTTTTGTTAAGAGACACGACCTACACCGACCGGGGCGACTCTGTTTTCATCATTTCTTACCGGCCACGGAAAAAAACCAATTTCGATGGTTTGCGGGGTGTGTTGTCGATCAACTCCAACAATTGGGCCATACAGAATGTGATCGCCGAACCGGCGCGCAAGGAAAGCGGCATCAGCATGCGTATCGAGCAGATGTACGAAATGATCGATAAAGAAACCTGGTTCCCGGTTCAACTGAAAACAGAGGTTTACGTGGGCGGATTGATGGTGAGTGATTCGACGCTGGAGGTGGGTGTGGGATCGGACAGCACCAACGTGGATTTCCCGATCGGGATTGGTAAAAGCTATATTCGCGACATCAATCTGAACCCTGATCTGAAACGCAGGCATTTCAACCATATCGAAGTGGAAGTGATGCCCGACGCCTCGGAAAAGGACGAGAAGTTCTGGGAATACTACCGCATCGACTCTCTGAGTTTCAAAGAGAAAAACACTTACGCATTTCTCGACAGCATAGGCGATGAATACAATTTTGACGAGGTGGCCAAAACCTTTGAAACCTTGTTGGTAGGAGAGATCCCCTGGGGAAAGTTCAACCTCGACCTGGATGAGTTCATTCATTACAACGGCTATGAAGGGCTGTACCTCGGACTGGGCGGCCACACCAACAAAAAGCTTTCGCGCTGGTTTCGCCTGGGCGGATACTGGGGATACGGTTTCAAAGATAAAACAGCCAAATACGGCGGAAACCTGAACCTGTTGTTGAACCGGTACCGGGAGCTGGAAGCCGGATTTTCATATGATTTTAATGTGATGGAGAGCGGTGGGGTCAACTTCTATGATGAGCGGGACAATATTTTGTATCCTGAGAATTTCAGGGACTTCCTAATCAAACGGATGAACCTGTACGAGCGCTGGCAGGCGAGGGTTTCCTTCAGGGCGCTGAACTGGTTTAAGGTTCATCTGGGCTTTGGTGAATCGGCAAAGGAGGCATACAGGGATTACCGCTTCGGGACAGTTGGCGAAAATGCATCCTTGATGTTGAACGAATTCCGCTTCACGGAACTTACCGCCGGATTTCGTTTTGCCTACCAGGAAAAATTCGTCCAAACCATGAACACCCGGGTTTCGCTCGGGACAAAGTTCCCGATCGTTCAGTTTAAATACACCCGGGGCTTTAACGACCTGCTGAACGGGGAGTTTGAATATGACCGCTTCGATCTGCAGATCGATGAATCTTTTTATTCGAAATACCTCGGTGAAACAAAGATCAGGTTGAGGGCCGGTTACATCGACGGCAACATCCCGTATTGCAACCTTTACAACGGAAACGGCAGCTACCGTAGCTTTACGATATTTGCACCCTTCAGCTTTGCCACCATGCGGATGAATGAATTCCTTTCCAATAAATATTTGGCGCTTTACCTTACGCATAATTTCGGGGAGCTGTTGATCAGGAACGAAAAATTTTCGCCCGAATTTGTGATCAGCAGCAATTTTGCCATCGGCTGGCTCGACAATCCGGGCATGCACCACAACAGCGATTTCAAGATCATGGACAAAGGATACTTCGAGTCCGGTCTCCTGATAAACGATCTGCTGAACCTGCAGATATACCAGCTCGGACTGGGCGCCTATTACAGGTACGGACCTTATGCTTATGATCAGGTGATGAAGAATTTTGCCTGGAAGCTGAGTATTACATTTCCATTCTGAAGAGAATAGCCTGAGCCCCCAGCTTAAACCCGTCGGGTTTGTAAGATATATGGCAAAACCCAGGGGGGGAGGCATCGATAGCACAGATTGTCAGCCATTTGTTGTGGTAAAGATATCAAGAGAATAAAATCGCCAAAACACCTTATAAATCCAAAACCAAAAAAAATATAATCATATCATTGGTGTCCGGATAATTAAAGGAGATCCCTCGCTCCGCTCGGGATGACAATGTTTTCAGAGGTTTAAGAGGGAGTAGGGGTGGTTTGGAGGCATAGCCCCCAGTCCACCCCTACTCCCTCCAAATCGCCCAACTAGCATGTCATCCCGAGCGGAGCGAGGGATCTGTCGGCGTTTAGTCGGACAGTAGTGTAATCATATATATATATATATAATGTTAATAAATTTCTTGTATTTTGAGGTTACTTTTCTTAAATTTA
>JAIPBS010000061.1 GCA_021738625.1 Bacteroidales bacterium
TAATACTATATTTTCCTCATAATTGGAGGATTTATTTTGTATTGTGGAGCGATCCGATCAACCGCAAGCTGCGGTTTAATTGATCAAACGACCTCTCAATTGATCGGATCACTGGCAATTTTGGAAGCATACGGATGCGGATAAATGTAACGATTGAACGATTGATCGATGTAGCGATGTAACGATTTGGCGTCTTGGCAGGATGGTGCATTAAGTCTGACGGTTTCTCTACTTCGAATATCGTTTAATCGCTCAATCGGTAAATCGTGCAATCATTTTTTCGCTACTATACCCTTATACCCCTACCTGTATACCCTGTTTCAGACTACCAGTGTCAATCCGTGCCAATTTCCGGTATTATAACAGCTCCCAAATTTCAACTTTCAAATTTTACACAAGAGCCCGAACGACAACGTCCACGCCAGCCGTTGGCAAAGAGCGCCCTTATACCCTTATACCAACACACCCCTGCACCCGGCCACCACAGCCAAACCGGATTTATTTTAGTTAACAGAAAATCCCTAACTTCCATCCGAATGCCGGATAATAGCCTTAATTTTGTATCTTCAACAGAAATTCATAATCCGTTATGATATCCATACGTTTTCTTTTTGTTTTTACGCTGATCAATTTGTTTTGCTTTGCTTTGATTGCACAGGATAAGATCAGGGTGGCTTTGCTTTCGCCCGATCCATACAAAAGCACAAACCTGGAGATCAAAGCCGCGCTCGATTTCCTGAAAGCCAATGAAAGGGAGATCGAATCGTCCTACCTGAGTTTTGAAGAGGTGCTGCAAAACAATAAAATCCTTACTGTTTATGACGTGGTCTGGATACATGAAAACGACACGACCTTTTCGGAGAATCCCGATATCAATAAAATCAGCGGTCCGGTGATGGATTATGTAAAAGAAGGCGGAAATTTATTGCTCACGTTGGAGGCTTTCCGGCTGATCAATGATTTCGGGCTTGAAGAAACTGCCGTTCAGCTTCGGAAAAAAGAGGTGAAAGATGAAGGCTATGGAAGAAAGCTGGGTTTGCACGCTTTCAGGTCGCATCCGCTTTTTGAAGGGCTGCATGGCGGGGCTTATATCTACAAGCCCATTTTTGATATGGAAGTGAGGCAGCTTGGTTATTTTGAAGATTCCTTGCCTGAATCCGGCAAAGTGGCGGCTGTTGACTGGGACTATATCTTTTTGAGGGAGAACAAAAAGCTGGTCCTCGAATATGAGTACGGCAAGGGAAAGGCGCTGGCCATCGGCGCCTACACTTATTTTGCCGCACCCAACTACAACCACAAGCACCTGAAGAAATTCGCAAGCAATGCGATATTTTACCTGGCCGGGAAATTTCAGGAGCAGACTGCCCACCACTGGGTGTACAGGCAGGATTCCGTAAGGAGAAAAAGTTTTCCGCTGCCGCCGGTGCTTTACAATCTGCCCGCTCCCTGGCCCAAAGATACCGCTTCCCTCCTGCTTTCTTCTCAATATGCCACCGACAATTACTGGGATGTCGCCACGCAAAGGATACTGGTGATGGGAGAAGAAAAAGGCGGGATAAAAGAGATCTGGGCGCATCCATTCATGGCTTTCAGGGATTATAAGGTCGGGCTGAAATTTTCTCACGAAGACACGGTTCGCTGGCTCAACGACCAGCAACCGAAAATTGAAATCAGGCCGGGCGCCATCACCCGGACTTACAAGTTCAAAAGAGCATACCTGACGGAGGTAATCACGGCGGCCATGCACAAACCGGCCGGCGTCGCCCATTACGAATACCGGGGCGTTTACCCGGCGGAGGTTTTCGTCCGGTTCAACAGCAATATGCGAATGATGTGGCCCTACTCGGAGCATGCGGGAGGCGATCTGCTTTGTGATTGGGATGAAGTCCAAAACCTGTTCGTCATCCGGGATTCGCTTTTCGACCTGAGCGCGATCCTGGGAGCGGATCACAGCGGCTTTCGTGGCGGTTTCAGGGAGGATGCTCCCGACAGCCTGAGCAAGTATTTTGATTTTGAGAACGATAGCCTGAAAATGGTTCAGGCGTGGATGCATGCCGGACTGGACATGAACCAGGATTTCAATGTCTTTTTTTCGGCTTCCGGTGAAGGCTTTGAGAAGACGCAGGTTGACTATTTCGACATCACCAAACACTCCGACTCAATGTATATCCAAACAAAGAACTATTATAAAGAACTATTATAAAGACCTGATCGAAAACAGCCTGACCATATCCACCCCTGATGCCCAGTTCAACGAAGGATATTTATGGGCGTTGGTGGCCACGGATCAGTTTTTTGTACACACCCCCGGCCTGGGAAAATCGCTTACGGCCGGCTATGCCACCTCGGACAAAGGCTGGTGGGGCGGTCACGAAATCAGCGGGCGGCCCGGCTACGGATGGTATTTCGGGAGGGACGCCATTTGGAGCGCTTTTGCCTTGCTCGATTACGGCGATTTTGAAAAGGTGAAGGATATCCTGATCAATTTTCAAAAATACCAGGATCTGAACGGGAAGATATATCATGAGCTGAGCACTTCGGGTTTTGTGCATTACGACGCCGCGGACGCCACCCCGCTTTATCTCATTTTGATGGGGCGATACCTGGAGCATTCAGGCGATACGGAATTTATACAGCAAAGCTGGCCTTCCATCCAAATGGCTCTTGAATATTGCTTTTCAACCGATACCGACGCCGACCACCTGATCGAGAATACCGATGTAGGCCACGGCTGGGTGGAAGGCGGTCACTTGTTCGGATCGCACACCTCCCTGCACCTGGCCTCGCTATGGGCTGAGGCTCTTCATCAGTCGTCGCTCATGGCGCATGCACTTGAAAAAGAAGACCTGGCTGAGAATTACGAGTTTGAAGCGGAACTGGTTAAAGAGATCATCAAAACCAAATTCTGGAATGAGGAACAGGGATATCTTTATCAGGGCCTGTTGAAGGACGGTAATTTTTTGGAGGAGTTTACCATCATGCCTTGCATTCCGATTTATTTCGGCCAGCTCGATTCGGCCAAAATCTATCCTCAACTGCATGCTTATGCTGCCAATGCCTTCAGCAGCGACTGGGGCGTGCGCATCGTCAGCGCCGAAAGCCCGCGATTCAACCCCAAAGGATACCATACCGGCAGCGTATGGCCTCTGTTCACCGGCTGGACAGCCCTGGCAGAGTACAAAGCCGGTAAGCCCGTGCAGGGATTCACCCACATCATGAACAACAGCCTGGTTTATAAAGAGTGGGGAATGGGTTATGTTGAAGAAGTTTTGAACGGTGAAGTTTACCTCCCATCTGGGGTTTGCGCCCACCAGTGCTGGTCGGAGACCATGGTGCTTCAGCCCGTGGTGGAAGGATTGATCGGCTTCAAACCCAACGCCCCTGACGAAAGCTTCACGCTGGCGCCTTCCTTTCCTTACCATTGGGGTGATGTGAAGATCAAAAACCTGAAGCTCGCCAACAAAAGGGTGGATTTTGAGATGATGAAAAACCAGGGGGCGGCCGTTTATACTTTCAAACCCGAGTTCAACAACCCGGTGAAGGTGAATTTTCAGCCGCTGTTTCCGCATGGCACATTAATCGCCCATGTGCTGCTTGATGGCAAAAAGATCAACCCGAAAATAAAAAAGCTGAAGGAAGGCATTCGTCTGATCATCAACTTTGAACTGACAACAGAAAGCAGGATCGCGATCGCCACCACCAACGGCATAGGCGTATTGCCATTGGCGCCCGAACCCAGCCCGGGAGAGCGCTCCGAAGGTTTTCGTATCATCGATGATTTTCTTTCGGGGAATGAATACCATATCATCCTGGAAGGGCCGTCGGGCAGCAGGCAGAGCTTTAAGCTGCTGAACGGCTTCGACCGCATCGACCATATTCAGAACGCACATCATATAGGCAAGGAAGGGAACATTCACGAGATCGCAGTGGACTTTGAAGATGCAGCAAAACCTTATGTTCAAAAGGAAGTGATCATTTCGGTTAAATAAAATGATAGCATGAGATATTTGTCTTTCGTTTTTTTGATTGTATTTGTCTTTGGTAAATCCGGTGCAGCACAGTATCTGTCGAATTTGCATGTGGACAAAAACAGTCCAGTATTCACAACTTATGCCGCTCCGGTCGAACGTTCGGATTACCGTATCGACCAGGCCTACCGGCTGATGTGGACCGACCCTGAAAAACCCCTTGGCCTGAATTCAAAAAACGGCGGCATGATCGGCCTGGCTTTCAGGGAAGGATTGAAGTTTAAGGCAAAGCTTAAAGACCTGCATCAGGAGCCGGTGATCACCGCTTCATACAGTGACCTGGTAAAATTGTATTTCGAGCCCTTTGAAAATATCCGGGTGGATGTGGATATTGCCGTTTACAGTTCCGAAAGCGTGATCATAGATGTTACAGCTACCAATCATGGATTTCAGGCAGCCGATCTCACCATATTCCCATGCTTTTATATGCCTGACGGGAAGATGCAAAACGTTCAGAATCCGGAGAACAATGCTGTGATCTTCCATCATCAGAAAGAACGGGACAGATGGATGGTCAATCATGATATCCCTTACTTTGAGGATTTGATATCGTGCTTTTATGTGGACCGCGGAGATGCGATATTCAAGCGCTTTGCTTCACCCGATGATTTTTACGCTGCCGAAGAAGCGGCAAACCGCGGCATGCCTAAAAACCCTCAAAAGGCAAAGCTGCTGGCCTATGCATTGATCATGCAACTGCAAGCCGGCGAACAAACCAAAACGCGCATCATCAGAAGCCTGAAACCGGATACGGTTCAGCAGGATGAGCTGATGGCCTCCTGCAGGGAACTTGAAAAAGTAAACCTGGATGACATCCTTCAAAAGGATATCCAAAGATACAGTCGCATACCTAAACTTGATTTTCAAAATGAAGACTACCGGGCGGTGTATTACAACGCCTTCAATTTGATGCAGCAATGCATGATGCCGCCGGAAGGGGAAAGCAGTTACAATTACTATGTTTTTTCACGCGAACCCAAATGGGGATGGGGCTACGGCGGACAAGTTTTTCATGAGAGCCTGGTGATGCTGGCTTATGCATTCATGGATCCCCTGGCCGCCATGAATTCTCAGCGGGTTTATATGGAAAGACAAGATACGGCTGGTTTTATCAATTACCGCACAGGTCCTTACCTGAACGAAAACATCCCATATGAGGGACAGGTCACCAGCAGCGCGCCCTGGTATAACCATCAGAATTTCGAGCTGTTCAGGATCACCGCCGATACGGCCTTTCTGCTGGAAGCCTACAATTCGGGCAAAGCCTATTACGAATATTACACGGCCCATCGTGATCAGGATGGGGACGGGCTGGCTGAATGGGGCGCTCATGCCGTGCTGGAAAGCGTCAGGGATGCAAGGGTGGCGGTCTGGGACAAAGTGGGCTGGCCCGCCAATTTCGAAGGCCCCGACATAAACGCCATGCTGGTGATGGAGGCCAGGTCGCTGGCTGCGATGGCCGAAATACTGAATTTTGAAGAAGAGGCTGCTAAATTTAAAAAGAAAGCCAAACAAAGAGCAGATTTGATCAACCGGTATCTATGGGATCCTGAAACAAACTTTTACTACAATGTGGACAGAAAGGATCAGGACTTCACTTTTGAAAACCCTGAGGATTTGAAGATCAAAGAAATTATTGGCTTTTTGCCGCTCTGGGCGGGCATCCCGGATGATGAACGTGCCGCTGTTTTGTTGCAGTCCATGTTCAATGAAAATGAATTCTGGCGGAATTACGGCATCCCCACCCTGTCGGCCGAACACCATTACTACAACCCGATCGGCTACTGGAACGGTCCGGTTTGGGTCCAATGGAATTACCTGATGCTCCGCGCCCTGCTTGATTACGGTTACGAAGAGCAGGCACGGCTGTTGGCTGAAAAAATACTGGACAACATCATCTATCACCTGAAAACCGATCATACTTTCTGGGAGTTTTACAGCGCGGACGATTTGCAGGCCGGCTGGAACCATACATATATCTGGACCGGCATCATCGCCAGGTTCATGATTGATTTGCATGAGAGGGGGATTCTTTTGCAGTAGAGAGTTTTAGGTGACGATTGATTGGCTTCTTGTTATTCAATAGTCACTCAGTTGTCATTTGATGGTCATTCAATTGTCATTCGATTGAAATTCGATGGTCACTCATTGTCATTCGATAGTCATTCGGTGGAAATTTAATTGTTGCTCAGTTGTCATTCAATTGTCATTCAGTAGTCATTCAATTGTCATTCGTTGGAAATTCAGTGATTGCATGCTGCACCAAAGTTAGCTGGCGCGGATTTGCAATCCGTGCCCATAACAAGGATTTTGTTTTCGTGCGCCTTCTAAGAATTGGCACGGATTGCAAACCCGCGCCAGCAAGGGATCATGGGCGGTTATGAACCAAGTATCTGTGCTGTATGTGTTAGCAAATAGTTAAGCAAGTGTGCATAAAAGTAGATTACCGACTTACTTAAAAAAAGCATACTTTAGCAGATCAATCAAATTGTTATGCGATTTTTAAAGTACTTTATTCCTGCAATAGCTGTTGTAATTTTATATACACTCGTTTTTCATACCGGTATAACATCCGAAGAAAACCTGGCTCTTTGGCTGGTGATTTTGGATGTTGTAATTGCCTTTTCAATAATTTATTACATCTACCTTGACAACAAAGGCAAGAAGCTGTTTTACCCGCTGGCCTTTGCCATTCTTTTATTCATGTTCGGTTTGATCATGAAAACCCTCCACTGGCCCGGAGCAAGGATTGTGATAATCAGCGGATATTTATTGCTGCTCGTGGTTTATGTCATTCGTTTTTCTTTAAAAAAGCAAAAAGACCTGATCGATCATATGAAACTGATCTTTATGATCATTTTTCCTGCCGGCTTGCTTTTCACACTCCTGCATCTTCCCTACGCACATGCCCTCATCGACATCGGGCGTATCGTTTTGTTCGTGCTTATCGGGGCATTGTTGTATAAACACTATCTGAAACTGGGAACGAAGAAAAATCTCAGATAGGGATTCGGTGGTCATTCAGTGGTTACTCGGTTGTCATTCAGTTGTCACTCGGTTGTCATTCAATAGTCATTTGGTGGAAATTCAGTGGTTGCTTGCTGCACCGAAGAGAGAGCTGCCGCGGATTTGCAATCCGTGCCCTTAAGAAGGATTTTAATTGGTGAAAAAATTGGAATCGGGGAGGTGACCAATCAAGAAAGATTCATGCGCCTTCTAAAAATTTGGCACGGATTACAAATCCGCGCCAGCGAGGTTCAATCTTCTGACTTTTGATTTCTTCTAAATCATTCGTGTCCGGTAAATTTGAAGAGATTCCTCGCTTTCGCTCGGAATGACACGGCAATTGTATGATATAGAGGGGCTGGGGGCTGGATGGCGGCGTTGCCCCCATCCACCCCCCAGCCCCTCCTGATCACCTGAAACAACTGTCATTCCGAGCGAAGCGAGGAATCCCATGGTGTTAAACCGGACAGTAATGCTTCTAAATTCCAATCTCTTCACTTCACAATATCCCGCACCTCCCCTTTCATGTCCAGGTGGACTTTGTATCCGCTTTTGTTGATGGCTACGATCTTTCCTTCGGCTTCTTCCTGTTCCTTGAGTTTCCTGCTGACGATGCGCATATAGTCCTCCGGTACCAAACCAATTTTAGACCCTCCTGCAAAAACCTCTATTCGCCTGTTTCTGTCGTCCCAACGAAAATGCACTTTATC
Source organism: Bacteroidales bacterium (assembly GCA_021738625.1). Classification (GTDB taxonomy): domain Bacteria; phylum Bacteroidota; class Bacteroidia; order Bacteroidales; family JAIOZK01; genus JAIOZK01. The sequence goes on from JAIPBS010000061.1 coordinate 7,745, forward strand.
ATCTGTTTTAAGTTTGGATTGTTTTTGCATATCCGGTTTATCCAGGTAAAAATCATTGCGCACCAGGTTGTGGAAGCGCTTGCTGACCAGCAATAAAACAGCGGCTATGATGAGAATGATGATTCCAATTTCCATGTGTGGGTTGTTTTTAGGACTTACGAAGATACAAAAGATGAAAATAAAAAGTCGGCACTTCCCGTAAGAAATGATTGTGTATATGGGTATTGGGGTTATAGGGGTATAAAGGATTCTGCCTGTGCTGGCAAAAAACGAAAAATTAGACATTGATTATTAAATATTCCACATCCCTCGATGTAATCAAAGTTACTTTGAACAAATCAAAATTTTAAGTTGACCGGAAATTCTGTTGCGACCTTTATAACTTTATACACCCCACACCCTTATACCTTTCCTGCGCAGAGCCGGTAAGGTCTTTGCCAGCCGCTTGTTAGAAACCGACCCATCACTTCATCATTCCAACACTTCCATTAATCCGGAGATCGGCAGACTGTATTCGGTCTTCGGAATAGGAGGAAAACCCCTTATTAAAACCTGCATGCTGCATCCCGACACTCACATTAAAACCCTATCTTTGCGGCCTGAAAATAAAAGACTTTGGACAGGAAAACGAGATCATCGGTCATCATCGGAGGAACTGCCGTAAGCATTTCGGCTATCCTATGGGGTTTCGATGGGGTGGTGCTCACCCCCCGGCTCTACAACCTGGATGTGGGATTTGTGGTGTTTATGATCCATGCCATCCCATTTGTGCTGATGAATGTCTTTCTGTACAGGCAATACAGACATCTAAAAACCTTCACTGGCAATGACTTTCTGATATTGGCGCTGATCGCTCTGCTGGGCGGTTCCCTCGGTACCATTGCCATAGTAAAAGCTTTGTTCCTGGTCAATTTTCAAAAGCTTACCATTGTGGTTCTGTTACAAAAGCTGCAACCCGTTTTTGCCATCGCGCTGGCAGCCATCTTCCTTAAAGAAAAGATCGGCAAGAACTACGTTGTTTGGGCTGCACTGGCCATTGTGGCCGGTTATTTCCTCACCTTCGGATTGAAAACCCCCAATCTGGAAACCGGCGCCAATACGGTGTATGCCTCTATGTTTGCCTTACTGGCTGCACTGTCGTTTGGCAGCTCAACCGTATTGAGCAAAAGGATACTTGAAAAATACAGCTTTCATACGGCCACTTTTTACAGATATGGTTTTACAACCCTCATCATGTTTTTCTTTGTTTTATTCACGGCCAAATTCGTTGAATTTAAAGACATCACTACCGAAAACTGGATCATCTTCCTGGTGATTGCGGTCACCACCGGTAGCGGCGCTATTTTCCTCTATTATTACGGATTGAAAAAGGTCAGGGCCATCATCGCCACCATTTGCGAACTGTTCTTTCCGCTATCGGCCATTATTTTTGATTATGTTTTCAACAATCAACAGCTCAGTCTGGTGCAATGGCTTAGCGCTGCTGTGATGATTTTTGCCATTGTAAATCTGAATATTTCAAACAGAAAAAGAAAACTAAAATCCCCTTAGGCATCTTTTTTATTATTATTTTTATCCCTTAAAAGCCTTAACCATGCAGAAACTTTTTAGCTTTTTAGTCATATTCATAGCCATACAGACGAGCGCTCAGGAAGTCCCCTACAACCAATATCCCGACTGGGAATCCACAGCGGCCGGACGCATCTCCACCGGCCTGGGACTGGCCGATATTAACGGCGACGGCTGGAAAGACATGATCGTGGCCGACGGAAATGATATTCAAAGGCAGCATCTGACAGTACATTATAACAATGGTGACGGAACTTTCGCCCTCACCCCTAATTGGGAATCGGACGACATCGATTATCACGGACATCTTGCTGTGGGCGATCTGAACAACGACGGCTGGCCGGATGTGGCCGTTTCGGTTTATATCGGGCCTTCGGGGTTTTCCGATCCGGGCAAGCTTAAAATTTACTACAACCAGCAGGGAGCACTGGAAAGCACTCCTTCCTTCGAGTCTATGCTGTTTTATACCTTCAGTTGTGCCATGGGCGACGCCGATGGCGACGGCGACCTGGACATTGGCGTGGCATGCGGTGAACCGTACGGCAACATTCGTGATAAAGGACGTATATACTACAATGAAAATGGCATGTTCAACGATGACAACATCTGGGAATCCGATATACCAATGGGATCAATGGATGTAGCGTTCGGCGACATCGACCTGAACGGATATCTCGATATCATTTTTTGCTGTGAAAGAACACCCAATTACATTTATTTCGCCGATGACCAGGGACAGATCGATACCACGGCAGCCTGGGTGTCAACCGATGCAGGCAATTTCATCAACTCAGTGGATGTGGGTTATGATCTGACGGGAAACCCATACAGCTATATTGTGATGACTGGCAACGACCAACTGGGCGGCGACGGAAGGGTGAAGCGTTATGACTTCAACACATTGCCTTACGGTACCACGCCTGTCTGGGAATCCGATCCTTTCGGTTATGGCTCAGGGATACTGCTTTACAGCATGTTCTGGGAAAACCAGCCCGACCTGATTTATAGCGGCTGGTGGTTGCCCGTGAAAATTGCGTTGAAAACAGGCAACGGTTACGAACTGAACACCTCCTATACATCCTCCTCCAGTTCGGTTGTGGAAGCAATTCTGGTTAGCGACCTGGACAGGGAATCCATTGTGGATACCACCTACCTGATCACAGACACCATGCCGGGCAACATCATTGTTTTGCCCCACCAGGTGGTTGAATCTGTTTCCGGAATTTCTATTGAGGATGTGGCACTCTCAACGGATCAATACAAACACATTCCAGGGAAAAACCGGATCGCCGTTGACGGAGAAATACCGCTTTATCCACCCATATCGGTAAATTACAAACACAGCCCGCATGGCGATATTGTGATCTCCAACTGGGACAATGGAAAAGGCAACTTCATTTTCTTTAATACCAGCGAACCGGTTGGAATAGATGATCATGTTTTGTTTGATGAACATAAAGCTTTCAATGTTTTTCCAAATCCGGCAAAAGATCAGATCAAAATAAGTTTCACAGGAATTGAGCCTGAAGTTAAGGAACACAGTTTAAGTATCCTGTTCAAAGATCCATCCGGTAAAACTATTTTAAATAAAAGATACAGATTTTCAGCAGAAGAAGGAACAACAGTGAATGTCGGCATGCTGAAACCGGGATTTTATATAGTGGAAGTTCACATTGGGAAAAAGAAATACCATCAAAATCTGATCATCAAATAAACAAACACAACTAAAATGACTAAGGAAAGCGACCTGAGAGAAATTTTCACTGGCAGCCTTGTTGAATCCAACTTCATCAAGGAGTTGTTGGAAGACAACGGCATAGGTGTATTGATGAAAAACACTTTAAAAGAAGGCCACCTCAAAAAATGGGCTTCCCATCTGCCCCAGAACAGTTATATGGTGCTGGTGGCAGAAGAGGACGAATTGCGGGCCAACAACATCATCAGTGAATACAGAAGATCAGTCGAAAACAATACCGAATCCGATGAAAACGATAAAGATTGATGAAGATATCACACTGAAAGAGATCAGCAGTTCCAGTCCGGGCAGGATATTCAACGCCATCGACCGGAACCGGGAATATCTGCGGAAGTGGCTTCCCTTTGTGGATTCGACCCAAAGCATGAAAGACAGCGAGGATTACGTGCTTTCGGTGATCAATTCGGATTGCCCGAAAAAAGATCTGGTCTTCGAGATTTGGTTTGAGGATGATTTCTGCGGATTGGTAAGTTTAAAGGAGATCGATCATTACAACAGGAAAACCGAACTGGGCTACTGGCTGATCGAAAGCATGCAGGGCAAGGGGATTATGCTGAGATCGTGCCGGGGATTGATCCATTATGCATTCGATGCGTTAAAAATGAACAGGATACAGGTCAAATGCGCCCTTGGCAACGAGAAAAGCATGCAAATCCCGCTCCGGCTTAAATTTGAGTTTGAAGGGATCGAGAAAAGCGGAGAATATATCAATGGAAAATATTTTGACCTGAAAACCTATGCCATATTGAAAAGAGACTGGAAACAAAAACAAAATACATGACAGAGCTTGAAACCATCAAAAATTTCCTTTCAGCAAAAAAGATCGCTGTTGCCGGAGCCTCGAGAGATCCAAAAAAATTCGGTCATAGCGTGCTGAAGGAATTGAGCCAAAAAGGTTATGAAGTTTACCCGGTGAACCCTGAAGCGGATGAAATCGCCGGATACAAATGTTACCGGAAGCTGTCCGATCTGCCGGATGATGTTGCCCATCTGCATATCGTTACCAACAAAAGCAGATCGGCTGAAATCGTTCAGCAGGCCGCCGACAGAGGAATAAAAAACATCTGGCTGCAGCTGTCCTCCGATAGCCCGGAAGCGCTTGAGCTGATCAAAACAAATCAACTGAACGGGATCAACAAAAGATGCATTCTGATGTATGCCGAACCGGTGAAGGGCTTTCACAACTTCCACAGGTTTTTAAACAAAACCTTCGGCACCTATGCAAAATAAATCAGGGAGTCGTTGCTGCTTCAGACGGGAAGGTGAACTATGCTAAACTGTTACAAAGATTTTTTCATCAGGAACGGGGAATTGCTGCCCTGTTCAGGATTCAACACCCAACTTTTTTGTGAGGGCAAATCCATTTATGAAGTCTGCCGGGTAATAGACGGCATCCCCCTGTTTTGCGACGAACATATCGATCGCCTTTATACTTCAGCAAAAATGACGGGTGTTGAAATCCGTTACTCCAGGGAAGAGATCATAAAAACGATCGGAAGGCTGATCAGGGCGAACAAGGTTGAAATCGGAAATGTGGAGATCATTTTCAACTTTGATGACCACGATGGAAGCAATTGCAGGATTTTCCTGGCGCTTTGCATTGAAAACCGTTATCCCAGCCCGAAACAATATGAACAGGGCATGCCAAGCCTTTTGATGCATGCCGAAAGGGCCAATCCAAATGCCAAACAGGTTTTGCTGGAGTTGCGCGAAAAAACCGTTGAGATCATCCGGGAAGCAGGGATTTATGATGTCATGCTTGTCGACAGAAACAATATGATCACCGAAGGCAGCCGATCCAACATCTTTTTCATTCAAAACGAAAAAATATTCACCCCTCCCATGCACCAGGTTTTACGTGGCATCACCAGGGAAAAGATCTTCCATATCTGCAAGTCGGCTGAGATTTCCATTGTGGAAAAGACCATTTACACCGAAGATCTCAACCGTTTTCAATCGGCATTTTTTTCAGGCACTTCTCCCAAAATTCTTCCGGTTTCAGCAGTCGGAGAAGTCATGTACGATCCACAGGACCCTCTACTCAGGTACCTGATGAAAGCCTACAATGAAATGATCGAGCAGAATATTGAGAAGTACAGGAATATTTTCAGCAAACATTAAGGAAACCAGTCATCGGATGATTTAGCGATGAACAAAATTAAACAAGCATACGGATATTAGGATAAATCGGGGTCTGATGGCCATTCGTGGCTTTTTAAATTAAAAGGCAACATAACCTGTATTCTGTTCCCATTTATTTTTTCAATGTATTGCGATGAACGTGAAATACAATAGAAATGCTTACTTGTCGGATATTGTGATGCAAAAGCTTTTAAACCCGTAAAATTATTGTACTTGAGTTTATTTTTAAATTTTACTTCAAGCGGGAATTGTTTGTGGATTTTGTCGATAATGAAATCCACTTCATTCTTATTCTTGTCCTGCCAATAGTTTAGCTTCTTGTTTCCCGTTTTCAATAATTCCGCTAACACAAATCCTTCAAACAAGAAACCACTGTCAGAACGCTTAGCCGTGGGATTGAAATTGTTCACAAAATAATTTCTGACCCCCGGATCAAAAAAATAAACCTTGGGTATTTATTTCATTTTAGATTATTCTAAAACTAAATTAATTTTTTTTTGGAGTAATTCCAAATTTTCCTGCCATGTATATTGAAGCTTTCTCATAAGTCTTTGCTTTGAAACATAGCCTCAAATACACAAATCTTCACAAAGTTGTTATATAGTAAAAAATAATTTGTTGGGGTTTTTGTGCTTTGGTGATTTTGTGGCAAATTTTAAATTGATCATTCAGCCGTTATCCGCCCCATCGTCCCGCTGATCACCCTGAGCTTAAACACTTCTGCTGGTCCTTCCGAAGGCTTATCAGGATGGTGATAGATCAATACAAGCTCGGTTTCTCCGGCCGCCACCGCTTTGAATTCAAAAAGGTACTGCATGGTTTTTTCAGTGATCTGCTCTTTTGACCGGTTCACAAGTTCGATCACCATATTGTCGTACGAAAGGACATTCCATTCATAGCCCGTTTCGGCCGAACCTTCCAGTTCAACTTCAAAGAGGGTGTTGATCGACAACTCTATCATTTTGCCGTTATCCTTCATGGTGTAAGGGCCGCTGCATGAATTAAGCAAAAAGCTCAGCAGGATCAGGGCGAAAACAGTACCGGTGCGTTTCATTGCTTGTTTTTTAGTTTACTCAAAAATACGGAATTTCCTTAACTTCGACTTTTGTTGTACCACTTAATGAAGTTGACCATGAAAAAGCTTGCATACATTTGTCTCGTTTTGATTTGTCCGGCTTTCAATGCATACGCGCAAAACATGCAGGTGAGCGATCCCTACCTGATCCTGAACGCCGGCCCGGATGATCCACTTTACACCACCTACACCGCTCCCATCGAAAGGGCGCGCCTGTATGGCGACAAAGGCTATAAAATGGATCACTATACGGATGAAAACCCTTTGAACTATGGCAGCGATGAAGGCGGCAGGATATACAACATCTGGATGGTGAACAAGCTGGTCATCCCCAGGATGTCGGAATATCACAAAAGGCCGGTAGTGAAGGCAAGCTTTTCCGATATGGCCCTTTTGGAGTATGAACCTTTTGAAGGCATCCATGTGGAAGAATGCTTCAACGTATACAGCTCCAGGCTCGCCATAGTGGATATGAACATCAAAAACACATCCGGTAAAACGCAGGAGATCGAGTTGTTTCCTGTGCTGGACATACGGAATGATTCGATGCGGATCCTGGGCTTTGACGAGGAAAACAATGCCTATGTAACAGAGCATCATGAGAGTCTGGAACGGCTGATTAGCGACCTTTATGCCGGCTATGGCTATCCCACACAGCTCAGGGATGTTTTCAGCGGGAACTTCGAGCCGTATTCTTACGGCGGTTTCAGAGGGAATTTGAATGACTTTTACAATTACATCAAAACAGATTTCTATGCGGAAACGCGCTACAACGATTCGCTGAACTTCCAAACAGCGGGAGATTGCGATTTTGTTTCCCTGCATTTCAAATTCAGCCTTGAAGCGGGAGAAGAGAAAAACATCAGGTATACAAGGGGCGTCCAAAGCATGGACGAAGATATTGAAACCCTCATGAATGAAGTCGATCGGGCGATGGATGTTGACCTGCAAAAAATCCTCGACCGGAATGTGGAAATGTTCCGTTCGGTTCCGCGCATCCGTTTTGACGATCCCCAAAAAAAGATGGTCTATCTGGGCGCTTTCAATCTTGCCCGCGGGTGCATGCTGCCCCCTTCAGGTAAAACCAGTTACAACTTTTATGTTTTCTCCCGCGAACCATTGTGGGGCTGGGGGCACGGCCATCAGGTATTGCACGAATCACTGGCCATGATGGCCTATGCCTACCTGGACGCCCAATCGGCACAAAACTCCCAGCGGGTGTATATGGAACAGCAGAGAGCGGACGGTTTGATCGCCTACCGCCACGGCCCCAGGGGCATGCAGGATTACCCGCATTATTCAAAGATTTACGGGGATACCATGTCGACCACTTCGGCTCCCTTTTATAGCTGGATCAACTGGGAAATATTCCGGGTGAGCCATGATACTTCTTTTCTTGAAGATGCCTATCTGTCGGGTAGCCTGTACACCGAATGGCTTGTTAAGAACAGGGACGCCGACCGGGACGGCCTGTTTGAATGGGGACCATACGGCATCATCGAAAATGTGCGGGACTGGTACAATGCCGTCTTCCAGGTTTCAGCCGAACGATATCTAGATGTGGACAAGGAAGACATTTCCGACGAGCTGGAATGCCTCGACCTGAGCATGATGCTCAGCAACGAAATGCAGCATCTTTCAAAAATGGCAAAGGTGCTCGGAAAGGAAAAAGAAGCCGGGCGATGGCAGAAACAGGCAGAACAGATCAACAAAAAAGTAAACCGTTATATGTGGGACGATTCCTCGGGATTCTATTATTCGGTGAACCGCGACGACCACGGCTTTATGTTTATGACCCGCGACCTGCGCCGGCAGGAGATCATCGGCTTTCTGCCGTTGTGGACCAACGCCGCCCCTGAAGATCGGGCTAAAGTTTTGCTTGAATCTTTAACCGACAGCACAAAATTCTGGAGGCAATACGGCATTCCCACCCTGGCCGCCGACGATCCCTGGTACAGCCCCTATGTGGATTACTGCTGCAAATGGAACGGGCCGGTCTGGCTGCTGTGGGATTATATGGTGTTTAAAGGTTTGCTGAACTACGGCGAATACGAAACGGCTGAAAAGCTGGCGGATAAGATGTATGAGGCCGTTCAGGTGCAGCTGTCCAAAAACCACAACTTCTGGGAGTCCTACAGCCCCGACAACCAGGTGCTCAACTGTCCTTCCAACTATATCTGGGATGCGATTATGGCGAAGGTGTTTATTGATCTGGAGGAAGCGAGAAAACATTAAGCGGAAATTTAAAAATTATTATTTTTGTTTTAAAAGAACAACAATGAATATACAGACAGAAAAAATAGAGATCGTGAAGATGATTCTTGAAACAGATAATGAAAGGATATTAAAATCGATTAAGAACATTTTTAAAAAAGAAGGCAGAACTGATTTCTGGAATTCACTTACTCCCGAACAAAAGAAAGAAATAGAGTTAGGTATAGAGGAAATTGACCAGGGAGAAACAGATGATTATGATGAATTCATGAAGAATCACAGATGATGAGAAAGGTTATCATTTCTAAAAGGGCCTCAAACAAGCTGGCGAAACTGCTTGAATATCTTGAAAAGGAATGGTCTTTGAAGGTCAAAAATGATTTCATTGAAAAGCTTGACAAAGCTGTAACCCAAATAAGGAAATATCCCAAAAGCGCTGAAGAATCAAAAGCTAAAAGTGGTCTTAGGAAATACGTAGTGACAAACCAAACAACAGTCTTTTACCGATTCGATTCAAAGTCAGTAAAAATCGTTACTTTATTTGACAATCGAATGGACCCTGAAAAACTGAAAAATGAGCTATAACCTGGATCGCTCCGCACGCAATCAGCCACCAACTGATCTTTTAACGGTATCCATTCATTCATACAACCAAACAATCATACAGTCATACAAGGACACCTTAAGGTATTTATTGAAAAACACAGATTCTTCTTTGGATTTAACCAAGGATAAACTATTTTTGGAGTGAAGACCGGATGAGATCAGTTTGATCTCAGGAAAAAGGTGCACAAATGAGAAATAAAAGCAATTGTTTTTATACCTTTATTTCGGAGGTGTAAGGGTAATACACTTACACAGCCAATTTGGGGTTGTATGAGTAATACTTTTATACGTACGTTATTCAGCAATCATGCTGAAAAATGGATTTGATTAAAAATTTCATTGGGATGCGCATAGAAGGGAAGAACTTGAAAAAGCAACAAAGTCTGCGCTTGCAGCGTCGGAGTGTTACACACTCAAGACGTAAAAACG
>JAIPBS010000018.1 GCA_021738625.1 Bacteroidales bacterium
AACCGCCGCCTGAGGTGGTTCCGGAAAACAACCAGAGGTAGGGTCCGCCATCGGAATAGTTATCATATGCCATGCCATAAATGCTCGGTGGGTTGGCTATGGTGTTCAGTGTTGATCCTGTCCTTGAAACAAGGGTCAGTGTTGATGACCAGTTGTTCACCCAAAATCCGTCCTGGTCCCAGTCATAAGCAATGGCACGAACGGCAGTGGGTGAAGAAATGGAGCTTATCAATGTCTGGCTTTCAAAATCCATTTCATAGATGGTTGTACTGGCGGCGCCGCCATAGAAATACTCACCATCATAAGCAAGGTCTCTTAAGTTGCTGGCACCAGGGATGGAAAAGCTTCCAACATATGTTCCATCCAGTTCATATCTGTAAATAGAACCGCTATTCCAACGTGTGATATAAAAGTATTCACCATCACATTCTGCACCGGAGAGGTAAACGTTACCTGCACCTGCTTCAGCGTCCCAGATGATCTGGATGTCCCACATATCACGCGAGTTGTTGGTATTCTTAACAACCGGTGCGTTGGGATCGGCGTCGGGATATTTATCCGGACCGCTGTTTTGTGTCCTGATGATTGGCAAACTCATGGTCGGATTGATGTATGCAATCTCTGCAGTCCACTGCAGTGGGCCTGTACCCTGGTTCAGGATACCGATATTGGTTTCGTAGTATTCGTTCGGGTTCACGACCACATCCAGAGAGAGGGGGTTGATGTACATCTCGGGCTGGCCAAGATACCAGTCTTTTTCTAAAACCCCACCTTCGGGAACCTGGAGGTCAGCCGAATCGGGATAATAGCCTTCCCTGTGGCAGGCAAAAGGCTGCAATCCTGAATAAATACCAGCTACTTTGTAATAACCTGTGAAGTCCGAGGTATCGTTGAATTGCGGATAATCGATTGAATAAACAATGGCTCCGGCCAGGGGGCCTTTTGATTCCGCTTCATATACATAACCTTCTACATCTCCGGGAGGAGTGAAAGGTAAATAATATACGCGGAGGTTATCATAGTAGTTGGTCGTTCTGTCGTGGTTCGGAGGGGTTTCATAGTCGGAATAACCGATTTCCTGACGGTAGGTTCCGCTGTGATAGTCCTTGTAGGTTCTGTAATAAGGATATTCATAATATCCGTTATCGCCCCATACCACGTCAATGATAATGTTTGTTCCACCAGCCCAGGGATAGTCTTCAATATCTACTGTGCGCCATCCCAGAGAAGTTGCCGGCACAAAATTGGCTGAGCTAAACACCTCAGTGGCACCACCCATATTAACATAGTTGCCATAGGGCATTTCCGTCAGATTTGTTTCCAGAATTTTAATGGAAACATCCAACAGGTAGTTGTCGGGGGCATTTGCAAGTCTCTGAAATTCCCAGGCAAAATCCGTAAATATTTTCGGATCGCCCAACTCTGATGCAAAGTACAAAGTCTGAGTGTGGCAGTTTTCCCAGTAATTGGCCCAGGGGCCATAATACGATGGGTAGCCACCATAACTTGTACCATCACCAATTTCAACGTAATCTTGTCCATTCAATGAGAGCGATGCCAATGCAATCAGCAAAACTCCCAAAACTTTTGTAAAGTTTCTCATACGAAATTGATTTTTTAGTTAATAGATTAATAAGTAAGTTGCTCTTTTAAAGGAAGCTAGTTTGAAACAATCTGTCGAAAGACAAATTCAAATGCTTACTCCTACAATTTTCAGACACAAAGGTATAAAAAATGGTTGCATTGGTAATCCAGCGATTGGACACCTTATATATATAGAGGACAACAAATTCTTAACATTTATTTAACATTCAAGTTTAGTAAGAGACCTGTCTAATTAAAATAAAATATCGCTTGAGTTTACTGACTATAAGTCTGTTACAACGATAAGCCTTTGCGAAGCACGACCCTTTGAAAGGCTTATTTAGAAAGCTTCTCAAATAAGGCTATAAGCTAATTTATAACCATTTTAAATTAATATGGGGGAATAAAAAAACCCCCGCGCGTTAGCACGGGGGTTTCAAAACCAATCTATCTATCTGTTGTTATCGGGCGATAACAAACTTCTTTGTAATCACACCTTCGTTTGTTTCAACCTTGATAAAGTATGCGCCTTCATCAAAGTTAGATGTGTTGATCATCACAACATTGTCCTCAGCAACTTTGATGTTTTCGATGGCCTGGCCAACGTAGTTCATCACAGTTACCTTGTTGATATCGAATGTTGACTCCACGTTCAGGAGGTCCTGAGCGGGATTCGGATACACGCTGATCGAGTTTTCGCTGAATATTTCATCAACGCCAACCGTACTCATGATGTACACGGTATCAGAGATTCCTTCACACTGGTCGTAAACTGCGGTTACGTAGTAAGCGTAGTCGCCACCCATTGTGATCTCGTCAAAATAAGGTGATTGGGGCCACAGTTCTTCGTTCAGCTTGATGAAGTCACCGTCGTTATGCTGCCTGTAGATGTTGAATCCAAGCAGATCTCTTGAGCTGTTCATCGGTTCGGGAGAGCCGCCGAATGTACCGCTTGCCATTACGTCAGAACCTTTGGCGGTTCCGTTGTTTGTGTTGGGTGCGGTAGCATGTGAGTTGAGTACTACATTTTCGCCAACTTCCATTTCGACGTAAGCTTCATGTGAACCAACGTAGAAGTATTGACCCAGCTCGCTGAGTTCCGTCCAGTCACCAATGGCGCCGAAGTACAATGTTCCGTTGTAGAAGCTATCGTCAACACCTACGAAAGGTCCGCCTGCGTTGGTATTGATTGTAGCAACCATAAAGGAACCCTCAGTGATGGTGATCGGGTCAACGTCAATTTCCACCCAGTCGGCAGCAGGACCATTATTCACGTAATAAGGTCCGCCGAGAATGGTAGCGCCGTCGCCTGTCAGAATGTAAATTTCATTCTGCTCATCGTAAGCCTGGAAATCGCTGTTCCAGTAGCGTACTTTGGTCACGGTAGCCGGGTAGTCAGGAGGAGTCATCAACTGAGCCAGACCTGCACCGCCATTGGTTGACGCCAGAGCATTTTCGAATGTATTGTCATTATAATCAATCCACTCTCCATAGGTAGCGCCCGGGGCGATCCATTTGATCTCGGCTTCTGTTTCAGGATCCGTGTAAAGGGCTTCCAGGTTGATGGGGCCTGAACATACCTGATAAACGTTGATATTGTCGATGAACCAACCATTGATGTTCACTGAGTTTTCACCATGTGCCACAAAAGAAATAATAAAGTCGTTTCCTTTGGCTACATCCGTGATCTCGAAACTTTCGGTTGTCCAGTCGAAGCTACCGGCGTTGGTATATTCTGCGATCTGAGTCCAGGTTCCGTTCTCCCAGATTTCAACAGTGAGCATTTCTGTTTCGGATTCATTTCTGTCGTTGAGTTTGATATCGAAGTCGAATACGATGTTACCGTCGATGATCTCTGATCCAAGGATCGGATATGTTTTCAGGTAACAGCGATATTCGCTGATGGTATCGTCCCAGGTAAATTCTGCTGCGGGAGCAGGATTACCCATCTGCGTGTTCACCCACCAGTTATCACATTTGTTCTGCCACTGTTGTGCTTCGAAATTACCGAAGTCCCAGTTTTCAGTGAAAGGAATAGGTAATCCGTAGCTAATCTGTACGCTAACCGGACCTTCTTCCATAGATTCACCTTCTTCTCCGGGGAGTCCATAGGGCTGCAGGTCATAAACCGCAGTGATGGCATATTCATAGGTACCCGGTTCGAGGTTGAAGTCATAATATTCATTCATTTCCCTGTCGACACGGCTGATCCATTCACTGTCGCGGTAAATGTTGTAAGCAACGAGGTTGTCGGGTACTTCACCACCGCCACCACCTACTGATCCGGGGAATCCGAATGCTCCGGTTTCACCGGGCAGCTGGGTGAGCAATGTTGTTGCACCTGTATTCTCGTCGAGTACGCGCAATTCGGCAGTTGAATTGGCGCCGTTGTATGCGGCAAGATAAACGATGTTGTTTGCAGGATCCCAGTTGGCACCCTGTGCATAGTTGGCGTCAAATCCGAGAGCACCGAGTTCGGTGGCAGCACCTGTAGATTTGTCGATCAGGTATGAATTGTCATTCACAATGTCGATACCGTACATTTGTCCGCTATTGCCGTTCATTGCGATGTCGATAAGGCCCGGAGCATCTGTTGTAGTTCCGATTTCAGTAACCGTACCGGTTCCCAGGTCGAGGGTTGTCAGAGTAGACTGCGAAATATCCGTGGCCATGGCATACATAACGCCTGTGGCTTTATCGGAAGCAAGTCCTGACATGATACCGCCTGAACCGGCCAAGGGGCAATCCACGGAGCCAACAACGGTACCCTGACCGCTATTTACATCTACTTCAAGCAGGATTTCATTGCCAACACCCTGGTGGTCGATCACGTACATCACGTCGTCGAGGTCACGGCCAAAGTCACCTGCATAGCCTGTAAAGGCAGCAGAAGCAATATTGGTAACCGTGTAGTCGTCCACGTCGATGGAGTACCACTGGTCGTTGATCACATCGTCACCCCATGCAATTGATCCGCGTGTTCCGGCGAGGAATTCAGGATCGGTATTTACATTGGAGCTTGCATTGGGATCAGCGAACAATGAAGGAGCTGCAACACCGCGCTCAATCTCACCTCTGAATGGTGGAATGTTCACAGCCGGGTAAATTGGCGCATCCCATGTCAGGTAAGCTGAGTGCTCGATGTTTTCTCCCTCGAGATTTCTCGGCGGGATCAGGTATTCCGACCTGAAGGTATAAGTGATCATTTCGGAAAGACCGGAGCTGTATTTAGCAGCTACACCGGCTGTGTACACTGTATTGTACAGCAGATATACATACTGATAGGATGAGTCAGGTGTGGAGGCAACATAAACGCCATCCAGGAATACCTGATATCCTTCCAGTTCGTCGGTTCCGCCATTGGCAGCTGCAGAGGCAACGGTAACGTCATCCACTGCCCAACCGGTTGCCCAGTCGCCGCCGTCATCAGCGTGGAAAGCAAGCCAGGTGTATGCAGATGCATCATTACCTGAAATCGAGGAAAGGTCAATAATCATGTCTTCCCAATCTCCGCTCGGGCTCATCTGATCAACCAGGTCGAAGTTCTCACCGTCATTGGAGTACTCAACAAATGCGAGTTGTCCGTAGTCTCCTGTATAATAGCTCTGGAACCTCAGGATATAGTCGTTGAAGTCTCTCAGGTCGAGAACTGGCGTTACGAGATAATCGCAGCAACCGTTGTTACCCGAACCGGGAGCGTCATCATTACAAACTGCATAATACGTATGAGCAGGAATGTTAAAATATGAAGAGCTACCGTCCTGTGTCACATACCATTCGCTATCGCCTTCCGAAGAAGTGGTCCAGCCGTTGGGCATGCTTCCGCCTTCAAAGTCTTCCGACAGGAAGGTGGGAGGAACGATAGGTCCGTTCCAGTATGCAATGGATGTTAAAGGATCTACCCAGAGATTTCTTGGGGGATAGGTCTTTTCTTCCAGTACTACATAGATCTCGGTATCTTCATAGATGAACTGGTTGTCGAGTTCAAACCTGAAGTAACCGGGCAGATATACCTCTAACAGGTATTCACCTCTCCAAACCTCTTCAATGGTAACTTCACCACTTGCGGGAACGGTAGCGGTATAAACTTCGTAGGGCCATTCGTAACCGGAAAGGGTAACTTCAGAACCTTCCACATCACCGCCGTCGGTGGTGGAAACATATACGGTAACGCTGTAGTCCATCAGGTGGCCGACAATGTTTGAGATAGCGGTATCCGACCAATCACCGTTGGTGAAGTTGGCAGAAACACCATATTTGTACCATCCCATATCGAGGCCGCCAAATGCTGCATCGTTGTATTCATTCACTGTAAGTGCGCTTGAAAGGGTTGAGGCGTCACCCATATCTTCAGGATCGTTAGGATCGAAGTTTGCATAACGGATGAGTCGGTATTTTTCAACACCTCTTGCTTCAAGGTCGCCTTTGTAAGCTTTGTATTCAGGAGCTTTCTCAACTCCGGGAAGTCCTTTGGGCATATGCAAGGCAGTACCCAGTGCGAGGGCTTCTTCGGTAGGTTTCGGAGGAAATATCTTGCTAAAGTTTTCAGCAACGCTGGTTCCAACAGGTCCGTCAACAATCGCGCGGATCATAAAATCCTGGAAAGTAGAAACGGTCCAGTTGCCTTCAACAGGTTTGCTGTAGCTTCTGTAAGCAGTAGGTACTTCTTCGTCAACACCAATACCTGCAGTGTTTGGAGGTGCGCCACCCTGGATCATGGCCAGGTAGAAATCACCTTCTTCAACAGGTACCATGAAACCGTCGAATTCAACCCAACCGAAGTTGTTAACGGTAACGCTAATGGAGTCGAGTACTGTTCCGGGCATACCGTTCACGCCGTCATCGTCGAGGATGGCTACGCCAAAGTTTGTACCGAGAATGTCTCCACCTTGCGGGAAGAATCCGTCGCCGATAAAGATTTTACCACCTGTAACAGCGGAAGGATATCCGGCGGGGGTGAATTTCACAGCATTCCATGCGCCGCCAGTAGCCCATACGAACATGTTTTCGGCTGTTCCGTCGTCATAAACGATTTCGTAAGGTCCTGCGGGGTCGCCCCATTCAACAAGACATTCTGTATCGTCGTCGTTCACAGTTGCAATAACAAACTGCGGCGGATAAGGCTGCTCAAACATTTCAGCATCAACTGTAGTTGTGTTTCCGGCAGTGGCTGTCTGGTCTTCCACGGTTACGCTTTGGTATCCGGGTTTTGCAAACATCACATCATAAGTACCAGCATCCACATACAGCATATATTCACCGTTGTTGTTGGTCATGGCCTGGAATCCACCGGCAGTAACAGATACACCCTGTATTGGCAGTGTGGTGTTGCCGTCGGTTACCCTTCCTGCGAAAGCAGCGGGTTGCAAAACTTCCATGGTATTGTCAACAGTAACGGTTGCATTAAGCGGATCGTTAGATTCGATATCCAGTTCCTGTGTGTAGGTACCGGGAGCATATCCTTCTGCATTATAAATAACACGTATTTCCTGTTCCTGTCCGGCATCCAGATAACCCTGTTCGGGAATTACGTCATAAATGAAACCGTTAGCAGGATCGTAAGCAAAAGTATACTGCAGCACACTACCTGCCATACCAGTGTTTTCAATGGTAAGGCCTTCCACTTCAACCTGTCCGCCTTCCCAAACCGTAGCTGAGAGTGCGAGTGGGTCAACAGAGATGGTCGGTATGAACCAGTCAACACATTCAGGTCCTGCCGGAGCCGTGTTGCCTTCGTCATAAACTGCATAAACTGTGTAGCAATATTCGCCATAATCAGGCAAATAATCTGTATATGAAGTATTAGTTGTTGTAGCAGTGTTGATGTTGTTTCTTCTGATCTGATAGTGCAGGAAGTCGCGCTGTGTGCCAATTCCCGTCCAGCTCATTTCTACTTCGCCAGTAACCATATTTGTGAGTTCTACTTCGAGATCGGAAACTGATCCGAGGGCAGCGCCCTGAACGGTCATGGAAACGGGAACAGTGATCACACCAACATCGGGGATGGAGGTGAAAATGATATTGGCATAAACGGTGGTTCCGGATTCGAATCCGGTAGCATCGAAGTTCACGCCAACAGGCTGGTTGCCGCCATTGGGAGGCACCGTGCCTTCATAAAAGTCGAGTGAAAGCCAACCGCCTGCGGGGCCGCCGCCTTCCATCAGCTCATATGAGAATATCTGATCGGGAGTGGCCTGTGCCATCCCACCAATAGAAACGGTACCGAAGGCAGGAATGGGTTCCAGCCAGAGACCGCCGGCAATACCACCGGAAATGTCACCGCTGACGCTGTGAGAAACACCGGTAAGGGCACCGCTGGCTATGTCCAGTTGTTCGATCTGGCAACCGCCGCCTGAAGTGGTTCCTGAGAACAGCCAAAGATAAGGACCGCCGTCTGAGTAGTTGTCATATGCCATGCCATAAATGCTTGGAGGATTGGAAATGGTGTTGAGGGTTGAACCTGTTCTGGAAACCAATGTAAGTGTTGATGACCAGTTGTTTACCCAGAAGGCGTCATTGTCCGAATCATAAGCAATGGCACGCGCGGCTGTGGGTGATGAAATGGTGCTAACCAGAGTCTGGCTGTCAAAATCCATTTCCCAGATTGAAGTCCCGGCATTGCTACCATAAAAATAAGTTCCGTCATATGCCAGGTCTCTTAACGCGCTTACACCGGAAATGGTGAAGGATTCAACGAAAGTGCCGTCAAGCTCATATTTATAAATCTCATTTCCCGACCAGTTGGTCCCATAAAAATATTCACCGTCGCATTCGCTTCCTGCAAGCAGGTTTGAACCGGCGCCGGCTTCCGCATCAAAAATGATCTGAATGTCCCACATGTCGCGTGAGCCATTGTTGTTTGACGCAGGTGCATTGGGATCGGCATCGGGGTTGCTATCGGGACCGCTTTCGATCGACCTGATAATAGGCAGATTCATTGTAGGCTGAACATATTCGATTTCCGCTGTCCAATCCAGTGGACCGGAACCGTTGTTCAACACACCAATATTTGTTTCGTAATATTCGTTCGGGTTAACAACCACATCCAGTGAAAGGGGGTTGATGTACATTTCGGGCTGTGTCATGATGAAGTCCTGCTGAACAGTTTGAGCTGCCAGAATATCAACCTCATGAGTGATCACGTTATAGCCTTCTTTGTAGGCAGAAACATTGTTCATTCCGCCGGGCAGATCCTCGAGGAAATAATATCCGTCGGGGCCTGTGGTATCGGCGTCTTCACCTTCCACACCAACAACCACGCCGCCAAGCGGGATGTTGTTGTCGTTGTAAACATAACCTTCAACATTACCCAAAGTCAGGTAATAAATATCCAGGTTGTCAACTTGTGAATAACAGTCATCATATTTGTGTGAGCCTTGCAGTGTCAGGGTGAAAGAAGCATCGCCCTGCCAGGGAGAAAGATCATAAGTCCTGCTCATAAAGGGTTCGCCGTTTTCCTGGGTCGGGTTGAAATACAGATTGCCATCCACATCGGTTATGGCGGTTCCGTTAACCAGTACCCTGAACCAGCTGTATTTTGGACCATAGTCATATTCCTGTCTCAGGTCGAATTCCATCAGCAACTGACCGGGATCTCCTGAAGGCTCAACAATCATTTCAATACCGGCAATGTGGTCGGTATTGCTTGTAAATGCCTGGGAGTAAGTAGTTGTAGTACTACCACCTGACCAACCCGAGTAGTTATCGCCTTCGAGGCGTGCTACATAATCAGAAGCTCCGGTCGGATCATCATCAATGTAAACACTGGATTCTGCCCTGAAGTCAAGTTCCTGTGTGTTGGGGAACATTCCATCTTCATAATCCACGAAGTAAGGGAATGATGCAATGGGGTTTGTAGGAACAACGATGGTTCCGTCAACAAAGAGCTCATAGTTACCGTTGCTTGTTCCGTAACCGTCAACAACTATATAATAGGTGTGACCGGCTGTAAAATTAACGTTGGTAACTTCACTCTGCAAACCGCATTCGTCGTCGTTACATGCAATCGCATTGCTTGTGTTGTCTTCATAAACATAAACTTTTGAGTCGTAATCGGTACCACCGCCGCAGAGAGATACGGTCATGATCATATCATCTGTGGGATTGTACTCATATACAACATCGGGAGCAGTTCCGCCGGAATAAGGACAAACCTCATCGTAGTCATTTGTATAACCACTGGTTGTCCCAAAATCCGTGTACGGCAGAGAACTGATCAATGTCGCGGTGGAGATGTCGTCGCCACCTTGTCTTGGGGTCGGATAAAGAGTTTTGTCATACTCTCCACCCGTCTTCTTCATCTTTAGCTGCATCATAATGTCTTCACGCTCTTCCTTCGAAAGTTCAGCGTTTTTAGGCATTACCTGAGCAAAGACTGTGGACGATGCTATCAAAAGCATCATCAGCAACATAGTCGCTCTTGTAAAGTGTTTCATACTAATTGAAATTTGGGTTAGAAAATTGATTAACATAAAAATCATTCTAATTTGTTTTGCAGGGCAACATCATTTGCTGCCTGCAACAATTAATCTTAAATATGTTTTTGTTTGAAAATATTGCTTTACTCCGCAGTAAAGGATTTTCCAATTACTTCTTTTGTCAATTACTCGTTAGACAAAACATCATGTGAAAACGTTGCATCCTTTTTTAAAAAAAACACATCTTTCACATTCCGAGGGCAAATATATCAATATTTATTTCAATCAAGCAAGTTTTGGATGAATTAACCAAAAATTAACCGAAACATTTGTCCGCTGAAAACATGAGACCGATGGAATATTTTATCTAATTTTGCGTTCATGCGATTAAAACATTTAAGCATGAAAAAGTTAATACCGCTTTTCATTTTGGCAATATTCATGGTCTGGGGCTGCAAATCCAGCAAAGAAACAACCAAAGCACAGCAGGAAGTTCAACCCTACAACAAGATCAGCATACCCCCATCTTATGCACAGGTGGCTGACGGGCTCAGCAGTGAACAACTCAGACAAATCTATTTTTATGCCCAGCAAAAAGCACAACTGGTCTGCGATCTTGAATACCAGTCGATCAACACCAACAAATTCAATAAAGAAGATCAAAAGGAAAAGGTGATCAAACTGGAGCGGCAAATTCAGGAACTCCAGGTTGAAATAGACGAATTCATTGAAGGCCCTGAAATGGAGAAGGCTTTCAATGAAGCATACCAAATAGAATATGATAAGTGCAAGTACTAACAGCTTGTTTCACACCTTAAATTAATATGAAAAGGCCCCGCGACAAAATCATGTCATGGCTGATCCTTATTGTTCTGGCAATGACATGGGGCAGTTCATTTATCCTCATCAAAAAAGGCCTTGAAGTTTATTCGAGCCAGGAAGTGGGGGCCTTGCGCATCGTGATCTCGTTTTTGTTCCTGCTGCCTTTTGCCCTGCGTAACATTAAAAAAGTTCGGGCCAAAGAGCTGGCAATTCTAAGCATCATTGGCCTGGTGGGCAGCGTTGGCCCGGCTTTCCTCTTTGCAAAAGCGCAAACCGGCATCGACAGCAACCTGGCCGGCATATTGAATTCATTAACCAGTTTGTTTACGTTGCTTGTGGGCTTGTTGTTTTTTCAATTGAAAACCAGATGGTTTCATGTGCTCGGCGTTATTCTTGGCTTGTTTGGGGCTATCGGATTGATACAGGTGAGCGGTGGCCATACCTTCTCCTTCAACCTGCAATATTCGGCATATGTTATCCTGGCTACCATCTGTTATGCCTTCAATGTGAACCTTGTAAAAAAGTATATGAAACGGCTGGATTCCATCACCATTACTTCCGTGTCCTTTTTTATGGTAGGACTGCCGATTTTGCTCTATCTGCTGTTTTTCACGGATTTTACGCGGCAGATCCATTCCGACCATCAGGCCTGGACAGGCCTGATGTACATCGGCATACTGGCTGTTTTCGGAACGGGCCTGGCCCTGATCATCTTCAACTACCTGATTAAAATTTCCAGTCCTGTAATGGCGGCTTCGGTAACCTACCTGATTCCCATAGTAGCCATCTTCTGGGGGATTGCAGATGGTGAAAAATTCGAAGCCGTTTACCTGCTATGGATCGCCCTGACGCTGATCGGAGTATTCCTGGTAAATCTGAATTACCAAAACCCTTTCATCAAAAAAACCCAGCTAAGGTTCAGAAAAACAAAAAAATAAAATTCACTTGTGTCTTTAATTATTTTTACTAACTTTGCACCTCCAAAATTTTAAAGGAATTTAAATCACACGCAAGAAATGTACGCAATCGTCGAAATAGCAGGACAGCAATACAAAGTAGAGAAAGGGCAGCAAATCTATGTGCACCGTCTCGAACAGGAAGAAGGCTCTGATGTGGAGTTCAATGATATATTGCTGATCGAGAATGACGGAAAGGTTTCGGTAGGCAAACCCAACGTTGAAGGAGCAATGATTTCAGCAAAGGTGCTGGAGCATGTCAAAGGAGACAAAGTTCTTGTTTTCAAGAAAAAGAGAAGAAAAGGCTATCAGAAACTCAACGGCCACAGACAGCAGTTCAGCAAGCTTGAAATTGGAGACATCCTTGAGAAAGGCACCAGGTCGGTAAAGAAAGAGAGCAAGGCGGCCGAGGAACCAAAAGCCGGGCAAGCTGAAAAGCCCAAAACCGAAGCCAAAAAGCCTGCTGCAAAGGAAACTGCAAAACCCAAAGCAGAAAAACCCGAAGAAAAGAAAGAAAGCAAGGCTACTGCCGGTAAGACTGCGGCAAGCAAAAGCGTGAAGAAAGAAGAATCGGCCAAAGAAAAGAAAGCCGAGCCCAAAGTAAAAACAGCCAAACCCGCGGCGGAAAAGAAGGAAGAAAAGAAAACAACTGAGAAAAAGGAAAAAGAAACGGGTAAGGGCGAAGAAAAATCAGAATCGTAAACCTTTTAAAACGATAAAGCATGGCACATAAAAAAGGCGCCGGTAGTTCACAAAACGGTAGAGAATCAGAAAGTAAACGACTGGGAGTTAAAATCTTCGGCGGTCAGTTTGCCAAAGCCGGCAATATCCTGATCAGGCAAAGAGGCACAAAACACAATCCCGGCCTTAATGTGGGCATTGGAAAAGATCATACCCTGTTTGCACTTACAGACGGTTATGTCGAGTTCAGAAAAAAAACAAACAACAAATCATATGTTTCGGTTGTTCCGAAAACGGAAGAGCCCAAAGAAAATTAAAGAAACTTTTTAATCCAGATAAAGCATTTAAATCCCGAAACATCATCGGGATTTTTTTGTTTGTTGAAACATTGTTTTCGAATCATTAATTTTGCAATAAAAAACAACCATGCTCCAGCTAAGCTATTTAAGGGAAAACAGAGAAAAAGCGATCGAGCTGCTTGCGATTAAGAATTTCACCCGCACCGACCTGATCGACAAAGTGATCCGCCTGGATGACAAACGCAGGGAAACCCAGAAGTCACTCGACGAGAACCTTTCCCAGGCCAATGCCATGGCCAAAGAGATCGGCATGTTCTTCAAAACAGGAAAAATTGAAGAAGCCAAACTGATGAAAGAAAAAACCACGGCATTCAAAAAAGTGAGCAAAGAATTATCGGAGGTGCTTGACCAAACCAGCCGCGAACTAAACAAATTGTTGCTTGAAATACCGAATATCCCCCACCCTTCCGTGCCTAAAGGAAATACGGAAGAAGACAATGAGTTGATCGAAGAGGAAGGCAGCAAGCCCGAATTGTTCGCCTCTGCCCTTCCCCACTGGGACCTGGCCAAAAAATACGACATCATCGACTTCGACCTGGGCAGCAAGGTAACCGGTGCAGGCTTCCCTTTTTACAAAGGAAAAGGAGCCAAACTACAGCGGGCACTCATCAATTATTTCCTCGATAAGGCCCTGGAAGCCGGCTATATTGAATATCAACCGCCCCTTTTCGTAAACGAAGCTTCGGCCCGCGGAACAGGACAGCTTCCCGACAAGGAAGGCCAAATGTATCATATCACCGAAGACAACCTCTACCCCATACCCACCGCGGAAGTACCGATCACCAATATTTACCGCGATCAGTTGCTGGGCTTTGAGGATCTTCCTGTTAAAAATGCGGCCTACTCCAATTGCTTCAGGCGGGAAGCCGGGTCGTACGGAAAAGAAGTTAGAGGTTTAAACAGGTTGCACCAGTTCGACAAGGTGGAGATCGTGCAAATCCAACATCCCGAAAAATCCTACGATACTCTGGAAGAAATGCGGAAACACGTTTCCTCGCTTTTGCGGGACCTGGAATTGCCTTTCAGGATCTTGAAACTTTGCGGCGGCGACCTGGGGTTTACCTCTGCCATGACCTATGACTTTGAAGTTTACTCGGCCGTCCAGAAGAAATGGCTGGAAGTGAGCTCGGTTTCCAATTTCGAAAACTTCCAAACCAACCGGATGAAACTCCGTTTTAAAGATGAAAACGGCAAAAACAGACTAGCACACACACTGAACGGAAGCGCCCTGGCACTTCCCAGAATTGTTGCCGCTTTGCTCGAAAACAATCAAACGGAAAAAGGCATAAGAATACCAAAAGCACTGATTGATTATACAAAATTTGAAATCATAGACTAACATGAAAAAAATATCGCTTATTTCCGGCCTGATCGCCCTGGCATTTATGATCGGCTGCGGACCCTCAGCCGTCGAAAAAAAATATATGGCACAAACAGACAGCCTGCTGAATGTTTGCTATGAAAACCAGGAGACACTCGATGAGTTTAACCTGGTTCACTACGACAGCCTGCACGCCAATTTCAAGCAAATGAAAGCGGAACTCGGCAACCAGCGGATCGAAAATGATACCCTGCAGCGTTCATTCCTGCTGCTTGCCCAACATTTTCACAAATACATTCAGGACTTCCGCTATGCCGAAAAACAGCTGGCAACACTCATTGAAGACCTTGAAAAAGTTAAGATCAATCTGGAAGAGGGCAAAACAAATGAAGCCTCACTGGATAACTATTTTACGAATCTGAAAAGTTCGGTGGACAACCTCGACAAAAAAACGGAAGAAACCGTTGAAGGTTTGAAAAACATCAGCAGGTACTACAATTCCGTTGCCCCGCATATACAAAATGTGATCGCAGAACGTTAGTAGATAAATGTTTACTGAACTTCCTGTATGAAAGTACTTACATACATACTTTTTCTTTTGCTGATCTGTCCCTGTCCAACGATGAGCCGGGCACAGGACTTTCAATTGCAGCGTAACGAAAGCAGCCGGCCGCAGGAAAGCAGCGACCGCCAGCTGGCCTTTCAGTATTACCGGAACAAGGAATATGAAAAAGCTGCGGCAATGTTTCAAAAGCTATACGATAAAGAACCCGCATTCAATAATTACAATTATCTTTTGAATTGCCTGCTCGAACTCAAGCAACTTGAACGTGCCGAAGACCTCATCAAAAAACAGATGCGCAGAAGCGACAGCTACTATCGCTACCACATCGACCTGGGATATGTTTACACATTGCAGGATAAAATCAGGAAGGCCGACCGGGAATATGCCAGGGCCATAGATAATCTGCCCGCCAATAAAAATATGATCACCCAGGTTTCCAATGCCTTTATGCTGAGGCAGGAAACCGACTGGGCCATCAAAACACTCAATCGGGGCAAAGATCTGATCGGGAATGATGAGATTTTCGATATGGAACTGGGCAACATTTACTATCGCTCCGGAAATTTCAGCCTGATGATCATATCCTATATGGATTATCTTGCCTTTGACGAAATGAGTGCTCCACGCATCAAGAGCAGGCTGCAATTGCTTATGAATACCGGAGCAGGCGAAGGGATCAGGGACATTCTGCGCACGGAATTGCTAAAGAGGACCCAGCGGAACCCAGATATAAGGATCTATCCTGAAATGCTTTACTGGCTTTCGGTGCAGGAAGGCGATTATGAGTTTGCCCTCATACAGGCCCGTGCCATCGACAAACGCTTCGACCAGAACGGAAACATGGTTTTCAACATCGCCGGGCTTGCAATGGATGAGGAGGTTTGGGGTATTGCCATCGAAGGATATAACTATATCATAAACAGCCTTGGAGAGCGCTCTCCACTCTACTACAGGAGCCGCACAGGTATCCTGAAGGCGAAGTTCAACAGGCTATTGCAGAATCCGCAAATGGAAAATGAACAGGTGGAACAACTGGTTAAATCCTACGAGAAGACACTGGAAGAAATGGGCAATCATCCCGAATCCTTCCCGCTGAGCAGGAATCTGGCCCATATCTATGCCTTCCACCTGGGCAATTATGAAGAAGCTGCACGTATTCTCCTTAACAATGTCGAAGATCCCGGCATCAATGCAATCGAGCGGGCACAAAGTAAAATGAAGCTGGCTGATGTGTATCTCTTCATGGGCGAAGAATGGGAGTCCAGCCTGCTGTACGCACAGGTGGATAAGGAATTTAAAAATGATCCCCTGGGACATGAAGCCAAGTTCAGGAATGCCAAACTGTTTTATTACCTGGGTGAATTCAACTGGGCAGAGGCCAAACTGGATATCCTGCGCTCGGCCACCTCCAAGCTGATCGCCAACGACGCCATGCAGCTTTCACTCATCATAAAAGACAATGTGAACACAGATACAACCTATGATGAACTGAAAGTTTTCGCATATGCGGATTTTCTTTTCTTTAAAAATGAAAAACAAGCCGCCCTTAAAAAACTGGATTCGCTCAACAAAGCCATCGAGGGATACCATGCCATTAAGGATGAGCTGGTTTTCAGAATGGCTGAAATAAACGAAAGCCTGGGCAAACTGGAAAAAGCCGACAGCCTTTATGCCGTGGTAGCTGCCGATTATTCATGGGATATCCTTTGTGATGACGCCCTCTACCAGCGCGCTCAACTGAACGAAAAAAAACTGGGCAGAACCGAAAAAGCAATGGAACTCTACAAACTTGTTTTCACCACTTTCCCAGAAAGCGTTTATTCAATAGAATCGCGCAAGCGGTTTAGGGAGTTGCGCGGAGACGAAAATCTTTAGATTGCTTACCTTTATCCCATGGACAGGCAACAGGTAAGACCGAAGAAATCACTCGGGCAGCATTTCCTGAAAGACGAGAATATCGCCCGCAAGATTATCGGATGTATTTCCCCTGAAACAAGCAACATCCTGGAAATCGGACCGGGCACGGGCATGCTCACCAAATATCTTTTACAGGATGATAAACTGCAACCCAAATTTATTGAAACCGATACGCAATCCGTTGCATTTCTTCAGGAAAATTACCCTGAGATAAAGGAAAAGATCATCAAGGCAGATTTCCTGAATACCGACCTGAAAGATTTTTTTGAGAATGATTTCACCATCATCGGGAATTTCCCCTATAATATTTCCAGTCAGATTTTTTTTAAAGTGCTTGAAAACCGACACTTGGTCGATGAGGTGATTTGCATGATCCAGAAAGAGGTTGCCGAACGCATCAGTACCGGTCCGGGCAGCAAAACCTATGGCATATTAAGCGTTTTGCTGCAGGCCTATTACCGGATCGATTATTGTTTCACGGTGAGCGAAAAGGTATTTGTTCCGCCACCACGGGTGAAATCGGCGGTGATCCGTCTAAAGCGAAACAAAGTGCATCTGGAATGTGATGAGGATATGTTTTTCAAAATCGTAAAAACCGCCTTCAACCAAAGGCGCAAAACCCTGCGAAATTCATTAAAACGCATTTCGGGCGACAAAACGTTGAATGATGATATTTTTAACAAACGCCCCGAAAATTTGGGCGTGGATGAATTTGTTGGGTTGACGAATTTGATGGACGCCTGAATTCTCTTATAACGCCATCGACAACGGATTCTGTAGAGACGCCCAAATTGGGCGTCTCGGTGTATCACACATGGAATATTTATAAAAATTGGGATTACGGATGGAATGCACGTTATTTTATCACCATTTGTAGCGCAGATAAAACCTGTTATTTTGGTGATATTGAAATGGAAACCGGGAACTCCCGGGGTGATCATCAATCAATACAAACGCATTTGTACCATCAATGCCAGAAAAATCATTCTGGGTTTCGAATGGCAACCACGATATCACGATCACATCATCCGGAACGATAAATCCTATCAAACGATCAGAGATTATATCAGGAACAATCCGGGAAACTGGAAAAACGACAAATTACACCCCGACAATCAATAGGCCTGTATAATGCCGCCGGTCAGGCGCTGCAATTCCGTTTGGGTATCGATCAGGTTGTAAATGGATTCGAGTTTGCTGATGGCGGCATTCAGGTAGATCAGTTGCACATCCCTGTAATTGAAAGAATTAATGGCGCCGCTTTTAAATTTTTCTTCGGATATCTGCAGGTTCAGCTTCGCGCTTTCCACGCTAACCAGCGAAACCCGGTACAGTTGTTTTCGGATACTGTAAAGGTCATAATAGTTCTTTAGCTGGTTGGTAAGGCCGTGTTTCATCTGGTCGATGGTAAGCTTGCCAATGATCTCATCAATCCTGGCATTCTGTATGGCCCTTTTCACATTGCCCCCGTTCGAGAGGTTAAAGCTGAGGGAGAAATTCGCGTAATAATCGAGGCTGTTGCTGTATGCAGCGGAAACATCCCGGTATTTTTGCCGGTTGTTGAAATGATCGGCGCCGGCATTCAGCGAAAGGGAAGGATAAAGAGAGCTTTTCTGGAAAGCGATCTCTTTCCTCAGGATTTCCTGATTTATGTATTGATTGGTGAGGGTTGTATTGTTTTCCAGCATCCTGTTCATCAGGGTGTCAAGAGAGTATTCCTGCAATCCGGTTTCGAGATTGCCGGTTAGCTCGTATTCAACATCGGATTTTTCTCCAAGCAACAGTTTCAGATTGAGCATAGCATTTTTCAGGTTGAGTTTTTGCAGGAGAAAGTTCGTCGAATCGCTGAGAAAAGCATCCTCGGCCTGCAATACATCATAGGTCACTGCCGCTCCCAGCTTTTTCTTTTCCAGTTGATAGCGATAACGGTCGGCCGAAAGATTTTTCAGTTCGTTCAAAACATCAAGCTTTTCCTGTTCAAGCAAAACTTTATTGTAGGCCAGGATGATCGATTGTATGGTATTTTCAACAACGAGGGTGACATTTCCTTCTGTAAATTTTTCGAGCAGCTCAAGCTTATCTTTTGTGATCTGCACTGCAAATCCGTCAAACAGTGTCCAGTTTAAATTGATATACGGATTCAGGGAATTCGTAAAGTACTTATCCCTTTCTCCGTCGCCGGTCCTGTTGGGTGAATTATCGAAGCGGTTGCGCTGATTCATGCCGATACTGATAAAGGGGTAAGCGCCGGCTGTTCCCCAGGCATTGTTGTTTTCGGCTATTCCCAGATCCATGGTAGATATCCTGATCTCATAATTGTTTTCAAGTCCAATGGCGATGGCATCACCAAGAGAAAGGCCTTCCTGGGCCATGAGTGTATTTCCGCACGACAATGCGATCGCGGTCAGGAACCAAATCTTTAATTTCAACAAAACCTTGCTTTTCATATCAAATGGTTTATTCCAGTTCTCTTTTGGCGTATTTCACAACGGGTTCCACTTCCTCCCTGCCCGGCTTGGGATTTTGTATATCCGGCCTGAAGATCACCCTGTAAATATAAGTGGCCCACAGCCTGATATCGTTTGTAACCACTATGAGCACCGGGAAAAATAACAATATGAATCCCGTACCGATCAGCACCCCATAGGCCAGTGAAACCGCCATGGGGATCAGGAATTGGGCCTGAAAACTATCCTCCAGAATAATTGGATAAAGACCCACTGTAGTGGTGATGGTAGTCAGCACGATGGCCCTGAACCTGGCCAGTCCGGCCTCGAATGCAGCCTGTATAACAGGTTTCTCTTCCAGCAGCAAGCTGTTGTATTTGGCCAGGAAAACCACCGCATCGTTGATGATCACCCCTGAAAGCGCCACCATTCCCCACACACTGAGCATGGATACCGGTATACCTTCCACACCGTGGCCCCACACCGCTCCGATCCATCCCAACGGGATCATCATCAATATGATGCTTCCCTGCAAAAAGGATTTAAAATGGATCATAATGATCAGGATAATGATGGCAAAAGCGATCACAAAATACTTCATCAGTTCTTCAGCAGCTTCGTCGCTGGCTTTTTGCTGTCCCTGAAAAGCAATGCTCACACCGGGATATTTAGCCTGCATGCGTGGCAAGACATCATTTTTTATTTTTTCGATAAGTGGCGGAACAGGTTCATAAGGATCAACCAGGTCGGCTTCGATCCGTATTTCGCGGTAGCCGTTGTATCTGTTTATGTTGACAGGTCCTCTTTCGATGTAGTAGTTGGCCAGTTCAGAAAGTGGGAACTCCCCTTCCCTGGTCTTGAGCTTCATGGACTCAAGCTGCCCTATCGACACCCGGTCGCTTTTGGGATATCGCACCCACACCCGAACTTCATCCTTGCCCACCTGAAGGCGTTGTGCCTGACCTCCAAAGAAACCCTGTCGCACCTGCCCGGCGATCTCGTCCCGGTCGAGGCCAAGGAACCAGGCACGCGGTTTCGGCTCCAGCCGAATCTCACGCTTGCCAAGCGCATTGGTGTTGGTCACGTCTTTCAACGACTGAAACTGATTCAGTTCCGTTAACATAAAGTCTTTTGCCATGTTAAGCTCTTCCAGGTTTTTCCCGAGCAGACTCACCGAAACGGGCTTGCCCCATCGGTTTTGTCCTCCAACAGTAAATTTTTCTGCTTCAGGTACCGGCCCGATCTTGTCCTGAATCTTATTCGCGATGGTATAGCTGTCGATGGGAGCGCCCTCCATATCGCGCAGCTGAACAAAGATATTCCCGGCATGTGCCCCGGTTTCCTGCCCGTTAAAAGCGTTACCGACATTCCGGTAGGTATAATCGATAAAACTCAATGTATCGTCGTATTTTTCCATCAATTCTTCATTCGCCTCCCAAACGGCATTTTCAAACTCTTTCAGGTAAGAAACTGTTTTCTTTTCCCCTTCACCGGGTTTGAATGCAACATCAATATTGAAAAAATCGAAGGGGATGGTAGGGAAGAAAGTGGTTTTGATCAAACCTCCGCCAACCAACCCGTAGGTGACGATCATAATGGCGACGGGTGTGATTATGACCACCCATTTCCATTTAAGCAGGAAACGAAGCACTCTGGCATAAAGCTTATCGCGCATCAGCACCAGGAAATAATCCAGACGTTTTCTTATGTGCCTGCCCCAACCTTGCCGGTCTTTGGGCCTGAGTACCCATTTGTTCCCAACATGCGCAGGCAACACAAAAAAGGCTTCAAAAAGCGAAAAGAACAAGGAAAAGATCACCACAAAGGCCATTTGCATCATCATCTCCATTCTGCCTTCCAGCAGTAATAAAGGAGAAAAGGCAATGATGGTGGTAGTTACCGAGGTGGCCACCGCAGGCAGCACCTCCATGGTGCCGTCGACGGCAGCTTGCCGCGGACTTTTTCCTTTTTCGAAATGGGTATAGATATTTTCAGCGATCACGATACCGTCATCCACCAGGATACCGATCACCAGGATCATTCCGAAGAGGGAGATCATGTTGATGGTGATGCCGTAAGAAGAGGCCAGGATGAACATGGCCAGGAATGAAGCCGGAATGCCGAATGCTACCCAGGCCGAAAGCCGCACACTTAAAAACATCCCCAGGGTGATCAGGACCAGCAAAAGGCCGATTCCACCGTTACGGTACAATAGGTTAAGCCTGGCATTGAGCATCTCATGAAAATTGTAGGTGATCTCCAGCTGAACGGCATTATGTGTTCGGTTGAATTTTTCCGTGTATTCTTTCACAAATTCGGTGATCTCAGCCAGGTCTTCTTCGGCAAGTTTGGTGATCTGAAGGGTGATGTTTCGCTTGCCGTTCATATAAGAAGCATCGGGCACATCGGCGAATTTCATTTTTACGTTGGCCACATCCCTGATGCGCAGGTAGCTGCCGCTTTCATTGGCGCGCACAATAATATCTGCGATTTCATTTGGATCGACGCTCCTGGCCCTGGAACGGATCAAAATCTCTTCTTTCTCTGAACGGATCATACCCGCCGAAACATCCCGGTTGTTCAGGGCAATGGCGCGGGCGATCTCATCAAAGCTTATATTGTAGCGTAACAGGTCTTCTTCGGTGATCTCAACTGAAATCTCCAGGGCGGGATAACCCGACACCCTCACCTGCGACATCACTCCCGAATTCAGAAAATCATACTCGATCTCATCAGCCAGTTTTTTCAGGGTCATCAGATCGACCTCTCCGCTGAGGGCCACAAACATGGCATTGCTGGTAGCGCGTCGCTTAAAAACAATCGGCTTTTCGGCATCCACAGGAAAGGAGCTGATGCCGTCAACCGCATTCTTCACCTCCATCAGGGTTTCGTCTATATCGTATTCCCCGGTGGTGGTGATCACCGTGGAAGAAAAGTTTTCGGAAGAAGTGGAGTTCACCTCCTTGATGCCCACGATCCCCCTGATGGCTTCTTCAACACGGGTTGTAATACCTTCTTCCATCTCCTTGGGAGAAGCACCGGGATAAAAAACGTTTACTATGATCTCGGTCGTCTTCCGGTCGGGGAAAAACGATTTCTTCATGTTGAGCAAACTGAAGGTGCCACCAATCAGAATGATGGCAATGATGATGTTTGCGTAAAACGGATACTTAACAAATGTGGCAACGAGCTTTCTCATGAATCACTACTCCTGTATATACAATAAGGGTTTCACTTTGGCTTTTTCGGGGATATTGACCAGGGGTTCCACCACCACATCCACACCTTCTTCCAGTCCTGAAAAGATTATGCTTTCCTGATTCACCTTGTGAATATCGATGGTTTTCTGGTGTAAAAGGCTGTCTTTTACGATGAATACCTGGTTTCTGTTAAACACGGCATTGCGTGGAATCTCCATAACATCCTTCAGCTGTCTGCCCTGGAAAACGGCTCTCAGATATTGACCTTCGTAAAGCGGATTTTCCTGAGAGGGATAAATACTAACGAAAACGCTCACCGACTGGGTTTTGGGATCAACAAAGTCCGCTTTCCTGCTGATTTTGCCAATCCAGTGCAGTTCGCCGTCCTCGGTATAAACATCGGCCTCACCTCCCACTTCAATCCACTTAACATCTTCCACTTCCACAGGTATGTCGAGTTCCAGCCTGTCGGTGCGAATAATGCGGGCCACCCTGCTGCCTGGGTTGGCAATAGAACCCACTTCCAGGTAAACCTCTGCAAAAGACCCTTTGAATGGAGCGTGAACCTGGTATTTCTTAAATCTTTCCTCATTGCTCTTGATGGTATAGTAATCGGTTAGGATATTGCGGCCGGCCAGGAAAGTTTTCACCTGGTCGCTGCTGATTGCAGGCAATTCAGGCAAAGGTTCGTCGATTTCAATTTTCTTAAAGAAATCATACCATTTATCGTAGCTTTCGGGATAATCGATGTTGAGGTCGGGAAGCGCGTTGGCAAGCTGATTAAGAAAACGGCTTTTGCTGGCTTTAAGCGTAAAGGCCATTTCGCCGTCGTAAATACTGAAAAGCAATTCTCCTTCCCTGAAATTTTGCCCCCTTTTCAGGCTAACTTCTCCCTGCAATATCTCTCCCTGCACTTCTGCGATCACATCCACATAGTGCTGGGAACCGAGACGGCCAGTAGCTTCAACCACGGCAGTGATATCTTCATAAACAACCGGCATCACATTAACTGCCCTCACCAGGTTGGCCGTGGGCCGGCTGGGCGGATCTTTTTTCAGAGAAAGGAAAAAATACGCCAGGCCTGCCGATATCACAAGGATAAACAGAACGGCTACAACAATAATAATTTTCCTGTTCATAAGCTTTTGCATTTTTGAAGTTGCAAAGATAGGTTATTGACGCATCATGCAGGATTTATTTCAGTTGCTTTGAGTGATTTATAAACTTTGACTTACAAACAATATTAAACGGTCCTTGTTCAAACGGAATAATCTTTCATTGAACAGAATCTTTTAAAGCCTGAACCTGCATTTTCAGGTTTCCGATTTCTTGCGTATTTTTACCAAAAATCTGAATGGTGAGGAAAGGAAAACTGCTGATCATATTGTTTTTTGTTGGATTTTTTTCTTTGATGTATCAACATGCCGTTCAGGCACAGCCAGCCGACAGCAGCATTCAAAAACAACACCCCTTTTTTATTGGTCAGCATGATATTGAAATTGATTATTTCCCGGTAGTCGTAAGGAATGTAGCTGTTAAGTTTCACCTGATCATAACCAAGCCGGAACTTGCCGAAAAACTCAGCCACAAAGAAATTCCCGTCAGACTAAATGATTCTCTTATGCATTTGGAGGTGATCCACGGAAAAGCCTCATTCAAATACATTTTCAAAGAAAAACAAACCCTGACCATTAGTTGCGGGGACTTTCATTTCTCTAAAAAATTCAATCCCATTCCATTATGGCTTTCCATCCTCCCACCCCTCATAGCCATTATGATGGCCCTGATTTTCAGGGAGGTTTATTCGGCATTGTTCACGGGCTTGTTATTCGGCACTACCATCATCTTTTACTACCAGGGGAGTTCGGTTTTCATTGCCATTTTCAAAGGTATTTTTGCCATAGCCGACACCTATATCCTTGACAGTATGAGCGATCCGGGACACCTGTCGATCATCATCTTCACCATGTTGATCGGTGCCATGGTGGGCCTGATCACACGCAACGGAGGGATGAAGGGGGTTGTCAATATTTTGTCGCGTTATGCCCGGAGTCCGCGCTCAGGACAATTGGTTACCTGGATGTTGGGGATTGTGATCTTTTTTGATGATTACGCCAACACCTTGGTGGTAGGCAACACCATGCGACCTGTCACCGACCGGTTGAAAATCTCCAGGGAAAAGCTGGCCTATATCGTGGATTCCACGGCAGCACCCATTGCCGCTATCGCTTTTGTTACAACATGGATTGGCGCCGAGCTCAGTTATATACAGGACGGGGTGAACGAGATCGGGCTGGAAGAAAACGCATATAATGTCTTTTTCAATTCCCTGTCTTACTCATTTTATCCCATTTTCACCTTGTTCTTTGTCTTGATGCTGGTGGTCAGGAAAGTGGATTTCGGTCCCATGCACAAAGCTGAAAAACGGGCGCGGAAAGGTATTATAGGCAAAATGCATGAAAAGCTGACCAACGAATTAAGCAGTTTTGAAGACAAGCCCGAACAATCGGAAAAGATCAGCCCCCGCTGGTACAATGCCGTGATCCCTGTTTTGGTTATCATTCTAGGCACTTTCGCCGGTTTGCTTTATACGGGCTGGAGCACGGAGGTGTGGCAGGATGGATCCATCGGATTCGGGAGAAAAATATCCATTTTTATCGGGGATTCGGATTCTTACAATGCCTTACTCTGGTCTTCCATATCGGGAGTGGTGGTGGCCGTCATGCTCACCATGAGTCAACGCCTGATGAGCCTCAAGCAAAGCATGGAGGCTTTGATCAGCGGGTTCAAGACCATGTTCACCGCCGTGCTGATCCTGGTGCTGGCCTGGTCGCTGGCCCTGATCACCGAGCACATGCATACAGCCGATTTCATTTCGCAAAGCATGCTTGAGATTTCGCTCTCTCCCTATTTCGTGCCGGCGATCACATTTATCTTATCGGCCCTGGTGGCTTTCTCAACCGGATCATCCTGGGGCACCATGGCCATCCTTTACCCACTGTTGCTTCCAGCATCCTGGTTGATCTCACAGGAATTTAACCTGGATTACGACAGTTCCCTGGCCATTTTCTATAATGTGGTTTCCTGTGTATTGGCCGGCTCGGTGCTGGGTGATCACTGCTCCCCGATCTCCGACACCACCATCCTGAGTTCGCTGGCCAGTTCATGCAATCACATCGAGCATGTACGCACACAATTGCCTTATGCGCTTACCGTGGGAGTCGTTGCTGTCGCAATCGGCACCCTTCCTTCGGCTTACGGTATCTCTTCATGGATATTGTTCCCGGCAGGCCTGATTATTCTTTATTTGGTTGTGCTGTTTGCCGGAAAAAAAATACGTTTGTCCGAAATCAAATCATCACAAACCAACAGAGCATGAACTGGGCGGAAATCATAATATTGATCGTGGCCGGTGTTTTTGTCGGATTCATCAACACCCTGGCCGGAGGCGGATCTATTATTTCCCTTTCGGTTTTTATGCTGATGGGATTGTCACCGGTTGAGGCCAACGGCACCAACCGCATCGCCATCCTCATACAAACCACCACGGCTATGGGCAGCTTTAAGAGACAAAAAGTGCTGGACCACAAAAAAGCCCTGCTTCTGGCTATACCTGCTGTGGCTGGTTCCTTTATCGGAGCGCTGATCGCAGTCGATATCAATGAGGTGATCTTTGAACGCGCCTTTGCCGTCATCATGCTGGTAATGCTTGTGTTTATACTGTATAAGCCCCAGAAGTATCTTTACGGAAGGAAAGACTTGCAGGTAAAAAAAATCAGCTTTTGGCAGGTACTCATATTTTTCTTTATCGGGATGTACGGCGGTTTTATTCATGTTGGCATCGGTTATTTTCTGCTGGCAGGTATCGTGCTAAGCGCCGGTTACGACCTGGTGAAAGCCAATGCCATCAAGGTAACCATTGCATTTTTCGTAACCGTGGTCGCGCTTCTGGTTTTTCTTTTTGATCAAAACATCAAATGGCTCTATGGGTTGATTATGGCAGTGGGTACCATCGGCGGTGTGTTGATCGCCTCCCACCTGGCCGTGAAAAAAGGGGTGAACTTCGTTCGCTGGGTTATCGTGGTGCTGATCCTGGTTTTTTCGGGACATTTTCTGGGCCTTTACAACATCAAGGAACTTATTCAAAATCTATTGTGATATGAGAAACTTTCGAAACATCTTTTTTGCACTTATTACTTTTAGCCTGATGGCTTGCAACACAGAGGAACAACCGGTGCAACAACACACGGAAAAACCCGATTACGCCCTGGTGATCCACGGAGGAGCCGGATATATTGTTCAGGGCAGATACGATGATAAACAGGAAAAAGAATATATTGATAAACTCAGCCAGGCGCTGAGCCTGGGCGATTCTCTTTTGAAAATCGGAGTTAAAGCGGTGGATGTGGTGGAACAGGTGGTGATGCTGATGGAGAACAGCCCGCTTTTC
The DNA here is from genome assembly GCA_021738625.1 of Bacteroidales bacterium. Taxonomy (GTDB): domain Bacteria; phylum Bacteroidota; class Bacteroidia; order Bacteroidales; family JAIOZK01; genus JAIOZK01. Next base: position 26,720 of record JAIPBS010000018.1, read on the forward strand.
AATGCAGGAAAAGGAGCGGTTTTTACGGCAGCCGGAGAAAACGAAATGGACGCCTCCATCATGGACGGCAGCAAGCTGAATGCCGGTGCGGTTGCCGGAGTGAAAACAATAAAGAATCCCATACACGCCGCCCGCATGGTAATGGACAGCTCAAAACATGTGTTGCTGTCCGGCGAGGGAGCGCAGCAATTTGCCTCCGCAAAAGGAATGGAGATCGTTGACCCGGATTATTTTTATTCTGAAAATGCATGGGAAAGCCTGCAGAATGCCCTGGAAAGCGAAAAGAAAAAAGAAAAAATGGGAACGGTTGGCGCCGTCGCACTTGATCAATACGGAAACCTTGCAGCGGCCACTTCAACCGGCGGCATGACCAACAAAATGAAAGGCCGCATCGGTGACTCTCCCATCATTGGTGCAGGCACCTACGCGGATAATGAAAGCTGTGCGGTTTCGGGCACCGGTCATGGGGAATATTTCATCGTAAATGCTGTTGCTTTTCACATCTCTGCATTGATGAAATATAAAGGTATGAGCCTGCAGGAGGCAGCCGATCATGTGGTAAACGGGATATTAAAAGAACAGGATGCTGGAGGCGGCGTAATAGCAGTGGATTATAACGGCCACATCGCCATGCCGTTTAACACCCCTGGAATGTTCAGGGGCTATATAAAGGCGGGTGATGAAATGGTTGTTAAGTTATATGGTGAGGATTCGGATTAAGCTGCATGAAGGGGAACACCTGGATTTTTATTGCCCCCTTTGCAACAAGAGCTTGTCATCTTTTGAAGACCACATCAACCTGGCCAGGGTCATCAGGATGAACGCCGAAGGAAAAAAAGCGCATATTGCCTTTTCAAAGATTGTGGGAGAAAAGTGCACCTACCTCATCGATAAGAGCGAAGTGAAAGGCTTCGGGCCCGATTCGCCCGGGTACAAGAATTATTGGGACGAGGGGCCTGAATATTGATGGTGCAGTTTTTTTACCGGTAATCGGTTCGGCAGGTCGGTTCTTCCCTTATACCTTTATAACCCTATACCCTTATAACCGGGAATGTGAGAAAGTGAGAAAGTGAGAAAATGAGAGAGTGAGAAAGTGAAAAGTCGGTCCAAATTTCAAATTTCGACTTCCCAATTTTATCCTCAGTAGTCATCCCCCTTCTGCTTATCATACCGCAACACTTCATCATCAAAATATTCGATGGCCACGCCGGCCTGTTCAAACATCTCCTCCGATTCCTGTCCGGCATGGTATTTTTTTTCACATACCACTCTGGTCACACCGCAATTGATCAGCAGCATGGCGCAGGTACGACAGGGGGTCATCCGGCAGTAGCAGGTACCGTTTTCCAGGGAGATACCCAGGCGGGCAGCCTGGCATATGGCGTTCTGCTCGGCATGCACGGTGCGCATGCAATGGGTACTTGTGCTGCCATCGCTATGGGTAAGCTTTTTTAAAAGATGTCCTACCTCATCACAATGGGGCAGGCCGCGGGGGGAGCCCACGTAGCCTGTTACCAGGATTTGCTTATCCCGCACGATCACGCAACCGCTCCTACCCCGGTCGCAGGTGGCCCTGTGGGCAACGGTGCTGGCAAGCTCCATGAAGTATTCGTCCCAGCTTGGCCGTGTATGTTTTTTGTTTTCGCTCATAGCTTTGTTTTCTCCATTCAACCGGATATATTATCCGTCATAATCTTTATCAATGCTTTTTCAACCTGATCAAAAAGTTCTTCTTTTGTGCCGTTGTTTGTGAATACAAAATCGGCCATGTATATACACTTTTTCAGGTTTTGCTTGTTGGGATCCTCCGACTGCATTTCACGTTTTTCGTTTGCCAGAAAAGTTTCGTACGATATGCTATCGGTTTCGGAGTTCCGTAAGGTAATACGCTTGTATCTCTTTTCGGGATCCGCATCCACTGCAAAAAGATAAAAGTTTTTCTTGCTTCTCAGCAATTCCACTTCACCAGGCGTCCTGATGCTCTCGATCACACTGTTTACATCTGCTTCGGATGCCTCCCGGTAAAGTTCATCCGCAATAAATGAAGGGCCGTGCAAGGCTCTCAGCTCATTGGCCAAATGGGTCATCGAATCGCGGTTGAGTGGCATGCCGCGCTTGCGGATCTCTTCCGTTAAAAACCCCCTTACGGAATAATGTCTGAACCTCTTTTTTCCGACCAGATATTCAACGATGGTGCCTTTCCCCGCTCCCAGGGTTCCTGTAATGCCAATGGTGATCATGTTCCAAAATTAATTAAAATAACGGTGTTACATTTCCACGACCTTGTTGCCACATGATTCACATGTGCCATCCCTCCTTTGTTTTTCCACATGCACATAATAACCGTGGCGCGAGATCACTTCATTATGACATTTGTCGCAATATGTATTTTGCCCCGGATTTGAAGCCACGTTTCCCAGGTAGGTATAAGGCAATTTTTTTCTGGCTATTTTGTAAAGCTTTTCAAGTGTTTCAACGGAAGTGGGTTCGTTTATTAATTTAAAGCTTGGGAAATATCTTGAGATGTGAAAAACCGTTTTCTTCCCGAGATTTTCAGCAATCCAGTTCACCATCTCCCTGAATTCATTTTCATCATCGTTCTCATCAGTGATCACAAGATTTGTGATCTCGAGGTGCTTATCGGCATCGCGGATCATCCTAAGGGTTTTCAGCACAGGCTCCAGCCTGGCCCCTGTCAGTTTTTTGTAAAATTCGTCGTTGAACGCTTTCAGGTCAACACTAAAGGCGTCCATCACATCAAACAGCTTTAGCAGCGGTTCTTCGGAGATGAACCCATTGGTCACCATAACATTTTTCAGATCAACCTCCATTGCCATCCTGGCAATATCCTGCATAAACTCATACCAAATGGTGGGTTCATTATAGGTATAAGCGATGCCTGCATTTTCTTCCCTGCTTTTTGCTATACGGATCAGGTCTTCGGCTGACTGTTCCTGCAAATAGTTGAATTCATCGATTGAAAATTGGGAGATTTCATAGTTCTGGCAAAACTTACATTGGAGATTGCAACCGATGCTACCCACCGAAAAGATAATCCTCCCAGGCATATAATGATAAAGAGGCTTTTTTTCGATTGGATCGAAACCGGCGGAGCAAATACGTGCATAATTTTCGCTTACCAGCTTGCCATTTACATTTTTCCTAACCTTGCATATGCCACTTTTTTCAGGATTGATCTTGCAATTGTGGGGACATAAATAACAATGAACTTTCTGATCCTTCAGGGTGTTGTAAAAGAGCGCTTCCTTCATAACTTAAAAACTCACAGCTTTTTATTTTCCACTAAATTACAAAACTGCTGGAAATATCATAAACTTGCAGCTTATAAATCAGAACATATCAAGATATGTTGCCCGCGAACTGGGCGTTGAAGAAACAATAATTTTTTAAAGAGGTTTATCTCGAAAAAGTCCCCATCAGCTCGCCAAAGGCAATGGCATGACCCCGCATGGCTTTCAGCAACTTTTCCCTGTCCATTTCGGTATCGGGTTCCAACATTTTATCCAGGGCGTACACCTTAAAATAGTATCTGTGTTTTTCCCCGGGGGGCGGGCAGGGTCCTCCGTAAACCAGCTTATCAAAATCATTTGAACCATAGGCAATCTCCATAGATTCAACACGCTCGAAATCTTCGCTTAAGGTAAGTTTCGCAGCCGGGATGTTGTAAACCACCCAATGGCTCCAGACACCTCCCGGTGCATCGGGATCGTCAACAATTATGGCATAGCATACTGTGTTTTCCGGTCCTTCGGTCCAGCTCAACTGAGGAGAAATATTTTCACCTTCGCAGGTATATTCGATGGGAATGCGCTCCCCGTATTTGAAGGCGGCACTTTTCACGTATAGCTTACTGTCGTAGGATTCCTGGCTATGGGCCGTACCGGCTGCCATGAGGCCGATAAATAAAAACGCAAACAAATATCTCATCTTCATTCTATTTAATTTTTATATTGGGTCTGATCTCTTTACGGTGCCACCATTCGTTAAAGATCACCGCTTTTTGATTTTCGTCGAACTGTACTTCCAAAATTCCGTCCAGCTTCACATGTACCTTGTTGGAAATGCGATCAAAACTGGCATTCCATTTGGCATAAGCGTGATTGCTTTTAACTGCGATCACTTCATAGGAAAACTCAATGTTCATCTGGGAATCGCGTGCGCCTTCCTCCCAGTACTTTTTTACTGCTTCCAAACCTTCAAAAGGGGTGGAAAAAGGATTTTCACGCATCACAATATCTTCGGCGAACAATTCAGCCACCAGATCCGGATTTCTTTCTTCCCAGGCTTTTTTGTAAAGGTCAAGCCAATTTTCGAAACTTTTGAAATTGATAATTTCCATGACAGCTGTAATTTAAAAGTAAAGATAATAATTTTATCGATCTCAGGATGGATTGCTTTCGTGTTTGATGTCGATGATCCACTTGCCTATCTCAACGGGTTTGTATCGCTGCATTTTTTTAATTAAAACGCCGGGCTTTTCATCTACGATTAGGTTTTCGCGATGCTCGATCCGGATGTATTTTTCCTCTACTCCATGATCGAGGAAACTCAGCAAATGATCAAAATAACCGGCAGTGTTCAAAATTCCCAGGGGTTTATCATGTATCCTGAGCTGGTTGTAGGTGATCATCTCGGCCAGTTCGTCAAGGGTGCCGAATCCGCCGGGCAAAGCCACAAAAGCATCGCTCAGTTTAGCCATCATCACTTTGCGTTGCTGCATGGATTCAACGATGTGCAGATGTGTTAGGTTTAGATGTGCCACCTCCTTTTCTACCAGGCTGCGCGGCATAACACCCACAACCTTTCCCCCTCCATCGAGTATCGTATCGGCAAACACCTTCATTAAACCCACGTTGGCCCCTCCGTAAACAAGTTCCATATTCCTCTCAAGGATAAGCGTGGCCATCTCTCCGGCCGCTTTTCTATACATGGGGCTTTTCCCCATACTGGATCCGCAAAACACACAAATACTCCTGATTTCCGCCATAATCAATACTGGTTTAGAACACCAAACAAAACATCCCTGATCATAATGTTCTAAAGATGTTTCATTAACTTTACGACATCAAAATTAATACAAATGAACAAACTTTACCCCCTTAAATTCAAGCCCATCTTCAAGGAAAAGATATGGGGAGGAAGCAGGATGAAAGAGGCCCTGGGCCTGGACTTCTCCCCCCTGCCTAATTGCGGGGAAGCCTGGATGCTTTCCGGAGTGGAAGGCAATCAGAGTGTGGTGAGCAATGGTTTTCTGGCAGAAAACGAATTAAATGAATTGGTTGAAGTGTATATGGAAAACCTGGTGGGCGACACTGTTTTTGAAAAACACGGTCAGGAATTCCCTATCCTGATTAAGTTTATCAACTCCAACGACTGGCTGTCCATACAGGTACACCCCAACGATCAACTGGCCCGTAAAAAAAATCTGGGCAACGGCAAAACAGAAATGTGGTATGTGATGGACGCCGCCAAAGACGCCAAACTTATTAACGGTTTTAGCGAGCAGATGAACAAACAGCTATATATGCAACACCTGGAAAAGAAAACGCTGAAAGAAATCCTTAATTTTGAACAGGTAGAAAAAGGGGATGTTTTTTACATTCCGGCCGGCAGGGTTCACTCGCTTGGGCCGGGGATTTTGCTTGCAGAAATCCAGCAAACTTCCGACACCACATATCGAATCTACGATTGGGACAGGATACAGCCCGACGGCAGTTTCAGGGAATTGCACACGAAAGAAGCCCTCGACGCGATCGACTTCAAACTATACGATTCCTACAAAACATCTTATGATAAAAAAATCAATGAAAGCACCGGCCTGGTTGAAAGCCCCTATTTCATAAGCAATCTTCTTAAACTCGACAGGGCAATCGCCAAAGATTTTACCATGACAGACAGCTTTGTTGCCTATGTTTGTACCGATGGCAAATGTAAGATCAACTATCCGGATGGAACCCTTGAATTGCAAAAGGGAGAAGTTATGCTAGTTCCCGCCATCATCAACGACATCAGTATATTGCCCGATCCTGCAACAGAACTGCTTGAGATATATGCGCATTGACTTCATGCAACCTTTGAATAAATGGGGTTGTCAGATTTAGCAGGAAACTGTACACAGTTACATGCACTATTTTACATATAAAATAGTTTTAATATTTTTGATGAAAATTTTTTTGAACATGAGAAAAGCGTTTTTTATTATAACCGGCATCCTGATGGTATCGGCCCTTATGGCCCAGAATGTGAAAACAATACCTTCGGTTGAGATCAGGACCCTTGAAGGAATTCCATTTAACACCAACCAGATCGACAACGACGGCAAACCCATCATTATCGCCTTCTGGCATCTTTACTGCAAACCCTGCATCAAGGAACTGAACAACATTGCAGAAGTTTATGACGAATGGCAGGCAGAAACCGGCGTAAAGCTGTATGCGGTTTCTGTTGACAATGCCAAATCACAGCACCAGGTGATGCCATTTGTTCGGGCAAATAGTTGGCCCTTTGAGATCCTGAGCGATCCCAATTATGATTTCCTGCACGCGATGAACCGGCAGTTTGTGCCCTTTACCTGCATCGTGAACGGCGAAGGAAAGGTGGTCTGGTTCCATGAATCCTACCACGAAGGGGATGAAGAATACGAATATGAGATCATTAAAAAGCTGGCTGCCGGCGAAGAGATCGAAGAAGAATAATCAAAATTTTTAATCATGATCAGGAAATTTTATTTGCTGCTTTCAGGGATTGTCTTTCTATCAGCGAATGCATTCAGCCAGGGATTCCCGGAAGGCGGGCAGGTGCACGGCGATTTTGTTTTCGACGCCCAGCTTTACCAAACCGATGAGAAACTGGGAATCACCGATTCCACTCTCGATGGTAATATTTTTGGAATGAATGCTTATGGGAACATCATTTACACCAACGGGGATTTTTCGGCCGGATTGAGGTATGAAGCCTATTTGCCCCCGCTCTCCGGCTTTGATAAACGTTATGAAGGACATGGAGTCCCCTACTGGTTTGCAAGATATGACCATGACAAGGTAGATATCACCGTAGGTCATTTTTATGAGCAGTTCGGCAACGGGCTTGTTTTACGGAGCTACCAGGAATGGGCCCTGGGGTTTGACAACAACATCAATGGTGTGCGATTGAAGGTACAGCCCTTCAATGGGGTTTATATCAAAGCCCTGGCAGGCACCCAGCGTTTTTTCTGGGATCCCTTTGAAGACAATAACCGGGCTATTATCAAAGGCCTGGATGGAGAGATATACCTGAACGACTTGATTAGCAAATGGAGAACTTCCAGGACACGCATCATCATCGGAGGAAGTTTTGTAAGCAAATACCAGCAGGTAACTCCACGGTCATTCTTAAGAGATACTGTAAGATATGAATACAAAATCCCTGATAATGTGGCCGCGTATGCCGGAAGGATCAATTTGTTGCATGGGGGCTTTAATCTGAATGCCGAATATGCCCGCAAGATAAATGACCCCTCTTCCCTGAACAATTTCATTTATAAAGACGGGGAAGCCCTTTACACCTCCATATCCTATTCCACCAGCGGCTTTGGGATCATTCTTACCGGCAAGCGTATCGACAACATGAGCTTCAAGTCGGATATTTACGACGACTCCTATGCGTCCGATATCAATTTTCTGCCGCCACTGGGCACCCAATATGTTTACAGCCTGGCTACCATGTATCCCTACGCTACCCAGCCAAACGGGGAAATCGGAGTTCGCGGGAAAATTTATTATACCATCCCGAAAAAATCATGGCTCGGCGGAAAATACGGAACCAAGTTCGAATTCAGCTATTCCAGGATCAATTCGCTCGATAAGGAAAGAGTGGAACCCAATATCCCGATCGACTCAACAGGAACCCTGGGATACAAGAGTAATTTCACAAATTTCGGCGATGTAGAGTATTACAGGGATTTTGCCGTAAAGATCAACAAAAAGATCAATCCCAAATGGAAGTTCATCCTTGAATACATCAACCTGAAATATAACATTGACGTGATTGAAGGCCATCCGGGTGAACCCATGGTGAAAGCCCATATTGGTATTGCCGATGTCACCTATAAAATCAACCGGAAAAATGCAATCCGCTTCGAATATCAGCAATTGCTAAGCAAACAGGACCGGGGCGAATGGCTGATGGCCATGTTGGAATACAGTATCTCTCCGCGATGGTTTTTCAGCATCATGGATGAATACAATTACGGCAATCCCAATGAGGATATGCAACTGCACTATTATACAGCTTCTGTAGCCTATGTAAAGGATGCCACGCGCGTGTCCTTATCCTATGGCCGGCAAAGGGAAGGTTTGATATGTGTTGGCGGGGTATGCAGAATGGTGCCGGCCTCCAACGGTTTAAGTATTTCGATCACGAGCAGTTTTTAAAACTATCTGAGCATGAAAACATTCAATAAAATATTTCTTCTGACTGCAGGCTTATTCCTTCTGATGACTGCCTGCGATAAGCTGGAGGCTCCTTATGTGACCAAATTGGACAAAATCACTCCCGATCCGGGTGATGAAACCAGGAAAGTTCTGTTGGAAGAATATACCGGGCACAAATGCCCGAATTGTCCGACAGGATCAAAGGTGGCCCACGACCTAAAACAGATTTATGGAGAACAGTTGATCGTGGTGAGCGTGCATGCAGGTTTCTTTGCATATCCGGATCCCGACGGGCTGTATACAGAGGATTACCGCACAACAGCAGGCAGCGAGCTGAATAACTACTTCAGTATTCAATCCTATCCCAAAGGCCTGGTTAACCGCACGGAATACAATCAGGCACTTGTTCTTGGCAAAGACAGCTGGGAACCTGCCGTTAATGAACTGCTTGAAATGCCTGCGGAGGCCAAACTCGAGATCAATCATGAGTACAATCCCGATACGCGCAAGCTCGACATCAATGTGGATACTGAATTTCTTACGGAGATGAACGGTACCTTCAGCGTTTCAACTTATATCATCGAAGACAGCCTGGTTTCACCGCAGAAAAACGACAACCAAAACCTCGGCCCGGTCCCCGACTGGGAAGACTACACACATCAGCATGTGTTGCGAATGGCCGTGAACGGCACCTGGGGTGAACCGGTAAACAACGGGCAGTCCGTACTCCCGAACGTTGTATACCAGGGTGGTTGCTCCGTCACACTGAACGATGCATGGGCGGCCGAAAACTGCCACATTGTTTCATTTGTTTACCGCAACGATACCAGGGAGATCATACAGGCAGAAGAACATTCGGTGGTGGATTGATTCCTGTTAAGTAGCATAGTCAGACAGCTTTTCCCTGAAACCGCGTAATGGTTCGTATAAAGAAATTTGAAAGTTGTAATTTGATGGCCGTCGCATATCGACGCTGGCCGGCAAGGATTTGCAATCCGTGCCATATGTTTAGTTGGCTTCATTTTTCTAAATTTCCAATCACTTCTGTCCGACTAAACGCTGAGGGATTCCTCGCTTCGCTCGGAATGACTTGCTATTTGGGTGATACGAAGTGGGGTGTGGGTTCCAATAATGAATATCCAAATCGGTGATCGGCAATCAGTAGGTCGGCAAGTGAACCTTTCAATTGGCAGGCCGTTTAATCATAGTTACATTCCAATCCAATGAATTACCATAAATTACTATGAATTACCGCTAACATCTCCCATCCATTCATTCATACCTCATACAATCATGCATCCGTGCATCCATGCATGCATCCATGGCTATCGTATCGTGGCTATTCCATAAATTTTCACAACCCTCCGTTTATTTCCAACATTTGCTTACTTTTATGCATCCATTACCAAATTTATTAGAGCATGTTTAAAAAGTATCCTTTGTTCTTCTACATTTTGATCATACTGGCGGTGGGTTTCCTGGTGTGGTTTTATTCGGCCATTGTGTTTTACATCCTGATCGCTGCGGTTTTGTCGATGATCGGCAGTCCCATTGTGAAATTCCTTGACCGCATAAGGGTCCCGCATGTGCTCAGCGCCCTGCTGGCGCTTCTTGTTCTGTTAGGCGTTTTTCTTTCATTGATCATGATCTTTGTTCCCCTGTTTATTAAGGAGGCTGAAATGGTTTCACGCATCGACTTCAAGTCGATAGGGGCAGCTTTCCAGGAGCCCCTGCAAAACTTCAAAGGTTTCCTGGTTAAGTATAACATCCTGCAGGAACATCAAAGCATAGAAAACTATCTGAGCAGCCGGATGTCGGAGCTGGTCAGCATTGCTCGCTTTGAAGGGGTTGTAGAGCACATCATCAAAACCACCGGCACTTTTCTGGTAGGTTTGTTCTCGGTCTTTTTCATCACCTTTTTCTTTTTAAAAGATGAAAACATGTTCCGTAACATTGTGTTGGCGCTCACCAACGAGAAGTACCACAGGCAGACCAGGGTTGTCCTGGAAAAAACCAGGAGGCTGTTGCAGCGTTATTTTGTAGGCTTGATCAGTGATGTATTGCTGATGATGACTTTGGTGAGCCTGGCCATGTACCTGTTCGGTATTCATAACGCCATGCTGATCGGCTTTTTTGCCGGCATCGTTGTGATCATCCCTTACATCGGCCCGATGATAGGTGCCACCCTGGCCCTGGTGATCGGTGTAACCAGCGCCCTGAGCGTGGATGTGCATACGGCTATACTGCCGCTTGCCCTGAAAATACTTGCGATATACTTTTTCATCAATGCCAATGACGGCCTGATCTTTCAACCCCTGATATACGGAAAAAGCGTTAAAGCCAGTCCGCTGGAGATCTTTTTGATATTGTTGATCTCAGGTACTACGGCCGGAATCGTAGGCATGGCCATTGCCGTTCCTGTTTATACAGTGCTTCGTATCATTGCAAAGGAATTCCTGAGTCAGTTCAGGCCTGTGAAGCAACTCACGGCGAAGATTTAGTTAGAAAATGGCATAGCGAATCGAAAAGGCCGCAAAATCAGCCCACATACCTGTGTAGCCGAAAAAATTGATGGCCGGTTTCCAGTCGATGGAAAAATTGATCGGTATGTATTCAAAGGTGTATTCCAAGCCAAGGATGAAGTCGGCGCCGAAAACCGTGTACTTGCCCGGATGGCTTTCACGATCCCACCAGTAATTATCAAAATAAGAATTCCAGAAACCGATGTGCGCCCCCCCGCCGATATACCAGTTCAGGCCAGGGGTGTTAAAGGCGATGCTGTTGCGCTCATAAAGCCCGGTGATCATAAATCCCTGCCAGCGCATGCTGAAAATGCCTTCGATGGTTTCGGTATGGCTGATGAAATGTTTTGCGGTGATGCCGTAATCCAAACCTCCACGGAATCCAAATGCCGTCCGGTAATAATCCTGGGAGTATGCTGTGGAGAATAATGCAAGCAACGCGATCGTTAAAAAAAACCTTTTCATGCCATAAATATAATCAATATCTCAATTCGTTGAAGGTGATCCATGCCATCAGTCCCATTCCAATCTCCAGGGATTTCTCATCCACGTCGAAAGTGGGAGTGTGCAAATTGGATGTGATGCCTTTTTCTTTGTTCCCTGTACCCAGCCGGTAAAAACAACCCGGGATATCCTGACTGAAATATGCAAAATCTTCCGCGGTCATACGTGGCTTGAGTTCAATCACATTTTCTTTACCCAGATATTGCTCGGCGCTCCTGACGGCGTTTTCAGTAATGATATCATCATTCACCAGGAAGGGATATCCTTTGTTGATAAAAACCTCGCAAACCGCTCCCGATGCTTTGGCGATCGACTGGCTGATGCGCGCAATGTGATCATGCGCCCTGGCTCTCCATTCCTCGTCGAAGGTCCTGAAAGTGCCTTTGATCCTTACCTCATCCGGTATAACGTTGTAGGTGCCATCGGCCAGGAATTGTCCGAACGACAGAACCGTTGGGATGTTGTAATTGGCATGCCTGCTCACGATCTGTTGCAGAGCCACCACGATCTGTGAAGCCACAAGCACAGGATCAACCAGCAGGTCTGGCATGGCAGCATGGCCGCCTCTGCCTTTGATAGTAAGGTTGATTTCGTCGGTGGAGGCCATATACATGCCGGTTTTGAAGCCAGCTTTTCCCACCTCAATTTCAGGGAAAACGTGCTGGCCGATGATGGATTTAACCTCAGGATTTTTCAGCACGCCTTCCTCTATCATAAATTTGGCCCCGCCAGGTATTTTTTCTTCGGCCGGTTGGAAAATCAGTTTGACGCTTCCTTCAAAATCATCTTTCAGCTCCTGCAATATCCTGGCTGTACCCAGCAGGGAAGCCGTATGCACATCATGGCCGCAGGCGTGCATCCGGCCTTTGTTCATCGACTTGTATTCAACCTCATTTTGCTCCTGAATAGGAAGGGCGTCCATATCGGCTCTTAGGGCAACCACTTTCCTGTCGGGCTTTCTTCCTTTGATCAGCGCCGTGATCCCGGTCTTGAAAACCCCGGTTCGATAAGAAATACCATATGCTTTTAATTTAGAGGCAAGGAAATCGGCGGTTTCGTATTCTTCGTTGGATAACTCGGGATGTTGATGCATATGTCTTCTGATGCTGATAACCTCTTCCCGGTAGTTTGCAGCAAGATGTTGAATTTTCTTCTTAAATCCTTCCATGATATCGTGATTTGGATTTATGCAAAGGTTTGAAGATCGTGCAATTTTCTGTACATGCCGTTGGCTTTGTGAAGCAAATCATGTGTTCCCCGCTCAACGATCTTGCCGTCCTTCACCACAATAATCTCATCTGCGTGTTTGATGGTGCTGAGCCTGTGCGCAATCACCACGGAGGTTCTGTTCTTCATCAGGTTAAGCAGGGCTTCCTGCACCAAACGTTCGGATTCGGTATCCAGTGAGGAGGTAGCCTCGTCGAGGATCATGATGGGCGGATTTTTGAGCACGGCGCGTGCAATGCTGAGCCGCTGCCGTTGCCCGCCCGATAGCTTCAAGCCTCTATCGCCGATGTTGGTGTCGTAACCGTTCTCAAGCTGGTCGATGAATTCATGCGCGTTGGCTACCTTTGCCGCCTTTACCACATCCTCCCTCTTCACGTTTTTCATTCCCAGGGTAATGTTGCCGTATATGCTGTCGTTAAACAATATGGTGTCCTGGGTTACAATACCCATCATACCCCTCAGGTCATCAATTTTCAAATCTTTAACCGGGATGCCGTCGATGCGTATTTCCCCTATCAGGCAATCATAAAAACGCGGCAACAGATCTACCAGTGTTGACTTCCCGCCTCCGGAGGGTCCCACCAATGCGATGGTTTTCCCTTTTTCGATGGTGAGATTGATGTCTTTCAGCACCATTTCCTTTTCATAGGCAAAACTCACCTGATCGTATACAATGGATTCCCTGAAATCCTTTTTTGAAACGGCATCCGGTTTTTCCACGATCAGTTCCGGGGCGTCCAGCACCTGGTGGATACGTTCAACGGAAGCCGCTCCTTTTTGCACGTTATAAATAGCCGTGGTGATGGATTTGGCAGGTGGGATCACCTGTGAAAAGATGCCCAGATAGGTGATGAAGATGGCGGCGTCAAGGGGGTTCTCCGGGCTGAGCACCAGGCGGCCCCCAAACCACAATACGACCACCAAAACCGATGCAGCCAGAAATTCACTCAGCGGTGAGGCCAGGTCCCGCTTTCTGTAAAGTTTTACCATCAATTTGGTGTATTCCTGGTTGTGTTTCTTGAAATTTTCATTGGAATGGCCGATGGCATTAAAGGCTTTGATGATACGTAAGCCGCCTAAGGTTTCTTCAATGATCGAAAGCAGAAAACCCAGTTTCCGCTGGCCTTTCACGGAAGTCCTTTTCAGGCTTTTACCGATCTGCCCAATCAGGTAACCGCTCACCGGCAGCAAGATCAACACGAAAAGTGTAAGGCTGGGGCTGATGATCAAAAGTGTGATAAGGTATGTGAGGATGGCAATCGGATCGCGGAAAAGCATCTCAAGCGAACTCATGATGCTCCATTCCACCTCCTGCACATCCGAAGTCATTCGGGCAATGATATCACCTTTTTTTTGTTCTGAATAATAGGAGAGCGGAAGGATCAGCACTTTATCAAAAATGTTGTTACGTAAATCCCTTACCACCCCATTCCGCACCCAGGCCAAATAAAACATGGCCAGATATCTGAAAAGGTTGCGCAGAAAATACAAAACCAAAATCAGGATCACGATATACATCAGTACTTCCATTTCGCCGTATCGACTGATCCAGTTATTAATAGCATAATAGAAGTTTTCCTTGAGCGAATCAAAATTGAAAATATCCAGGGGTGGCACATCTGTCGGGGCTTTGGTTGTTTGGAAAAGCATTTGAAGCACCGGGATGAACAAGGCAAAAGAGGCCAGTGAAAACAAAACGGAAAAGATATTGAAAATTACGTTAAGCAGGGCATACAACCAGTATGTCTTAACATAAACAAGTATTTTCAGCAGATTTTTCACAAAGGCAAAGTTAACATTTAAAGCACATGCCGAATTAATATTTCAGGAAATGCTTTTGCCATTCCCTTTATACTGAATCTTATTAAAGATGCAAAATATTTTTCTTTTAGATTCAGTTATACCGATAGGAGCAGGAGGTCACACATTTCAAAGCTGTTCCGAATCGATATACCGGCCTTTGAAAAAGCAAACACACGGAAGGATTTATTTATTGTGCTGCAAAACTGGTGTTTCATCGTCGGCCACCCTGCCCCTGTTTGCCCGCCAATATCAAAGGTGCGTACCAGCTTTGCGTGGAAAGCAGTATCGTATGAAAGTTCATATTGCTCAACCCGTCCTGATTTGCTGTTCATTATGATGTTCGCAGCGGAGATGACCCTCGATCACATTCCAGCCTGCTATGCTCAAAAACAGGCATTAATTTGTACTTTTGCCCTATGGAATCCAAACGACAACAAAAAATATCCAAACTGCTGCAGAAAGATCTGGGAGAAATTTTTCAAAGGGAAGCGGGTTCATTATTCGGCGGAGCCATGATCACGGTTACAAAAGTACATGTGACCAAAGATCTCGGCATTGCCCGGGTTTTTCTCAGCCTGTTTGCCACCAAAGACAAACAGGCTTTGCTCGAGAAAATCAGGAAGGAAGGCAACCAAATCCGCTGGCAGCTGGGTAACAAGGTAAAGCATCAGCTCAGGAAAATTCCCGAATTGCATTTTTATGAGGACGATTCCCTGGATTATATCGAAAATATTGAAACCCTTCTGAATGAGTAAAATCCATTAAGATGAAATACGATCCGATCAAAAGTTCGCTGGGCAGCTTCTTCAATAAAAGCCCGTATTCTAGGATCCTTTTTTACAAACTGCTCGACCTGCTGCTATTACGCACCTGGCATGTAAAAAAAGCTGTCCGTTCATGGAAAAAGCATCATAGTGGCGAAAAGCAGATCCTTGATGCCGGTTCTGGCTTTGGTCAGTATTCCTATTATCTGGCAGGCCATGTGCGCAACGCAAAAATTACAGCCGTGGATGTGAAAGAAGACCAGATCAGGGATTGCAATGCTTTTTTTGACCGCATCGGGCTGAACAACGCAAGTTTTATGGAAGCCGACCTGACTAAATATGTCGAAGAAAATACTTTTGATTTTATCCTTTCGGTGGATGTAATGGAGCATATTGAAGAAGATGTGCTGGTGTTTAAGAACTTTCATAAATCCCTGAAAGACGGGGGAATGGTGTTGATTTCAACCCCCTCGGACCAGGGCGGTTCGGACGTACATCATCACGATCATGATGAAGCATACAACAACGACGGAAGCAAGAGTTTTATTGACGAACATGTGCGGGATGGATACAACATCAACGAAATACAGGAAAAGCTGAAAACAGCAGGCTTCAGCAAAACAGAGTCGCGCTACCAATATGGTGCGCCCGGTAAGATCTCCTGGCGGCTTTCGATGAAATACCCCATTTTGATTCTAAACCGGTCGAAAGCATTTGCGCCGCTCCTGTTCATCTATTACCTGATCGTTTTCCCTTTTTGCCTGGTACTGAATATCGTTGACGTGAACGGCAAACACAAGACCGGCACCGGTTTGATCGTTAAAGCCTGGAAATAAATTAATAAAAAGTGAATTTCCCTTTTTACATAGCAAAACGTTATCTTGTCAGCAAGAAGTCGCACAATATCATCAACATCATTTCCATTATTTCGGTTGTGGGCATCGGCATCGGCTCGATGGCCCTCATTCTGATCCTTTCTGTTTTTAACGGATTTGAGAGCCTGGTCATTTCCCTGTTCAACACCTTCAATCCGGATATAGAAGTTAGGCTGAAGGAAGGGAAAACATTTTCGCTGAGCGAGCTGCCTGCCGAAGAGATCAGGAAAATCCCCGGCCTTGTCAGCTATACGGAAGTCGTTGAGGAGAACGCGCTGCTCAAGCATGATGAAAAGCAGCACATCATCACCATAAAAGGGGTAAGCCCCGAATATACGGAACTAAGCAGGCTCGACACCATGCTGGTTGAAGGCAGCTTCCGGTTGAAGCGGGATCATCAGAACCTTGCCGTGTTGGGGGCGGGCGTAGCTTATTTCCTGGATGTGCATATCGGAGATTTCAACCGCCCGTTGACGGTTTATGTGCCCAACCGTAAAAAATCACCCGGACTGGATTTCGAATCTGCCTTCAACAGAAAATTGATCACCCCTGCGGGCATATTCTCGGTTCAGCAGGATATCGACTCAAAATATGTGATCGTATCCATCGACTTTGCCCGCGATCTGCTGGATTATACCGCTGAAATAACTTCGCTCGAGATCAACCTCTCAGGTACGGTGCCACGTGAAAAAGTGCAGCAACAACTGGAAAGTCTTCTGGGTGAACGCTTTGAAGTTAAGAACCGCTACCAGCAGGAGGAGCTTTTGTACAACATCATGAAATCGGAAAAGTTTGTCACCTTTGCTATTCTGGCTTTTATCCTGCTCATCGCCGCCTTCAATGTGGTGGGTTCGCTCAGCATGCTGATCCTGGATAAAAAAAAGGACATTGCCATTTTGCACAGTATGGGCGCTTCGGTAAAGCGTATCCGCAGGATTTTTATGATAGAAGGTCTGATGATCACCATGATAGGAGGATTGGCAGGCCTCTTGCTCGGCGGACTGCTCAGCTGGTTGCAGCAAACCTTTGGACTGATCAGGCTGGGCAATACCGACGGATCATTCGTGGTGCAATATTACCCGGTGCAAATGCAGGGACTTGATTTCATCGGCATATTCATCACCGTTTTTGTGATCGGATTGCTGGCCGCATGGTATCCCGTCAGGCAGATCTCCAGAAAATATATCCGGTATAAAGCTGCACAGAATAACTAGCACGATCCCGTCCTTAGATGTTTGATTCCCAGCAAGCAATTCACCTACCGAAGCAATTATAAATCCTTATTTAAAAGCTGTTTAAGTGAGAATATTCTTACCTTTGAGGATTGAAAACAAGGAGCAAAAAAATAATTTACATCCGCCATGAAACGAATGAAACCAAAAGCCGTGATTTTGACGGCCGTTGCTTTACTGATCTCTTTGCCGCTGATGCTGAGCGCCGGCGGAAGGATCGAACTCAAACAAAACAAACAAACCGAACTCCGGATACTGCGTAGCGATTACCAGGTGTTGAAGCTACACAACAACCTGGCGGCCATCGACTACTTCGATGTGCAGGTTGACCAAATGGATTTTACCCAGCTTTTTATTCCGGCTTACACCAAGAACCTGGAGATCGGTCACCCCCTCTTGCCGGTCAAACGCGAGTTGATCGAAATCCCTGCCGGCGCGAATCCGAAAGTGCTGATCCATTCATTTAACAAACAGGAAGTTGATCTCGCCGAATATGATATATTCAACCGGCTGTTCCCTGCCCAACCGGAGCATTTTAAGGATGAGATCCCCGAATTTATCTTTGAGCAGGAAGCATACCAGGTGAACGACTATGGCGATAAATCCCTGGTCACAGTGGACGACCTCGGTTATATGCGTGCCACGCGCATGGGAAGGATCAACATTGCACCCTTGAGATACAACCCGGTTCAACAAAAACTGATTGTTTATACCGACATTGAGTTTTCAATTGTGTTTGAAGATGCGGATATGGTCCAAACCATCGAAAACAAGAAAAGATATTATTCCCCGTATTATACCGCCATCAACAGGCAATTGCTGAATTATCAGTTGCCCGCCTCGAGGGAGAACTTCATGCGTTATCCCGTCAAATATGTGATCGTTTCCGATCCCATGTTCGAAGCGCAATTGCAGCCTTTCGTGCAGTGGAAAACAAAAAAAGGTTTCACCGTGATCGAGGCCTATACCGATAATCCGGAAGTAGGAAATACCAAAGAAAGCATCAAAGCTTACCTGCAGGGATTGTATGAAGAAGGGACCACGGAAAATCCCGCTCCGAGTTTTGTGCTTTTTGTGGGCGACATCGATCAGATCCCGGCCTGGTCGGGCAACGCGGGCAGCCACGTTACGGATCTGTATTACTGCGAATATACAAATGACTATTATCCTGAAATGTATTACGGAAGATTTTCTGCTGAGAATGTTGCGCAATTGCAGCCCCAGATCGACAAGACCTTGCAGTATGAAAAATACGAGATGCCCGATCCGTCCTATCTGAATGAAGTGGTAATGGTAGCCGGCATGGACAGCGGCCACGGCCACGACTGGGCCAACGGTCAGATCAACTACGGAACTATTAATTACTTTAATGAAGACCACGGCCTGACTTCCCATACGTATTTGTATCCTGAATCCGGCAGCCATTCCGACGACATCATACAGGACATCAGCAATGGTGTGTCATTTGGCAATTACACCGCCCATTGTGGCCCCAGCGGTTGGAGCGATCCTTCATTCAATACAGGAGATATCCCCGACCTGGAAAACGAAAATGAATATTGCTTGTTGATAGGTAACTGCTGCCAATCCAATAAATACGATGTGGATGCTTGTTTCGGCGAGGCCCTGCTAAGAGCGGAAGACAAAGGAGCGCTGGGGTATATTGGCGGCTCCAACAACACCATGTGGGATCCCGATTATTATTGGGGTGTGGGCGTGGGAACCATTTCAGAAAACCCGCCGCCCTACGAAGAAACATCGCTGGGGGCCTACGACCGCCTGTGGCATGACCATGGAGAGGAATTTTCAGAATGGTATATAACGCAAGACGAGATCATTTATGCCGGCAATCTGGCCGTTACGGAAGGCACGCCGGGGCAGGCCGAATATTACTGGGAGATTTACTGTTTAATGGGTGATCCATCACTCATGGTTTACCTGGGTGAACCGGATCCCATGTATGCGGATTACCCCGAAATGCTTCCCCTGGGCACCAATACCCTGGAAGTGGAAACGGAACCCTATGCCTATATCTCCGTTACCATCGATGGTGTGATCTACGGCACTGCACTGGCCGACGGCAATGGCGATGCGGTTGTGGAACTCGACGAAATTGAAGAGCCCTGCATCCCCGACATCATCATAACCGGGCAAAACAAACAACCTCATTTCGGAACCTTTATCATTTCAAGCCCGGACGGTCCGTTCATTTTGTATCATAGTTACCTGGCCAACGACAGCATAGGAAACAATGACCATCACTTCGACTACGGGGAGTCCATCCTGCTTTCACTGACCATGGAAAACTTTGGAAATGGAACAGGCTACGATGTTGAAACCGTCCTGAGCACATACAATACCTACATAACCATGAATGATGATACGGAGAATTTCGACAGCATCCCCGGTCTGGACACAGCTACCGTTATCGATGGTTATGCACTGGATATTGCAGATGATGTTCCCGATAACACAAAAGTGAAATTCAATGTGACGTCCACCGACGGTGATGCCACCTGGGAGAGTGATTTCACCGTGACCATACACGCCCCTCAATTATCGGTCGGGAATTATACCATATTGGATACCGCCAACGGCGGCAATGGAAACGGTATTTTCGATCCGGGTGAAACCGTGGTCATACAGGTGAACAATAAGAACAACGGTAATTGCGCTGCTTACTCATCCACTGCCACGCTTAGCTCAGCCAGTCCGTATCTCTATTTTGAAAACACCGAATATGAGATCGGGGATATAGAAATCATGCAATCCGAATACGCTGAGTTCACAGTGATGGCTGATTCGGCCACCCCCGAGGGAGAAGTGATCAACTTCGATTACGAACTGCTGTGCGGAGGATATCAAAAACAAAAGGACTACAACATCGAGATCGGCATGCTTTACGAAGACTGGGAAAGCGGTAACTTCGACAAATTCGATTGGGAATTTTCCGGGGATGAAGCCTGGCTGATATCTTCCCAGGATCCTTATGAAGGCAGTTATTGCGCCATGAACGGCAATGTTGGTAACAACGAAACCTCCATACTTGAAATCGATATCAAAGTTAAGATGTATGATTCGGTTAGCTTTTATGTGAAGACCTCTTCGGAACTGAGCAGGGACATGCTGAAATTTTATATCGACGGCAATGAAAAAGGCAGCTGGTCGGGTGAAATGGACTGGACCTATGTTTCCATACCCATACTGGGCGGCAATCATACGCTCAAATGGGAATATTCCAAAGATAACATCATCAGTTTCGGATCGGATCGCGTCTGGTTAGATGAGATCATTTTCCCGCCCATGCCTGTGCTGAGCGCTTTTGCCGGAAGGGATGACTACACCTGCACCGACAGCAGTTTCCAATGCGAGGGCATCGCTCAATGTTACCAAAACCTGGAATGGAGTACTTCGGGTGACGGAAGTTTCAACAACCCCTCCATCATCAAGCCGGTATACACGCCTGGCCCTGAAGACATCACCAATGAAGAGGCGGTGTTGAGCCTCACGGCAATAGATGGAGATGGAAGTAGCGATTCGGACAATATGACCCTCAGCATTACCAATAAGCCGGTTGCCCCCGGAATGCCCGAAGGCCCGGATTATGTGGATGTTTATTCACAACCGGTGAGCGAATACAGCGTTGAGGAAGTGCCTTTCACCGGATCTTACCAATGGATGGTTGAACCCGAAGAAGCCGGTACTTTTGAAGGCAGCGGCAGCACCGCAAGCATTAGCTGGAATGAAGAATACACCGGTTTGGCCCTGATCAGTGTGCGTGCCCTGAATAAGTGCGGAACGGGAGAAATATCCGAAGGCCTGGAAGTGACGGTTAACAACACTGTTGAAATAACGGAAACGGTCAACAGGAGAGGCATTCGTATTTCGCCCAATCCCTCAACGGGCATGTTCACTATCTTCATACCCGGATTAACAAAGGGCATGGTTGTCCTGGAAGTATATGATCTGTCGGGAATGAAAGTACTGGAGAATGAAATTCACGGCAAGAAGAAAAACAGCATTGAACTGAACTGTGGCCATCTTGATAAAGGCATTTATTTTATCGTGATCAGAACACTGCATGAAAAATTTGCAGAAAAGGTTGTGATCATGTAATTTTATGGTCTGATTTTTTTGAATAAAGGAGTTTTTTCTGGCACATCAGCGGGTGCGGTTCAATTTTTTAAAATGATTATTGGACAACCATATGCGAACGAATGTTGTCTTTACAACAATGGGTGATATGGTGCAGGCGCCATAATAAAATAAGAAATGAGCGTTTTTTAAAAAAGGCAATTAATTAACTAATAATCAGTAGCATGAAAAGATTTACCCCGACACTGTTCGCCTGGATGGTGATACTATCTCTCATATTTGTTTTGAATCCGGCCCTGGCCAAACAGAAGATCATTCTGGATCAGTCGAAATCCAATCAATTGGAGCTGCAATCCGCTTCCTACGAAAAACTGAGTTTCGTAAACACCCTCTCCGTATTACGTCATCAGGACGTCGATACGGAAGAAGGAGTTTTTACCAGGTTGTTCATCAGCGGTTATGGAAAAAACCTCCAAACCGGCCACCCCTTGCTCCCTTTGAAAAGGGAAATGATCGAAATTCCGGTGAATGCCAATCCCCGGGTGCTGATCAATTCTTATGAAACCACTGAGATAAACCTATCGGATTATGGGATCAGCAACAAGTTATTCCCTTCACAACCCGAACAATTTAAAAACGATAACGATCCCGAATTTCACTATGATCAGCAGGCTTACCAAATCAACGGCTATGGTGAAAAGAAACTGGTAACCGTCGATGTGCTTGGTTTCATGCGGGGCACCGGTATGGGTCGGGTGAATGTCGCTCCCATCAAATACAATCCCGTCAGCAATACACTGCTGATATATACCAAAATTGATTTTGAAATATTTTTTGATGATGCCGATATTCCGCAAACCCTGGAATTAAAGAAAAAGTACGGCAGTCCTTATTTTGCATCAATCAATCAAAAGCTGGTCAATTACCAGCCGGGGAGCAGCCGGGAAAATTTCCACAAGTATCCTGTGAAATATGTTATTATTGCCGATCCCATGTTCGAAAGTCAGCTGCAACCATTCATCCAATGGAAAACCCAAAAAGGTTTTATCGTGGTTGAAGCCTATACCGACGACCCGGAGGTAGGAAACACCACCACTGAGATCAAATCCTATATACAGGGACTTTATGAAGCAGGGACGCCTGAAGACCCCGCCCCAACCTTTGTTCTGTTTGTGGGAGATATCCAACAAATACCTGCCTGGAACGGCACAACAGGCGGCCATGCCACCGACCTGTACTACTGTGAATACACCGGCGATTATTTCCCGGAAGTTTATTACGGAAGGTTCAGCGCACAAAATACAAACCAGTTGCAGCCGCAGATCGACAAAACCCTGGATTACGAGAAATATATGATGGTCGATCCTTCCTATCTCGACACAGTGTTGATGGTAGCCGGCATGGACGGTTATCACGGCAACGACTGGGGCAACGGTCAGGTCAATTACGGCACCATCAATTATTTCAATGCTGCACACGACCTTTACGCACATACCTACCTTTATCCCGAATCCGGAAGTCACTCCGCAGATATCATTCAGAATGTGAGCGACGGCGTGGCTTACGGGAACTACACGGCACATTGCGGCCCCAGCGGATGGGGTGATCCCTCGTTTACAACTTCCGATGTATCCGGTCTTCAAAATGAAGGTCAATACGGCTTGCTGGTGGGCAACTGCTGCCAGTCCAATTCGTACGATGTGAATGAGTGTTTCGGAGAGGCCCTGCTACGGGCGGAAAATAAAGGTGCGCTTGCTTACATAGGCGGATCGAACAACACCATGTGGGATCCTGATTATTACTGGGGAGTCGGCGTTGGGGAGATCAGCGAGAACCCGCCGGCTTATGACGAAACCACGCTTGGTGCCTACGACCGGACTTTCCACGATCATGGCGAGCTCTTCGCCGAATGGTATGTTTCGGCTGATGAGATGATTTACGCCGGCAACCTGGCCGTAACGGAAGGTACGCCAAACCAGGCAGAGTATTATTGGGAAATCTATTGCCTGATGGGCGACCCCTCATTAATGGTATTTTTCAGCCTACCGGAAACCCTGGATGCTACTTATCCGGCCATGATCCCACTGGGGACCAATACGGTTACTGTTACAACCGAGCCATATGGCTATATCGGCATCAGTAAGGATGGTGTTTTGCACGGTTCCGCATTGGCCGACAGCCTGGGCGATGCCGAGGTGGAAATCGAACCCTTTGGCGAACCCGGCACGGTTGACATTGTGGTTACACTGCAAAATTTTCAGCCACATATGGGAACCAGCACGGCGGCCTCTCCTGATGGTCCGTATATTGTCATGACAGGCTATGAAATCGATGATCGTTACGGAGATAGCGACAGCCTGGCCGATAATGGCGAGAAAGTGATGCTGAATGTTTCACTCACCAACCTGGGCAACGGCGATGCAGCCAATGTCAATGCAAGCATTTCAACATTGGATACAAATGTTATCCTGCAACAGAATGATTATGAATGGGGCGTGATCGCTTCCGGGGATACGGTTACCATAGACAGCGCATTCATTTTTGATGTGGAAGAATTTATAGACGATCAGCACAAAGTGAAGTTTGATATACTGATTGAAGGCGAAGAAAGAGAAACCTGGGAAAGTGATTTTACCATAACACTTAACGCACCAGTCCTGACCCTCGGAAACATTGAGATCGATGATGAGGACGGCGGCAACGGAAACGGCCTGCTCGACCCAGGTGAAACGGCAGATGTGATCATCACCAACCTGAATAACGGGCACCAAAGCATATACGGTTTGATTGGAATACTTAGCACCACGGACCCGGACATCACCATTAACGAAGCCGGGGTGAGCATCGACAGCCTTGCTCCCGGGCAGGAAGTGGAAGCCATACTTAATATCACAGTGAGCGGAAGCGCCGAAGTGGGTAGCGTAGCCGACCTAAGCTATACACTTGAATCAGAACCCTACGCAGCGGAAGATACTTTCTTGCTGAGTATTGGCCTGATCATGGAAGATTATGAATCAGGTGATTTTGGCAACTTCCCCTGGAATCTCACAGGTGACGCCGACTGGACCATTTGCGAAGACGACCCCTGGCAAGGTGTTTATTGTTCGCAAAGCGGTGAGATCACGCATGATCAGTCCACGATGATGTTTATGGAATATGAGGTGGCCTCCGACGACAGCATTTCTTTTTATAAAAAAGTTAGCTGTGAAGACGATCCATATTCCGACAATTACGACCTGCTTGCTTTCTATATCGACGGGCAGGAAATGGGAAGATGGGACGGTGAGATCGACTGGTCGAAAGAAGTATTTGAGGTGGAAGAAGGCATTCATACCTTTAAATGGGAATACAGAAAAGACGGTTACCTTTCGGAAGGCGCCGATTGTGCCTGGGTGGATTACATCGTTTTCCCGCCATCGCCCGGTTGGGTAGGTACGGAAGAAATGACAGGTGTAAATGCCCTGGATGTTAAATTGTATCCCAATCCGGCAAAAGAACAGTTTAACATTCTGCTTAAAGGACAAACCTATGATGTCAGCATTCGTCTGTTCAATTCCGTTGGTCAGCTTACCGCAACCATCGAAGAGCATAAAGTATTTGCAGGCGGACTGCATGAATACCAAATGAGTACTTCAGGACTGCAGGATGGCATTTACTACTGTGTTATCCAAACGGCAGGAGAAAAGATCACAAAAAAAATTATCATCACGAAATAAGAAATATTGTTTTCTATTCAATAAAAAATTACCTGAAAAATGAAACGAATTATTTTACCACTCATTCTGCTAATGACTGCTCTGAACGGATTCAGCGACAACTGGATCGGGATCGATTCGGATAAAGCCGAACCGGCAGAGATCAAACTGATCAGCTCCGACATCGAAACATCGGTTATTGAGTTCGATGTTAAAGGATTTTATGAAATCCCCGTGAATACACCAAAGGGCGAGGCATTTGTGATCGGCATACCGAAAGCCACGCCCATCCTCGAAAAAGGCGCACCCGACCTGCCCAAGCTCACCGCCTCAGTCATCATCCCCGACCTGGCCGAAATGCAGGTGGAGGTGATTGCTTTTTCTTATAAGGATTATAAAAACATAGAGATCGCACCTTCAAAAGGTAATTTAACCAGGGATATCGATCCTGCCACTGTTCCTTACACTTATGGTCCGGCTTATGAGACAGATGCAATGCACCCGGCTCAATTGGCCGGTTTGCGCGATCCGCATATTGTAAGAGATTTCAGGGGACAAACTATTGTGGTATATCCCTTTCAGTACAACCCCGTAAGTAAAACCCTGAGGGTTTACGACAACATCCGGGTGAAGATCAGCAAGCAATCAAACGCGGGAATCAACCAACTTGTCAGAAAAGAAATGACGCCAAGGGTAAACCCTGCTTTCCAGGACCTTTACCAAAGGCATTTCCTTAATCTTGAAAACACCAGGTACACTCCTGTTTCGGAATACGGCAATATGCTCATCATTGCCTATGGCGATTTCATGGATGAAATGGAAGATTATGTCGACTGGAAAATCCAGAAAGGATATCCCACCCAAATGGTCGACATTGCCACGATTGGAAATAATTCTTATGAAATTGAAAACTATATAGAAAACTACTATAACAACAACGGTCTGACCTTCGTGTTGCTGGTTGGGGATGCAGAGCAGGTAACACCTTCTTTCTCAAATGGCGACTCGGACAACAATTACACTTATGTGGCTGGAAGCGATCACTATCCGGATTTGTTTATCGGAAGGTTCAGCGGTGAAACCGGCGACCACATAGCCACACAGGTAGAACGCACGCTGGATTATGAAAAAAATCCTTATGTTGATGAAGACTGGTTTACGCACGGAATCGGCATTTCATCAGACCAGGGACCCGGCGACGACGGTGAATACGATTATGAGCATATTCGTAATATTCATGATGATCTGCTGGCATTCACCTACACCTACTGCCATGAATTGTTTGATGGATCGCAGGGCGGACTTGACGAACCTGGAAACCCGACGCCGGATATGGTGGCACAGGCCGTTAACGACGGAGCTACCATCATCAACTATACCGGCCATGGCAGTAGCACATCCTGGGGAAGCTCCGGTTTTTCAAGCAGCCATGTTAATCAGTTGACCAACAATGATATGTTGCCCTTTATCTTTTCAGTAGCTTGTGTGAACGGTAATTTTGTTGGAGGTGATTGCTTTGCCGAAGCATGGATGCGCGCTACCAATGATGATGAGCCCTCCGGCGCCATCGCCACCCTCATGTCGACCATCAACCAGAGCTGGAACCCGCCCATGGCCGGGCAGGATGAGATGAACGACATTCTTGTTGAATCCTATTCCGACAACATCAAAAGGACTTTTGCCGCTATCGGTATGCACGCTTGTATGCTGATGAATGATGAATACGGATCAGGCGGTGATGAAATGACTGATACCTGGACGGTGTTTGGCGACCCTTCTGTTTTTGTGAGAACGGCAGTTCCCGAAGATATCACAGCCAACTATCCTGATGTAGCCTTCATTGGAACAAGCAGTTTCACCGTAAACTGCCAGGTGGAAGACGCCCTGGTATGCCTGACCCTGGACGGGGAAATACTTGCCACCGCATTTGTTGAAAACGGTGCGGCTACCCTTAATTTTGATGAACTGGAAGACTTCGGAACCATCACCATTACCATCACGGCTTTTAATTATGTTCCACATATCGGCGAGATCGATATCATCCAGCCTGATGGACACTACTGCGTTTATGAAGATCATGATGTAAATGACTACAAAGGCAACAACAACGGAGTTGTTGATTATAATGAAAGCATATACCTGCATCTTACTCTCGAAAATATGGGGACCGATCCGGGTGAAAATATTGAAACCACCATTTCGACTTACAATTCCTACATCACGATGAACGATGACTTTGAGGTGTTCGACTACATCCCGGCCGGAGGAACGGCCACCGTTGAAGATGGCTACCAGTTTAAAGTAGCCGATGACATCCCCGACATGTCCAATGTTAAATTTGGCGTAAGTGCCACCGATGGCGAAGATACCTGGGAAAGCGAATTTAGCATTACCGTGAAAGCCCCTGTGCTGAACATCGATGAATTTAGCATACTCGACACGGCCAATGGCGGCAACGGAAATGGAATACTCGACCCGGGCGAAACCGTGGATGTTAAGATCAAGAATTTTAATACGGGCCATTGCCCCGCATACAATACAACAGGAATCATGACCCTTTCCAGTCCTTATATTTATATTGGTAACGACCAGGATTCGATCGGGAATATTTACCTGCTTTCGCCACGCTCGGCTTATTTCACCATTACAGCCGACTCGGCCACTCCTCCCGGTGAAGTCCTCAACCTGGATTATGAAGTTTGTTGCGGCGGATACACCATCTCACAATCTTTCACATTCGAGGTAGGAACCATTTACGAAGACTGGGAGAGCAGCGACATGAGCAAGTTCGACTGGCAAACAGGTGGCGATAAAGATTGGATGGTTAGCGCCAACAATTGCTGGGAAGGATCATATTCAGCAGCCAGCGGAAATATCGGCAACAATGAATCAACTTATTTGAGTCTCGAAATAAAAGCCAATGCCTACGATACGATAAGCTTTTATCTGAAAACTTCTACCGAGCCCGGCCGTGATTTTCTTAAATTCTACATCAATGGGAATCAGAAAGCACAGTGGGCCGGCGAACATGATTGGCAAAAGATTTCCATTCCCATTCCGGCCGGAAACCACACCATCAAATGGGAATACAGTAAGGATGATCTGTTGTCATTCGGCGACGACCGGGTGTGGATCGATTATATTGTATTCCCGCCCATGCCTGTTTTGAATGCCTTTGCCGGTCGCGATAACACCGTTTGTCAGGGCAGCGATTTCCAATGTGAAGGCATTGCTCAGAATTATAGCTCGCTGCAATGGACCACCTCGGGCGATGGAACTTTTGACGACAACACCATCATCAATCCCGTTTATATTATGGGTGATGAGGACTGGCAGGAAGGCGAAGCGACCCTAAGCCTGACCGCCTATGGTGACGAAGGTGAAATGGATACGGATGATATGCTCCTGACTTCCATTACCGAACCGGCGGTTCCTGAAATGCCTTCGGGATTGAATTACGTGGATGTGGGTTATGTGGAAACATCCGATTATGAAACCGAAGAAGTGCAATGGGCCGATTCCTACCAGTGGATGATCGAACCGGCAGATGCTGGAATCATTACCGGAGACGGTCCGGTGGGAACTGTGGAATGGAACAGCAGCTACCTGGGCCTCGCAAACATTTATGTGAAAGCGTTGAACGACTGCGGTGAAAGCCAATATTCCGAAGGCATTGAAGTAACCGTTGACAATACCGTTGATATTCAGGAAGTAGAAAATAAACAGATCGTACTTTACCCCAATCCCGCCAGCGAGCAGATCACGTTTGAAATAGCCGGCGCTGTGAATGCGACCTTCAGCATTCATGATATTACCGGAGCCATGGTGAAACGGGGTAGCCTGAAAGAAAACCAGGACGGCTATACCATCGACCTGAGCGGTATGCAACCGGGAGTATACTTTATGACGGCGGTTTCAGCTGAAAACACTTACTTTGGTAAGTTTATAGTGAATGAATTTTAGTAACGAACAGAAATAACTTATGAAAAGGTTTTTTATAACAGGATTCATTGTTCTCATGTCTGCCATGCTCAGCTTTGGCAGCGACTGGGTGAGGATAAACAGCGACCAGGCCCCGGCGGAAATCAGGCTGCTTGGCTCGGATCTCAACAAATCGACCATGCAAATTCAAATTCCCGGCTATCAGTTGCGCCCGGTTGAAACTCCGCGCGGGCAACAATATGTGGTGGAATTACCCGAAGCCACAACCCTGCTTGAAAAGGGGGCGCCCGATTTACCCAAACTGACGACCTCATTAATGATACCCGATATGGCAGGCATGGAGGTTAGGATCGTTTCGAGCGATTATACCGAATATCACGATGTTGAGATCGCACCTTCAAAAGGGAATTTCACCCGTGATATCGATCCTTCAACCGTACCTTATATTTATGGTGAAGTTTATGAAGAAGACGCCTTTTTCCCGGGCAAGCTTGCTTCCTTACGCGATCCGTATATCATCAGGGACTACCGTGGCCAAACCGTAATGGTTTATCCCTTCCATTACAATCCTGTTCAAAAAATCCTGAGGGTATATCACAGCATCACCCTCGAAGTTTATAAAGCAAACGATTCAGGTGTTAATCCCTTGGCAAGAAAAGAAAATCCTGATAAGATTCAGGAGGACTTCAGGAAAATCTACGACAGGCATTTCCTGAATGCACAGGCAATGCGCTACGATCCCGTTGAGGAGGCCGGCAGCATGCTGATCATCAGTCATGGCGATTTCATGGAAGCCATGCAACCCTTTGTGGAGTGGAAGATCATGAGCGGAATGCCCACGGAAATAATTGATGTGGCAGAGATCGGGAACAACTCCAACCTGATCAAAACCTATATAGCCGATTATTATACAGCAAATGACCTGGCTTATGTATTGCTGGTCGGGGATGGGGAACAAGTCAGGCCTTCTTTCAGCAACGGTGATTCGGACAATGATTACGCATACATTGTGGGGAATGATCACTACCCGGATGTTTTCATCGGTCGGTTTTCTGCCGAAAACATTGCACATGTGGAAACCCAGGTTACCAGAACACTCGAATACGAGAAAACCCCTTACACTGAAACCGACTGGTTTTCTTTTAATATCGGGATTGCTTCCAGCCAGGGACCCGGTGACGACAATGAAAGGGACTACGAGCACATCAGGAATATACAGGATGACCTGATCAATTATACTTATACAACTTCTTCGGAGTTGTTCGACGGTTCGCAGGGCGGGCTGGATGAGCCCGGAGATCCCTCACCTTCCATGGTGGGTGAAGATGTGGATGCGGGAGCATCCGTCATCAACTATACCGGACACGGTAGCACCAATGGTTGGGGAAGCTCCGGCTATTCCAGTGGTGATATTTCAAGCCTCAGCAACCAAAGGATGTATCCCTTCATTTGGTCGGTGGCTTGTGTGAACGGAAATTTTAACGGCAGCACTTGCTTTGCAGAAGCATGGCTAAGGGCCGAAGACAATGGCAATCCTACCGGAGCCATTGCCACCATGATGTCTACCATCAATCAGAGCTGGAACCCGCCCATGTGCGGACAGGACGAAATGAACGACATCCTGGTGGAAAGCTATGAAAACAATATTAAAAGAACATTCGGCGGGATCTCCATGAACGGCTGTATGCAAATGAATGACGAATACGGAAATGACGGCGCCGGCATGACGGACACCTGGGTTTGCTTCGGCGATCCTTCCCTGATGGTGCGCACCGCCATGCCTACCGAAATAACGACAAGCTATAATACAACATTATTTATCGGGGCCACCCAACTCGTTGTGAATGCCGATGCCGAAGGCAGCCATGTGGCGCTCTCGAAAGACCATGAGTTGATCGCTACCGCTTACATTGAAGATGGCGCAGCTACACTCAACTTTGAAGCCATGTCGGAAGTTGCGGTGTATGACCTGGTGATCACCGGTTTTAATTACCTGCCTCATTTAGGCGAGTTAGAAGTGATCCCCGCCGACGGACCTTATGTTGTTTATGCCGACAATCTACTGAACGATGAAGCAGGTAACAACAACGGCCTGGCCGATTATGGCGAAACAATAAGGCTTTCGCTGGAACTGGAGAATGTAGGCATTGAAGATGCCGAAAATGTTATGGTACAGCTTGGCACATCCGATGAGTACGTAACCCTGACAGATGCAGAGGAAGAATATATATTGATCCCCGCCGGTGAAAGACTGAGCGTGGAAAACGGATTTGAAATTGAATTGTCATCCGATATACCCGATGAACATACCCTCCGATTTGAAATCACAGCAGGATCAGGTGATGACGTATGGACCAGCAGTTTCAGCATAAAAGCACATGCCCCCATGCTTTCCTTTTTGGAATATGTGATGGACGATTCACAGGGCAACAACAACGGTTTGTTCGATCCGGGCGAAACGGTTTCCCTCAACATCAGCATCGAAAACGCGGGCTCAGCCGAAGCCAGTGAGATCATAGGTTTGCTGAATTCAGACTATGAATTTGTAACGGTTGAAGAAGGAGAATTACCTTTTGGCAACATTGAACCGGCTTCAACTGTTGAACAAACATTCACAGTTTCAGCAGCTGAATTCATCCCCGGTGGATTCACAAACCCCTTTGAATTCTCATTTTATTCCTCCGGCGAATTCGTGGGAGAAACCGGTTTTGAGCTGGTGATCGGGCAGCCGCAGATCCTGGTGCTGGAATTTGATCACAGCCCTTCAACAGGAACAGCCATAAGAGAAATTCTTCAGGAAAAGGGAATTGCAATACAAACAGCCCAAACCCTGGCGGCAGTCACCCCCGGAGATTACCTGGCCATATTTACCTGTCTTGGCGTATATGATGAAAACCATACTTTATCGGCTCAGGAAGGAAACATTTTGGCCGACTATCTTGATACAGGAGGCAATCTGTATATGGAAGGCGGTGATACCTGGGCCTATGACGACCCGACTGAGGTTCACGGCATGTTCGGCATCAACGGACTGGATGACGGCTCCAGCGACCTGGCCCAGCTACGCGGTATAGAAGGCACTTTTACCGAAGGATTTTTGTATGATTATAATGGTGAAAACAACTGGATAGATCATCTGGAAGCCGTTGACGGTTCTTTTGCCATCCTGGAAAATACGGTCCCTTCTTATGTAGCTGCTGTTGCCAACGACGCCGGCGCCTATAAAACCATCGGTTCTTCCTTTGAGTTCGGCGGTTTGACGGATGGGGAAAATGCAACCGAAGAATTGCTTTGGAAATATCTTGAATTCTTTGGTCTGGGCATACCCGAAAAACCTGAAATGCCGGTCGGAGAAACCTCGATCTGTTCAGGAACAACCGGAACAGCTTATGAAATAACACCCGTCAATGGAGCAGAACACTATATGTGGCAACTTGAACCCGCCGCAGCGGGAACCATTAACAACAGTGATCATCAGATCACCATCGACTGGAATGCAAATTTCCATGGTACGGCAGTTCTGCAGGTATGCGGCATGAACAGCCTGGGCATGGGCCCCATGTCCGATAGCTGCGAGATCGAAGTGATGGCCAACCCCGAGATCAGCCTCGGAGCCGATACCAGCATCTGCATCAATCACAGCATGGAGCTTACTCCCGGCGAAGGATATGCAGCCTATGCCTGGATGGATGGATCAGCAGAATCAACGCTGGTTGTCGATTCAACTTTCGGCGGACTGGGAATTGTTGATGTTTCGGTATTGGTTACCGATGAAAACGGATGTACCGCCGTGGATTCCCTCAAGCTTGAATTTACCGAATGTGCCGGAGTAAGTGAGACGCTTTTGGAAGAAATGCTTACAATATATCCCAACCCATCATCCGGAATTGTTCACCTGGAGATCATAAAAAACATTGATCAGCTGCGTAAGCTTTCCGTGATCAATTCCATCGGGAAAATGATCTATGATATTGAAAACCCCTTTGGTGATAAGCATAACATTAAACTGGATTTCACCGGACACGGCAACGGTGTTTATTTTATCCTTGTCGAAACTGCAAACAAGCGATTCACGAAAAAAATAGTAGTTGAACAATAGTGTTTCATTCCACAGTAGAAAAAGCCGGCGCTGAGGGGTAGCCGGCTTTTTTGGTTTAAAGAGTGTCTTTAGGTATTCCGGAGAATTGTGTAAATTAGCAATCCCAAACTTCATGGCCATGCATGATCCATTAACATTTTTGCCTGAAAAGCTTCAGCTATTCATCTCGAAGTTGAGAAAGAAAAGAATTCATCCGAAGATCATTTTTATAAGCCTTGGTATCCTTTCAACGATCTGGTTTGCGATCAGGGTGATCCCTAAACCCAGCCGGGCTACCTACCCTTGCATGCAGGCTACGGCGCCCTGTATGTCATCCTTTGTTGTCTGGCTGATTGGCGTATGGGGAGGTCTTTTCTCCTTAAAACAATGGAGGTTCTATCTGGGAAAGTCTAATTATGCATTGGCAGGGCTATTTATGATGATAAGCATTTCTTCCTATTTGATGGTACAGTATGCCAATCCGCTTCCTGCAGGAGCTAAAGCTTTCGATTATGATACAAGATATTTTGTACCTAATGATCCTATTGGTGAAGCACAAGGGATCTTCCCCGGCCGGGTGGTCTGGTATTGGGATGCCGATGCCACCAACGAAAACTGCACCAACACATCCAACAACAATGGTATTATCGACCAAGGGGATGATGCCTGGTTCATGGCTGAAAATAACAAGCAGGCAGTTATAAACAATATGGTGTATGAGTCGTTACAACTACTGACCGGTGAGGAACAACCGGCTGATTGCTGGGATGCAATTTTCCGCTATTATAACCTAAATCATGGCAATGGTGATATTGGATATTCAACCGGTGAGAAAATCTTTATTAAAGTGAATGCCACCACTGCTTTTGGCGGATCTGAAGGTGGCCGGTATGATGAAGAGTTGAAGAGGAATGACGATCAGCAGGTAAATAATTTTGCGGCCGAAACCAATCCTTATGTTGTTTTGTCCTTGTTAAACCAGCTTGTTGATCATGGTGGTGTGCCGGAAGATATGATATATGTGGGTGATCCTGCCCGCAACATTTACAAGGAATTTTATGATTTGTGGAAAGATCAATACCCGGGCATCCATATCCTGGGAAACAACCTGATCCACAATGAGCTTGAAATAACTGAGCTTGGGCGGTTCGCTGTAGCACATACCGAAGAGTATAAGATTTTTTATTCCGATAATGGGCAAGTAATGGAAGATGCTGTTTCCGATAAGCTTTTCAGTATTTTTGAGGAAGTTGATTATCTTATCAATATTCCTGCAATGAAGGCCCATGCCTCTGCGGGAATCACATTGGCTGCCAAAAATCACTTCGGATCGCTGCCCCGAAACTGGGCCATGCATGTGCATCCCGGTTTGTTGTCGATCTACGATGATGAACCTGACCGCCTGGGATACGGATTGTATCGTATTCAGACCGATATTATGATGCACAAATTGTTAAGCGGCAAATACCTCCTGATGATCGTGGATGGGCTTTACCCTGGCGAGGGTGCGCTGGATACCCCCGACAAATGGACAATGCCCCCATTTGGTGGCTACTGGGCTTCATCATTGTTTTTCTCCTTCGATCCCGTGGCAATTGAAGCGGTATGCCACGATTTCCTGCGTTCGGAATACCACGGTGACACCTATGCCGAAAACCGGCCAAACTGGAATGGGGTGGACGATTATCTTCTACAGGCCGCCGACTCTTCGCTTTGGCCCGAAGGTGTGATCTACGACCCAGATGGGGATGAACAACTGATTGCCAGCCTTGGCGTACATGAACACTGGAATGATTCTTCAAACAAAGAATACACAAGAAACCTGGGTACAGGAGACGGTATTGAGCTGATCAGGGGACACGATAATTCAATTGGCAGGGAGGAAATAGGAATTCAGATAGAAATGAATATTTACCCCAACCCTTCATCCGGCAACGTTCAGCTTGAACTGGAAAACAGGCAGGAACAGATTGGCAAGCTTTCCGTGATCAATTCCATTGGAAAAATGATTTATGAGATTGATAACCCTTTCGGTGAGCGGCACAGCCTGAAACTGGATTTCACCGGTTATGGAAACGGGGTTTATTTCATCATGATGGAAACACCCTATACAAGATTTACAAAGAAACTGGTAGTTGAACAATAGATCGTTTCATTACACAATACCAAAGCCGGCACTGAAAGTAGCAGTTTTTTCTAAAAATCTTATGTCTCTGACCCACTGATATCAATACCATTAACAATGAAACAATTGAACAATCGAACAATGAAACAATCAATCAATCGATTCCCATTATTTTCATAAATTCGTAAGGTAAAGCAAATTAAAATGAAAGTAAAGGGAGAAGAATACCGCACGGTTTGGATGGCAGGCAGCTCCGTTTTCCTGATCGAACAAAACCAGTTGCCATTCAGCTTCGAGATTTTCGAGGCGAAAAAATATTTCGACACCTGTATGGCCATCACTTCAATGGTTGTGAGAGGAGCCGGAGCCATCGGAGCGACGGCCGGTTATGCTATGGCGCAAGCCTGCCTGGAAGCTCCCGAAGACGACCGGGAGGATTTCCTCAAAAACGCCCGTTTCGAGATCGAATCCACACGCCCGACCGCTCAAAACCTTTTCTATGCCGTAGAACGTGTTTACGAAGCCGGAAAGAAAAGCACCGAAGCGGCTATTGAAGAAGCCCGCAAAATAGCGGATGAAGACGCCGCCGATTCACGCTCTATCGGGATCTATGGCAATGATCTGATCGGGCAGGGATACCGGATCGGTACGCATTGCAATGCCGGTTGGCTGGCTTTCGTGGATTACGGCACGGCCCTCTCACCTATTTACATGGCACAAAAACAGGGCAAAGACATTTTTGTTTATGTGGACGAAACCCGTCCGCGCTCACAGGGGGCACGCCTGACGGCCTGGGAGCTGCATAACAAAGAGGTGCCCCACGCCATCATCCCCGACAATGCCGCAGCCTGGCTGATGGCGCAGGGGAAAATCGATATGTACATTGTGGGCGCCGATCGCATCGCCGCCAACGGGGACGTGGCCAACAAGATCGGAACTTTGGAGAAAGCCATTGCGGCTCATGAATACGGCATCCCCTTTTATGTGGCCGCTCCCACCTCCACCATCGACCTGGATTGTAAAAGAGGTAAAGACATCAAAATTGAAGAAAGAAGCCAGGATGAAGTGCTGTACCAAACGGGCATCGACAAAAACGGAAACCTGAACAAGGTGCTTGTTTGCTCACCCGGATCCGAAGCAATCAATCCGGCTTTTGATGTGACGCCGGCCAGATTCATCTCCGGCATCATCACCGAAAAGGGCATCATCAATGCAGAAGAAGACCTGATCAGGGAAATCAAGAAACAGACTTAATCACCTTGCAAAATATGTTGTTTAAAAAAGATAGAGAAGAACTGGCATATTTCATGCACCGCTTATATGCGCAAAGGTTGACGACAACATCGGGCGGCAACATCAGCCTGAAAACCCCGGACGGTTATGTGCTGATCACCCCTTCCCAAACGGATAAAGGGCGGATGAGTGCCGAACAGATCGCTGTGATCGGCCCGGATGGTAAAAACCTGACGGAACAACTGAAGCTAAGCATGGAATCAGGAATGCACCTCAAAATCTACGAAAAACGGCCTGATGTAAAGGCCGTTGTGCACGCCCATCCTGTTTTCGGGACGGCCTTCGCCGTGATGCACAAAGAAGTGAACTGCCGCCTGATGGGTGAAGCCAGAGCGGTGATCGGAGTGCCGGCCTTCGCGGATTATGCTCTGATGGGTACAAAAAAACTGGCACAAATAATCGCGAAGGCATTTACAAATGCCAATGTGGTGTTGATGAAAAACCACGGGGTGATCGCGGCAGGGAATTCGCTCCTGCAGGCATTCGACAGGATTGAAGTGCTGGAAGCCGCTGCCAGGATTACTTATATTACCGAATGCATGGACGAATGCAACGAGATCAGCAGGGAAGATTTAAATGCAATCGATGATTTGTTTACAACCTAAAAACAATATGAATCATGGAATTAAGTCTTGCTGAAAAAACCACCCTTCTGTTGATCGGTGAAAAAAACAACCGCATCAGCGGAAATTATTCGGGCTACATCATCGTGGCCGCCTGCCTGTTCGACCTGATCAGGCTGGAGAAACTGGAACTTAAAGACAAGCGGGTACAAGTGAAAAGTCACCGCCTGCCCAATGAGGAATTGCTCAAATATGTATTTGAGAAGATCAAAGCCAAAGAAAAGCCGAAGAAGATTAAAACTTGGATCAGCCGAATTGGTCAATGGTCGGGAAAGATCAAACGCCTGGTCGCCGGGCAGCTCGAAAAGAAACGGATCCTTAGCATCCGCAAGAAGAAGATTTTGGGCATCTTTCCTTACAGAACTTATCATTTAAAGGATGTCAAACTGGTGGCCGAACTAAAAAACGAATTGCTGCAAACTGTTAAAAGGGAGCGCAAACCCGATGATGAGAGCTACCTGCTGCTCAACCTGCTCAAATCGGGAAGAAGCATGCGGGTGGTTTTCAAAAACAAGGAAGACAGAAAACAGCTTGTCGAATTCCTGAAAACTGCAGAACAGGACAGCGAGATCAGCAAAGCCCTATCGGATACCATCAAGGCGATCAATGCCGCAATTGCAGGAAGTGTTGCCGCCGCAGCAGCCGTTTCTGCCTCATCAGGAAGCTAAGAGACGGGTCTTCCTGTTTTGTGCATAAGAATAATTCATCAAATAAACATCTTTGATTATCAAAGTTATACATTACTAAATATCTTTAATTTGGGTCATGCGGAACTTTACAAGGGTTATATTTATCAAGGGAAATATGCTTATAATGAATTGTGCTATATTTTCTACCTTGTTTCATCCCAAATGATATTTTCCAGGATACTTGCTTGATAGAACGGTGCGCTGGCCCGAACAAACGGCGGGCCGGCGGTGGAAGGGGACTGTGAAGGCAATAATATCAAGGATAATGTCCTGTAGGTTATAGATCATCTAAAAATCAGAAATGGGTATTCACAGTCCCGTGGGTTGAAGCGTTCGTTTGTTCTTGATCTTTGGTTCTTTGTATCAAGACAAAGAACATCATTATTAGATTAAAAAACATTAGTCATCCCATGACTTGTAGCCTCCATGAGAATCATTACTTCCCATCACACATCCGCTGACCTTCTATAGGAAAAATCATCGCTGGTTATAGGATGGCCGGTTCGCTTATGAATTTATCACCCTTGTGAAAACGGAACAATTGAACGATAAAAAATCATACGGGTGGATTGCTTACATAATTGGATGAAACTAGAAATGATTCCTTGTTAAGGGACAACTTTCCGGCCGGAAATAGAAAAAGGCTGTCGGAACTCATCTTTCTACTTTTCTGGTATCTATATTGGTAAGTAGTTGCGGAGTAAAGCATTTCATCCCAACAGCCTGTGATCTTAAATGTCTTTCAATATTTAAAGTGTGCGATGCCGATAAATTTCGGTGCATAAATATACACTGAAAAGCTACGGATGTCAAATTTTTCTTAAAAAAAATTAAAACCATGATATATATCAGCCATCTGGAAATCAACCAATACGCGACACAACTAAAGCCGTTGTAGGACTTTACACTAAAACACTGCTGTTCGGTTCGCTTCATAAAAAAGCTTTTTGCTAAATTTGATAAATTAAAAAATCAACTTAATCATGAAAAAGAGAATTTTTATAAGAAATCGTTTCATTTCGATCTTAATGCTTGCTGCTGTGTTCATCATTAGTACACCGGTTGAGGCAAAAAAGAAAAAGGATGACGATAACAACGACACCATCAAATCGTCGATAGTTAGCGGACTGAAATTCAGAAGCATCGGCCCTGCTTTTGCATCCGGCCGTATGTCCGACTTTGCCGTAAACCCGTGCAATCATAGCGAGTATTATGTGGCCGTTTCATCCGGTCACGTCTGGAAAACTGATAACAATGGGAACACCTTCTCTCCTGTTTTTGATAATGAAGGTTCATACTCCATCGGCTGCCTGACCATGGATCCGAAGAACCATCATGTAATCTGGGTCGGGACCGGCGAAAACAACCACCAGCGCGCACTTGGATACGGCGATGGCGTTTACAAAAGCGTTGACGGGGGCAAATCCTGGAAGAACATGGGATTGAATGACTCCAGGCAGATCGGTATGATCGCCATCCATCCCGAAAACAGTAATATTGTTTATGTTGCAGCGGAAGGCTCCGCCTGGGGACCGGGCGGCGACCGTGGCTTATACAAAACAACGGACGGCGGTGAAAACTGGGAGAAAGTCCTTGAGATCAGCGAAAACACCGGCGTGAACAATGTAATCATCGACCCCAGGGATCCCGATATCATGTATGCAACCTCCGAACAGAGAAGAAGGCATGTACACACCAAGATCGGAGGCGGTCCGGAATCCAACTTCTACAAATCCACCGATGGAGGCGAAAACTGGAGAAAGATCAACAAAGGCCTGCCGGGCGTGGACAAGGGCGGCATGGGCCTGGCGCAGTCACCCGTTGATCCCGATGTGCTTTACCTCATCATCGAAGCGGCCGAAGACAAAGGTGGTTTTTTCCGCTCGGTTGACCGGGGCGAATCCTGGAAAAAAATGAGTGATCATCACGCCAGCGGACAATACTATAATGAGATCATTTGCGACCCGATAGATGTGGATAAGGTTTACTCCATGGAAACCATTTCCAAATATACCGACGATGGTGGAAAAAACTGGCAACGCATCGGAAACAACAAACGCCATGTGGACGACCACGCCATGTGGATCGACCCGAATGATACCAAACATTTTATGATCGGCACCGACGGTGGCGTTTACGAATCATTCGACGGTGGAGCGCACTATTTTCACAAGACCAACCTGCCTGTGACCCAGTTCTACAGGGTGAATGTCGACAATAGTGAACCCTTCTACTGGGTGTATGGAGGCACACAGGACAACAGCAGCATGGGCGGACCGTCGCAAACTTTGAAAAACGAAGGTATCTCAAACTGCGACTGGATCGTGACCCTGGGTGGAGACGGCTTTTGGCAGGCCATCGACCCTGTGAACCCCGATATTGTTTATTCAGAATATCAATATGGTAACATCTACAGATATGACAAGAAAAGCGGTGAAAGAATCAAGATCAAACCCCAGCCGCGCAAAGACGAAAAAACCTACAAATGGAACTGGAACACCCCTTTCATCATCAGCCCGCACAATCATAAAAGGTTGTATATGGCGGCCAACAAGGTGTTTAAAAGCGACAACCGCGGCAACTCCTGGGAAGTGATCAGCAACGACATCACCTCACAAACCGACCGGAACACATGGCCAGTGATGGGCCGTTACTGGAGCGTGGAGGCCGTGGCCAAAGACGTATCCACCT
The DNA here is from genome assembly GCA_021738625.1 of Bacteroidales bacterium. Classification (GTDB taxonomy): domain Bacteria; phylum Bacteroidota; class Bacteroidia; order Bacteroidales; family JAIOZK01; genus JAIOZK01. The sequence goes on from JAIPBS010000018.1 coordinate 67,310, forward strand.
CCCTTTACGGAACAGCCGTTTCCATTGCCGAATCTCCTGTGCAGGAAGGGCTCGTTTATGTTGGAACGGACGATGGCGTGCTCTCCATCACCGAGGATGGGGAAAACTGGAAACAAATTTCCGAATTCCCCGACATTCCTGAATACACTTACATCAGCGATATCTTCCCTGACCTTTACGACGCCAATACGGTTTATGTGAGTTTCGACAACAGGAAACGGGATGATTTCTTACCCTATATCCTGAAAAGCACAGACAAAGGCGAAAGCTGGGAGTCCATCAGCGGCAACCTGCCCGAAAATGGAACCGTACACAGTATTGTTCAGGACTTTAAAAAACCCGGGTTGTTGTTTGCAGGTACCGAGTTCGGTATTTTCTTTTCAATAGACGGCGGGCAGATATGGACCCGGCTTAAATCCGGTATCCCCACCATTGCTGTCAGGGACATGGAAATACAGCAAAGGGAAAGCGACCTGGTGCTGGCAACATTCGGCAGGGGTTTTTATATCCTTGATGATTATTCACCATTGCGGGAACTTGATCCCGAACTTCTCGAAAAAGATGCTTATATCTTCCCGGTGAAGGACGCCAAGATGTATATCCAGAAAGGCGGCAGGTACGGAACAGGTTCGGCTTATTACACAGCCGACAACCCGCCCTTCGGTGCTACCTTCACCTATTATATTAAGGAAATGCCCAAAACGCTGAAACAGATCAGAAAGGAAAAAGAAAAAGAACTGATCAAGGAAAAACAGCCCATTCCAATTCCAACCATGGATCAGTTGCGTGCCGAAGAAGATGAAGTAAAACCGCATCTGATCTTCAGCATAACAGATGAAGCAGGCAATGAGGTTAAAAAGATCACCAAGGGCGTTTCTAAAGGCATCAACCGAGTGAACTGGGATTTGCGATATCCGGGGCCTTATCCGGTAACTGCAAGCAGCAATAAGTACAATCCAACAAAGGATGAAAGCTCCAGCTGGCTTGTTTTGCCGGGTAAATATAATGTAAAGGTTTCCCAATTCGTAAGAGGTGAGGTCACCGATCTTTACGGTCCGGTCGAATTCACCGCGGATCTATTGGAAATCCAGACCCTGCCCGCCGAAGACCGGGAAGAGCTGATCACCTTCCAGAAGAAAATGAATGAACTGTACAGGGCATTGCGGGGCACTGAAGAATTCACAGAAGATATGATGCAAAGGGTGCAGCACATCAAACAGGCGATCCAGAGTACGCCCAATATAAATCCAACACTGATGGCGGAAGCCGATACGCTTGAACAGGAACTTGACGAGCTCCTGTGGGCTTTTAACGGGCAGCGCCCCAAAGCCAGCCGAGAGGAAAACTGGCCCGATCTCCCGTCGCTGAACGAACGGATGAACGCCATGATCGTGGCCCACTGGGGTTCCACTTCGGGCGTGACCAAAACCCAGGAAGATCAATACGAGATCCTGGCAGAAGACTTTCCGCCCGTGCTCGAAAAAGTAAGGTCATTGTATGAAAAAGACCTGAAGGAACTGGAAGCAGAGCTGGAAAAATCAAAAGCCCCCTGGACCCCGGGCAGACTGCCCGAATGGCATAAGGAATAACCCATCAGGTTTTATTGATTGCGCTGAGGTTCACAAGGTATATATCTGTTTCATTTTGTGGGGCCTCGGCGCAGTTAAAATTCCATGCATAAATTACAAATCACAAATAAGTTCCAAACCTTTTCGATTTAATGTTTTGGTGATTGAGTTTCGTAATTTGGAACTTATTTGTTATTTGTTGCTTCTCATTTGATGCTTTTCATAAAACAAGGACCACTTCAACCGCTATTCGGTATGTAGGCTCTTCCCCTATACCCCTATATATCATATACCCCTATAACCGGGAAAGTGAGAGGGTGAGAGGTTTAACCTCCCGTTGCTCTGCGAAACTTTAGGTGACTCTGCTTTAAAAAAATCAGCATTGGTTCTTTAATAATCAACTGAAAACTGTTAACTTGCGGTAATAAAAAAATAAGGGTTAAACTATGATCGTCAAATACATCAGGGAACTTTTAAAAGACCACGACCGGGTTATCATTCCCAATTTCGGAGCATTTTTAAAAAGCAAAGGTGAAATCAAAAAGATCATTTTCAACGAATTCATAAAATTCAACGATGGGCAGCTCATCAACCTGATATCCGAAAAAGAGGGATTTCCGGTCTCGGACGCCTCCAAAAGAGTAGATGATTTTGTTGAAAAAATAAAAGGCGAACTTTCTGAAGAAGAAAAAATCGAATTTGAAGGCATTGGTTATTTATATAAAGATGATAACGGCCGGATCAGGTTCACGGATTATGGACAGGAAACAATAGAAGCAGACGCGCTGGCAGGCGGAACAGCCCAGGTTGAAATGGAAGGCAAAACGGCCTCCAAAGCTGAAGAAAGCAAAGAAGAAACAAAAACAGAGGCCGAAACAAAAACCCCTGACGCAAAGGCACAGAAAGAAGAAAAGCTTGAAGAGCATGAAGCTCCTGAAAAAAAGAAGGAAGAACCTGCAAAACCTAAGGTTGAAAAAGGAAAACCGGTTCCATCATCGAAAGTGGAGGTGAAAAGCACACCCGAACCGAAAACCGAACAACCAAAGGATATGGGCACCAAACCGGATCCGGAAAAGATAGCCCAGCAGGATCCCAGAACCAGGCAGAAAGAACCCGTTAGTCCCGGCAGGAAAAAAATGATCATCTGGCTGCTGGTGATCTTTATCCCCCTGGTCGCCTTTGGCGTTTATGTAATCATTGACTATCAAAATGTAAAAAATTTCCTGACCTCAGAAAAAGTTGAAGCCGATGAACCCGTTGACCGTGAACTGGTTCCTGTTGAGGATATGGAGCAGGCCAAGATGACGTCCGAAGAAAGCAAACCTGAGGGCCGGTCTGAAGAACAAGCCGCTGTAGAACAACAGGCGCCGGAACAGCCAACAGCTGCGGAACAACCGGAAGAAAAAGAAGAAAGCCATCAGCAGGTACGGGAAAGAGAACAGGCCGGAGAAACCCAGCCACAGGAAACCCAATACGTACCACCAAAGAAATACCATTTGATTGCCGGTGTATTCAGTGATAAACAAAATGCCGAAAAGAAGGTGAAGCAACTGAAAGAAGAAGGATTTTACGCCGAGATCGTCGGGCGCATCAACGACAAATATTACGTAAACTACAACAGCTTTAAGAAGAAACAGGATGCCGCCTACGAAAAAGACCGCTTGATCGAAAAGGGATATGATACCTGGATTTATTACTACTAAAAAGCAGTTTTACCGTTTCATAAGGGCCAGGGCGGCATCCACGATGCCATGGCTGTCGTAACCGCACTCGCGGTGCAATTCTTCCATACTGCCCTGCTCAACATATCTGTCGGGGATCCCAAGTCTTTTTACAATGCCTTTATAATGATACTCCGACTGAAACTCCACTACGGCGCTTCCCAGCCCTCCGATGATGGTTCCGTCTTCAACCGTAATGATCCTCTCAAATCTTTTAAAAACATCATGCAAAATATCTTTGTCGATGGGTTTCAGGAAGATCATATCGAACATGGCGGCTTCAATCCCATGGTCATTGAGTTCATTGTAGGCATCCAGGGCGTCGTTGCCGACCTGCCCGATCGTGACAATGGCCAGGTCCCGGCCATCCTTTATCATTCTGCCTTTGCCCACCTCCATTTCCTGCATGGGCGTGCGCCAGTCAGGCATGGTTCCCCTGCCCTTGGGATAGCGAATCGAAAAGGGCCCGTGCTTGCGCAGCTGTGCCGTGTACATCAGGTTGCGCAACTGGCTTTCGTTCATGGGGGCCGAAACCACTATGTTGGGCACCGAACGGAAATAGGCCATGTCGTAAGCCCCGTGATGGGTGGCGCCATCCTCCCCAACCAGTCCGCCGCGGTCCAGGCAAAACACAACGGGCAGTTTCTGCAGGGCCACATCGTGTATAACCTGGTCGTAGGCCCGTTGCATAAAGGTGGAATAAATATTACAGAAAGGCGTCATGCCGCTTTCGGCCAGGCCTGCGGCAAAGGTCACCGCGTGCTGTTCGGCTATGCCGACGTCGAAAACCCTTTCGGGCATCACTTGTTGCATCATATTCAACGAGCTGCCCGAAAGCATGGCTGGCGTGATGCCGATGATCTCTTCGTTTGCTTTGGCCAGTTCGATAATGGTTTTACCGAATACATGCTGCCATTTGGGAGGCATCTTCTCCGGGCATTTCTCATTGATGATCTCCCCGGTTTTCCTGTCGAAGGTGCCGGGCGAATGAAAAGCCGTCTGGTCTTTTTCGGCCGTTTTCAGGCCTTTGCCCTTGGTAGTGATGATGTGCAGCAGCTTGGGTCCGCCTATGCGTTTCATCTCACGCAAAAGCTTCGAAAGCCGGACCACATCGTTGCCGTCAACCGGCCCGAAATACCTGAAATTAAAAGACTCGAACAGATTGCTTTTCCGCAGAATAGAACTTTTGATGGCATTCTCAATCTGCTGCAACAAACGCTGAGAGTTGGGGCCGTATTTGCTGGCCTTACCCAGTGCTTTCCAGGTGAAGTTCTTAAGTTTGTTGTAAGTACGTGAAGTCTGGATGTACGTTAGATAATCCTTCAGGGCGCCGGTGCTTTTGTCGATGGAGATGCCGTTGTCGTTCAAAATGACAAGCAGGTTGGTGTTTGCCACCCCTGCATTGTTCAGGGCTTCCAGCGCCATACCGCCCGACATGCTGCCGTCGCCGATCACGGCGATATGCTGCCGGTCTTTTTCCTTTTTCATTTTGGATGCAATGGCCATGCCCAGGGCGGCCGAAATGCTGGTGGACGAATGCCCGGTGCCGAATGAATCATATTCGCTTTCGGCCATTTTAGGAAAACCGCTGATGCCTTTGTATTTTCTTAAAGTATGGAAGTTCTCTTTGCGACCGGTAAGGATCTTATGGGCATAGGCCTGATGGCCCACGTCCCAAATGAGTTTGTCGTCAGGTGTATTGTAAATGTAATGAATGGCCACCGCCAGCTCGACCGTGCCCAGGCTCGCCCCCACATGACCGGGGTTCACACAGGTCACGTCCAGGATAAAATCCCTGATCTCCCTACAGAGTTGCAGCAGCTGATTTTCCTGAAGTTGCTTCAGGTCGGAAGGGCAATTGATCTTACCAAGCAGTTTTTCCTTTTCCTCGGCCATAGCGAAATTGCTTCTTTTAAAAACAACTGCAAAGGTAATTAAAAATTGCAGGGACTAATAAACTACCCCGCCGCAGAGCAGCGTGGTATCAAATGAAATATTGAAAAACGCCCCAAGGGGTGGGAAAGAATCTTTGTCCGCCTCAGGCGAACTCAAATGAAACCGGTTGATGACTGACCAAAAAAGAAAAGCAGGCCCTGGGAGGACCCGCCGTTCTGATTGAAGGGTAAATCACTGACAATAGAGTGAGAGAGCTGAGTGAAACGATTAACCCGAATGAAGGAGCACATTGATTAATCACTTCATCAGGTAGTATCTGTTTTTGTGATTTGTTACCCCCTTTCCGGAAAGTTTTTTTGATTTTTCTGAAAGAATGTTTTTAAGTGGTTGGTCTGACGATCAAAAAAGATGCAATTTTTTTAACAGGTATAGCTTGCCCAAGCTTGAAATTGGACATCGGCCGGCAAGAACGCAGCAAACAATTCCTTGTTTCTTGTTTTTTGTTCCTTGTTTTCATGTCATTCCCTGAAATAGGTTGACCAAAAAAAAGAAAGGATCAACTGATGATTAAAACGGGAAGAAGTTTAAAAAAGCGAAGGGTTTTTAGCGAAGAGTTTAAAAAAGCTCGCGTACAGGAAT
>JAIPBS010000062.1 GCA_021738625.1 Bacteroidales bacterium
CGGGCATGTGTTTCAATTGTTTTTCAGCAATTCGGCCGGACTGGTTGAGGAGTATTTCATAGGCGAAACAACCGGCGACTGGTTCGGAGGCGATATCCATTTCGGCTTCAATATTAACCGTACTTTTGTTATACAGAAATCCGAATCGGGCACACCAGAAGAAGAAAACTGGTGAGCGGTATAACAAAACAAGCGGATGAGCAAAAGAATTTACCTGGGCTTTGAGTATTCATTTCTTTTCTTTGGCATCCCGCTTTATCTTTATTTATTCCCAGAGCTTGTTTTCAGGCCGATTGCCTTTTTGCTGCCGGTGGTGGCGGTGATCTTTTTCTATTTGCTGAGGTCGCCCGAATTCAAATGGAAGGAGTTGGTACGCCTGAAAGTCAGCAGAAAACTCTGGCTGATCAACCTGTCCGTTCTTTTTGCCGTCGGGGTTTTGATGATCCTGGCCGTTTATTTTTTTGACCGTAAAAACCTGTTCAACCTGCCCCGCATGAATACCCGGCTGTGGTTAATGTTTTGTGTGTTTTACCCGCTTTTTTCGGCCAGCATTCAGGAGGTCATATTCAAATCATTTTTCTTCAGAAGATACATGGCTTTGTTCAGGGAAAGATATATGATAATTATTGCCAGCGGCCTGGCCTTCAGTTTTATTCACATCGTTTATTACAGCCTGATCAGTATGGTTCTTACACTGATCATGGGGGTTTATCTGGCTTATCTGTACGACAGGACAAAAAGTGTTTTATTCGTGATCATCCTGCATGGAATTTTCGGTATCATGGCCTTCAGTTTTGGCCTGGGGCAGCATTTCTGGCTGGATATGTTTGAATACATCAGGTCGTTTTAATATTTTACCATGCTAGATGTTTTTTAACCCGGGAAAGTGGGGAATACAACACCCTTAGCCTGGAAGGTTGGGGAGCCCTTTACCGGTTCGGAACAGGTGATGGTGATCAGCAGGGGATCTGGCGGCAAATAGTCTATAGTTGTAATCCATACTGAATCTTACATAAAATGCAAAGCATTTTAGGGTACAATTCTCCTGGGGATGTGATTCGGCAAGCGGGTCAGCAATTCATAATTCATGCTGTTGTTCATATCGCTGAAAGAACCGACGGAGATAACTGCATCGCCTTGTTTCCCGATCAATACCACTTCATCGCCCACTTTTAGGTCGGGAACATCGGTGACATCCATCACCAGCATGTTCATATTAACCGATCCCACCACCGGCACGCGCTTGCCCTTCACCAGGATGTGCCCGTTGTTGCTGAGGTTTCTGCTGAAACCATAGCCGTACCCCACCGGAGCGGTTGCGATCTTGCTGTCGCGGTTGGTCAGGTAGCTTTTGCCATAGCTTACGTAATTGCCCTCCTTCACCCTGTTCACACTCATGATCTCGGTTTTCCAGGAGAGTACCCGGTCGAGCGGATCCTCTTCAAATCCCTCTTCTTTCATGTGCATCATTTTGGTTTCGTCGCTGGGCCAGAAGCCATAGTTGGAAATACCCACACGCACCATATCCAAAATGGATGAGGGATAATTCAACACGCCGGCCGAACAGGCCAGGTGCCTGTATTTTGGTTGAAAGCCTTCTGCCCCAAACCAGTCGCACAATTCCTTAAACCGCTCAATCTGGTTGGTTATGCGCCTGTAGTTCACGATGTTTTCCGCTCCGGCCAGGTGGGAACAGATACCTTCTATTTCAAGATGTTTTGAGTGTTTTTTAAGCAGCCGGCTCACCTCTTCCATTTCGTCTTCACAAAAGCCCGTGCGGTGCATACCGGTTTCCAGTTCCACATGGATGCGTGCCGCTTGATCCATTTTTTTTGCGACTTCTATTACTTTTTTCAGTCGGTGCAAGGTAAACACAAAGAAGGAAATGTCTCGTTCAATAGCCCATTGCAGGTAATCATCGTCCACAAATCCCATGATCATCAGCTCACAGTGTTCCTGTTTGATCTCCCAGGCCCGCATGGCTTCGGCCACACTGAATACCGAGAAGTGATCCACGCCGCATTCCTCGATCATAGGGAGTAACTCTTCAATTCCGTGACCGTAGGCATTGGCTTTCACCACCATGCTGTATTTCACATCCTTCCCGATCCTTTTTCTGATATAATTGATGTTGCTGTTCAAAGCGTCCTTGCTGAGTTCGATATAAGAAGTATGAAGCATGCCTTTCGATTTGAATGAAGAAAATGATCTCTGATCTATCAAAATTAAGACATAATTCTCAGATCAGTAAGATTCAGGCTTTGCGCTTGCCCGAGGAAGCCACCATCACGATGCCGATGATCAGCACTGCTAACGCCAAATTCAAGGGCTACCGCCAGCGGGGGTAGAATAATAGCCAGGATTACTTTCAGTATTGCAGGCATAGTCATTGTTTTTTTGGTATACAAGAATAGAATTTTATGCCATTGTATAAAATAAGATGCCCGGGCATCAAAACTGGTAGATACAGGAAATATCAACCACAGTTGCAGCGGGATCGAGTTCTACTGTGGAAAAACGGCCTCACTTGCAGTTGTCATTTTGAAATCACCAACTTATTGGTAATCGAGCCTGCCTTGCTGTTGATCGTAACAAAATACAAACCCGCGTCAAGTTCCTCAAGCTGGATTTGTTTTGTAAGCTTGCCGGTGACGGCGTTGAAGGTTTCATGAAATAATTCCGCCCCTGAAACATCCTGTACGCTGAGTTGATAAGAGGTGCTTTCTTCCGCCTGAAACTCCAGCTGCACATTGCCTTGTGAGGGATTCGGATAAATTTCAAAACTGCCGGGCATGCTGTTCTCATCCATCGCAAGATAGCCTGTTTGATATTCGATTTCCCAGCCGCCCGCAGTTACATAAGAACTGGTTTTAAAGATCAGGATGGCCGTGCCGCTGGTAACTTCCACCACATCGGGCAGGCTGTCCCCCGAAAAAGTTCCGATCAATTCGTTGCTGTCGTAAATAAGCAGTTTATCGTTTTCTTCTTCGGTTTCGAAGGATTTGAAAGATATCAGGATGTTTTTATCGGTTTCGGGTTTGATCTGAAAATAGCAGAGGGTGTTGTTGTTATAGTTGAAGTTACCGCTTCCGTCGGTAATGGTTCCCGCCGGTGCTGTGATAACAGCCATGCTTTGGCAGTATTCCGGGATGATGGAGCGATACTCGGCATAAAAGCCGGGGCCTGTTTCACTTCCATCCGATTCGAAAACCACCAGCAGTTTATTCCCTGCGGAACTGACCTTGCCGGGTACATTGTCGCCAGTGTATTCTCCGATCAAGGGGGCGGAGGAAGTTCCGCCGTCATATATCCTGAGGATGTCGTTATTTCCCAGTTCAAACCGGCTAACATTCAGTTCGATGCCCGACACGGAATCTTCTTCGGTTTGCGGATCGATCAGCCAGCTGGCCGTTTTATTGTTGAGGTAATGGCTTACCGGACCGCTTCCGTCGGTGAAGGAACCGTTGAGTTTTGTAAACACATGATCTCCGCTCACATGATAGGGATAATCGGCTTGGGTGGGGTAAAAATCAATGACGCCCTGCTGTCCGTTGCTGAAGCCGTTCACGTTGCTCAGGGAGTAATAGCCGTTGCTGGCGCCTCCCCATCCGAAATTAAAATGGAAATAATCATCCTGGTAGCCGTCGCAAACAAAGGCATGCCCGCCCGAATTGGAATAACCTGCATAGTTCACCGGGTATTCCTGGTCGATCTGGTTTTTGAGCAGGTCGATCCATTCCTGTTCCGTGTAGTTTTCCTTGAATTTCAACTTGCAGTCCGCATACCTGAAGTAATCCTGCAACGCATCCCTGGCCATGAACATATTGGAACCCGAGCCGTTAGGGCTAAAGTTCATCTCAACTCCAACACCTGCATGATATTGTAATTCGGCTATGGCCCACGGATCGTTGAAGTCGATCAGGTTGAGCATGCCCGCCCAGTCGTATTCTGTTGCGCCAAAGTCTGCACTAAGCTGTCCATAGTTGTTGTGATGATAAGAATGTGACCCAACGCCAGTCAGAGGATACCTCCAGTAGTGCATCACCTGCGACATGGCCGTGGCCACGCAGCCGGCATAGGCATGTCCGCCGGGCCCCTCGGGGTCTTCGGGGCTCATGATGTTGTATGGGTAATCCTGGTTCCACATGGAAGCGATCAGGGGCTCCACATCTTTGTCTCTGCTCGTGGTGTTGAGCCGGGCAGGATCATTCGTGAGCAAATGCGCCCAGCTTTGCATAACTTCCGCTGAAGAGGTGATATTATTTTCCAGGGCGTATTCCATCATTTCGGCATAAGCGGCCATTAAGCTGCCGAAATTGCTTTTCGGGTCAAGTTCTTCCGGGAAATCGCCTGTGAAGGAATAACCGATCACAGGCTGGATAACTTGTTGTGCCGCCACGATCACAAAGCCGCCGTCCCGGTTTTCAAAAGCATGGAACAAAGGTTTGTCTTCAAAGGATGAAGTAAAAACAAGCTCCATGTCGATGGAGGTATAATCCACCGCATCATGGTATTTATTTATTTGCTCGAAAAAGCAGTTGTGCGCGATTCGCTCTGCATCAGGCAATTGAATGTTCTGGCTGTTTAGGTTTGTTGCAATGATCAGGAAAAGGATCAACAGGGGTAAAAGTCGTTTCATCTTATTGTGTTTTTGTACACTGCAAATTAAGCACTTTTTGTTGAATGAGCTGAATGAAATTTGAAAGTGGAAAGTGGAAATTAGGTTCTGCCTTGTTGTTCCTTGGAGTTTTTAGTGAATTTGTAAGCTAAAAGTTTTGGCCACAAAGGCGCTAAATCACGAAGGAAACAAGAAGTTTTTAAACGGAAGAATGCCCGATAACCAGTGCCTTATAATTAAAGAAACAGACAACATAGATTTTGTGCTTGTTCAGTACAACGAAAAAGGTCAGCTTATTGATTTTGCTTCTCTTGAAGTACAAGGAGTTTATATTTCAGAAAATCTTAGAAATCCATTTGAAGAATATATTAAAAAGCCTTCTGAAAATTTTGAATGGCCGACAGGGTACAACTATCCAAAGCCAGATTACCTTTCATCTTCCCGTAAACGACTCATTCCACAGATGCTCCGTCATTAACAGACATAATTAGCAGTTAATCATGGACGGACAATTATCCATATTTGAAACAAAACAAAATAAGCCAACACCAAAAGTTGTAAATGTAGCTTCAGTTCCTCAAAGAAGTCCTTTCAGGTATCCAGGTGGAAAGACTTGGCTAATTCCTGTCGTAAGAAAATGGCTTAAACAATCAAAAGTAAACAAAACATTAATTGAACCTTTTGCAGGTGGTGGTATTGTTAGCCTTACAGCAGCATTTGAGAGTTTAGCAGACAAGATAGTAATGGTTGAACTAGACCCTGAAGTAGCTGCTGTTTAGGAAGTAATGATTAATGGTGACCATAATTGGCTGGCTGATAAAATCTATTCATTTAACCTTACTCCTGATAATGCAAACTCAATACTTCAAAAGGAAAATAAAACGATAAAGGAGCAAGCTTTTAGCACCATTCTTAAAAACAGAATTTTTCATGGGGGCATTATTACGAAAGGTTCAGGTTTAATTAAAAATGGCGAAAACGGTAAGGGAATAAAATCTCGTTGGTATCCCAAAACTTTGCGAGACAGAATATTGGCAATTGGATATGTCAAGACAAAAATGAGTTTTATTTCAGGTGATGCATTTGCTGAATTAGAGAAAATCAAGGATCACGTAAAAACTTATTCATTCATAGATCCCCCATATACAGTTGCAGGAAAACGACTGTATACCCATTTTGAAATTGACCATGATGCTCTATTTGCTTTAACTGCTGAGCTTAAAGGAAAGTTTATGCTTACCTATGATGATACTGCAGAAATAAGGGGATTAGTTGAAAAATATAACCTTAGCTACAGGACGATTCCGATGAAGACGACTCATAATATTCAAAAGAATGAAATCATCATATCAGACAATTTTGATTGGTGGAAATAAAAGAATCTTGCTTTGCTATTGAGTAAGCATTATGCCGGTAGAAAAACTATTCCCAGCCACAAAATCATTATTTTTTGATTCGTGGAGAAATCAAATTTGGCCACGGGTCATTCTTCGTAAATTAAAGACAGGCATTGCTTTTATCATTTTCCTGATGGCGATCCATGTGTTGTCTGCCCTGACCTCTTTGTTTTTATTTTGTGCTGCTGATCATCGCGATCAATTTTGCCTACACCGGCGGTTCTTTCACTTTCGTGGGTTTGTTCGAGTTGCTGATGACCGTTCCTTTTATCCTGCTGATAAGATATTTCATGATGATCCGACAGCGTGTTGAGAAGTATCCACAATCAAGAGATTTAAATGAAACCACTAATCAATTTTAAGCACCACAGCAGAAACGCTACTTATGGCGTTTATATGCAATATCTATACCGCGTCACCGAAGAGATATGTGTCAGCCTCCCAGCCTTTTGAGAGAATTTAACTACATTTATTCCCGGAGCGCAAAAATTCATATGCTTGTGTAATAAAAAAGACTTTTTTGCGAATCATGAAGTAAAACAGATGTTTGTGGTTTGAATAAGGAAAATCAAATAAAGGAATTCACCGAACTGATCAAACAACATCAAGGTATTATTCATAAGGTTTCTGTTGCTTATTGTAATGGGATAATTTGCAAAGAAGACCTGTTTCAGGATATTCTCCTGCAATTGTGGAGGTCATTTGAGACTTATGACAAGGCCAGGAAGTTTTCCACTTGGATGTACAGGGTGGCCCTCAATACAGCCATATCCCAGTTGCGAAAAATAAGACCGCAGGAAAAAGATATCTCTTCTGAAATTACTGCACAGATCTATGATGCCGAAGAACAGAAGGATCAGCAAGAGAAAGCCAGAATTCTTCATGCCGCGATAAACAAACTAAGCAAAGCCGAGAAGTCAATTATTGTGCTGTACATGGATGATTACCCGTATGAAGAAATTTCGGAAATTATTGGCATTTCGGTTTCGAATGTCGGTGTGAAAATAAACCGCATTAAAAAGAAACTGCAAATAATCTTAAAGGAATTGGGCTATGGACTTTAAGGACATCAAAAATACATGGAAAAGTTCTTTTAAGCATCACGAGACACTTACGGAAGAACAGATAAAAAAGCGGCTGAACCTCAAAAGACGCTCAAATACGGCTTTGTATGCGCTTAAAAAAAACTTCAGGTTTGAGTTTTTGGTGGGAGGAGCAGAATACCTTATCATCATTTTCGCTTTGTTTTCTTTCCTGGATGTTTCAATTGCCATGATTTTTTCGGTAATCGTGAGCATCATGATGGGCATTCCGTTGTACTCCGCAATCAAAGCATTTAAAAGCATAGACCGGACCATTTATACGGATACAAACCTGGTAAATGCACTTACGGAAACCATCAAAAAATTGAGAAAGCATATCAAATACGGAACGAAAAATATCCTGAAATACATTCAGATTCCCACAGCTCTTATCATAGGCGTGATCATGGGTTTGTTTGTGGCTTCTGCTTTCAACCCGGATGAAAGCTTCGCAGAAATGGTTTATTCAATGGAAACGAAATCAATCGTTAAGATCATTGTATTGATCCTTGGCGGCAGTGCTATGATGATACCCTTTTCGATATTTTATTTTAAAAGAAGATTCGTAAAACATTTTGAAGAACTCAAAACATGTTTGAAAGAATTAGAAAATAAAGAAAGTGTTTAACCTAAAAGAAAATTAAAATGGCTAAGAACAAGAACAAGAAAATACTCACAATCGGTAGTGTAATAATTGCAAGCGCCATCATCTGGGGGCTGGTTATCATAGGCACTTCCTATGCCCTGAGAGGAACCGAATGTTACGATAGAATCCAGAATTACCTGGTGGGTGGTGTGTTGGCTCATATTATGCTTTTGGGCGGATTTAGCATAAGCCTGTTCAAAAAGGAGAAAGATCAAGAGTAAAATCTTTTGAGTAAATTTCATTAGAAGTGTAAGATGTTATCCATGTAAATCGTGATTTACGAAAATATTTTGGACACAAAAACTCAAAATCACTAAATTCACAAAAATAACACTCCATGAAAAAACAACATCTTCTATTTCTGATAAGCGCCTTGCTGTTATCCTGTAAAGCGGACAGGCAAAAAAATGAAATTCGGCTTTGGGAAAAGGAGATCCTTGAAACGGAGAAAGCCTTTGCACAAATGGCTCAGCATAAAGGCATCATGGAAGCCTTCCTTTACTATGCCGCTGAGGATGCGGTTTTATCGAGAAACAACAAGCTATACAAAGGCAGGCATGCCATAAGAAAATACTTCGATGCACGGAGACCTGCTTTCGAAAATGCCCGCCTGATCTGGCAACCCGAATTTGTGGAGGTGTCCTTTGCCGGCGATCTGGGATATACTTATGGAAAGTACTTCTACATCAAACCTGACAGCACGGGAGTGGCCGACACCCTCACAGGCATCTTCCACACCGTCTGGAAAAAACAGGAAAACGGTGAATGGAGGTTTGTGTGGGACTGAATATTTAGGAGTCTCAACAACAGCTATAAAGATTGCGCGGCTTTGCCGCTTGGTTTGTTCTCACTTTCACGCATCCTTCTTGTTTTTGCGCCCTAGCGGGCTAAACCAATTTTCAATTTTCAAATTTTCCTCTACCTCCCCATACCTGTATAACCTTATACCCATATAACCCGGTGCGCTGCACCTTTGGATCTCCGGGTACCAATCAACTTTTAAGTCGAATACACATGCACGCTCGACTGCGCCGAGGGCAGATAGTTGATGCCGAACCAGCAAATCAGCAGCACCACAAAAGCCAGCGAAAGCACCCAAAGCGAGGAAACCACATATTTCCTTTTGTTCACCCTGAAATGTATATACAACAGGTAAACCAGCCAGGTGAGGAAGGCCCAGGTTTCCTTGGGGTCCCAGGTCCAGTAATGCCCCCAGGCTTCCTTGGCCCAGAGGGCGCCGAATAGCAAACCGAAAGTTAAAAAGGCGAATCCCAGGTAAACGATATTGTCGGCCAGGGCTATGGTTTTGCTTACGTCTTTCCCTTTGTAATTGAGATAAAGCCCTTTCACACCGATCAAAGAAGAAACCGCCAGAAATGCATAGCCGATGATGTAAACGATCACATGGGGGATAAACCAGGGGCTTTGCAGGGCCGGCATCAGGGTTTTATCGAAGGTGTCGGGATTCAGATAGTTGACGAAGAGGAAGACAATGGCCATGAGCAGCGCATAAGCCAGCATCCATAAAAGTTTCCATCGATAATAGATCACGATGCCGATCACCGAAATAAAGAGGGCGTACCACAGACGTGTTTCTCCCAGGGTACGGAAAGGCGGTCTTTCGAGCGATATCCATAGCCCGGTGGTAAAAATAATCATGGATGCCAGTCCGCCGAACAGGGCCAATCCACCAATCCATTTGAACATTTTTTTGCGGGAGGCCGCCAGCAGGATCAGCGCGAGCACCCAAAGTGCCGCGGCAATAAACATAAACAAAGGATAATTATACCAGGTCATCTTCTTCTTGTTTTTTAGCGTTTTTGGTTCTTCCCATCCAAACCAGGTAAAGCGAGCCCAGCAGGATCATAAAAATTCCGGTATAGACCACAGGCAGCCAGGGATCCTTTACAATCTCCACAATGCTGACCTGCGACCATTTGCCCATTTTCTCGTTGTAGCCGGTCTGGTAAAAGGTCCAGCCATCGATGGTGGCGGGCTTGTTCACTTTGATGGTAACATCCTCATAATCTTCCATACCGCGGAAAAACCTGAAATCGGAACTGTATTCCTTCGGTCGTGGGACGGTCATCACCACGCTGTGCCCATCACCCAGCCGCAGGTATTTCGGGCTCATCATAAAGCTGCCGTTGGTCACCCAACCTTCTTTTACGGCACCTGTGTCCAGATTGGTTGCCACTACATAAGCCAGGGCCGAGGCGCCCGGTCGGTTGTTGGGAATATATCCGTCGGCAGTATCCCTTACCGCCGCTTCATAATACTTTGCGATCCGGATTTTCCAGTTGTCCATTTCTGCCTCTGTTTGTTCCTCCACGAGCATCAATTCGGCTTTTTTATCAAATTTCAGCTCGCCCTTGTGTTCATTCAGCAAACCGATCGAGGGTGGATATTCCTTGATGTGAAAGTTGAGCAGCTTAACGGCAAAGTTCATTTGCCTGGGTTGTCCGTATTTATCGTAAGCAGTGAATACGGCTTTGTCTTCTACCAGCTGCATGGTGAATTTTTTCATATCCGCTGAGCCGAGTGAGGCGGCGGCGACCACAATCCATAAACCGGCATGGTTGAGAGTGAAGGCGATGTTTTTTACTTTAAAAGGAAGTATCCGGCGCATAATGGTAAATGCAAGGATCACCAGAAGGTAAAAGGAAATGAGCAAATAAGGCCAGCTTTTGATTACATGGGTCAGTCCGATGTCGCTGATAAATGCGCCTCCCGGTTCACTACTTTGAGGAATGAATCCCATCAACAATACCAGCAGGGTCATCACCGAGATGGAAGAAATGGCTGCAGGCACACCAGATAGCCATTTGATTATGGGATGTTTAACCATTCTGTTCGAAAGGGCTACATAAGCCAGAAATACGATGATCAGCAACAAATTATAAGGCCAGCGCGGCAAAAAGATCGCGTTGACCGGCGAAAGGTATTCAATCAGAAAACCGACCAGTAAAATGGCAAAAGCAATGGTGAAACTTTCCCTGTATCCCCAGGGATAGGTCCAGAATTTCCGTCTCTCTTTGTTCATCTATCTCCCCAAAAATTAAATGTTAGTAAAGGTCCCGGTGACATTCTGCACAGTGCAGTTCCTTCCATGATTCACCAATATCAACCGGATGTTCGAATACCAGTGAATCCAGTACGGTGGTCACCTGCAGGTTTGCAGGAGCGCCCTGGGCAACGATATCGTGGCACAGGTTGCAGTCTCTCGAAATGGTGTATCCCTCCGCCGAAACATGTTTGTCGTTATGGCATCTGTAGCATCCTTCCGAGTGCAGGTGCCCGATATGGTCGGGATATACTTTCCAGTCCACTTTCATGCCGGGAAAAACATTGAGTTTGAATTTTTCCTGGATCACTTTTATCGCCTGGTTCACTGCGGCTTTATTTGTATCATATACCTCAGGATAAAGCAATTCGTAATAAAAGTTTATCTCTGTTTCGATAAACTCCATGGCGCTGTCGGTGGTCGGAAAATCGTTGTTCAGCACGTCCATGGCCGCCACTTTGATGTCGGGGAGGTTTTTAGGGATTTCGCCTGCTGTGATGGCGTCGTCTATGTATTCTTGGGGCGGTCGGTAAATATGGGAGGGGCGATTATGGCAATCCATGCAGTCCATGGTCCTGATCTCTTCGGGATCAACTCTGGAGGCGTCGATGGTTGTATCGGGACTCTGATAAACCACTGTTTTCCCGGTCTTTCTGTCTGTGTATCTTACCCATGGTATCTCTTCCCTTTGCTCGTCAAATGCGATATACTCAATTTTAACATCGGGGTTGATGTGCCAGTGGATACCTTCTTTAAGGCCCAGGGCCTTGTAATTGGAACCGATTTTCATTTTCATGGTAATATCCCATTCTGTGTTATCGTAATCTGCAAGATAATGTTTCCTATATTTTAATTTTCTGGCATAGAACTGTTCCGGCCAGTGACATTCTTCACAGGTTTCCCTTGCGGGTCGGAGGTTTCTTACCGGGGTCGGGATGGGTTTGGGATAATTGCCGGTGGTTACGGCATAAACCTGGTACAGGCCGGAGAGCTTGGATTTGACATACCAGTCGGCCCCCGGTCCCACATGGCAATCCACACAAGCCACCCGGGCATGCGGGCTGTTTTGGTATGCGACGTATTCGGGTTTCATTACCTTGTGGCAAAGTGTACCGCAGAATTCAACCGATTCAGTGTAGTGATAGGCTTCATAACTTCCAACTGCCGACAGCATCAGGAATACGAGGGTGCCGAGTGTAAAAATGAAAAAGGCATTCCTGGTATGTTTTCGGTTCATGTCGATCAGGGGCCAGCGTCTCTTGCTTTGTTCAACTCTTTTTCGGTCTTTTTTTGCTTTAACATACATGCCGATTGGAATCAGGATCAAACCGATCACCAGAAAAATAGGCAGGATAATATAGATGAAAAGCCCAAGATAAGAGCTTCCCTGATCGAAAAAGAAGGAAATCAGGAAAAGGAAAACGATGATGAACAGACTAATGATTGCAAGTATGGCTCCCGTGAGCGAAAGCCAGTTATAAAAAGACCTTGGCAGTTTCATGATATATTGTTTTAGGATTTATCGTCAGTCGTTAATGTTAAGTACCTAATCGTGCGCTTCGTGCCAGCCGTTGATCATTGCCCTGAAATTGCTGGCCGCGGTTTTCCCGATCGTTGCAAAATAGATATGGATAAATAAAAATATCGAGAGAAAGAATCCGATCATCACGTGAAATAAGGCAGTTAAGTACAGGCCGCTGGCTCCAAGAAAATTGTGAATGATGACTTCGGGAAACAGCAATGCCCATCCCGTGATCAGAATCAGTGGTATTCCGATATACATTGTCAGAACGTAAGTTAATTTTTGAAGGGGATTGAATTTACGCTTTTCACTAATAGGAAAAGGGGCTTTCTCACCTTTAAAAATCCCTGATATATAATACCGGAACTGCTTCATCAACCTGTTTCCAAGCCCTTTAATCTGTAAACGGTAATATTTCCTGTTGGGTCCGCCGAGGTTGAAAATGAGAAAAAACATATAGCTGGCGGTTAGCAATATTCCTGATAAATTGTGAATGGTAACCGCAATATCAAAACGAATTAAAGGATATTCCGGATTTGAATACTGCATGCTGATTCCGGTGATGATCAACAATATAATAAGTATGGCATTTACCCAGTGCCAGATCCTCAACCAAAACGGATACAAATAAATTTTGACTCCCATTTCCAACTACTTTTTAATAATTCTTAAAATGGCATGAATGGCGATTCCAAAAATAACCAAACCGAAAATAATGGCACTGATCACATTCAGATAATAGTTTCTGTTTGCCCCTATCACATATGCTTCATTCATAATGGCAGCATTGAAAAAACCTGCTTTGCTTCTTTTTTCCTGGGCCTGATATTTATACAGGGATGCCAGCAGCAGGGAATTGCTTGAATGGCATTCAACACATTTCTTAACGGCCTGTGATTTGGGTTGTATTTCATGGGCAACAAGCAGGGTGTCGCTCAGTTTGGCATGACATTCAATGCATCTGACCTTCCTGAAATGCAGCGGCTGGTTGGGCAGCCAGTCATGGCTTTCAATTACGTTGGGATTATCTCTGTCGGTAAGCAATTTAAACTTGTTTACATTGGCATGGCAGCTTAAACAAATCTCATTGTCATAGGCCACTGTTTCGGTAATTGGCCTTTCGCTACGGGCGCTCACCTGGTATGAGTGCGGATCATGGCACATCCAGCAGGTAAAAGCTTCGTTGTGTCTTGTGGAATGAACGCTGCGCTCGAATTCAACCTGGATTTGCTCAAAATTATATTGAGCGTATGTTTCGTCTCCGCCATGACAATCCAGGCAGGTATACTGGTATTCCATGCGCAAATAACCCGCATGGGGAAACTCCTCGTATTCGGTCGAATGGCAATCGATACAGTAAAAAGCATGGTGCACCGAATGGTAATAATCGCTGCTATCGATAATGTAATAAGGATTCATGCGCTCTTTAATGTCGCGCTCCACCCAGTCGTTGTAGTAATAATAGTATTGATTGCCGTGGCATTGCAGGCAGGTTTTATTCTCTTTGACATGATCAGGTGTTTCCTGTTCGTCCTGGGTCCTTCCGGGAATTAGTATCAACAAGAATAATAAGCTAAAAATACTTCTTTTCATCCGCGTCAAAAAAATCAATAAGTGAAAAAAAAGGTGTCCGTTTTACGGACACCCCTGATCAAGAATCAGAATTAATCGTCCAATGTTCTGATATAGTTTACGATGGCCCATCTGTCTTCGGCATCGGGAATTTTACTTTCATAGTTGGGCATTTCATCCCTTCCGATGATGGATTTGTAATAGATCACGCCATCGGCCTGGTTCTGGAACTCCTCAGCGGTGAAATCGCCACACCAGGTTTCCAGTTGTTTGGCTTTTGGCCCGTCGCACTGGCCTTTGTTTCCATGGCATGATTTGCAGTGCTTTGCATAGAGCATTTTGCCGATACGGTCCAGGCTGTTATCATCTTTATAGGGATTTTCCATGGTTTGATATTCTTCGGGGATGTCCCATTCCTCGGGTGTTTTTTGTTCCTGTGGAAGTGTAAAGGCAAACAACAGAAAACTTCCTAACGCGATGATTACTAACGCTATCCGGTTGAATTTCTTAAGTTTTTTCATAATTTACTCCTTTTTTATTTATTGGTTGATATTAAAAGCTCCATAATCTTGTGATGTTGAAGCCAAAAAATATACCACCGTCAAAAAAGTCATTCGTGTTATACATCATATTGTATTGTGGAACCAGGGCTCTTGCACTGGAAATAAATATTTGAAAGGCATGTGTACTTGTAGAAATCTCCCACCCAAGGGCAACATTGGCCTTTGGTTTAAGGGCCGGTTCCTTGTTTTCATAAATGGCTTCGATTTCCAGCGGTTGGTCGTAATTGAAGATAATTGACGATTGTGGGCTGACGCGCAGGCGTCCGTTAAAGCTGATTCCGATCTTATCGTGTTCGTAACCGGGTAATACAGCGTTGACATGAGAAAAACTGGGAGCTAACTGAAGGCTCAGTGCATAGCTGATTTTCCTGGAGATAATCAGCTGTGCGAAATAGCTGAAGCGGTTTGTAAATTCATAATTCAGTCCAAACACATCTTCGTTTCTTCCGTCAATGGCCATGTTTCCATAAAATGCCAACCCAACAGGAATGGTGTTTTCGCGTGTTTGTTCAAGGATGACATATTTAAGTTGAAAGTCTTGCAATTTCTGGTCTTTGGTGGTTCCGAAGCCGATCATCAGCTTGTCCATTACGCTGTAGTTCAGGGCCAACCGGATGTTGGAAGCTCCATAGATCCCATAAAGGTTGTTAAAATCTTCAATTTGTGCAAACCTATGCTGGATGTTGAACTCCAGGGTTTTCTTAACCGGGTTGAACACTGTCCGGCTGTCAATTAAAATTCCGCTTTCAAAAGGTGCCCTTACCGGTTTGTCTTCTTTCTTTTCTTCCTGGGCCAGGATTGCCCCGGTGCTCATCAGGGTGATCAGTATGAATAATATAAATTTTTTCATTGCTGCTGAATTTGTGTTTTTGAATCAATTAATTGTTTTGCGCACCTTGTTGTATCCAAATCAGCACTCTTGCTGCCTGTTCAGTGGTGTAGGTAGCGGGATGCTGATCAGGGTTGGTTGGATCGGGAACCGTGTAAAGAACACTTTGCTCGGGATTTCCCGTGTCGGCCAGGTTCAAATTGAGGATGTTCTGGTAAGCACTGCCTGCTTCCAGTGAAAATTGTGTGCCGACACTGCTGTGGCAGGAAACGCAATCCTGTGCCTCAAAAATGGGCAGGATATCCGAGGAAAAACTTTGGGGTTCATTGGGATCGATACCTGGATCCAGAGGTTTAATAAACTCGTATTCACATGCGCTGAAGAAAACGACAGCAAAGAAGACCAGTGAAATAGGTATGAATTTTTTCATGTTCTCATGGAGTTTAAATTTTCAATTGCTATAAAGATACGAAAAAAGGCCTCATGCGAAGCCTTTTTTCGTTTCCTGAAATCATCTTAATTAATTGATTCGATGGAATTGGTCAACAATGCTTTGGCGTATTTAAAGTTGTGTGTGCCGCCGCTTCTGTCTTCGCGTACAAACTGATAGTTAAATATAGCACCGGCCTGATTGGAAGTCATGGTGCCGGTTATAGCATAATCCGAACTATCCAGCACACCCTGTTCAATCAACAAACCCTTGAGGTCTGCGAGTAAAACATCAATGTCGGCTTTGGCTTCTTCAACCTTTTCATCAATATCTTCACCCTCGTGGCAGGCAACGCAACCTGCATCATTAACGACGGCATGTCCATGATAGATGTAACTCATACCCATGGTGTGTCCGCCAGCCTGAGCACCATATGCATCTGCCATATGGCAGGTTACACAGCCATTTTCGACCAATTCGGTATGCAAAGAACTATTGTAACCCAGGCTGCCTTCCACTTCATATCCGCCAGAACCTGCAAGCATATTGCCCTGGGGGCCATGGTGCGGGCCATAACGAATAGAGGTGATTTCAACATCGCCTCCACCGGGAACCGGAATCGGATCGGGTACGCGTGATTGATGACACTGTGCACAAAGATTGGCTTTGCCCATGTCAGCAACAGTTCCGTCAATCCAAAACTCAACCGGACCGGATGCAGTAAAGGCCCAGTCTTCTTCGGTGTAAGTTTCATGGATCTGATGACAAGCATAGCAATTGATCGGGGCGGGATTTTCAACCGTACCGTCAGCTTCCATTGTGCCGTTGGCAATCCTTTGCAGAAATCCCTGGCTGGTATGGCAAGCGCCGCAGCTAGCTGCGTTTCTCTCGAAATTCCCGCCTGTTGCATGCGTTGACGCTTCCCATTGTACGGAAGCAGCGTAAATGTTTTGAGAATCATCATGACATTTCACACAGCCTGCAGTCCCGTCTGTACCATCTGTTCCGGCAGGGCCTTGCGGGCCTTCCTTGGTACATCCCGAAATAATTATGGCTGATGTGAAAATCAGAGCTGTAAATAATGATAGTAATGTAAACTGTTTCATAGTATTGTGTGTTGATTATTGTTTTCTTCCCATTGGGCGTAGCAATATTAATTAAAATCAGACTAGGATATCAAAGTAATAAATTGATTTACATTTGCATATATATTGACAAAAATATATGTATAGATTGATAAATATCATTATATTTGCCTCGTTTGTTTTAACCTGAATAATTCACAAAAAATAAAAAAAAGGGGGTAAATAATTTTGTTATCTCATTGATATTCAATATCTTTGAGGTGACATTTAACATAAAAAATTTACCCCGTGAATAAAAATACAATTTCTTCCGAGAACAAC
>JAIPBS010000019.1 GCA_021738625.1 Bacteroidales bacterium
GGTCTCGCCTCGGGCGAGACGACCCTCTGATTAATCCCGACGGGTCGGGACTCTAACCAACTGAGCTATCTCCTCAAAAAAACCTGGCTCATTGATTAGGCGTTCAATAATTTTTCTGCTTTTTTGCTTTTTAATATGTTTCTCTAATCGCAAGGCATCTCCACGGTTTTCGTTAACCTGATAGTATTTCATCAACTTCCATGGGCCAAACTTATGAGTATATGTCATTCTTGTATTTGTGTTATGCTCCTCTAACCGCCTTTGTACATCATTACTGTGGCCAACATAATACTTATCTGAATTTTCCGAATAGAGGATATAGATAAAATACATAGGCATGCCAAATTAAAAAAGCCAAACTACTACTTTAGTCTGGCTTCCTTTCCTTGCTCCCCAGGTTGGACTCGAACCAACGACCCTCTGATTAACAGTCAGATGCTCTAACCGACTGAGCTACTGAGGAATATTTTCTTTTCTGTATCTTTTTCCTCCTGCGACCCTCTGATTAATCCCGAAAGATCGGGACTCTAACCGACTGAGCTACTGAGGATTATATATTTCATTATTTTTGTTCCCCTTTTCGACTCTCTGATTAATCCCGCCTTAGGCGAGACCCTAACCAATTGAGCTACTGAGGAATTTGAATATTTTAAGAACGTTTGGCCCGTAAAACGGACTGCAAATTTACGCATTGTTGATAAACTGACAAATAAATTTTAAAAAAACTCTCAGGATTCACGCTCTTTGCTTAGTTGCTGTCTTTCCTCTCCACAAAATACATATCCACCGATCCTTTGTTTTTGGCCTGGATTTTTCCACGGTGACGGCAGTTGAACTGGTTTTTAACAAAGCCGTAGGTGATTTCCGATATGTTCACATACCCGGATTCTCCGCTGGATTCCATACGAGAGGCAATGTTTACGGTATCTCCCCAGATATCGTATGCGAATTTTTTGGTGCCCACAATGCCGGCAACCACCGGTCCGGTATGTATGCCTACCCGGATTTCGAAACCAATAAGGCCTTTTTCCTCTTGCTGTTTGCTGTATGATTCCATGAAATCTATCATGTCGAGGCCGGCATTCACAACATCTTCGGGATTGGTGCTGTTGGGAACCGGCAAGCCACCCGCGCACATATAAGCATCCCCGATGGTTTTGATCTTTTCAATCGGGTATTTTGAGATGATCTGATCGAATGCTTTGAAGCAATGATCTACTTCACTGACCAGTTCCTCAGGTCTTAGTTCTTCCCCTATTTTTGTGAAATTCCTGAAATCCGTGAACATAACGGTAACCACATCAAATCGCCTTGCTTTGCTGCTTCCGGTCTCTTTCAGTTCTTCTGCCGTTTCTTCTGGCAGGATGTTCAACAATAGGGAGTCGGATTTCTGCTTTTCATTCTCAATGATTTTGTTTTGGCTGGCCAGCCGGTTTTTCATCCGTCTAACATAAAAATATCTGTGGCCCAAAAGGATCAAAATCAACAACAATAAAATCCCGGCTCCTATAAAGGAATTCCTCAGAATTTTTTGCCTTCGTAGTTCCAGTTTTTGTATTTTGGCATCCTTGGTAAGTAAGGCAATCTCGTTTTCCTTCTTCATATTTTCGTAATGCTTCAACATTTCGAGTGCCTTGCCTTTTTCCGAATCGAGCAGGAAAGCGCGTTCATCCAGGTATTTTTCTTTGTATTGATAAGCCTTTTCAAACTGCTTTTGTTTGGCAAACAATTCTGACATGCTCTTGTAGATTTCCATCAGGTTGTGACGGGTGCCCAGTTTTTGGGCAATTTGCTCGGCTTCCAGAAAACAGTTAAGGGATTGGTCGAACTTGTTTTGTTGCATATAGGTGTTGGCACAGGTCATAAAATAAGAAAGTATGCCAAGCTCATCATTGGTTTGTTTGGAAATTTCATATGATCGCAATGAATATTCCAGCGAACGCTCATATTCGCCCAGGTTCTGGTAGGCAATGGCCATGTTGCCCAGGGTGATGGAAAGCCCCCGCAGGTTGCCGCGTTTCTCCTGAATTTCAAATGCTTTCAAATAGTATTCAAGGGCTTTGACGTTTTGATCGAGTTCCGAATAAATGGTTCCTATGTTCCCGTAATTCTGTGCCAGCCGGTATTCGTCTCCTGTTTCGGTATTGATGATCATGGCTTTGCGATAATAGTCAAGGGCTGTTTCATGCATTTCCATTTCCGAATAACGCGAACCCAGGTTATTATAGATACGCGCCAACCTGCCCGAATCCGAAAGACTTTGATAAATGTCGAGGGCTTTCAGGCTATGGTCCAGTGATTTTTCCAGTTCGCCTTTGTAGGCATATACAATCCCGCAATTGTTGTAAATATCGCCCTGCAGCATTTGCAATTTATGTGTTTTGGCCAGTTCCAGCGCTTTATCAAACTGAATGATGGCCAGATCGTATTTTCCTCTCAGGTCCCAGGATATGCCCAGATTCATGATCATAGTGGCAAGCATTTCATGTTGTTGGTTTTGTTCTGCAATATCGATGATCTGCTGCAGTTTTTGGGTGGCAAATTCAGGATCTTCAAAGAGAATAATGCGGATATCATTTTTAATATCTGCTTGCACAATGGTTTCGTTGGGGTTTTCCTGGAAGCGATGGATCAGGCTGTCGATCGCATCATATTGTGCGCTAAGATGAAATGAGGTAAGTAGGAATACCAAAAGGAGAAAAGCGTATTTTGCATTAAAGATCATATGCGGGTAAGCTTGTTAACTTTAATTTAAGCAATTGCAAGTTAAGACGATTTTCAACAGATGTAAAGCGAATCTTTCGTTTTTCCGTTAATCTTTTGTTAAATAAATTGGTATCCAGATAGATATATTCACTTTTTACATTATCTTTACCTTATCGGACAAAGCATTCACATTTTCACCATAAACCAATGATCATGAAAAAAATTATGAGAACACTTCCAGCGGTATTAATAATCCTTGTTATTCAGGCAGGTTTTGCCCAGGACGATTATGTTCAGCAAATTGAACAATACCGGGCCGAAAGAGACCAGGTGTTTCAAAACCCAGAAACATCTCCCCTGCCTGAAAATCGGTCCATACAACCTGATTCCCTGAGGTATTACCCGGTGGATGAAAAATACAGGATCGATGCACGGCTTACGGTGTCGGATGAACAACCGGAAGTTTTGCTAACTACTTCCGACGGAAAAAACGCAAGTTTTATTAAATACGGGGAGATCAGCTTTATGCTGGATGGAAAAAGCTATAGTCTGGATGTTTACAAAACAGGTGATTTTGCTGATCTTACCTGGCAGGATGAAACGCTTTTTGTCCCGTTTACGGATGATGAAAGTGGTGAATTGGGCAGGTATGTTCCTCTGGGGATCCCGGTAGGAGGAGATCAAGCAGTGATTGACTTTAACAAGGCGGTTAATCCTTATGCCGCATATAATAATAGCTACAGCAGCCCCATGGCGCCGGGCAACAGCATGGGAGTGGGCTTACCAGTGGGCGAGCGAAAGTATGAAGATCGCTAAACAAACTTATTTGGCTATGGTTTTGGCGTTCCTAAATATTTTATAACTTCGCATATATATAGATAATTAATATGCTTTCTTTTCCGGTTATTGTCTTATACTGAATCTTACATAAAATGCAACGCATATTTCTGTTAGATTCAGTTATACCGAATGGAGCATAAGGTCAATCATTGCAAACCTGTTCCGAATCGGTATAACCGGTCTAACCTTCAGATTGCGGAGGAGTAAGTTGTTTAACCAAACATCAAAAAACTGTAGCATTATGTCCAAAACATTTTTCAACAAAGATCCCAAACGCAATGAAGAACATGGTTTTGAATGGGGCACCCTGATGACGGATGAACTGGATTTCGTCTCCTTGAAAGATCAAAGTGCACATATCGCCGGAAGATCCGTCAACTGGTGGGTGGCCAATTTCGGTTTGCCGTTGCATATTTTTTATGCACCCAAGATCGTAAACAATGTCCGTGCCTACAAAAAAGTTTTTGAAGAACATTACCCCAAAGGAGAAATTCGCTTTGCTGGAAAAGTCAACCCGCATCCTTCTGTTTTTAATTTAATGCGTCAGGAAGGCATCGGGGCCGATGTAGTTTCCATGAACGAGATGAACGCCGCTTTGATGGGAGGGATCGATCCCCTGCACATCGACGTGAACGGCAATGCCAAATCCAACCAGTTTATCGACAAGGCCCTGGAACATAATATGTTTTTCGTGGCCGACAGCTATGAGGAAATGCAGATCATCAATAAAAGGGCGGAAAGCATCGGCAGAAAAGCCAGAACCATTTTGCGGGTGGCCGGCTTTCATATGGACAATGTTACGGACGCCAACGTTTTCACGGCCGGCGTCTGGTCCAAGTTCGGTGAAAACATCAACAACATCCCGGGAATCATCCGGCAGCTCGACCAGTTCCCTTATCTGGATTTTCAAGGTTTCCATTCCCATATCGGTTCTCAGATCACCGAACCGGACGCCTATTGGATCATGATCGGCAAACTGTTGGAACTGGGTGCGCTGTTGAATGAAGCAGGCGGACATTTTCGCCTGCTCAATATAGGCGGCGGATTCCCATTCAATTACGTTGGTAAAAAAGAATGGGAATACCTGCAAAAAAGAGTTCGCGAAGGATACATCCAAACAAAGGAAGGACATCCTGAAGAAACTTTTGTATGGAACAATGAGCTTGGCGGTATCAAACGAAATCCCGAGGGAACGGTAGATACAAAATCCTGGTCGGGAGAAAAAATGTATTCCGATTATCCCAAATACCATATGCTGGAAGAAGTACTCAAAGGAAACACCAAAGTAAATGGCCAGGAAATGACTGTTAAGGAAGCCCTGAAAAAAATGGGCGAACCCACTGTGGTGATCGAACCGGGCCGAAGCATTGCGGAAGATTGCGGGGTGACCCTTTCCAAAGTAAGCCACGTTAGAAAAGTGGCCGGTCATCATCACCTGACCACCCTGGAGGCTTCCGTAACAAGTTTTGCCACAGCCATGTTGCTGCCCCCGGTAAATCCATGGACGGTGATCAACCATCCGCTAGAGCATGATGAAAAACCGTTTGAAACTTTCCTGGCAGGCGATCTTTGCTATTCGGGCGATATTATTTCGAAGTATAAGATTTTCCTCCAGAGAAAACCGAGACGGGGAGAAGTGCTTTGTTGCTACAATACCGGAGCATACGACCCCAGCTTTTTCGCTGCCAACACCAACGCATTTCCCAGGCCGACCAGGGTGCTCACCGATAAAGATCACATCATTTCGGTGATCAAGAAAAGAGACTCTTTCAGGGATATTTTTTCAATGGATAAACATTAAGGCTTATGGAAAATGAAGTGAAAACCAAAATATTTCTGAATGGAGACGTATTTGACGGCAAATCCGATAAACCCTTTCGCGGGGCGGTGGTCGTTAAAAAGGATGAGGTTGTTTTTACGGGCACTGACAAAGAGGCCCGCGCTTTTGAGAACGAACATTCGGAAGTGATCGACCTGCAAGGAAAGACCATCCTGCCCGGATTTTACGAGGGTCATGCCCACGGCATCATGGGCGGTCATTTGATGAACCAGTGTTTGCTTTCGGGTGGCAAATCCATTGAAGATTACAAATCCATTATCAGGAACTATATTAAAAAGAAAAACAATCCTTCACATGTTTTGGGTTTTGGCTGGATACATGGATTTTTCGAAAGCACCGGTCCTGATAAGAAAACCCTGGACGAGGTGGCGCCGGATATTCCAGCCGTATTCCTGTCGATTGATTATCATTCCTGCTGGGCCAACTCCAAAGCACTTGAGATGGCGGGGATCGATAAAAACACCAAAGACCCGCATGGAGGTCATATCGAGCGCTATAAAGAAAACGGTGAACCCTCCGGCTGCCTCAGGGAGTCATCCGCCATCGAACTGGTGATGCGGATTTTGCCAAAGCCGTCAAAAGCAGAATGGAAAGAGGCCGCCCGCACTTATATGAAACTGGCAGCACAGAACGGCATCGTCGGGATCTTCGATGCGGGCGTGCTGAATGCCGATCAGCCGGAAGTCTTTGAAGCCATCCATGAAATGGATAAAAAAGGTGAATTGTCGGTCAGGATCAGGCAGAGCTTTGTACTTGACCCTACAAAAACAGATGCGGACGTGGAAAAAATCAAAGAGCTGCGAAGCCGATACGGCCATGGAGAAAATTTTAAAGTTGAGGTGGCCAAGATATTCATGGACGGAGCCGTGGAAGGCCATACCGGCTTTCTGCTGGAATCCTATATCGACCGGAAAGGCTATCGCAGCCAACCGGTATGGGATGCCGATACGTATGAACAAACCTGCCGGAAACTGGAGGAGGATAACTTCCAGATTCATGTGCATACCATTGGAGATGGTGCGGTAAGGGCAGGGCTGGACGGGATTGAAAAAGCCATGCAAAAGAAAAGAGACGCCAGGCATACCCTGGCCCATATCGAGTTGGCCGATCAGCATGACATCCCCCGCCTGGCAAAGCTGGGGATGATCGCGAGTTTCCAGCCTGCCTGGTTTTATATGGATGAAAACTATTTTGAAGAAACCATACCCTTGTTGGCCAAACCGCGTGCCGACAGAAGATACATGCTGGGAGACTTCCTCAATGCAGGGGTGAAGATCGCCTTCGGTTCCGACTGGCCCTGGGGAACAGTTAGCTCAAGCATGGATCCTTTATTGGCCATCGGGACATCCGTTACCCGGAAAGATCCTGACGACCCCGACAGCAAGAGTTATGAGCCGCGGGAAGAGATCAATCTGCCGACAGCTCTGAAACTTCATACCTTTGGAGGAGCCTGGCAGAACTTTAATGAAAGCATCAACGGAACCATTGAAAAAGGCAAAAAGGCCGACCTGGTGGTGCTGGACCGGAATATTTTTGAAACCAATGATGATGCGCTGAGCAAGATAGAGGTTTTTATGACTGTTTTTGAGGGTCGGGTTGTTTATAAAAAGTAAGCACTTTTTGCTACTTCACCCGCTTTAAAATATTCACCTCTGAATGTTTTAGGAAACGCCATTTGCCCCGGGGCAAATCTTTCTTGGTGAGGCCGGCAAACATCATCCGGTCCAACTTCACCACCCGGTAACCCAGCTTTTCGAATATGCGGCGCACGATCCGGTTTTTGCCCGAGTGCAATTCAATCCCGATCTCTTTTTTATCTTTTGCCGGATCAACATATGCGATTTTATCCACCTGCGCCATTCCATCTTCCAGTTCAATGCCTTCAACAATCTTGACCATGTCATTTTTGATAAGCGGTTTGTTAAGCCATACCTGGTAAACTTTTTTCACCTGGTGACTGGGGTGAGTCAGCCTTTTAGCCAGTTCGCCGTCGTTGGTGAATAGCAGCAATCCTGTGGTATCCCTGTCAAGGCGACCAACAGGGTAGATCCGTTCGCTGCAGGCGCGTTTCACAAGTTCCATCACGGTTTTTCTTTCATGCGGATCATCGGTGGTGGTAATGTAGTCTTTTGGTTTATTGAGCAGGAGGTAAACGGGTTTTTCAAAGGAAAGGGTTTGATCACCATATTGCACCTTGTCGGTGGGTTTCACCCTGGTGCCAAGCGCTGTCACCTTAACACCATTCACCTTGATAGCGCCGGCCTCGATCAGCTTGTCGGCATCACGGCGCGAACAAACACCTGCCGTGCTGATAAATTTGTTCAGACGGATCTCTTCCGCTTCTGTTTTATCCTTTATGTCGGGCTTGTACTGACCGGCATGCTTTTTCCTGAAAGGCTTTTCCCTTTGCGGACGATCCTGCCGGGCATCTCTTTGTTGGTGTCTTTTCTCGCTGTCTTTCTTTCGATGGCTTCTCTCGCTCATTTTCAAAATTTTATGCTGCAAAGCTAAGCAATAAATGCCAGCCTTTTAGCAGTTTATATTCTTAATTTCAGGGGATGACGCTTTAAAAAGCAAATATGAAAACAATAAAGCAATTTTTATAAGGTCGGATAAAAAGCCCTCTCCAGATGCCTGATCACGGTTTTCTGGTGGCCGATCACGATGGCGATGATATCGAAACGCACCTCTTTATCAATTTCTCTTTGAATGACGAAAGCATGAGCTGCCCTGATCAAGGCCTTTTGTTTCTTTTTATTGACCGCAATTTCGGGTTCGCCGAAATAATTGGACTGACGGGTTTTTACTTCCACGATGATCAGGTATTCGTCATTCTGGGCAATGATGTCGATCTCTTCCCGCCCAAAGTGCCAGTTGGTTTTCAGGATCTCATATCCTTTTTCGCGGAGGTGGGCGATGGCCAGCTCCTCCCCTTTTGCGCCCAGGTCGATATGTTCAGCCATGATATGATGGTTTGGTTTATATTCAGAACGAAAGCGACACCCGGTCCGAAATTTCCAGTTCAACTTCTCCTCCCATGACCAGGGCCAGGTTTTTCCGGCTATGTCCTGCCGGGAAATCAAAACAAACAGGAAAATCATATTCCGCAATTTCATCCCGGATGATCTCCTCCGCCGTTTTTCCAAACGGGATCATATTGTCATTCATATCCGACATCCCTCCAACGATCATCCCGGTCAGTTGATCAAGCTTTCCGCTGCGTTTCAAATTCATCATCATCCGGTCGATATGGTAAAGATACTCATCCAGGTCTTCAATAAAAAGGATTTTGTTTTTTGTGTTGATGTCGGATGCGGAACCACAAAGGCTGTAAAGCATCGAGAGATTTCCTCCTGTTAGAATGCCTTTTGCTATTCCGTTTCTGTTAAAGGAATGTGCCTTAGCCCGGTATTCAAGTTTTTCACCAAACAAAGCCTTTCTCAAACTCTCCAGCGATTCTGCGGAAACATCTTTTTTGTCGTATTTAAAAGGCATTTCGGCATGCAGGGTTTCTATTCCGAAGTTTTCATTGATATGCGAATGAAACACTGTTATGTCGCTATAACCCACGATCCATTTTGGGTTTTGTTTGAACTTTGAAAAATCCAGCCGGTCGATGATCCTCACCGAACCGTAACCTCCCCTTGCACAAAAGATCGCTTTGATTTCGGGATCGTCCAGTTTCCTCTGAAAGTCCCTTTTCCTGGTTTCATCCGAACCGGAAAACTGATTTTGAACCTTAAACAAATCCGGGCCTGCTTCAACTTCCAGTCCCCAACCCTGAAACATTCCCAAAGCCGGCTGCAATTCTACCCTGCTGATGCTTCGTGCCGGTGCAGCGACTGCAATCCTGTCCCCGGCTTTCAAATATGGAGGTGTTTGCATTTGATTGTCTGTAAATAATTAACTTTGCCGAATATAAGAAAAAATAGCATCATGGGAGATAAGAAGACATTCAAACGACATACCATCACATCGGCTCTGCCATACGCCAATGGTCCGATCCATATCGGTCATCTGGCGGGTGTGTATGTGCCGGCGGATATTTATGTGCGTTATTTGAGATTGAAAGGCGAGGAAGTGATCTTTATCGGAGGTTCCGACGAGCATGGTGTACCCATTACGATCAAGGCACGCCAGCTGGGTGTTACACCACAGGAAATTGTAGATAAATATCATGGCATGATCAAGAGATCCTTCCAGGAGTTCGGAATTTCATTCGATGTTTACAGTCGTACATCAGCTCCCATACACCATGAGACTGCATCTGATTTTTTCAAAACCCTGTATGATAAAGGAGAATTCATTGAAAAAACATCCGAACATTATTTCGATCAGGAAGCAAGGCAATTTTTGGCCGACCGCTACATCACCGGAACCTGTCCGCATTGCGGCTACGAAAAAGCCTATGGCGACCAGTGTGAAAATTGTGGCACTTCACTTAGCCCCACTGAGTTGATCAATCCCAAATCCGCACTCAGCGGCAATATTCCTAAATTAAAAGAAACAAAACACTGGTATCTGCCGCTTGACAAGTATGAGGGAGAACTCAGGGAATGGATACTTGAAGGGCATAAGGATGATTGGAAACCCAATGTTTACGGTCAGTGCAAATCCTGGATTGAGCAAGGCCTTCAGCCACGGGCCGTTACACGTGATCTGGACTGGGGCGTGAAAGTTCCCTTACCAAATACGGAAGGCAAGGTGCTATATGTTTGGTTTGACGCCCCAATCGGTTATATTTCCGCTACCCGACAATGGGCTGAAGAAACTGGTGAAGACTGGGAAAAATGGTGGAAAGATCCCCAATCCAGGCTCATACATTTTATCGGGAAAGACAATATTGTTTTTCATTGTATTATATTTCCTTCCATATTGCGACATGAAGGAAATTATATTTTACCAGAAAATGTTCCTGCATTTGAGTTTTTAAATCTTGAAGGAGATAAAATATCTACTTCGAGAAACTGGGCGGTCTGGCTGCATGAATATCTTGAAGAATTCCCTGGAAAGGAAGACGTGTTGCGCTATGTGCTCACTTCCAATGCCCCCGAAACAAAAGACAACGATTTCACCTGGAAAGACTTTCAGGCGAAAAACAACAATGAATTACTCGCCATATTCGGTAATTTCGTGAACCGGACCATCATACTCACCCATAAATATTTTGATGGGAAAGTACCCGGGTTGAATGAATTGAAGGATGAAGATAAAAAAGTGATCGAATCCCTGAAAACTTTCCCGGATCGCATCGGCGGCAGCCTTGACAAGTTTAAGTTCAGGGAGGCGCTTGCAGGGATGATGAACCTGGCCAGGCTTGGAAACAAATACCTGACCGATACCGAGCCCTGGAAACTTTTTAAATCCGACCCCGGACGGGTTAAAGCCATTTTGAACATTTCGCTGCAAATATGCGCCAATCTTTCGGTGTTGGCTTCGCCCTTTTTACCGCATACTTGTGCTAAGCTCAGAAAGATGCTGAACATTGGCAAACTGCAGTGGGATCGCGCTGGGTCTGTAGAAATTCTTGAAAGCGGACGTGAAATTAACAAAGCGCAGTATCTGTTTGAGAATATCGACGATGCCACAATAGAAAAGCAGGTGCAGAAACTGCTCAATACCAAAAAATCTAACGAGGGCGTTATAGTGAATCCTTCGAAAGACAATATCGTTTTTGATGACTTTGTGAAAATGGATATCCGCACTGCCACTATACTGGAAGCCGAGAAGGTTCCCAAAACCAAAAAGCTGCTCAAGCTGAAAGTGGATACCGGACTGGATCAGCGAACAGTGGTTTCGGGCATTGCAGAATATTATATTCCGGAAGATTGTATCGGTAAGAAAGTCTGCATGATCGTGAACCTGGAGGCACGTAAAATACGTGGTATCGAATCGCAGGGCATGATTCTGATGGCCGAGAACCAGGAAGGTAAGCTCAGTTTTGTTTCACCCGAAAAGGATTTCCCGAACGGAAGTGAGGTGAAATAGCCCCTATTGCCAACTGCCCGCAATGGCTTTTGTAAAAAAGTAAAATTCCGTAACTTTGCAGCCGCTTTTGGTAAAGGGTGAAATAAGGAATAATAATTAATCACCAGCCCGGCCCCGTAGTTCAACGGATAGAATAGGAGTTTCCTAAACTCTAGATAGTGGTTCGATTCCACTCGGGGCTACAACTTTCCTAGCTTATAAAATCCAAATAATTTTCTTTATTGATTGTTTTAAATTCGGATTCCGGATAGGATTTTTTGAAATCCTTGGGTGCTTTGGCATTTTTAGATTGTTCTACATCATAGCTTATTGACGGATAGCTTGCAAACGCCGCCTCCAATGGTGCCAAACCACATATTTCCCTGATGATCAGAAACAATAGAAGTGACGTAGTTTTCCGATAGCCCATTTTCACGGGTATAATCGGTCCAACTGGCGCCATCAAAATGTGAAACGCCATAAAGTGTTCCGAACCACATGTTTCCATTCTTATCTTCGGCGATGGCATGCACTTCATTATAAACCAGCCCGTTTTCCTGCGTATAGGAAGTCCAGTCGGCGCCGTTGTAAACGGCCACGCCGCCAAGACTGCCAAACCAGATGTTGCCTTCCGAATCGATGTAGGTGCAGAAAATATAATCCGCCAGGGGGAACTCAGAGAGGAAGGTGGTCCAGCTTTCCCCGTTGAATTTGGATATTCCGAATTCGGTCCCGAACCATTTGTTGTTGTCGCCATCCACGGAAATACTTCTGACATTGTTGTAAACCAGACCTGTGTTGCCTTCTTTTTTATAGGTAAACCAGTCATCACCCGTAAATTCTGAAACGCCCTCCGGAGTGGCAAACCAAACATGACCGTTATGGTCTGAGACCACGTCTCTGATCACATTGTTTATCAATCCGTTGGGGGAAGCAGTGTAATTGTTGAAAACCGAGCCATCATATTTAGAAGCACCCAGGCTGGTTCCGAACCAAAGGTCTCCGCCATGCGGGCATACAGCACGCACACTATGATAAACAAGCCCCTGCGTGGAGGTGAGCCGGCTGAAATTTCCGTTGCTGATTTTTGTAACGCCATACTCGGTTCCTACCCATAAAGTGTTTTGATCGTCAACGGCCAGTGCATACACCTCGTTGCTTGTTAATCCGTCGCGGGTGGTGTAATTGGTCCAGCTTTCAGGCTGCGGTTCAGGTTCCGGATCATCCGATGAGCTGCAGGCTGCCAATGTTATAATCATCACGGTCAACAGAAGGGAAAGCACACAATTGATTTTCATCTTTATTGTTGTTTAAAGGTAAATGTATAAAGAATTTTGCATTATGATGTTTCCCAATGTGATATGATTTTCCCATTCCTGAAGCAATTCCAAAATCTTTATGGTTCAACATGCACATATACAGTACTATAAGCGCTATGGTTCGATTGTTGTTTATTTTATTTAAATTTGACATGCAGATGCAACGCCTTATAAAAATACTGTTACTTATACTGCCCGTTTTTCTGTTTAGCGGTTGTTACGAATGGGGTGAATTCAATGAATATATTCAAGGCACCGAACATGTTGAAGATTTGATTGCAGAAGATGATTTCGACTGGCAGACTGCTACGAATATTACTTTCTCATTGAAGAATGCCCCTTTGGGAATCATTCGCATCACTTCCGTTAACGGAAAGACAACTTTTCATAAAGGCAATAACACAGGCTTACAGGAAAATTATTCCATCAGGATCACTTTGCCCGATTACATTGGTAAGGTAAATATCAATGACCATATCGTGTCTGTGGAGGGCGACTTCATTTCATACGATTTTCATTCTTTAAAAAACATTTCAATTGTTGATTATTCGCTTCTTTTTGATGGAGCGGATGATTATGTTGTAATGGATGATGAGGAGATCATCGACGATTATCCTTTTACCCTTGCAGCCTGGGTAAAAACCGACGGATTCTCGAATCCCGATGAGGATATGGTCATCGTGAATATTGCAGACCCATCCAAAGATGATCGGTATTATGGTATTTTCATTGGTTCCGACGAAGGCGGTGTGGCCTGCATCAGGGCAAGAAAAGGTGCAACGCAAACGGATGCCGGAACAACTGATTTAACAGATGGGGAATGGCATTTTGTTGTCGGGGTGTTTGAAGATAAAAATGACAGGCGCTTGTACGTTGACGGTCAGCTTGAGGCAACGGGAAATCAAAACAGCAACTTTGCTTCCTCGGCTGAAAAAACAGTTGTTGGACGTTGGGGCGACGAAACACCAAAATCCTATTTCAATGGCAACATTGATGAAGTATCGGTTTGGAGCACGGATCTGACTGCTTCACAGATCAATAACATCATGAACAATGGGATAAACGGTTCGGAGGATGATCTGGAAGGTTACTGGAAATTTGATGACGGATCCGGATCAACTGTTATCGACGAAACAGAAAACGAATATGACGGAACCATATTCGGGGCCGGTTGGGTTTCCGATGAAGGTGGCGGCGGCAATCCCGATAACGATGGCGACGGAGTGGACAATGAAAATGACGATTATCCATCGGACGCCACCCGTGCATTTAATAACTATTATCCGGCGGGCGGCTTCGGAAGCCTGGCTTTTGAAGACCTGTGGCCCGGAACGGGAGACTATGATTTTAACGACCTGGTGATAGATTATCAGTTTAGAACCGTTACCAACTCAACAAATTATGTGGTTGAAATTCTGGCCCAATTCGTGGTCCGGGCTATTGGGGCTACTTTTGAAAACGGCTTTGGGTTCCAGTTCCCCAATAACAATGTGGCTTCCGGCGATTTGATTGTAACAGGCTATCAATACAGCGGAAACATTATCCAGTTAAACGCCAACGGAACCGAAGCTCAGCAAAACCTGAATACGGTGATCGTATTCGACAATGCCTTTAATATTCTACCTCATTCATTTGGTGAATCTGGTGTGAATACCGATCCCGAAGGTGTTTTTACCGAACCCGATACGGTGCTGATCTATATGTCGTTTGCTGCGAACACCTATACGGAAAACGACATCAACATTTCTAGTTTTAATCCTTTCATCTTTATCAATCAAAACAGACTGGCAGAAGTGCATCTTCCCGATCATGCCCCGACTGGCAAAGCAGATATGACATTGCTTGGCAGCTTCCATGACAATAGCGATCCCACAACGGGCCGATACTATAAAACGGACGATAATTTACCCTGGGCCATCAATATCTACGAAAGCTTTGACTATCCCATCGAAAAGGTCGAGATCACCCAGGCACATCTGAAATTCGGGCAATGGGCCATTTCTTCCGGAAGCGACTATTCCGACTGGTACCAGGATAATGCCGGATACCGGCAGGACGGTTATATTTACGATTGAATGTTATAATCAAGATTCATCCTGATCCTGGATGAAATGATGTCGATGGCCACCTTGTTCTGCCCTCCCATCGGAACAATAATATCAGCATATCTCTTTGTAGGTTCAATAAATTGTTCATGCATCGGCTTAACAAAGGTTTCGTAATGCAACAGGGCTTGTTTGTAATTTCTCCCGCGTTCTTCTATGTCCCGGCGTATGATACGCATCAGACGGTCGTCTGAATCGGCATCCACAAATATTTTAATACCGAATCTTTTTCTCAGTTCCTTGTTGGTGAGTATAAGTATTCCTTCGACGATCATCACTCTGCCGGGATTCATCCTGATGGTATCTCTTGACCTGGCGCAGGTGACATAGGAATAAATCGGCATATCGATTGAGTTGCCGGCAATAAGCCCATCGAGTTGCCGGATCAACAATTCAAATTCGATGGATTCGGGATGGTCGAAGTTGATCTTCTTTTTTTCTTCAGGGCTGAGGTGGCCGTTGTCTTTGTAGTAAGCATCTTGTGGAATAACAGTCACGGAATTACCCGGTAAGCTTTTAATGATCTTGTTTACGACTGTAGTTTTTCCCGAGCCGGAGCCTCCGGCTATACCTATTATAAGCATAGATTATGTTTTGGTTTTTCCGTATTTATTTTCAATGAAAAACAGATCAGTATTCAAAAATAATAAAAGCTTCAGATAAAACGCTTATAAAAGAAAACTCAGCAGAATACCTGCAGCCACAGCCGACCCGATCACCCCTGATACATTGGGGGCCATGGCATGCATCAACAGGTGGTTGGAGGGATCATATTTCAGCCCTTCATGCTGAACCACCCTGGCGCTGTCGGGTACGGCAGATACGCCGGCTGCCCCAACCAGTGGGTTAATCTTTTTATCTTTTGAAAGAAAAAGGTTCATCACCTTGGCAAAAATGATCCCGCCTGCTGTGGCGACCATAAATGATGCTGCTCCCAGTCCGAAGATCATTATGGATTGGGTGGTTAGAAAAACATCGGCCTGGGTTGAGGCCCCGACCGTTAATCCGAGCAAAATGGTTACGATATCGATCATGGATGTGCGGGCGGTATCTGCAAGCCTCTTGGTTACGCCGCTCTCCTTCATAATATTCCCAAAAAACAACATCCCCAGCAAAGGCAGGGCGCCCGGAGAAATGAAACAGGTAAGCAACAGGCCAATGATCGGGAAAAGAATTTTTTCAACTTTGGAAACGCTGCGCGGAGGCTTCATCCTGATCACTCTTTCCTTCCCGGAAGTGAGCAAACGCATAATGGGCGGTTGGATAACCGGGACGAGCGCCATATAAGAATATGCCGCGATGGCAATAGGTCCGATCAGGTTCTGGGTTTGCAGCCCGTTGATGATATCTCCGTTGGCCAGTTTTGACGAAAGAAAAATAGCCGTTGGCCCATCGGCCCCCCCGATAATGCCGATCGATCCGGCCTCGGGTAAGTTAAAGCCAAGAAAAATAGCGCTGATAAAAGTGATAAAGATTCCAACCTGTGCGGCGGCCCCCAGCAACATCAGGCGGGGATTGGAGATCAGGGAGGAGAAATCGGTCATGGCGCCGATCCCAAGAAATATAAGGGGTGGATAAATCCCTTTTACAACACCGTAATAAAGATAATTTAAAACGCTGCCTTCCTGGTAAATGCCAAGTTGAAGATTGATGCCCTCCGCCTGGAAAAAGGGTATATTTCCCAGGATGATACCCGATCCGATCGGGATCAACAACAATGGTTCGTAGTTGTACCTGATGGCCAGGAAAATGAAAAACAAGCCCACCACAATCATAAACAGGTGACCCCAGGTTGCATTGCTGAAACCGGTATAGTTCAGAAACTTCCTGATGCCCGACATGGATTTTTCCTCAAACTGATCGTAGGACATGCTAAGCTTTTTTTGACCTTTGGCCGTGTCCTGCTGTTCGGTTTTCAAAGTATTGGTATCCTGATTTCCGGATTCATTTTTTGCAAATGAATTGCTGATCAGTGTCAGGATGGCGATAATTCCAATAACCGTTACAAACTTCCGAATGTTTTTTTTCATCACTCGATCTCTATTAAAACATCTCCTTCCAATACGTTATCACCGGGGTTGACTTTAAGCGTTTTCACCTTTCCGCTTTTTTCAGCCATAATGTTGTTTTCCATTTTCATGGCTTCATAAACCAGCAGCCTGTCTCCCTTCTTCACCTCATCACCTGTTTTTACAAGCACCTGTAAAACCGTACCCGGCAATGGCGCTTTGATCTGGCTCATGCCTTCTTCCTGCTTCTTTATTTTGTGAGCGTCTTTTGGAGGTTTGAAATCTTTTCTGACAAGCACGGGGGTTTTGCTTTCTTTCACTTCCTGATGAATTTCCACTTCATATGGCGTTCCGTTTACTTCGATTTCTGCCAGGTTGTTTTCGAAGCTCTGGATCTCCACTTCATAAACATGCCCCTTGATGGTAAACTTGAAATTTTTCATGTTGATCCTTAATAATTCCTTAAACCGTATATTTTTGAACTCCAGGGTGAATATCTTTTGGATACTCTTTTGATGGTAATGATATTACTTTCTTCATCGTGCAGCTCGTGATACATATAGATTGCCATACTGATTGCTGCTGCAACATCTCCAGGCACTTCCAGATGTTTTTCCTTTTCATCGAAGGCTTTGCCCTCCCTACGGAGTTTTTTCCGGATGTTGTAATTGATGAGTTTGGAAAAATTATTGAATACGAAAAACAATACCACCAGGGCCGAAAACACAATAACGTATCCAACCACTGCGATCACGATGCCGTCGTTTAAAGTTGTATTCAAAGCCAGGATTGTATGATTCATGTCTTTTTCTTATGTTTTTAAAGTGGAATATTCGAATGTTTTTTGGGCGGATTCGTATCCTTTTTGGTGGCCAGGGTTTGGAATGCTCTGATCACCCTGAAACGGGTGTTGCGTGGTTCAATCACATCGTCAATATAACCGAAGCGGGCGGCATTGTATGGATTGGCAAATTTATCCCTGTATTCCTGTTCTTTTTCTTTTATAAATTTTTCTTTTTCTTTTTCATCTGCTATTTGCGCGATCTCCCTGCCGTAGAGGATCTCAATGGCTCCTGCCGGTCCCATTACAGCGATCTCAGCCATAGGCCAGGCATAATTGATATCTCCTCGTAATTGCTTTGAACTCATTACATCATGTGCCCCCCCGTAAGATTTTCGCAGGGTTATGGTAACTTTCGGAACGGTTGCTTCCCCATAGGCAAACATCAGTTTGGCCCCGTGGATGATAATACCGCCATACTCCTGTGAGCTTCCGGGTAAAAATCCGGGCACATCAACCAAAGTGAGAATGGGAATGTTGAAAGCGTCGCAGAAACGCACGAAGCGCGCAGCTTTTCGGGAAGAATTGATATCGAGTACACCGGCCAGGTAATTCGGCTGGTTGGCCACAATGCCCACCGACATGCCGTCGAATCGGGCAAAACCGGTAATGATATTGGGCGCATAATTTCTTTGGACTTCAAGAAATTCCCCGTAATCCACTATGGCGTGGATGATGTCTTTTACATTGTAAGGTTTGTTTGGCTCCTCGGGAATGATCTCGTTCAGGTAATCCTCCAGCCTGTCGATGGGATCGTCGCATTTAGCAACCATGGGTTCTTCCAGGTTGTTTTGAGGCAGAAAAGAGATCAATTTGCGGATCAGCAGCAAACCTTCGTTTTCATCTTCTGAAATGAAATGAGCCACGCCCGATTTCTTGCCATGAATGCTGGCTCCACCCAGGTCTTCTGTAGTGATATCTTCACCCGTTACTGTTTTGGTAACTTTCGGGCCGGTTACGAACATATAGCTAGTTTTGTCGCTCATGATAATGAAATCGGTGAGCGCGGGCG
Organism: Bacteroidales bacterium; assembly: GCA_021738625.1. Taxonomy (GTDB): domain Bacteria; phylum Bacteroidota; class Bacteroidia; order Bacteroidales; family JAIOZK01; genus JAIOZK01. Next base: position 18,640 of record JAIPBS010000019.1, read on the forward strand.
AATAAACCGCGCCACCGGCACATGGCCCGAAAATGGCAGATATTTGAGGAATGACCCCGGAAGCCATGATGTTGCGCTGAAAAATTTCGGCATAACCAGCCAGACTTTTCACGCCTTCCTGTATCCGGGCTCCACCGCTGTCGTTGATGCCGATAACCGGGGCGCCCATCTTCATGGCCTGATCCATGATCTTGCAGATCTTCAGGGCGTGGGTTTCGGAGAGTGAGCCCCCGAAAACCGTGAAGTCCTGGGCATATACATAAACTACACGACCATCGATGGTGCCATGGCCTGTGATAACTCCATCCGATAAATATTGTTTTTTCTCCAGCCCGAAATCGGTTGAGCGGTGTTTCACAAACATATCATATTCCTCGAAGCTACCTTCGTCCAGCAGGATGCTGATGCGTTCACGCGCAGTCAGCTTGCTCTTGCCATGTTGCGAATCGATCCGCTTTAAGCCGCCCCCAAGCTTGGCTTCTTCACGTTTGCTCAGAAGCTCCTGAATTTTATCAACAAATCCCATTGTGTATTATTCGTTTTCTTTGTTTTCGCATAATTCAGTAAGCACGCCAAAGGTGGATTTGGGATGCAGAAAAGCAATGTCGAGTCCTTCGGCTCCCTTGCGGGGGCTTTTATCAATTAGCCTTATTCCTTTCTCATCCAGCTCTGCCAGCTTTTCTTCCAGGCCCCTTACAGCAAAAGCCATATGGTGCATGCCTTCACCTTTTTTCTCGATAAACTTACCTATTGGTCCTTCCGGGTCAGTCGACTCCAGCAATTCGATCTTGGTGTCCCCTACTTTGAAAAATGCTGTTTTAACTTTTTGGTCTTTAACTTCCTCAACGGCATAGCATTTAAGTCCTAAAACATCTTCATAATAACGTATGCTCTCATCAAGCTTCTTAACTGCAATGCCAATGTGTTCTATATGAGTTGGTTTCATGATATAAAATTTGTTGTTAAATTTTTCACAAAAGTAATCCATTTTTTGCAAATCTTGCACATTTCTTTGTTAATAAATAATTGAATTTTACAGGAATGTTGTATCAATCTCATTTATCTTAGTCAGTTGATCATACAAAGTCCTTTGATAAATCAGATTGTATCGGAATGAAAAAATATTTGGCCCTTTTATTGATTTTGTTTGCCTGGCAATATTCTTATAACCAACCATTTAATTATATAGATGCCGGATTCGTTGAGGTAATGCAGGGAGCCGCATCCTGGGTGGATTATAGCAGCGACGGATACCCTGATGCTTTTATCACGGGAATTAAATACAGCGGCGAAAAACAATTGCTCTTTGCCCAACTGGAAAGGAACCGGAAAAACGACAGTTTCTCGAATGTGGTTACAGGCCTACCGGGAATTTACCTTAGCGCACTCGACTGGGGTGATTACGATAAAGATGGTGATCCCGACCTGATCCTTTGCGGGGAAACTAAAAACGGCAAGCTGATAACAGCCCTTTTCAGGAACAACAGAACTTCCTTCACCAAAATGAGCGTTTCTTTCGAGCCTGTTAGAAATGGCTCGGTTCAATGGGGGGATTTCGACGGCGATGGGGATCTCGATATTCTGCTCTCAGGTGAGGGAGAAGATGATATTCTTGTAACAAAGATTTACCTGAACAATGGAAGCAATCATTTTGTCGAATCAGGTTTGGCAATTACACCGGTTTTCAGAGGAGCTGTTCGCTGGGCTGATATGGATGATGACGCTGACCTGGATATCCTGGTGACAGGTGAAAGTTATAACAATCGTTTGATCGGAAAAATATACCGGAATGAAGACGGGGAATTATATGAGACTTCCAGCAATATTGTTCCTGTGAGGTTCAGTTCGGCTGCATGGGGCGATCTGAACAACGATGGACATCCCGATCTAATCGCAACCGGCGAAGCCCATGCCGGACGAATATTGACCACCGTATATAAGAACGATGGCCGTGGTAAGTTCACGGAAACGGATATTTACCTGACCGGTGCCAGAACCGGCAATATTGATTTGGGGGATTATGATATGGATGGTGACCTGGATATTTTAATTACAGGTGATACCTACGACCGGTCTGTTACAAGGGTTTACCGCAACGAAGGAGGTTTTGTTTTTTCAGATATGCAGGTGGGGCTACCCGGTGTGAGCATGGGTGGAGGTTACTGGGGCGATTATGATCAGGATGGAGATCTGGATATCCTGCTTACCGGATTGGACAATTGCTACGATTTCACCGGAAAACTATACAGAAACGATGGTGTTTACAAAAAGAAGGAAAAGAAAAAAGCCGAACCCGAAAGCAATATCTTCACCACCCGGCCCATGAGTATCGAAAGGAAATCCTATTATTACTTTGTTTATGCTTCCTGTTTCTGCGATCCATTTGGGGAAGGAGAGAAAGCCTTCCATGCTTTTGTAGGAAACATCCATTACGCTCCCGAAAAATATGCCCTGATGGAACGTTTCAATTCCATCATTATGAAAAATCTGGTGAACTGGGACAAAGTGGATGCAGGCCACCGGGTTTCAGTAGGTTACCTGACTGAAAAGGAAGCCGGGGCAGGCCGACAAACCGTCATCAGGGAATATCAAGATCAGGGATTTACGGTGCATTATGTGAACTGGTAATTTCACTGGCTTTTTTGTTTTTGCCTTTTTATCGCGGGCTTTTCCATTTTACCATCTTTAACCAAATGTGCAAAAACCAATTTTAATTCACCATAGCTTGCTTCGTTTCCAAGAGAACTTTTAGCTTCACCCAGTAAAGGATTTTTGCTTTTCAGGAAATAATCGGATATGCTTTTGATCTTTTCGGGAGAAACAAGTTTGTGTATATCGATTTCGCCTTTTTCAACATATGTGGCCAGGTGGCTTTCTATCGTGCTATCCTTCAGGTTTCTTTCGGCTGCGATCTCTGCAATGTTTTTCCCCTCTTTCCAAAGTTTATAGCTTTCAAGCCGTGTATCTTTTTTGGGTTTTTTTGGCTTGATAACCGGATCCTCTGGTGGCAGAACATCCATATCGTGATCGCGGCGGTATTCTATAAGCAATTCAAGCAGCTCATCGCCAAAGGTTTCCAGTTTTTTCTTGCCGAATCCTTTCACTTCCATCAGGGCTTTTTTGTTGGAAGGAATTTTTACGCACAATCCGCGAATGGCTTTCAGCGGCAATACCATGAAAACCTCCCAGCCCAGCTCCTTTGCTTTGGCGTTGCGCCAGCCTTTTAGCATGTTGTACAATTCAGTATCGGTTCCCTCGGCCGGTCCGTAATCAGTCATTTTCTTCTTCTGTTTCAAACCGATGTCATCTATGGAAGCTTTGGCCCGGCTATGCAAATAATCCTTCAACATAAAGCCTTCTTTACAGGCCTGCAGACATTTTTGTTTGTAGAGGGTTTCTTTATGCAGATTTTCAAGAACTTCGGAAATGCTTTTCTTGATCGTCTTATTGTCTGTTTCAATTTCCGTGTTGGCCAGCACACTGGTGATATTTTCCTGAAGTTTAAGATCAAAATATTCAACGGCCTTGGCGAGCCTTTGCTGAAGATTGGGGTTTTTTTCAGCATCTTTTTCTGATTTCATCAGAGCACCGATCTCATTTTTGAATTTCTCACTCACTTCGGCCACCTCTTTTTTGAAATTGCGTGCAACATTGTGGTATTTTTCACGTAGGCTAACCGGCAAATTAAAGGCATTTCTGCTGATCAGGTTGTTGATGTGATATAGTTGCCTGATCAAAGCCTGAAAATCAAAAAGGTCGTTGAGCAATTGCTTTTGGTAAATCAGTTTGGACTCTTCGAGCTGTTTCTGGCCGGGCTGGTTGTTTTCCACAAATTGTGTGAAGGATTGTATGCCACTATGACTTTTGAGACCGCTGTGGCCGATCCTGGAGCTCAATACAAGGCCTTCCAGTGATCTGCATCTGCTCAGGGCTACATACACCTGTCCGTGGGCAAATGCGGCCTGCGCATCGATAATGGCTTTGTCGAATGTGAGTCCCTGGCTTTTATGGATGGTAATAGCCCAGGCCAGTTTCAAAGGGATCTGCACGAAACTTCCCTCAACTTCTTCGGTGATCTCTTTGGTTTGCCGGTCGAGGCTAAATTTCACGTTCTGCCATTCAAGCGGCTCAACGGTGATGGGGTATTTTTCACCGGGACAATGCACAATCACATGTTCATCCTCAAATCCTGTTATTTTCCCGATTTTACCGTTGAAAAATTGTTTTGACGGAGAAGGATCATTTTTAACAAACATCACCTGGGCGCCTTCTTTAACTATTAATTCTTCATCGGTGGGATAATTGTATTCGGGAAAGTTGCCTCTGATCTCCGCCATGAATTTGTGTTTTTCCCCTTTTAGCCTGTTCAGCCTTGATTCGTTGATGTTCCTGGCTTTTGCGTTGTGGGTGGTCAGGGTGATGTAACCTTTCTCATCAGTCTCAAACCCGGGTTGGTATCTTTGATTCAAGAAATTAATGACCTCCTGATCCATTTTGTTGTCGCGGATTTTGTTCAGCAATTCAATGAATGCCTGGTCGCTCTGCCGGTAAACATGCTTCAGTTCGATATTTACAAAGCTGGTTTCATTCAGGGCTTTGCTGCTGAAGAAAAAAGCGGTTTTGTAATGATCCTTCAGGATTTGCCATTCATCCTCTTTTACAACCGGTGCAAGTTGTTGCAGGTCGCCGATCATCAGCAACTGAACTCCCCCGAAAGGAAGACCCGGGTTTTTGAACCTGCGCAGCCGATTGTCGATGCTGTCGAGCATATCCGCCCGCACCATGCTGATCTCGTCAATCACCAACAGATCGAGGCTTTTCATGATGTCTCTCTTTTCTTTGCTGAAACGTTTGAACCTTGAACCGGAATCTTCATGCTCATATCCCGGCACTTGCGGCCCGAACGATAGCTGGAAAAAGGAATGGATGGTCACCCCACCGGCATTGATGGCCGCCACCCCGGTCGGCGCCACCACCACCATGCGTTTGGGGGATATTTCTTTCAGGTTGTGCAGAAAAGTGGTTTTGCCCGTTCCTGCCTTTCCGGTGAGGAAAATGTTATTGTTCGTGTATTGCACGAAATCATGGGCAAGTTGCAATTGTGGATTTTCTGGTGTTTTCATATTAAGGAAAGAAATTATAGAACGATAAAAATATGAAAAATTTGAATAGCCCGATGAAAATTTTTATAAGAAATAGTAAAGGTTTGACAGATAACAGAAAAAGTTTTAATTTTGCAAACTCAAACTTAACGGGGAATTAGCTCAGTTGGCTAGAGCGTTTGACTGGCAGTCAAGAGGTCACCGGTTCGAGCCCGGTATTCTCCACATCAAAGGAAAGGTTTAAAAGTGTCTTTCCTTTTTTAATTTAATGAAATACAATCTGAGATTTTAATTACTCCATCCAAATCCCGACTTCTGTTTTATTGCTGACCTGAGCCCAGGGATAAGGAGATGTACAGCCGCCAAAGGTATATATTTTTCCCTGGTAAATGCATGAAGAAAGAGCAGAGCGTGCATTGGACATGCTGGTACCACTGATCAAGCTATCCTGCCCAGGGAAATATACTTCAACAGTAAATCCCCCATCGTTTTGCGGGCTTTGCATACCGCCGATACAAAACACATGCTCATCAGTTGCACAGGAGCTCAGAGCCCAACGGCCTTTCTTTAGATTACTTTTTATTGTCCATGTATCAGAAGCAATGTCATATTCATCGATATAGGGTAATCCATACCAGGGGCTTGAGTTTGCCCCTCCCACAGCATATATTTTTTCATTAGAGGCGCTGGCAGTAAGATAAGCTCTGGGTCTGGGCAGAGGTGAAAGGACAGACCAGCTGTCGTTGCTAGGATCATAAACATGGGTGGTTTCGATTATTGTTTCTGTTGGCTCTTCACCGCAACCGCCTATAACATAAATTTTATTGTTGACAACACATGCTGCGAAACCGATCCTGCCCACTGGCATATTCGATGCGGTATCCCAACTGTTTGTTCCAGGGTCGTAAACAATAGTACTGTTGAGGGCCGGTCCTGCTGTTGATTTACAACCTCCCATCACATATATCTTACCATTAACAACACTGGCTGAATGGCCCCACCTGTTTTGGGGCATGGTCTGTCCGTTGGACCAGGTGTCGGTTTGAGGATCATATATTTCGATGGTACCGGTGACGTTGACGTCATCTGTTGCACCGCCGATAATATAGATGCTGTCGTTGAGTACACAGGCATTTGTTGGTAAAAAACCACGTGATGTGCTAAAGCCCGATTTCTCTGACCAGCTTATCTCGAATTTTTGTGTTGGAGGGTTATCTCCGGGATCAGTATTATTTTCGGATTCTTCCTTGGAGCAGGAATAGCAATTTAAAAGCAAGGGAAGGATCAAAAGCAAATGTGCTAATCTGTTTATCTTGAACATATGATCATAATTTTGTTTCGAAATAATGGTGAATTGGAAATTACAATAACAAATATACATTGGAAGTCTCATAAAGTCAAGCAATAAGGAATATATGATGTAATAAAAAACATCAAAGAGATAATACAGCTTAGGGTGCAATTTTTACAGAAAGGTGTTTAAATCTTTTGTAATACAAGGCTGTTACCTTTTTCCTTTATTATTTGATATCCTTTGGATGGATGTTTTTCCTTAAACAATTGCTTATCTATCTGTTCCTCAAAAAAGATCTCATATAGCTTTTGTTTTCTGTCATCTCTTTCAATTATTGTGTAATACACCTCATAATCATCAAGTCCTTCAAGTAGGTCTGTCAATCCAGGAGCCTTGTCTATTAAGCCCAGTGGACCTTTCAGCATTTTGATGTCGGCGGGTGAAAGTTTCAAGCTATCTGTAAGATAGGTTGCCGGAAGAACAAATTTTTCGGCTTCAGGCTTTTGAAGAATCGCCCCGGCAATTTCAATCATCAATGCTTTTGCTTTGTCAGAGCCGCTTTCATTGATGATCTGGATGTAGTAATTGCCATGCAAAATTTGATACTGGTATGGGTTCAGGCAATCGATTGAGGTGAGCAAAGGGCTATCGTTGCATTTGAATATTTTGATGCTGTATATTCCAAAAGCGGAAAGCGGGTCGTCCATCTTAAACAGCTCCAGCTTTAGTTGTTCGCCGTTTTTCTGAAACTCCTGCACCCGCAGAACATCAAAACCGTATTCAAGATAGATATCCGCCCCTCCGTTCATATAACCCCATAGCGACAGCCCGTCAAAGGTTTCGTTTCTTGTGATTGAGTATGCAGTTAATTCTTTTTCATTTATTTCAGGAATATCCTGGCCCACAGCATGCAAATTCACCCAAAGCAACAGGGGCAATAAAAAAATCCATTTCATTTCTTTCAATGTCATTTTTTCACACTTTCTCATTTTCCAACTTCTCACTCGCCCTATTAGCCAAAGGCTTAAACCTCTGTTTCGATCAATTCGATCTTCTCCCTGTCGGCAACGCCCAGCTCCAGCTTTTCCGCCAGCTTCATAAATTTTCTTCCCCTGGGGCTGTCTTCTTCCTGTACGCCTTCTTCTATCCTTTTGGCGATTACAATGTCGTAACCGATGCGGTCGACGGCAACCGGGTCGGTACCGATCAGCATGTTATGGTAATTGCAGATGAACTGCGGATTGGCGCCCGGCCCTCCTTCAAAGCAGCCTCTCAATCCGTCCACGATATTCAGCACCACCTTGTCACGCAGAGGCGGAAAGGCGCAAACCTCGGCGCAGGTCTCCGACCATAGCGGCTTGTGCAAACGTCCTGTGTTGGTGATGGAGCCGTAAGCCAGATTTTTCAGGCAAAGGGTTACGGTGGGGCCCGCGTTTTTCAGGATGGGCACATTGATGATCTTGTCCACTTCCTGAGTGCAGATCTTTGAAAAATAGGAATATTTACCACTGTTCACCATATAAGGCAGGGTGTAGGCGTCGTATTCCTGTTCGCAATCGGCCCAGTAATACCAGTCTTTATCGATCATTTTATCGCCGTACAATATGCCTTCCTTGTCGTAAAAGCCGCCGTCGGCATCCTGTTGTTCGGTTCCCTGGATTTTAATGCCCGGATAGTTTTCTTTGTTGTAGCCGGTTTCGTGAAGCTGCATTTCACGCCTGTCCCAGATCACGATGTTTTCTTTTGGAATGCCGGCTTCCTTCAGTTGCCTGATGATGGATTTGGTAACCGCATGGCTGGTGGAAAGGGGTTTGCCGGCCACGGGGTTCACTTTCAGCCCAATGATCTCGTTGGGATTGACAAACTGCCTCCAGGCGTCCTCTAGCTCAGCTTCACCGGTCAGCATGAGCATGCCTTTGGCCAGCATTTTATAGGCTGATACTTCCTGCGGCTTATCGTCCACCACACTTTCAGGGTCATACAACTTCACCACTTTACCGGGGTATTTGCCCGGCATAGAGTTTTCGGTGCGGGGGTGTTTCAGCGCATCTTTGATGTTTGTTTTGGTTCCATCCTCATCTTGTGCAAGCGTACCTGCCAGGGATGTTCTCAGGCTCAGGGGTGACATGATGCTCATGCCCAGTCCGCCCAGAGCTGCCAGCTTAAAAAAGTGACGTCTTCCGGATTTAGATTCTTTTTTCACGATTAATCTTTTTTGTTAATTTGATTGAAGATCATCAAAGTTATATAATTTTTTTTCTGGGCACAGCCTGATCTTGTTTAGGAAGATTTGTAAACTGCGCTTTAACGGATGGATATTCCTATAAAACCATAATGGAAGCTTACATTAATGTTGATAAATTTCAAGTTCAGATATATACTTAAAGTCCTTCATATTAAGTGTAAAAAGCTTCATTTTGTTAGATATTGCCGTTGCAGCAATAAATGCATCGGGGATCGCCAACTTATGGCTTAAAACATATTTTAACATCAATTCAAAAAAGATGTTACATGTGGATTTATCTATATCCAATAAATAAAGGCTGTTAATATCCTTTTTGAGATGGGTTAATTCCTTTTTATTTTTTGCTCCGAAATATAATTCTCCAGCAGTTATGGTACTGATGGCAATATTTGGCTGGCCAATTGTTTTGAGCTCATCGATTATAAGAGCATTATTTTTGTAAAACTCAATAATAACATCTGTATCACAAAGGATCAACCTTCCCGTTTCCATGCCTTCTCTCTTAGTTTAGAACTATTGATTTCACGGTTTTTCCATAAACCGGCTGAACCAAAGAAATCATGTTTTGAGGACTTCTGTTTGCTATTAATTTCCTTGATTTCCAAAAAGTCAAATTGCTTAATCAACTGAAGAAAAAACGAAAACTTGCTATTATCTTTTATGTTAATGAGGATTTGTTTCATTTATTACTCATTTTGAAACAAATATACAAAAAAATAGAATGTTTAAATTTCTCAATATCCCTTGAATCAGAATCTTTAATATAAGGGAATTCGTAACTTCGTTCTCATGAAACGTCTTTTTGCAGCCATAAAGATCCATCCCGACGAACGGTTCAGAAAAATCTATAATCAGCTAAAATTCGGCCTGAGCGAGGATAGAATCAAATGGGTTGATTTGAACAACACCCATCTCACCCTTAAATTCTTCGGGGAAACACCGGAGGAACAGATTGATAAAATTGCACAAGCCATGGACGAGGCCGTATTGGATGCCGCCGCTTTTGAAATCCACCTGAAAAACACGGGGATATTCGGCAGCAGCTACAATCCGCGGGTGATCTGGTTTGGAATAGAACCAAACGAGCAGCTGCAAAACCTTTATTCAAACCTGAAGAAAAACCTGGAAGAGCTGGGTTATGAATACGATAGACAGAACTTTGTACCGCATTTAACCATCGGCAGGATCAGGAACCTGAAAAACAAGCATTATTTCCAAAAGGTGATCGACAAATATAAAAGCATTGAAATACAAAAGGAACGGATCGATCAACTGATCCTTTATGAAAGCATACTCCGGCCCAGGGGACCGGAGTATATTGTGGTTGAAGAATTCAGTTTATAATTTGTGGCACTTATCGCCTACTTCTGCTTCAGTTTTTCATTCTCCTTTTTCTCGATCAGGTAGCTGACCACCAGGGCGATGCCGCCAAACAAGAAGATCATTGAAAAGTAAGCCGCTTCTTCATCCATGTTGATGGCGGGCATTTCCGAGAACATATTGCCCAGGAAAATTCCGATTGCCACGCCAATAAAAAGCAGTCCGAAACGCAGGGTGTTAGATGTGTGTTTTTGCGTTGCAAATACGGAAGCATCCAATCCTTTGTCGAGCAACATTTGGCGTTCCTTTTTACGGATGCCCAGATATACGATTCCAAAAATGAATCCGAAGATAACGATCAGTACAAAAATTGGTGTAAGTGCCATGATTGTTTGTTTTTAAAGGTTAAACTTTTGTTTTCTGAAAATTATGACGCAGGAATTTAGATGCGGTTACAAACAATGCTTAATTTGCACAAAATCATTAAAATTACTTTTCCTGATTTTGTAACTTTAGCTCAAAAGGGAGCGTCGAATTAACAAATGGCTTTCAGGGAAGATCCATATTATGTTAAGCGGATTCTTGAGGGGGATACGGCTGCTTTTTCCGCCCTGGTGGATAAGTATAAGGACTGGGTTTTCACCATCGTGTTCAGGATCCTGAGAAACCGTGAGGAAACCGAGGAAACAGCCCAGGACGTTTTTCTGAAAGCTTACCGTTCGTTAAATAAATACCGGGGAAAATCGAAGTTCTCTACCTGGCTTTTCAGTATCGCATACAACACGGCCATCTCGAAAAGCAGGAAAAGAAAACTAAAAACCGCCGATTTGGAAGAAAAATTGATTGAGAACTATACCGAAGATGCGATCAACGAAGATCTATCGGAATACACCCTGGAGGTACAACAGCGGCTGATCGACCGGGCGCTTGAAAAACTGAATGATGAGGATAATCTAATGATCCGGTTGTTCTATAAAAATGATAACAGCATTGAAGAGATCGCTGAAATCATGGGGCTTGGCCGGTCCAACGTTAAGGTGCGGCTGCATCGAATACGCAATAAACTTTTAACAGAAATTAACCATTTAAGCAAAATAGAAAATCAGGAAAATGCGTTTTAGTGTAACCTGGCGGCACAGGACTGCGTCACATTAATAGCTATGAAAAACCAAAACAACGACATATTAAAGCATCTTATCTCAGGTTCGGAGCTTGAAAAAGCGCCTGAAGGATTCACCGCGAGCGTTATGTATAAAATGGAGCAGGAGCAAACCGTTGCCTCTTCGCAGGCTTTGCTGAGTCCGCAACACTGGCTTCTGATTGGTTTAGGCCTGGGCGTTGCCGTGATCGTGATGCTTTCGATGGATTTTGGTTTTCTTACTGGTTTTATCAAAAAGATAGATTATTCCGAATTGTCGAATACCATCAGCGCCAGCCTTATCAGCATCAAATCCTTTTTCAGGCAAATCGCCTTAAACTCCAATGCACTGGTGATATTTGGCTCGCTGATCCTTTTGGTTCTGTTCGACCGGCTGCTGAAAAAACGGTTTTCGTTAAACTTGTTTTCGCTTTAATGCATACCTTTAAACCGAAAATCTCCTTTTTATGATATCAGATAATTTACTTGATGCCATCAGATCATTTCTTTCCGAAAAATACTCGCAGAATATTGAGATCAGCAAACAAAGCCCGGTTTCGGGCGGAGATATAAACCGGGCCTATGAAATCAATACCACTGAAGGTAATTTCTTTATCAAGCTCAATCATGCCGGCCGCTTTCCTGATATGTTTGAAAAAGAGGCCAAAGGCCTTAAACTGTTAGCCGAAACAGACGAAATCAATGTGCCTGATGTTGTCGGTTCAGACGTACACCAAAATGATGCTTTTCTCATATTGAAACACATCGGATCTGCGCCAATGAAGCCGGACTTCTGGGAATTGTTTGGCCGTAGGTTGGCCAGGATGCATCAACATGGCAATGAGTGTTTCGGTTTGGATCATGACAATTATATCGGAAGTTTACCGCAAAGCAATACTTTTCACCAAAGCTGGGTTGTCTTTTTTGTTGAGGAGCGGCTTGAAAAGCAATTGAAAATGGCCCGCGACGATGGAAAGATCGGCAGCGGATTGATCAAATCATTTGAAAGGCTGTATAAACGGCTCCCGGAAATTTTCCCTGAAGAACCGCCCGCCCTGCTCCACGGTGATCTCTGGAGTGGTAACTATATGGTAGACCAGGAGGGCGATCCCTGCCTGATCGATCCTGCGGTATATTACGGACACCGGGAGATGGACCTCGGCATGTCGCTTTTGTTTGGAGGCTTCGACCGGGAGTTTTATAGCGCCTACCATGATGAATATCCGCTTGAAAAATCCTGGAGAGACAGAACGGATATTTGCAATCTCTATCCCCTGATGGTTCATGTAAACCTTTTCGGTGGTTCGTATGTTCAATCCCTTAGCAGGATCATAAATAAGTTTTAATCATTTAACCCGCATGATGGAATTAATAAATAGCTTTGATCCCTGATCTAATAAACAAAATTAAATAACATGAAAAATCAATTGATCGTAATGAGTATGATTATCGGACTGCTGGTGAATGGAGTTTCAGCCAGCGGACAAGTGAGGGAAATCCCGCTGGAGGATTTCTTCAAAAACCCGGAGAAAGCCGGATACCAGATTTCACCCAATGGAAAATACTTTTCTTATCTGGCGCCTTATGAAAACCGCATGAATATTTTCGTTCAGAAGATCGGCAGGAAAAAAGCCGATCAGATGACTTTTGAAACCGACCGTGACATTGCAGGTTATTTCTGGGCAAGCGACGAACGCATCATGTATTTGAAAGACAATGGAGGAGATGAAAACTTTGCCCTGTATGGCGTCGACCGGGACGGCGATAACCTGAAATGCCTTAGCTGTTTTGAAAATGTACGCACCCAGATCATCGACGATCTGCCTGAAATCTCCGATTACATGATCATCGGGATGAACAAGAGAAACGAAATGGTTTTTGATCCTTACCGGATCAACATAAACACCGGTGAACTGGAAATGCTGGCCGAAAATCCCGGTAATATCCAGGGATGGGTGACCGACCATGATGGCAAATTACGTGCAGCATATGCTATCGTTGACGGCGTGAACACCCAGATATTGTACAGGGACACCGAAGAGGAAGAATTCGCACCCATTTTAACAACCAGTTTCAAAGAAACCTTCGGCCTGCAGTTTTTCACTTTCGACAACAAAAATATGTATGGCGTTTCCAACCTCGGCCGGGATAAAGCGGCTGCCGTTATTTTCGATCCAAAAACCGCTGAAGAAATCGAAGTCTTGTATGAAAACGATGAATATGATGTAAGCAGGCTTTCTTATTCCAGAAAAAACAAAAAGCTGTGGGCCGCCTATTATACCTCCTGGAAAGGAGAACGTCATTATTTTGATGATGATTTCAAGGCCCTGCTTGAAAGGCTCGAAGGAGAGCTCGGGACCTATGAAATTGGTATTTCGGATTACGATAAGGAAGAACGTATGTTCATCATCAGAACAAGCAACGACCGAAGCAGGGGTTCCTATTATTTGTATGACAGGAAAAAAGATGAGCTGGAAAAGATACATGATGTAAGCCCCTGGCTGAAAGAAGAAGAAATGGCTGTGATGCGCCCCATCGAATATGAAGCACGTGACGGCCTGAAAATTCAGGGCTATCTCACCTTACCGGTGGATGTAGATCCCAAAAACCTCCCGGTTATCGTTAACGTACACGGCGGGCCATGGGCCAGGGATGTCTGGGGATTCAACCCCGAGGTTCAGTTTCTGGCCAACAGGGGTTATGCGGTGTTTCAAACCAACTTCAGGGGCTCGACCGGTTATGGTAAAAAATTCTGGGAATCCTCATTCAAGGAATGGGGTTTGGACATGCAGAATGATATTACGGATGGCGTTTACTGGCTCATTCGCGAAGGTTTTGCCGATAAAGACAAAATTGCCATTTACGGTGGAAGTTATGGCGGATACGCCACCCTTCAGGGCATTGTGGTGAACCCCACGCTTTATGCGGCGGCCGTGGATTATGTTGGAGTGTCCAATTTGTTTACCTTTTTGAAGACCATCCCACCCTATTGGAAACCTTTGCTGGATATGATGTATGAAATGGTGGGAAATCCTGAGCAGGACAGTGTGCAGTTTGCCGCCACCTCTCCCGCACTGAACGCCGACAAGATCATCACCCCATTGTTTGTTGCCCAGGGTGCAAACGATCCGCGCGTGAACAAAGCCGAATCGGATCAGATTGTGGAGGCCCTCAGGAGCAGAGGCGTGGATGTTGAATACATGGTGAAAGACAACGAAGGGCATGGTTTCAGAAACGAAGAAAACCGTTTTGATTTTTATCGTGCAATGGAAAAATTCCTGAGCGAGCATATAAAGTAAGAGAGACTATCATTTCAGGAGCGCAGCGAACTGAAATGATAAAGTCGAACTCTTACCTGTCCGGCAAGTATCCGTAGCTTGTCGAAGGATCGCCCAGGCAATGCACTGAGATAAAATTCACAAAAAACCCGGTATTGTTCCGGGTTTTTTTGTTTGTGAAAGCCCGCTTCCGTCATGCTTTCAAGCCCGGCATTCATTTTTTGATTGCATTTAGCCACTTTTTATATTATTTTTGATACGAAGACTGATTGGAAAATCAAACTGCAATTTAATCATTGAACCAAAACATAAAAAGATGAATAAATTTCTTAAAGTTTTTATAGGTGGGCTGGCACTGATGCTTTTTCTGTCCACTACCTGCGAAGAGGAAGACTCTGAATGTGAAAAGAGAGGTCTCGATTCACCTGTTACGGTTGACTATTATGCCTTTGGAAAAGTTATTATTGCTAAAACTGATGGAACCGATATTACCAGCATGTTTGCCGGAAAAAAGTTTGTAGTAAGGTTTAATAAGGAATATTGTAATGGGAAGAATGGAAGTACCTTTGAGTATTATTTCACCATGCTTGCCAGCGGTGACCTGGATAGAGACGGCTCTGCTGTTGTTGAATTTGAAATGGATAACAAAGATGATATTGTTGAGATGTCATCCTTTGTTTATATTACTGATGAAACAATTGGTGTCCCAACCAATAACTCAACTTTTGCCTCCAGGAGTGTTTGGGGGGATGGAGATATCAATGCTAAAATGACCCTTTCATTCCAGGCTGCAGAAAATAATGAAGTTTACTGGGAGGGAGGAAGTTGTAACTGGGAAATGGTTGAGTTTTAGACCTGAACTGATTGAATATTTATATTACTCTATGTACCCAAACGATTGATCGGGATGAAATATCCTTTTATTATCATCCTTCCTCAATTCTCTGATTAATATTACCTTTGCAGACTTAAATAATCATCCTATGACAAAGAATTCACCGGAGAATACGGAAAAGAAAAGATCACTTAATTTTCTTGAACAGATTATTGAAAAAGATCTGGCAGAAGGTAAAAATGAAAAACGTGTTCATACCCGTTTCCCCCCCGAACCCAATGGCTATTTGCATATCGGCCATGCCAAATCCATTTGCCTCAATTTCGGATTGGCTGAAAAATACAAGGGGCTTACCAATTTAAGGTTTGATGATACCAATCCTGTTAAAGAAGATGTGGAATATGTTGATTCCATCAAGGAAGACATCAAATGGTTAGGTTTCGACTGGGAAGAACGGGAGTATTACGCCAGTGACTATTTTGATCAGTTGTATGAATGGGCCATCAAATTGATCAAAGATGGCAAAGCTTATGTGGATGAACTGGATCAGGAGGATTTTGCGAAAAATTATCGTGGCACGGTAAATACTCCAGGTAAGAATAGTCCCTATCGCAATCGACCGATGGAGGAAAACCTGGATCTTTTCGAAAGGATGAAAAATGGCGAATTCCCGGATGGGTCCAAAGTTTTGAGGGCCAAAATTGATATGGCCTCCCCGAACATGTTGATGCGTGATCCGGCCCTTTACCGTATAAAACATGCCACGCATCACCGCACCGGTGATAAGTGGTGCATTTATCCCATGTATGATTATGCCCACGGGCAGTCCGATTATATTGAAGGCATTACACATTCAATATGCACGCTGGAGTTTGATATTCACCGTCCTTTGTACGATTGGTTAATTGAGCAGATTGTAGATACGGAATACCGTCCACATCAGTATGAATTTGCCAGGCTCAACCTGAGCTATACCATCATGAGTAAAAGGAAGCTTTTAAAATTGGTGGAAGAAAAATATGTAAGCGGCTGGAATGACCCGCGTATGCCCACCATTTCAGGCTTTAGAAGAAGAGGCTATACTCCGGAATCCATTCGATATTTTGCTGATAAGGTTGGTGTGGCTAAAAGAGACAATGTAATTGATGTTGCCCTGTTGGAACACAGCATTCGTGAAGATCTCAATAAAATAGCCCAGCGCGTAATGGCGGTTCTTGATCCCGTAAAACTGGTAATCGACAATTATCCGGAAAATGAAACGGAAGAAATAGATGCAGTCAACAATCCGGAAGATGAAAGCATGGGAAAACGCAAAGTGCCTTTTTCAAAGGAACTTTATATCGAAAGAAAAGATTTCATTGAAGATCCTCCAAGGAAGTTTTTCCGTCTTGCCCCTGACAGGGAAGTACGTTTGCGTTATGCCTATATCATCAAATGTGTTTCGGTTGAAAAGGATGAAGATGGTAAGATAACCACCATACATTGCACCTACGATCCTGATACCAAAAGCGGATCAGGTAAACCGCAAAGAAAGGTAAAAGGTACCATCCACTGGGTTTCGGCCGAACATGCCGTGAATGCCGAGATAAGATTGTACGACCGACTGTTTTTAAAAGAAGATCCAAATAAGGCGGAAGAAGGCAAGGATTTCACATCCAACCTAAACCCTGATTCTTTGAACATCACCCATGGGAAAATCGAACCTTTTGTGGAAGGCGCCAAACCCGATGACAAATTCCAGTTTGAGCGCACGGGTTATTTCTGCGTCGACAAGGACAGCAAACCCGGTAAACTTTTATTCAACAGAACGGTTCCGCTGAGGGACAGCTGGGCTAAAAGGAATAAATAGATTGTGTGGTCTCATAATTTTGACGGATAAAATTTTTTTAAATATCTTTGCAAACCCATTGCCCGATGGTGTAACTGGCAACACGTCTGACTCTGGATCAGAAGAGTCTAGGTTCGAGCCCTAGTCGGGCAACAAAGATTCCGACAGCAGCCTGTGTTTTCTAGCTTGAACACAGGCTTTTTTTATTTTATCTTTTGCACCTCGGGTAAATCCGGGCATGGCACGGCCCTGTATTTACCCCGGCAAAAGCCTTTTTCAAGATTGAACTTCAAGCCTACATAAAGATCCAAACCCGAGAAATCCCAGTAGTTGAAAAAGCCGGTCAGCTTTTCTGTTCCAATGGTCAGGTTGTAAATTCTAACGGCCAGACCCAGCCTGGGCCATTCGTAATCATAAAGTGAAACGGGTACGGCCACTTCAAGTATGCGGCTTTCATATCTTGGGATCACCGCTAAAACCGAGGGCCGGTAAACCTGGTAGGCGCCCACGGGCAACGATTGAATATAGGTTGAGTTGACGTACCAGTTTTCTTTTATGTGATAATCGAACTGCAAACTGACGGCAGCAGGCGGATTCATGAAAAAGCTGTTGGCGGGCAGCTTGCAATCCTCCGAACCGCAAAGATGATTATTCATTTGTTGTATCAACTCATCCGGGGTGGTGATCAGGTTTTGAATCGAATCCGCATTGTTGAAAACCCCGCTGCTGTTTACATAAGAATAACTACGTGCGTTTTCGTTGAACCAGATTTTACCAATATCTAGCAACGAAAGGCCAATCCGGTATTTGTATTTTTCATACCGCTGAAAGCAAGGTTTTCTGTATCGCACGTTGGAGGGCCAACTGTAGTTTTTCTGGAAAGTAATGCCAAGGTCAAAGGCCACACCCCTGCCCTGTACACGGTCACCTCCCAGTTGGTTGTTTGAGTAATCCAACGGGGCGGCATAATTTATGTCACCGTTAAAATTGTAGATGTTTATTGTTTCACCATCGGGTACCATATAATCTATCGGGCCTCCTTTGTAATGGATACCGGTGGTTGCATACAGCAATTTGAATGCCCCTCCCACGCTGATCATTTCTTTTGAGTACCCTTTAAAAGTATAGGACGAAACAAGTCCGATCTCGGTATATCCAAGAGCACTTATGGTGTATTTGTCTTTATGGCTGTATCTTTCCATATGTTGTGGATCGTAACCAATGCCGTAGTAAAAAAAGTTGGCCATGTCGAGGGGCAAATTCCTGACATTGCTTACAACCCTGCTTGATGTGTATAAGCCATAGCTTATCTGATTGTTTGATACCATAAAAGAAGGCCCCATGGCTTCCACATAAGTGTGAAATTGTTTGGGATGATCACCCCCGTAAAGATAAAACGGCCGATCGCCCTCGATACCTTCCACCGGATGCAAGGGAAGTTGATAACCTTTTTTAAAAAAATCAGGCAGGTAATAGTTCTCCTTACGCATGTAGAGAAAATTATTCTGGGAAAAAACGTTGGCGGAAGCGATGTTCACATCCAGGTACAATTTGGATGTCATCCCCGAACTGGGATTTAGTGTCAGCCCGTTTATCCCTGCATAATTACCCGTAACCAGGCCAAGCTGTTCCTGGGCGGGCGCAGGTTTAAACGAAAAGGCAACAAATAAGAGCAGATATATCAGCTTAAGCGATAAACGCATTGTTCTTCAACTCCTTCTTAGAAAAATCAAAACGCAGAAATATCTGAAAAGTTACATGTATTGAGTAGCTTTTTATTGTTTTCTCTAAAATGTATTATGCCGATTGCGTTGACAACGGATTAATTCTGACGTAACTTTACAATGAATTACCAAAGCCGGAAAACATGAAAAGGAAAGTTTTAATTTCTATTTTGATACTCGGATTTTTCGTTCTGTTAAACATTTCCTGCAACGAAGAAGATAAACCCGATGAATTTGGTGTCGAAGCCCGTCTGACCGCAATACCGGAAACCGGCACTACAGCCACAGGGTTCTTTTTTGATGCGTCGGCCACAGAAACGGTCGGTGAATGGGCAACCATCAAATACGAATGGAAGTTCGGAGATGGTTCCACCAATTACCAGGGCTCTGAAACCGAAACCCACCAATATGATCAGCCGGGGGAATATATAGTTTCCGTAAATGTGAAAATCTATAAAAAGAATAACCAGGGATCAGCTGGTGATGTTGCTGAAGTTATAGTGCAGGTGGATGCGGAATAAAAAAACCGCTTCCCTACAGGAAAGCGGCCTCTTCACAGGCTATTGTCAATTGTTATATTGCCAGGATGGGGTGTAGGTATGGCTGTTATCCGGGTTGTCATACCAGTTCTGATTCACGTTTCCCCTTGACTCGGCCCAATCATTAAATTGCGGATAAGCCAGCAGGATATCCGTTTTTTCTTTGACAACCTTGAAATCGGGGGCAATGAATTCGATGGCCAGGGATGATTCTCGGCTGTGTGATAGAAGGCATTGCTCCCTGTTAAAGGATAAGGGAATGAAGTTCCCACGCTGCCGTCACAGCCAAATGGCGTGATTCGGAAGAAGGTTAGAATTGGAAAATTTTAAACAGATTATCTTTACAAAAATTAATAGCATATGAACTGGATAGACATCTCCGTCAGCATCAGTCCCGACCTGGTGGTCTGGCCGGGCGACCCGCCGGTCAGGATCGAAATGGTGAATGATATGGATCTGGGTCATGAGGCCAACCTCAGTCGCCTTAATATCAGCGCGCATACTGGAACCCATATGGATGCACCAAGCCATTTTGTGAAAGATGGATTGAGCCTCGATAAAATGCCTTTGGAAGTCGGTGTTGGAAAAGCCAGGGTGATCGGGTTGGAGGACCGGTATTCAATTAAAGTTGATGAGCTCCGGCGGCATGATATCCGGAAAGGAGATAGAATCCTCTTCAAAACAAAAAACTCGGATACAGTCTGGCCAGAAAAACCTTTTATGTATGATTTCGTACACCTCGAAACGGAAGCGGCAAAGTATCTCGCGGAAAAGCGAATTTTGTTATGTGGGATCGATTACCTTTCGGTGAGCGGGATCAACAAAAATGAAACCCAGGTGCACAGGGCCTTGCTTGAGGCGGGAATTTGGGTAATTGAAGGCTTGTTTTTAAAAGATGTTGAAACGGGAGACTATGAGATGGTTTGCCTGCCGGTAAAAATAAAGAGCAGTGACGGAGCGCCCGCCAGGGTTTTGATCAGAAAAATGAAGGCTTCAGAGTAATTTGTTTTCTGATGAAGTTGAGTCAAAGTTGTTTTTTTTACTCAAATCCTGATAATTCTAACTATATATTTCTGAAATAATTATATATTCTTCTGGTTGACTTTGGAAAAAAATTATCGTTAATTTGATATTTGTTAATGCGTTGAAATCAGAGATTATCCTTTTGATAGTATTCTATTCAAGTCATACTTGAAACTAAAATATACTTGAACCATGAAACAATCTAACTGTTTTGTTTACGCTCTTTTACTGACCATCTTACTAATGAATGCCTGCCGGAAGGCAGATAAAAGTTTTAAGCCCGAGCCGACTCCATCAGAAAAAACTGAAAACACAATAAAAGCTGTCTTGGATTCGGTGATCGATCATACCCATGTACCGGGCCTGGTAGCGGGAGTATGGGCGCCCAACGAGGGCATTGACGTGGAATATGCTGCCGGCGTGGCCAATGTTGAAACACAGGAACCCATGTCAACGGATATGATTTTCAGAATAGGCAGCAACACCAAAACCATAACGGTTACAGTTTTGCTGCAATTGGTGGATGAAGGATTGATAAACCTGAATGATAAGTTATCGGATTATTTACCCGATTTTCCACGCGCTGATGAAGTTACCATTGAGATGTTGACCAATATGCGCAGCGGAATTTATAGCTTCACCGATTCTGATTCGTTTATCAACACCTGGACGGAAAATCCTACAAAATATTGGCACACCGACAGCCTGATCAAAATCGCGGCCTCACATCCATACTATTTTGATCCTGGGACGGGATTTCACTATAGCAACAGCAATACTGTTA
This sequence comes from Bacteroidales bacterium, assembly GCA_021738625.1. Lineage (GTDB taxonomy): Bacteria > Bacteroidota > Bacteroidia > Bacteroidales > JAIOZK01 > JAIOZK01. Next base: position 39,750 of record JAIPBS010000019.1, read on the forward strand.
TCATCGGAAAGATCATTAAAATGGTAAGCGGTGCTTCACTGGAAGCTAATATCCATTCCAGGATTGTTAACGCTCTTGGCTTGATCAATACCATGTATATGATCGCCGGAACAGAACTTCCGGGTTTCCATTCATGTGCATATTTCATGGGCTACTATGATGCTGAATATCCCGAATACTCCGAATCCATAGATATATCATGGGCAAATGCTGCCGGTTCTGCCATATCTACCCTTTACGAGTTAAAAATTTATGTTGAATCTCTTGCAAATGGATATTTCCTGTCAGAAAATTTGCAGGAAAAAAGAATGATATGTCATGAAATGCATGCTCAGTCAGAAGTCAGGTATGGTATGGGCATTTTAACCTACAAAGGTTTTTACGGTCATAATGGTGGCCTGCCTGGATATTCTTCTCTGATGGTAAATTCACCTGAGCGTAATTGTACGATTATCGTCTGGTACAACTGTAAGTTGGACAACAGCGATCCAACTTCTTTATTGAAGATCATTCCAGGGATAATATATCCGGAAATTGAATAATTCACTTCCATACAGGGATATGTTAAGTATAACATAATGCCCGATGACACTGCATTTATCGCCAGTATTTTTTCTTGAACAGGGTAATGTTATCGGTGTCGGTTTTCATTCAATGGCTGATATCCAGAATAACTATGTTGGCGGGGATATATCAGGAGTGGTTACCCATGGAACTTTTTTCGAGGATGGCCCTGTTGGTGGATTGCCTGTGAACTTGAATCCCCAAATGCTAACAGGATACTACAAATACTATCCTGTAGGACCTGATACGGCCCTTGGCAGCTGTGAACACTTTTCGTTACAATCCCAAACTGAATTCCACCGAGATGACCGAGGAGGCAATTATATAACTTAATACTGCTTAAGAGTGGGCGTTTTTTGAAATCAATTTGCAAGAAAACCCAATGCCTATTAAGTGAGATGCTTGCTTTAAGCGATCTACCTTAGATCTTTTTTGACTGCCTGCTGCGAATACGGCTCAGGCTCTCAGGTGTGATGCCAAGATAGGATGCAATGTGCTTCAGAGGAACCTGATGGATCACGTCAGGGTTTTGTCTGAAAAGATCATAATAGTTTTCTTCTGCCGTTTTTGTATGGATACTGATCTCTTTTAATTCGCGCTGCATATAAAAATGTTCAACAATTTTTCGACGTATGGTTTCTGCAAGACGAAATTTTGAATAAAGCTCTTCACATTCGTTGAATGACATTCTAAATAGCTTGACCGGTGTGAGAGTTTCAATATTCATGTAAGAAGGTTGTCGACTGATAAAGGAAGTATAAGCACTGAAAAATGATATGGGAAAATTAAAGCGCAATGTGTATTCAGTCTTGCCAAATTCGTAATATAACCTGACAACCCCTTCCATTAAAGCATATATGTGATTCTCAACCTCTTCTGTTTTTGTAATTATGCTGTATTTGGGAAGTTCTTCATAGTATAGCCTGCTGTTGATGTTTTTCCAAAGGTTATTGTCTAATCTGGCCAGACTGCCGATATGTTTCTTCATTTCATTTCTGTAGTTGTCGATATTGGTGCTCATTGAGGTTATGAATAGTTAGAATTCAAAGGAACTAAATTTTTTTTGATAGAAAAAACAGTGCTTAACCTAAGTTAAGATTTGATTTTTTTTCTTGACCAAATGGTAAATGATGCTTTATCTTTATACAATAAATACCGAGGGACCAAGATCATCAAAGATAGATTAAACTAATCAGATGTAATATATTAAAAATCTATGCTCTCCTAACATAGGTCTATTGTCGATTGGGGGCGGATGACATCGGGTCACCGCCCTTAATTTTTTGATCTGGTTCAGCTTTTAAAGTTACCCTTCTTGTTTTGACGGGATTAAAAAGATCGGAAACGTTTACAAACCATGCCTGGTAGGCCGTTTCATGCTCATAGTCATAGTATTCCTGCTTGCTGTGCCCTGCAAAAACAAATCCTATATTTGTTTTCTTTAAAATGTTTATACTGGATGCATAGCTGTTTGACCCAAATAAGTAATGAGATAAAAGGGCTCCATTAACCGGGTCAAAGCTGGAAATCAATCCGTAAGAAAAGCTGTCGTTTGTCAAAACCAGCCAATAGGAAGATGTACGTCCATATGCAAAAACAATCCCTTGGTCATAGATAAGTCCGGTGTATTTATCTCCACGAATACTGGCATTATATGTTTCAACAAAATTTATGCTTCCGTCAGTATTCAGGGAGGCCAGCAGTCCGTCGGTCCAGTAGTCCTGATTGTAAGGGGGATCGTATTCATAAACCTCCGAATTTCCCGAAACATAAATCAAACTATCGACCGTCAGCAAATCCCCCTCTGAAGTTTCAAAGCCTGTTTCGGCGATTATACTTGTCGACCAGTCGAGTTTAAATGTTTTCTCGTTCAGACAGTGAAGCATGATTTCATAGGCTTCTGTTTCGGTGAAGTCCCCCCTGAATTTTGCTCCCAGAATATAGTTTTTTTCGATTTTATGAAAGTATTGATTTTCAAGTTCGGGAAAACTTTTCACTGCACCGTGAAAAATCGTATCCAGATCATCAACATAATACTCGGCAATGAAAGGATGTATGCTATTGCCTTCCCGGCATCTCCCAACAATATATTTTTCGTTAAAACCATTAAAACGGATGTGATCAAAATCATTCCAAGTGGAACGTAACAACTGATTTCCGTTACGATCGATTAACTCAAGTATCCCGATGTCTGTCACACCTTTTCCATTCTTATCCTGCGAACCGCAAATTAAGAGCCGGTTCTGATGAATTCTGATGGCTTTGGCGATATAAGACAATTCTTTCACCCATATCATGTCACCCTGCAAGGTAATTTTACCTGCAACATAGGAATCATCATAAAAACCATAAAAATAGAAATGGCCATTGCTTGTTGGCAAAAGATCATGGATGCTGCTTTTAAGATTGTGCTTCCCATAGAAAGATTCATTATTTATAAGATGATTGGAATTCGGATCGACTTCATTGCAATGTTCCTCATCATATTCATAGTCTTCCGGATCATACAGGTCGAAGTCGATGCATGCGCCCAATAACAACAACAAAGCAAATGCACCTGGTTTTATTATTTTTTTCATATCCAAGTTAAGTTAAACGATTAGCGAGTACAATTTTTATTGATTGATAGTTATCCTATCAAGATGTAACCTCAAAAAAATCAAAGTTTATTTTTATTTATTTTGACAAAAAGTATATTTTAGCATAACAATTATAATAATCAGCATAAAAACCAAAAACAAATTAGCCATGAATAAGAATATTTTGTTATTTCTTTTCTGCGTGTTATTTCTTCATCTAAATGCCCAGGAAAGCACAAAGAAAAGATTCCGCCTTGGATTATCAGCCGGCGTCGCCGTGCCGTTTGGTGACTACGAATCAACCGATGTGAATGATGAGGGAGCAGGTTTTGCCAGGGTTGGTCTTTGTGAAGCGATAAATGTTGGATATCGCTTTGCCGATAAATTCGGAATTGTCCTGCAGATGAATGCATTTAGAAATCCTGTTGATGAAGAAAATATGAAGAATATGTTCAGAAGAATGGATCCATCTTTATACTGGAATCTGCAATCGGATCCGTGGGTGGTCAATAGCTTTTCAGGTGGTTTTATGTATTCAGAAATCTATGAAAAAATAGATCTGGATTTACGGGTGTTGATCGGTTCCTGTTATGTGATCTCACCGGCATTGGATGTATTTGCTGCCGATAACGAAAATTCTGTCAGAATAACCCAGCATGAAGCAAGCAGCAATACAATGGGTATCTTACTGGGGTTCTCTTCGAGATTTCATTTGGGACAATATGTTAGCCTGTCGCTTAATTTGGATTATTTATCATTGACTCCGGAATTTGAAGTTTTATTTGTATATGGCGAAGAAGCTTCCCTTTATTCATTATCACAAAAAATAGATGTGCTTAACCTAAGTGCCGGCCTGGCTGTAAGATTTTGATTGAAAGGAAAAAGAGCAGGCATCCTGCCAGGAGTTTTGAGGTCTCGAGCGGATTCGAACCGCTGTGAAAGGTTTTGCAGACCTCCGCCTAACCACTCGGCCACGAGACCAAAATTTCGGATTGCAAAGATAGTGATTTTCTGAATAATGGCAAGCGCTTAAGCCGATTTCTCTTCTGCATATTTTGAAAGGCAATCCGGGCAAAGACAATCCGGGTAGCTTTTCTTCAGTATCTGCAGCTTTTCTTTCGAAATCCTGTACCGGTTGCACCAACAGCTTTCCGGAGGACCGCAATAAAAGCTATTATGGCAAAGCGGACAAACCTTAAGTTTTATGTGCTGGTTACTTTGCATTTTTACCTGCGAGTGTAAGACTGACTTTTTCAACGCTTCCTCCCAGGGGTGGGTTGAGCTTGGAAATTTTAAGCTTCAACCTATCGATTTTCGGATATGTCGCCAGCAGCTTGTTGATCACACGTCTTCCGACATGTTCGAGCAGGTTAGATCGAATGATCATTTCATCCCTGATCAGTTGATAAATTTCCTGGTAATTGATGGTATCTTTTAGGTTATCCGTTCTTTCGGCTACGGAAGTATCGGTTTGTATTTCAAGATTGAGAATGAATTTTGTACCGATGATAGCTTCTTCGCGTATACATCCGTGATACGAAAAGAATTCCATCCCCTCCAGGGATATCACTGAATGATCATCATTTTTGAATTCGTTCAATGCCATGTTTTATCCGTTTAATCGATTCTTCCTTTCCAAGCATCTCAATGATTTTAAACAGGCTGGGGCCGGTACCCGATCCTAAAAGCGTAAGCCTCAAAGAATTCAATACCTGCCCGAAACTTAGTTCATTATCCTGAATATAGGTTTTAACCGTTTTTTCTGTGTTCTCTTCAGAAAATGTCCGGATATCCTCTAGAATTTTGATGATGTCATTGAGTATGGCTGGTGTGTTTTCTTTCCATTTTTTCTTTATGACTTTCGGATCGTAACGCTCCGGTTCTTTAAAGAAAAAGAAGGATTGCTCCCAGAAATCGCTTACAAAATTAGCCCGTTCTCTAACGAGTGCTACCACTTCTTCCACATAATCCAGATCCGGGTTAAGGCCTTTATCATAAAGAATGGGAAGATATTTTTCGGTCAGCTCTTTATTAGTTTTGTGGTTCAAGTAATAGTGGTTAAACCATTTTGCTTTGTCCGGATCGAATCTGGCCCCGGACTTGCCAATTCGATCAAGGGAGAATTTATTGATCAGTTCTTCCATCGAAAAAACTTCTTGTTCATCGCCCGGGTTCCATCCCAGAAGCGCCAGGATATTCACAAAGGCTTCGGGGAAATAACCGCTTTCCTTATATCCGGGGTTAAGTTCCCCTGTTTGGGGGTTTTGCCATTGCAAAGGGAATACGGGAAAGCCCATTTGATCCCCATCGCGTTTACTTAACTTGCCCTGACCGCTTGGTTTGAGGATGAGTGGCAAGTGAGCAAAAACCGGCAACTCATTATCCCAGTCAAGAAAACGGTATAGCAACAAATGAATGGGTGTGGAGTTGATCCATTCAGAACCTCTGATCACATGGGTGATCTTCATCAGATGGTCGTCAATAACATTGGCCAGGTGATAGGTTGGCATTCCGTCGGATTTAAAAAGGATTTTGTCGTCCAGTTGCGATGATTCAAAAACGATGTCTCCATAAACAATATCCTTCAAATGGATTTTTTCATTTTCCGGGGTTTTAAGCCTGATCACGTAGGGTTGCCCTGATTGTATGCGTTCTTCCACTTCGGTTGTATCCATGGTGAGGGCGTTTTTCATTTCACCCCGAGTAAGAAAATTATACTGCTGTACCTCACTTTTTTGGTTCTTCAGCTTTTCACGCATTTGATCCAGTTCCTCCTGGCTGTCGAAGGCGTGGTATGCATATCCGTTTTCAACCAGCTGATCTGCGAATTTTTTATAGATATCCCCCCTTTCCGATTGACGGTATGGTCCGTAAGGGCCGCCGCCTTCGACGCCCTCATCAGAGATGATCCCACACCAGCTCAGAGAGTCTGTTATATATTTTTCAGCTCCTTCAACGTACCTGTTTTGATCGGTATCCTCAATTCGAAGAATGAATTTACCATTTGCTCTTTTTGCAAAAAGGTAGTTAAACAAGGCGGTGCGCACACCCCCAATATGCAAAGGTCCTGTTGGGCTTGGAGCAAATCTGACGCGAATTTCCTGATCCATATCAATAGTAAATTTTTGGTTTGCAAAGATAAAAAAATTAAAAGCCCTGTTTTTTTAAGGCTTTCTTAATGCTTGATGATCTTGTGTGCTGTCTGTCCCTTGTAATTTCTGAAATAAATAAAGTATGTACCGGAAGCCAGGCCGGATAAATTCAGCCTTTTTTCGCGTTTTTTGATGGTACAACGATGTAATTCTTCCCCTGAATAGTTGAAGACCTTTGCCTCTATAGGAAGCAAATCAAAAGAGGGGAAGACTAAATGAACGTCTTCATTGAAAGGATTCGGATGGATCTTTAGGTTTGATAAAGAAGAATTTTCATTTACAGAAAAAACCATACTGTTAAGTTTTTCAAGTGTATGATTCATGGGGTCCACCTGGATTTCCACAATGCTTTTCTGAACAGGGATCTCAAAATTCATTTCCTGCTCGCTCTGATACAATAGCAAGCTGGTATCGGTATAGTCACTAAAAATAAGACGGTACTCCATCAGCATTTGAAAGAAATCAGTAAAGGTTGTGGAAGCAGATTGCATCACGTTCAGATACAACATTTCATTTTCCTGGTAAGCTACAATGTCATAGATAGGATAGCCCTGTCCGTAGTACCATTGTTCAAAAAAGAAATCATAATCAAATGCCGACATTTCATTTGTCAGTTCAAGGAAATCGTTTCCTGTTGCAACACTGTCAGCGTACCTGATCTGGAATTCTTTAAGAATATTAAAAAATAAATCATCATTTTGCAGCTCGAAACGAAGCATATGGATGATATATGCACCTTTCAAATAGGAAAGCCTGTTATCGAATATCCTGAACATCACCAGCGGATCCTCGGGGTCGATCTCATCAGGTGGTATGTATATGCTTCCGCCAGGTTCCTGGAGTACTTGTGAAGCTGCCTGTTCCAGCCATATTTGGGGGTATTCTTGACCTGCAATGTATTCATGCGCCAGGTAATCCGAATAGGTGGAAAAACCTTCATTGATCCAGATATCGCTCCAGCTGGCACAGGTCACCTGGTCGCCAAACCACATATGTCCCAGTTCATGAGCCGTGATTCCGAATCCGAATGAACCGATGGTAGTCATGGTTTGATGCTCCATTCCCCCTCCTATCTCAGCAAAACAATGTCCATACTTTTCTTCACTGAATGGATACATTCCAAATAGATCACAGAACAACTCCATGAAAAGGACGGTTTTATCAATACCTACCTTGTAAGTACCAAGAAAACCTTCTCTATCGTAAATGAAGTTTTGTATAAGTATAGAGTCTCCCTTGAGTTGCCGGGGCTTTGCATAAATATTGTATTCCTGATAATCCGCCACTGCAAATGAGATCAGATAATAATCTATAGGATAACGTGATTTCCATTCATATCTTAGCTTGCCGTTCCCCAATTCAGTGATGTTGGTGAGCAATCCCTGTGATCCTGCTAAATTAGAGCTATCCGTTGTAATAAACACCCAGCATGAATCGGCTTTATCTTCGAGCACTTGCTTGGTTGGCCACCACTGTTTTGCATTGAAAGGTTCCGAAAGCGTCCAGCTTACATGAATATCCCACTCGGATGAATATGCAGTGGAAATACCGTTGAAAAATCCACCGGCTGGCGGTTGACCGTGATAATATATTTTGGTTTGAAATATTTCGGAGTTTTTCGGAGCAAGTTCGGGAATAATATAAATGTTGTTGTTGTTTTGATAGAATGAAGTGCTGATTTGGTCTAGTAGCACCGAATCAACAGTCATTTCATCAATAAGTTCAAATACGATGGTATCAAGGCTTACAACAATAGATTCCGCCAAAATACTAACTTGACCTTTTATAAAAGTGTTATTATTGTTTGCCTCGATGTCAAGAAAGTAAAACTTAATGTCGTAATCATAAACTAGCGGAGATTGGTCCTGATTAAAAAACGATGCCATGTGCCTTTGTTTTTGATTTGAACAAGAGGTTGCATGGTCATTGATGAGGTAGTACGGAATTTGTGCTGCAGAACTTAGCCAAAAAACACAAAAGATCATCAATGTTAGCAGACGCATAGTCTTAAAGGAATTGGTTAGCTTTGCCAAAAGTAATAAAAAATAAAGCCTTGTTCTGCACGTTTTTACAAGAGTTGAATAATGGTTGTTTGATCTGATATGGAACAAAAGAAACTGATCCTATATAAGCTTGAAAGATTTTTAAAGAAGTACTATTTCAGCCGCTTGATCCGCGGATTAATTAGCGGTTTGAGTATTGTAGTCCTTGTCTTTCTCCTTTTTGTCCTTGCAGAATATTTTTCATATTTCAATCCGGGCTTTCGGCAGGCACTGTTTATCGGGTTTGTTGCCATTGCCTTTTTGGTAACCTTATTGTTGATCATAAGACCGATACTTCAAATCATTAAAGTAGGAAGAGGTCTTACCCATGTGGATGCCGCAGGTATAATAGGCAGGTATTTTCCCGAGGTTAAGGACAAATTGCTCAACACACTGCAACTAATCGGTTTAAGCGGGACTGATGTAGCCGATTACCGGCTGCTTGAAGCCAGTATTGATCAGAAAACGGAATCGATTAAACTGGTGCCTTTCCAAAAAGCTGTGCGTTTGGGAGAGAATCGTAAATATCTTAGGTATTTCGTTCCGCTGAGTTTTATCCTTTTGCTTTTATTGATACTAAGTCCTCAACTGGTGACCGAACCGACAGAAAGAATAGTTAACTACAAAAACGTTTATGAGAAACCCAGACCTTTCTCAATACGGATAAAGAATAATGATCTATCTGTTTTACAAAGAGAAGATTTTCATCTGGAAGTAGAAATTACCGGGGATGAACGACCGGCTCAGCTATTCATCGAATACGAAAACAATGTGCAAAGACTTAACAAGGAAAGCGCTGATGACTTTAAATACACATTTCGTCAACCTGTTAAGGATATTAGGTTCAAAATAAAAAGCAGTGAAGTTTCAACGGGGCATTACACACTGAAGGTACATCCAAAACCTGCACTTTTGGGTTATGAGATCACAATAGATTATCCGGATCATACAGGCCTGGAAACAGAGCTTGTTAAAGACAATGGTGAAATGGTTATACCTGAAGGGAGTCAGGTGGATTGGAAAATATTCACAAAAAATACAGAGTCTGTTAAGTTTTTCTACAATGGAGAACTGGAACAATTGAAAGCTGAGAACACCAACGTTTATCAGGTAGGGAAAAAGGTCTTGAAAGATTCTGATTATTCAATAAGTCTTCAAAATGAATATGCAAGCTCCGCTGATTCAGTCTATTTTTCTATACATGCGGTAAAGGATGCCTATCCTGACATTGAAGTAAGAAGGTTCCGGGATTCAGCCCAGGAAAATATGTTGTTCTTTAGCGGTATTGTTAAGGATGATTATGGTATTAGTGGTTTGTCATTTCGCTATAAAATATTTGAAGATCAAGGAAAAAAGAAAGAAACACGAAACGAAATAATTCCCATTGATACTGAAAGCACAGGAGAACGTCAGCAGTTCCTGTATCAGGTGAACCTGGACGATTTACCCCTGAAGGAAGGCAATATCATGGAATATCATTTTATGGTGTGTGACAATGACGCAGTGAACGGATATAAATGCTCGGGTAGCAGAAAATTTGAGTTTAAGGTGAAGACCAGGGAAGAAATCGAAGCTGAGTTGAAACAGGAAGACAAAGAAATCCAAAGAAAACTCAATGAAAACCTGAAGGATATTCAGAAAATTAATGAAAAGATCGAAAAATTTGTCAAAGAGAAGAAATCCGGGAAACAATTCAACTGGAACGATAAGAAGAGGATTGAAGATCTGATGAAAGAACAGTTGAGGGTAAAAAAGGATATCGAAGAAAATTTGGATCGCCTGAACCGGAAAAATGAAAAGGAAAGTGAAAGCTTTGAATACAGCGAAGATATTTTAGAAAAGCAACGGCAACTCGAAGAATTATTTGAGAAGGTTTTGGATGTGGAGACGAAGAAATTGATGGATGAACTGCAAAAGTTACTGGAGGAATACAATGAAGATAAGATGCAGGATCTGATGGAAAAAATGAAGATGTCGAACGACGAGTTGGAAGAAGAACTCGACAGAAATCTTGAACTACTTAAACAGCTTGAATTTGAAAAGACTTTAAACCAAACCCTGGACAAACTTGATTCGCTGCGAAAGGATCAGGAAGAATTGAAAAAAGAAACAGATCAAAATACGGGTGAAAAGGAATCTTTGATGGAGGAACAGGAGAAATTGCAGGAAGAATTTAAAGAGATTGAAAAGGATCTGAAGGAATTGAAAAACAAGGCCGAGGAACTAGAGAATAAACCTGAATTTCCGGAGACTCAGTCCGAACAGGAAGGTGTGAAGAAAGAGATGGAAGAAAGCAAACAGAACATGGGCAAGGGCAAGTTGGAAAAATCGGCTCAATCACAGCAAAAAGCTGCGGAAGGAATGCAGAAGTTGAAAGATATGCTTTTTCAAATGCAAAGCCAAAGCAGTCAGCAGCAAGGAGAGGATTTAAACAAACTCCGGGGATTGCTCGAAAACATAGTAAAGGTCTCATTTGAGCAGGAAAGTGTTATGGATATCATGAAATCGATAAAAGAAAATGATCCTGCCTACGTAAAGACTCTTAATGTTCAAAAGGATATTATGGAGGAAGTTGATTTGATCAGGGATAGTTTGAATGCCCTTGCGCGTCGGAATTTTATGATTGCGCCTGTGATCAATGAGGAAATAAAAAAGATATATGATTATGCAGAGAAGGCCCTGAATGAGTTCGAATCAACGAATTTTCGTGATAATAATATGCAACGCGGAATTGCCGATCAGCAGTTTATGCTCACTGCGATAAACAATTTAGCTTTGCTGCTTGCGGAAGCCATCAACCAGATGGAGTCAAACATGGCTATGCAGAATTCCATGTCGGGAGAAAGTCAATGCTCCCAACCCGGGGGAGGTAAAAAGAAATCTGCCAAAAGCCTTCGTCAGATGCAGGAACAGTTAAATCAGCAAATTGATCAGTTGAAGAAACAAATGAAAGGAAAATCGGGTAAAACCGGCAAAGGCAAAGGCAAGATGAGCGAACAATTTGCAAGGATGGCCGCTGAACAGGAAATGATCAGAAGACAGGTGCAGGGATACATGGAGGAGTTGAAAAAAATGGGAGTTGATGAAGAAGGTCTGAATGATGTTATGAAAGAAATGGAAAAATCGGAGCAGGACATTATCAATAAGATTATCGATCAGCAAACCATAAACCGTCAGCAAGAAATTTTAACCCGCTTGCTGAAATCAGAAGAAGCTGAATTGCAAAGAGAAAAATCTGAAGAACGGGAATCAAGAGAAGCAAAAGATCAAAAATTCAGTAACCCTGAAAGAAAAATCGAGTATAAGGGAAAGAAAACACAGGAGACTGAAGTTTTACGCCGGGTAGATCCTCGTATGCAGGAATTCTACAGGCAAAAAGTAAAAAATTATTTGTACGAATATCTGTTCGAAAATGAAGATTAGAGAAAAATTAACCGTAGAAGCAAATCCTGAATCATTCAATGAAATAGAAAAGTATATTGAATGGGTTTGCGATTATTACAACATTAGCGATCATTATTACGGAAATATTTTAATGGCCGTAACTGAAATGGTCAAACATATCAACGAAGAAAACATCCTGGAAGAGTCCAAATATAATATAGAGTTCGGCACAGAACAGGAAAACATATGTTTTGTTGTAAGATTTCCTGCCCATTTGAAATACATCAGATATACTTTCGAACACTTCAATGAGAAACAGGATTTAATCGATCCTAAAGTAAGAAGAGTTTTCGTCATCAAATCCTTATGCGATGAGATCACCTTTGAGATCGATGGCATAAAGTTGATATTCAAGATAGAAAAGATTACAGAGGAAGCAGGAAAACACAGAACGAAAGAAATTTCATCTTACCTGAACAAGATAAAAGAACGGATTTAGCATACACCCAAAATCCTTAATGCTAATGGATAGCCCTGAGATCAACTTTTTCTCGGAAGGTACTGATTTTGTTTATGACGAATTAGAACAAGCAAAAGGCATTGTTAATATGGTTTTGGCAGAAGAGAAAACATGGTTTGCCGAAGTTAACGTTATTTTTTGTAGTGATAATGAGATCAAAAGGATCAACAAGGCCTTTCTGAATAAGGACCAAACAACAGATGTCATATCATTTGATATGGAAAGTGAGCTTGCCATAACCGAGATTTATATTGGTATTGATCAGGTAGAGAAAAACTCTAGATACTTTAATGAAACATTTGAAAATGAATTAAATAGGGTGTTGATTCATGGTCTATTGCACCTATGCGGTTACAATGATTATACAGAGCATGAAAAGAAAGAAATGAAGGCGAAAGAAAATTTCTATTTACAAAAAAGTCAGATAGGTTTCACGTGAAACAAAATATATTCAAGAAATATGATGTTATTGTGGTTGGTGCCGGACATGCCGGCTGTGAAGCAGCTGCTGCCGCCGCCAATTTAGGTTCCTCTGTTTTATTGGTCACCATGAATATGATGAATATAGCACAGATGTCATGTAATCCTGCTATGGGAGGAATTGCCAAAGGTCAAATCGTTAGGGAGATCGATGCCTTGGGTGGATATAGTGGTATTGTTTCTGACAGATCAATGATACAATTCAGGATGTTGAATAAATCCAAAGGTCCGGCCATGTGGAGCCCGCGCACACAGAACGACAGAATGCTTTTCTCGACGATCTACCGGGAGATATTGGAAAAAACAAATAATTTGGATTTTTGGCAGGATATGGTTACCGGCATTCTTGTTGAAAAGGAGCAAGTGATTGGAGTACGGACTTCAATGGGACATGAAATATTCGCACAAAGTGTTATCCTAACCAACGGTACATTTCTTAACGGGATCATTCATATCGGAAATAAAAAATTCGGTGGGGGAAGAATGGGTGAAACCGCCAGTACCGGACTCACAGCTTCATTGAATGAGCTGGGATTTGAATCCGCACGGATGAAAACAGGTACGCCGGTTAGGATAGACGGACGCAGTGTTGATTTCGGTAAACTTGAAGAACAGAAAGGAGATGAAAAGCCGGGTAAGTTTTCTTATACGGATACCCAACCACCGAAGAAGCAACGAAGCTGTTACCTGCTTTTTACCAGCCCGGAAGTGCATGATATTTTACGCAGCGGCTTCGATGAATCTCCTATGTTCCAGGGACGCATAAAAGGAATTGGACCGCGATATTGTCCTTCGATAGAAGATAAAATCGACAGATTTGCAGATAAGGAAAAGCATCAGTTATTTTTGGAACCAGAAGGATGGAATACCGTGGAATATTATTTGAATGGATTTTCATCTTCCCTTGCCGGCCATATTCAATATAAAGCTTTGACAAAATTACCGGGCTTTGAAAATGCAAAAATATTCAGGCCAGGATATGCAATCGAATATGACTATTTCCCACCTTTGCAACTGAAGTACACCCTTGAAACCAAATTGGTGCCTAATTTGTACTTTGCCGGTCAAATTAATGGTACCACCGGATATGAGGAAGCGGCTGCACAGGGAATAATGGCCGGCATTAATGCGCATTTAAAAAATAATCAAAAGGAACCTTTGATTTTAAGCCGTTCGGAAGCCTACATAGGGGTTTTAATTGATGACCTTATCACAAAAGGAGTTGACGAGCCTTATCGGATGTTCACCTCAAGAGCGGAGTACAGAATTTTGCTGCGACAGGATAATGCTGATTTAAGGCTCAGTCCGATTGCATATCGGATTGGATTAATATCCGATGAACGTATTAAGAAAATGGAAGAAAAGAAAAATGGAATAGAGAAAATTAAACAATTTCTTGCCGACACCAGTATAGATTTAGATGAAATGAACCGCTTGCTTGATCAGGTGAACTCTGCAAAATTAAAACAGAAAATAAAACTGAAAAATATTTTACTAAGGCCTGAAATCGGTATTCAAAATTTAATCCGGGGCTCAAATGCACTCAGAAATTTTTTAGAACAGGAAGAATTAATGAAGGAAGAAATCCTTGAAGAAACAGAGATCCTTGTGAAATATCAGGGATATATTGACAAACAAAAAGATCTTGCCAATAAGTTTAGAAGGTTGGAAGACATTCAATTAAAAGAAAACTTCGATTATCATACACTAAAATCACTTTCCTACGAGGCCAGGGAGAAACTGAATAAGATACAGCCCAAAACAATCGGTCAGGCCAGTCGAATTAGCGGAGTATCTCCTTCGGATATTTCAGTTTTAACTGTATTTTTGGGTCGTTAAAAGAAAGTTGTTTCACGTGGAACTAAAATTAATTTCAAAAATAAATTGCCCCTTATGTCAGAGCTCAAAATGCTCTGTTTTTCTTGAAACAAAGGATTATTTCTTTAGCGGAAAACCTTTTGATATTCATGAATGTAATGATTGTGGTTTCCTCTTTACCAATCCACGGCCCATTGATGATGCTTTACAGGATTATTATAAATCTGAAAAGTATTTATCCCATACCGATAGCAATGATTCTATTTTTTCGATTTTATACCGCTCGGTAAAACAATATACCCTGCGTAAAAAACTGAATATTATTAAACGTTTCGTTAGATCCGGTTCATTGTTGGATATTGGTTGTGGAACCGGAGATTTTATGGCATTGGCCAAAGAAAAACATTGGATCGTAAGAGGAGTGGAGCAGAACGAAAATGCCAGAATGCTTGCCCAAAAGAAAAATCTGGAAATTTTGTCTTCTGTTGATCAGCTTGACTCAGTTAACGAAAGATATGATGTAATTACCCTTTGGCATGTATTGGAGCATTTGCCTGACTTGCACTCTACCATGAAAATCATATCACAGAAAATTAAAGAAGATGGAATCCTTTTGATCGCCCTGCCCAACCATAATTCATGGGATGCCAGACACTATGAAAAATATTGGGCCGCCTATGATCTTCCACGGCACTTATATCATTTTAATAGAAAAACAATAACCGCGCTTCTTTCCAGCTATGGTTTTGAATTAAAGTCGACTTTTCCAATGATTTTTGATGCCTTTTATGTGAGTATTTTGAGCGAACAATATCGAGGCAATAAACTTGCCTTTCCAATTGGAGCATTGAAAGGGCTCTGGTCAAATAGCCAAGCCTGGAAAAGCAAAGAATATTCCAGCCTGATTTTTGTATTCCAAAGAAATTCATAACTTGAGCATCATTTTTGCTTTGACGTGAACTTATATATGATTCAGATATGAATATCCGGAAACATCTGTTATTGCTGATTCTTTCCATTTCTTTTTTGTTGATTTCTATTTATACTGGAAATTATTACAGAAATAATACTGTATTAGATCTGGAAGCCTGTAAAAAGTTTGAAAAGACATTACAACTAAAGGAAAAACAAGCCCGGGGATACCTGGAAGTTCTTCCGGGATTATATCGTTTAAATGATATAGACAAATTGAATGGCAGATATTTTCAGAATCTTTTTGAAACCCAGGGAATTGAATTGCTTCTTTTCGATAAGGATTCGCTGGTTTACTGGTCCGATAACAAGGTTCCTCTTGAAAATGAGACTTTGTTTGAATTGCCAAGCTCTGGTATAGCCAAACTCAAAAACGGTTTTTATAAGATCAAATCCTTTAAAGAAAATTCGTTGAACGCCTTTGCATTGATTCTAATTAAGTATGATTATCCGTATGAGAACAATTATCTGAAAAACAAATTTCAGGCTGATTTCGACCTGAATGATCACATTCAAATCCACTTTAAAAAAGCAGCTTTTAATGTATATGATTCGAAGGAAAATTTTGTGTTTTCATTACAATCTGATGAAAAGTATCATGGATTCACCAAGCGACAATCAATTGTGCTATTCCTGTTATATTTTATCACCTTAATGCTGCTTATCGGATTTCTTTATCGATTTTATAAATCTTTCACTTTTACATTCAGAAATCCTTTCCTTCAAAGCCTGATTTTCTCCATCGATCTGATTATCATACGGGTTTTATTATATTATTTCAGGATACCCCGTGTCCTTTATGATACTTCACTTTTCAGCCCTGATTACCTGGCGTCATCATGGTTTTTTCCTAGTCTGGGGGATGCCTTCATCAATGTGATCATACTGCTCATCATCACATTCCTGATGTTTATGTCTCTAAAAATGGAGTATTTAAGGAAAACCAATAAGAGGATAAAAAAAATCATTTTTTCTGTTATCCTATTGACCGTATCTTATGCACTGTTTTTTGCCACTCAGAAAGTCATTCAAAATCTGATCATTAACTCCTCACTTTCCCTCAATCTTGAGAACCTCTTCAACATCGATCCACGTACTGTGATCGCCTTGCTCATTTTCACAACCATATACCTCATTCTATTTTTCATTATTCTCAAAGGGATTCAAATTTTTGTTCAGGTTATCGAACCCCGGAAAATATTGCTATATCCAGCGATTATAATTATTGCCTTTGCATTTAACCTGGTTTTTGCGAATGATATCGGTTTGGTTTCAGGACTGTTGTTCTCTGCATTCATCATTTCCGTTGCTTTTATATTTCTTACAAAAAAGGAAATATTTTCTTTGTCTGCAATATCTCTGTTTCTCATTATTTTTTCTGTAATCGCAACGAATACAATTTTTAGAAGCAATGAACTCAAGCAGAAAGGCGAACGCAAGTTGTTTATGGCAAAAATATCGACGAAAAGCGATCCCATACTGGAATATTTGTTCGGGGAGCTTAGCCGAAAATTTGAAAGCGATTCCTCTGTTCATGCTCTTAAGCAAAAGGAGGATGATATAGAATCTATTGAAAATCAAATAAGTGGCATGCTTTATCAAAACATGGATTCGGATTATTGGAACCATTTCGATATATACATCACAAGCTGCGCGGAAGGAAAAGTATTGAACATTCAACCTGATGACTACCTTATTGATTGTTATGACTACTTCGAGAATACCATTGAAACCATCGGTGACAAAACATCGGCAGAGAATCTTTATTATTTGGACGATCACGCCTTTAATAAAAATTATCTGGGTCTGATTCATATCGATTCAGTTTATGACGATACTGAAATTGTGGCTTTTATAGAAATATTTTCAAGATTTATCCCTGAAGGATTGGGATATCCCGAATTGTTGGTTGGAAATGAATCAGATGTTAATGATTACCTGAAAAACTATTCATTTGCCAAATACATAAATGGTGAGCTGATATATAAATTCGGAAATTATTTGTACTCCGTTAATCTTGATAACTACCGGATAGATAACAAATTGCCCGAACGGTTTTCCCGAAATGGATACGAGCATTATAGCTTTCAAATAACTGATAATGAAGTTATGATCATCAGTGAGAAAACAGCTGGTTTCTATGAATTATTTTCTCCCTTTTCATATCTGTTACTATTGTTCCTGTTTTATGTCCTTCTTTTTGTGGTTTTAACTACCCCCCCGGATAAACTGGGATTCGGCAAACTGAATCTTCGCAAACGGCTTCAGTTTTTTATTATCATCATTATCATTTCTTCATTCGTATTAATCGGTTCGCTTTCCGTTGTCTATATTGTTGGCCTTAACAACAACAGGATCAACGGTATACTTAGCGAAAAATCACATTCCGTATTGATAGAACTGGAACATAAACTTGCACAGTATGAATCACTTAGCCCTGGTCTGAACGAGTATCTTTATGAAATACTGAACAAATTCTCACAGGTTTTCTTTACGGATATCAATCTGTACGATCTGAAGGGCGATCTACTGGCTTCATCCCGTTCAAGGATATTTGATGAAGGATTGATCAGTTCAAAAATAAGCAATGAAGCATATGATAAGATAATGAATGAGAATAAGTTGCTGTATATACAAAAGGAATCTATCGGCAATTATGAATATCTTTCCGCATATCTGCCATTCCGAAATATGAACAATGATATTATTGCCATATTAAACCTGCCTTATTTTGCAAAACAGGATGAGTTAAAAAATGAGATATCGACCTTTATCACTGCTTTCATCAATGTTTACATTCTGATTTTTGCCTTATCAACTTTTGTCACCATTGTAGCGTCCCGCTATATCACAAAACCCTTACAGCTCATCAGGGAAAAGATCGGTAGTTTGCAAATTGGAAAAACAAACGAAAAGATCGAATGGGAGAAAGAGGACGAAATCGGTTCGCTCGTACAGGAGTACAACCGTATGCTGGATGAATTGCAAAGAAGTGCCGAGCTGCTTGCGAAAAGTGAACGAGAAATGGCCTGGCGGGAAATGGCCAGACAGGTGGCGCATGAGATTAAAAATCCGCTCACTCCCATGAAACTTAGCGTGCAGCATCTAAAACGTTCAAAGCAGGATCACGCTGCCGGCTGGGATAAACAATTCGATAAAATTACAGAGACTTTGATTGAGCAAATCGACACGCTTTCATCTATCGCTTCGGAGTTTTCTGATTTTGCAAAAATGCCTGTAACCAAAAATGAACGAATCAATTTGAATCAGGTGATCGAACATGCCGCCGATATCTATAAGAACCTGGAAAACATCACCTTCAGCTTTGATTTTGAACGCGAAAAACCACATTGGGTTTATGCCGATAAAAAGCAGATGCTCAGGGTTTTTAACAACTTATTTGAAAATGCCGTACAGGCATTGGAAGGGAAAGAAGATGGTCGGATTGGCATATCCATAAAAAAAGATGATGATCAGTATAAGATTGAAGTTAAAGACAACGGACCGGGCATTGATGAATCCATAGCAAGCAAAGTATTCTCACCCAGCTTTACCACAAAAAGTGGTGGTATGGGATTGGGTCTGGCCCTTGTTAGAAGCATCATAGTGAGTAGCGGAGGAAGTATAAGCTATATATCCGAAAAGAATAAAAATACGGTTTTCATCATTAAGCTACCAGCTTCTGATTAGCGGGAGTCCGCTTCAATTTATGTACTTTTACCTCCTGGAAAAGCAGCAATACGCCAGTGAATCAAATCAGGAAACTTGCAGGTCAGACAGCCGTTTATGGAATTCCCAGCATTTTGGGCAGGGTATTGAATTATATGCTGGTGCCGATCTATACCCGCGTTTTTGAGCAAGATGAATATGGCATCGTTTCCCTTATGTATTCTTTTGTTGCTGTGATTTTCATAATGCTCACTTACGGCATGGAAACAGCTTTTTTCAGATATTCCGAACTGAGTGAAAAAAGAAACAAGGTATTTAACAATGCCATGCTTTCATTGCTTTTTACCACCTCACTTTTTATCTTCTTTATTCTCTTCTTTCCTGCGCAAATCGCTGAATGGATAAAATATCCGGGTTACGGTAATTTTGTGATCTGGATCGGGTTGATCATAAGCATGGATGTGCTAACGGCGATTCCCTTTGCAAAACTTCGGGCCGACAATCGAGCCAAACGTTTTGCATTTATTAAGATGTTGAATATCACTGCAAATGTCGCGCTAAATTTGTTTTTTATAAAACTTTGTCCCGCAGTGATAAAGCATTATGATTCAGGAATTTTTTATGATTTCATAAAACTTGTGTTTGATCCCGATATTCCGCTCATTTCTTATGTGTTTATATCAAACCTCATTGCCAGTGCCTTAACGCTTGTTTTAATGCTTCCTGTTTTTATGCGGATGCGATTGGATTTCGATCTGAAACTCTGGAAGCAAATGATGGCATATGGTCTGCCGCTTTTATTTGCAGGCCTGGCGGCTGTTATGAACGAAACCCTTGGACGCATCATGATACGTTATCTGTTGCCCGAAGATATTGCGGAAGCCCAACTGGGAATCTATGCAGCCTGTTATAAAATAGCCATTTTGATGTCGCTGTTCATTCAGGCCTTTCGATATGCCGCCGAACCCTTTTTCTTTTCCTATGCAAAACATCAGGACTCCAGGGAGGTGTATGCATTGATCATGAAATATTTCGTAATCGCAATTTCAATTATTTTTTTGGGATTGATGTTGTTTATTGATATTGTTATATTGCTGATAGGAAAAGACTTTCGCTCAGGGATAGAGGTGGTGCCTGTACTTTTGCTGGCGTATATGTTCCTGGGGGTTTACTACAATCTTTCTGTCTGGTTCAAATTGACAAACAGAACGCGCTACGGGGCATATATGGCCGTTTTCGGGGCTGCCCTTACCATTATATTCAACCTGATCCTGATCCCGGAAAGTGGTTATATGGGTAGTGCCTGGGCTACGTTTATCTGTTATGCGTCAATGATGCTGTTGTCCTTTATCCTGATGCAAAAGTTTTTTACGGTGAAATACAACTACTTCAAAATTGCTTTTTATATGGCCCTTTCATTTGGATTTTACATGCTCAGCAAAGCCATAAGCTTTGAAATATCCTGGTTGGGCTGGATATGGAAAGCTGCTTTATTCATTGGGTTTATTGCCTTCATTTACCTTATTGAACGGAAAAATCTGAAAGAGCTTAGCGGTTAATCAGGTCATTTCTTTTTGAACCTCTTCCAGTTTAACCTTTTTATCATCCTTAATGCAGAGGGGGCAGTATTCTTGTTCTTCGGTAAATTCATAAGAACATCTGGGGCATTTATATTGTTTCACGAGATAGGAAATTCTTCTGCCTGAATTAAAGACCAGGATAAAACCAATGATCGGAGTAAGCAACAGGTTGAATAAAAAGCTTCTTGTAGCGCCTATATTTCTTTTCTGTCCTTCAACGGTTAACCAAATGGTTAGTCCGATATATGCAGCGATGAGCAGGTAAATTTCAACCATTCACACACAATTGTTTCAAAGATAATTATTATAGATATCAGATGCTTAAAATAACAGAAATATTTCCTTTTTATTATTTATGCATGAATGAATTATGCTTAAGCAAGTTATTCTTATTTTTGCAGCCTTATGAATTCCCAAAAGCCAGACGGTATGAAAGTGAACATCGTAAACAAATCCGAAAATGACCTACCAAGGTATGGAACCGATGCTTCAGCGGGCATGGATCTACGGGCTTGTCTTGAACAGCCGGTTATGCTTAAACCACTTGAGCGCACATTGATCCCTACCGGCCTGTTTATTGAGCTGCCTGTTGGCTATGAAGCCCAGGTCAGACCACGCAGCGGCCTTGCAATAAAACACGGCATTACCGTGTTAAATACACCGGGCACCATTGATGCCGATTACAGGGGGGAGATCAAGGTGATCATGGTAAATCTTTCAAATAAAGATTATGAAATCAGTAACGGTGACCGCATTGCCCAAATGATCATCTCGGCTCATGCCCGGGCGGAATGGATAGCCGTTGATGAATTGAATGAAACAACAAGAGGTTCGGGAGGATTCGGGCATACCGGTACGAAATAAAGCATTCAAAATTAGATGCAAGATCATAAATATTTATATATCATACTGTTTCTTTTTTCAATTGCTGTTTTGGGATGCCAGTCGCAAAAAAAGACAGGCGCACAGTTAGAAACCCAGAACCAGGCAAAAGAGAAAGTCAGGGAAGGTGATAACACCATGACTTTCCTGGAAGCAGTTAAGCAAAAATCACTTGGTAACACACAACGGGCCATTACACTTTTTGAAAAATCCATCGAGATCGATCAGAAAGATGATGCTTCTTATTATGAACTGGCCAAGCTATACAGCCAGCAGGGGAATATTCAGGCTGCAATTGAAAATGCAGAAAATGCCGTTGCCTATGATGGGAGCAATACCTGGTACAGATTGCTGTTGACAAGGCTTTACAGTTTGAATGCACAATATGAGAAAAGTATTGAGCAAATGCAGGTTTTAACAGAGATGGAGCCCGAAAATATCGACAGGCTGTTTGAGCTGGCTTCACTTTATTTGGCCGATGAAAGAGAAAAGCAAGCGCTTGAATTATACAACAGGATTGAGGATATCATAGGCATAACGGAAGAAATTTCTTTGGAAAAACAAAAAATTTACCTTCAGCTGGAAAATGAGGAAGAGGCCATTGCAGAAATTAAAAGGCTTGTTGACGCTTATCCCCGGGAAAGCAGGTATTATTCAATTCTTGCTGAAACATACATGGATGCGGGAATGAACGAGAAGGCCCTGGAAGCCTACAAAAAGATCCTGGAACTCGATCCCGACGATCCTTACATCCATATTTCACTATCGGATTTTTACAGAAAGCAGGGAGAAAAACAAAAAGCCCGTGAAGAACTGAAAAAGGGTTTTTCCAGTCCGGATCTCGATATCGATACCAAGGTTCAAATATTGTTGGCTTATTACACGGTAAATGAGATGTATTCGGGGATGAAGGATCAGGCCCTGGAGTTGGCTCAAATACTTATTGAGACCCATCCCGGGGAGGCAAAGGCACATTCAATTTACGCCGACCTGCTTTATCAGCAGGATAAATTCAATGAAGCCCGGGAAGCATTCAAAAAGGTCTTGTCACTTGACAGCTCCAAATACATTGTTTGGGAACAGCTTTTATTTGTCGAATCGGAACTCGGCAACTTTAAAAACATGGCTGAAACAAGCAAGGCCGCCATCGGACTCTTTCCGCAGCAACCTCTTTTATATCTGTTTTCAGGTCTGGCCAATTATCAGCTGAAGAATTACAATGAAAGCATCAAGCAACTTGAACGCGGGTTGAATTTTGTGATCAATAACAATCGCCTCGCCGAACAATTTTACACTTATCTGGGTGATGCTTCTTACCAGATTGAAAACTACAAAAAATCGGATTCCTATTATGAAGAAGTTTTGCTCATCAACCCGAACAATTCAATTGTTTTAAACAATTATGCCTATTATCTGTCGCTCAGGGAGGAAAAACTGGATAAGGCAAGGTCCATGGCAGAAAAAGCCGTGAAGCTGGACGCTGACAACTCGGCAAATCTCGATACTTACGGCTGGGTTCTTTATAAAATAGGGGAATATGAGCAAGCCGAAAAGTACGTGAAGGAGGCACTTGAGATTGATGGGGAAAAAAGCCCTTCATTGCTCGAACATTACGGGGATATTTTATATAAACTGGGCAAAAAGGATGAGGCGGTTGAATACTGGAAAAAGGCCCGCGAACAAGACAGCCTCTCCGAATTGCTTGAGAAAAAGATAAAGGATGCCAGACTCTATGAATAGAAAACTCAGTTTGATTGGAATTGTTTTGGTTTTACTGGTAACCATCAATGCCTGTAAAACCACCAGGAGCGCCTATAAAAAACCTTTGAAGGAAGAAGGGCCATCTTATTTGTTCAGGAAACTTAAAAAAGAGCAATTAAAATTTGAATGGCTTACCGCCAAGTTCCGGCTCGATCTGGTGGTTGATAAAAAACTGAACCAGTTCAAAGGGCAGATCCGGATCAAAAAAGACAGCATGATCTGGGTGTCCTTTTCTCCTGCTTTGGGTATCGAGGCGGCACGTTTAATGATCACGGAAGATTCGGTGAAATTCATCAACAGGATGAATGATACCTATTTTGTTGGTGATTATGCACTGGTTAACCAATTTCTGGAAACCAGTGTGGATTTTGATGTTCTGCAGGCCTTTATTATCGGAAACGATTTTCAGCAATATGAAATACAGAATTTCAGAGCCTCTATCGATGCCATGGAATACAAACTATCAGCGGCTGCCAGGCGCAAGGTTAAAAAATATGTTAAAGCCCATGAAGTACCCGAAATCTTTATCCAAAATATTTGGCTCAATCCGGAAAACTTTAAAATAACCCGTGTAAACATCAAAGAAGTGGATAATGAAAATCGTAAGCTGGAAGCTAACTACGGAAAGTTTAAGGAAGTGGAGGGCCAGTTGTTTCCTTACGATCTGAATTATGAAATTTCTTCTTCGGGAGCAAAGGTTTTGGTAGAGGTCAGATTTACCAGGATCCTGTTGAATGAAAAAGCCCGCTTCCCATTTAACATACCTTCAAAATTTACAAGAATCATTTAAATCTTTACTTTTGAATGCTACAAAAGATTTGATCATGCGAAGCCGAAACCTGTTTGCTTTATATAAATATCTGTCACTTGTTTTTATTCTATTTATCTGCCTGGAAGGGCTTTCACAGGATAAAAAATCCAGCCTGGAAAAAAGCAAGAAAAAAATTGAACAGGAAATTGCATATACCAACCGCCTGCTTAGCGAAACCAAGCAGAGTAAAAAAACCTCCTTAAATCAGCTCGTTATTCTTAACAATAAGATCAAAAAACGAGATGAACTCATTGAAAACATCAATGCCGAAATCAAAACACTTGAGGTAAAGATCATCTCAAACAACAAAAAAAATAACGATTTAAAGAAGGAGTTGGACAAGCTGAAGGATGAATACGCCAGGATGATTTACTATGCCTATAAAAACAAAAACCTTTATGACAGGTGGATGTTCATTTTTTCATCCAAAGATTTCAACCAGGCCTATCAACGCCTAAAGTATTTTCAGCAGTACAGCGACTACCGCAAAACACAGGCGGAGCTAATTGTTAAAACACAAAAAGAGCTGAACACCAATGTGGCAAAACTTGAGAATCAGAAAGAGGAAAAGGTATCCTTGCTAAAAGATAAGGAGAAGGAACGTAATTTACTGGAACAGGAAAAGCAACAGCAAAATGAGGCTTATAGTGAGTTGAGCAAAAGAGAAAAGAACCTGCTGGCTGATTTGCGGGCCAAAGAAAAAGAAGCCACCCGGCTGCAAAATGCTATAGAGGAGATCATAGAAGCAGAAATGCGGGCCGCAGCAGAAAGGGCAAAGGCCGAATCATCAACATCCGGGGCAACCCTCACGGCAGCAGAACTTAACCTGTCAAAGGATTTTGTTTCGAACAAAGGCGAACTACCCTGGCCTTCGGACAAAGGCCTGGTCTCATCCACCTTCGGCGAACATCAGCATCCGGTGCTCAGAAAAGTAAAGATCAAAAATAACGGCATTAATATCCTGACTGAAAAAGGGCAGCATGCCCGGGCCATCTTTGGAGGCACGGTGGTGAGTGTGAAAACCATCAGCAGTACCAACAAGGCCATCATCATCAAACATGGCGAATATTTTTCGGTGTATTCAAATCTTGCTGAAGCTTATGTGAAAAGGGGAGAGCTGATCGCAACCCTTCAAAACCTCGGATTGATCTACACCAATCCTGATGATGGCAAAACCGAATTGCATTTTGAGATATGGAAAGGCAGAACCTTGTTGAATCCGGCCAGCTGGCTCAGCAAAAGCAATTAATCTTTCTTTTTGTTTTCGTCGATCTCTTTGCGGTCGTTGTCTTCTTCTTTGGGGTTAACACCGTCTTTAAATTCGCGAATGCCGCGACCCACGCCGCGCATTAATTCCGGTATTTTCTTTCCGCCAAACAATAGCAAAACCACGACAACAATGATTAAAATCTGTCCCCAGCCCGGTATGCCTAATAAAATTGCGAGATTCATATGCTTTTTCAGTATTAACAGTCAGACAAATATACAAAATATAGAAGGATAACAATATATCCTTTTAACAGGGAACATTAACGGAGCGAAATTCATTTTGTTTTTATCCCTTGATCAAAAAAATCGGATTATATTTGAGGTCCTGAACATTTAAGGTATCTGCAATGAAAATTTTGAAATCCACATTTGTTTTACTGGTATTACTGACCATTGGCAATTACGTGTCATCCCAGGAAAAAACACTGTATTTTAAGCGTATGCATTTCCTTTCGGAAGAGGAAATGAAAAACCATGATCCGGGAAATATCGGCAGGGATTTTTACCCCACTGATCCGCCTCCCGCCCCGGTGCGCAACATCGCCGAATTCAACCGCATGCAAAGTGTGCTGGTGCGCTACCCCTTTGGCATACCCATGACTCTGGTGGCAGAAATGTCTGAGAATTGTAATGTGACCACCCTGGTGGAGAATTCTTACCAGGAAAACACCGTACGCGATATGTACTCCTCCAACGGAGTGAATATGGACCATATCGATTTTATTTATGCGCCAACCGATAGCTATTGGACCCGGGATTACGGCCCCTGGTTTGTGATCAACGGTGCGGGTGATTTTGGTGTTGTGAATTTCCCCTATAACAGGCCAAGGCCCAACGACAATGATGTGCCGATCGAAATAGCCGACCATCTGGGCATTGACCTGTATGGTATGAATGTGATTCAGACCGGCGGAAACTATATGACCGATGGTTTGGGTATTTCAGCTCAAACCGAGCTGGTATGGGAAGAGAATCCTGACCAAACCCATGATGAGATCGACAGCATGATGCAGACTTACCTGGGGATCGACACTTTTCATGTTTTACCTGATCCCCTGGGTGAGTATATCGACCATATCGACTGCTGGGGGAAATTCCTGGATGTAGATAAGGTATTGATAGGCCAGGTGCCCGAAAGCGATCCCAGGTATGATGATTTTGAGTATGTGGCCGATTATTTTGCGGAACATATTAGTTCATATGGAAATAACTATCAGGTTTACCGGGTTCAAACACCGGGGACTTCTCCCAACACTCCTTACACCAATTCGCTCATTTTGAATAAAAAAGTATTTGTGCCCATAACCGGCCACCAACTGGATGACGAGGCGCTTGAAGCCTATGAGGTGGCCATGCCCGGATATGAAGTGATCGGAATCTATCACAATGCATGGGAAAATACCGATGCGCTGCATTGTCGTGCCAAAGGAATTGCCGACCTGGGGATGCTCTATATTAAGCACATGCCTTTCCTGGGAGAAATTCCCTTTCAGCAAGAATACCTGATCAGTGCCATTATCAGACCCTATAGCGAAGAACCTTTATATCCCGATTCCATCAAAATGCGATATAAAGTTGACAATGGCGTTTATACCTCCCTTACCATGCAACAGGAATTCGGTTATAAATACACGGCCGTCATCCCCGCACAGGATGTAGGCTCTGAAATCAGTTATTACATCTATGCTGCCGATGAATCGGGCAGGAGAGAGACCCATCCATTTATCGGCTCGGCTGATCCGCATGTTTTTACCGTTGGTGAGCCCGAACAGCCCGATATCACGGTTTATCCCGATTCGCTGGTTTATCTGACCTTTGATCAAATGATTGAAGGCCAGGATCTCATCATACGAAATTATAGCAGCAATACCGTTCAGATCGATACCATCGAGCCTGAAAGTTATGAGGGAGGATTTCACTGGTATATCGATCCCTATAACACTCAATTCCCTTATCAGCTCGAAGGAGGGGATTCACTTGTTATGCGGGTTTATGTCGACGTGATTACCGCCCAGCCCGGTGGCCTGCTCATCGATTCCCTTGACGTTGAATCGGCTGTTGCCGTGCATCATACCATCATTGCCGTTGATGAGGACCTTGTAGGTGTTGAAGATCTTTCGGCAGTGGAGCAACTGAGCATTTACCCGAATCCTTTCACGAATCAGTTCAATGTTCGTTTTGATATGCAAGCTGGTAAAAGTGCCGGTGTTTTGCTAACGAATATGCAGGGAAAAGTTCTGAAGCACTACAATTGCAGATCATCACAAAACAATATTGTTGATCTGAAGATTGATGGAACGGATTTGCCTGCAGGGATTTATTTGTTAAGGATTAAAACAAGTGATGCAATTACCGGACGCAAATTGATAAAATTGAACTAACAATTTTTGTTGTTTAACTGTGCGTCAAGATCTTCTTTTTTAAACGGTTTTGCAATGTAACCGTTCATCCCGGTTTCGAGGCATTGTGTCCGGTCTTCCTTTGAGGCATTGGCGGTTATGGCGATGATCTTTATTTTCTTACGTTTGCTTTCCTTTTCGATTTTCCTGATTTCTTTGGTTGCCGTAACACCGTCCATAACAGGCATCTGGATATCCATGAGAATCATATCATATTCATTTTTCTTATACATCTCAACGGCCATCTTTCCGTTTACGGCAATTTCAACCATATGTCCATGCTGACGCAAGGTGGCCATAATAACTTTCTGGTTGATGATGTTATCTTCAGCAACCAGGATACGCATTTGGTTCCCAGTATCCACCGATTCGTCTTCTGGTTTTTCCAGGGGTTTGGGATCGGGATTTTCCCCGGGATTTAACAACACTGTAAACCAAAAAACCGAACCATTGCCTTCCCGGCTTTCAAAGCCGATCCTACCACCGAGCAATTCAGTGATTTTTTTGCTGATCAGCAATCCAAGACCGCTCCCCCCGAATGTTTTTGAGATCGGGCTTAAGGGATTGGTCAATTCTTTAAAAAGATGATCCCTGTCGCTTTCTGAGACGCCAATGCCCGTATCCTTTATTTGAAAAATCAGTTCAATGTTTTCTTCATCCTCTTTAATTTTTTCAACGCCGGCAATCACGCTTCCCCTTTTTGTGAACTTAAAGGCGTTGTGTAAAAGGTTGACTATGATTTGCCTGATCCTTGCCGAATCCCCTACCAGGAATTTGGGTACACCGGGTTTGATCTCTATGGAAAAGTCCAGGTTTTTTTCTTTCGCAACCTCCGAATGTTGTCGCTCAATTTCATTCAGCAATTCAATCAGGTTGAAATGTTTCTTATCAAGCTTTAGCTTACCCGATTCAATCCGGGAGATGTCGAGGATGTCGTCGATGATGCTGAGGATATTGTTTGCAGAGGTTTCGATGATCTCCAGCAATTCATTCTGCTCCTTTTTCAGCCCCGACTCTTTCAGCAGAACCGAGGTGCCGATGATCCCGTTCATTGGCGTTCTGATCTCATGACCGATCTTGCTCAGAAAATCGGATTTTGCAGAAGAGGAAGTTTCAGCTTTGTTGCTGGCGACTTTTAGCTCTTTTTCAATTTTTTTTCGTCTTTCAATTTCTTCCAGAAGCTGCTCTTCTGATTGTTTTTGCCGTGTGATGTCTTTGTCAACCCCACGGTAACCGGTTAAATTTTTGTTTTCATCATAAATGGGAATGCCTGTTGTTACCAGGCAAACCTTTTTACCGTCTTTCGTTAAATTCCAGTTTACCCTTTCGATTATCGGTTTTTCCAGTTTGATGTGTTTTAGTATTTCCTCCTGAAGGCGTTCTTTTTCTTGAGGTAAAAACAAATCGAATACATACTTCCCAATGATCTCTTCGGGTTCGTATCCAAGTATCTGCTTGATTTGCCCTGAGGTGAAAGTAAACCGGCCTTCGGTATCGATTTCCCAGATCCAGTCGTTGGTGATCAATAAAATATCCCTGAATTTACCGGCCTCCGATCTGTTTGGATTTAGATCAGAGGCAACACCCTTGCGCTTATGTTGACTTTTTTTCGCGGACATCGGCAAATGAGGGATAAATATATAATTCCCATTCAAATATAAAAAAAATAGCTCATGTATTAACAAGCACAAAATTTGGATGTTAAGCTAAGAAATGTGAAATGGTTTGGTAGAGCCAAAAACAAACAGTGAAAGAAAAACTAAATCACCAAAAATGACAGAATAATCGCCAGGATCACGGTAATGACCCAGATAACCGTTTTTTCTTTCACTGTTAATTTCGACATGGGGTATGCAAAGATTGAAATTGTGTGAAAAATATATTAATTACATTTCAATTCCTGTTCGATCTTATATTTGGCAACTTCCAGGTTGTCGCCGCCGCTAACTTTTTTATAGGCGTCACAGGCAGCTTCGGTATTGCCTGCGCCTTCATAAGCCTTGCCCAGTTCAAAATAAACATTGCTTTTGTCATCCATTTCCATGCTCAGCGCTTTTTTCGCTGCTTCGATGGCTTGCTGCCATTTGGCTTGCCCATTATATGCCAGGGTATAGAAATAGTGGGTGCCGGCGTCGGGGTTTCCGTATTCAGTGGATTGGTCCAGCATTTCAACAGCCTCGGCATATTGTTTTGCCTGCAAAGCTTTTGCAGCTTTTGATACAAAATGTTTTTGTGCTATGCCTTTGGCCTGTTCCGCATATTTATCTCCGGCGCCGATCTCAATGCATTTATCGATATACTGCTTCATCTTGTCATCGTTTTCTTTCGACTTATACACCAATGCCATTCCCAGGTAAGTCTTTGAATAGGAGGGATCGGCTTCAATGGCCTTGTTGAAATAATCAATGGCTTTATCGAAATCGTCTTTTTTCCAGCTCGACATACCAAAAGAGGAATAGAAAACCGCCAGGTAGTTATCCGCCTTGGCCCTGGTTTCTGTATCGCCTGATTGTTCGGCATACTGGGATGACATTTTAAAGTTCTTGATGGCTTCGTTGTAATCCTTTGCTTTATAACTGTCGATGCCTGCCTTGAAATACAGTGATCCCAGTTGTTTGATCGACTTTGCCTTCAGGTCATCGCATTCTGACCCAAGCTCTTCACACATGTTGATGGTGGCTGTGAATGCATCAATGGCAGCCTGGGTGTTACCGGCCTTTGTCGATTGAATGCCCTGGTTAAAAAGATTTCCGGCATCATTGATTGTTTGTGAAAATACCGCGGTTGCCAGGAAAAAAAGTGAACTTAACAATAAGCTTTTCATGATTTTCATGTTCATAGTTGTTCGATTTATGTTTCTGATTGCGCTACGGATTGCAAATATACTAAAGATCATTTTCATTGTGCCTATTGGATTTTGACAAACAGGCACATATCCATCTATTTGCATACGAAACGTAAGGGACAGAGGTTTTGATATAAAAAAGTTTTTGGTGTTATACTGAATCTTACTAAAAATCGGTTGCGTATCGGACCACTTTCCCACTTTTTCCTTAAGGGTTTGCCAGTGAACCGATCACTTGGAAAAGACATTTGATTAACGAAACGGCAGTTGCTGAGTGATCGGGTCACTTTTCCACCCAATTTGCCAGTGATCCGATTACTTGGGAATGACGTTGGATCAATGAAACGGCAGTTGCTGAGTGATCGGGTCACTTTTCCACGCAATATGCCAGTGATCCGATTACTTGGGAATGACGTTGGATCAATGAACAGCAGATTCTGAGTAATCGGACCACTTTCACACGGTGGTTTGCTAGAGCTCCCCAGTGAACCGATCACTTGGAAAAGACATTTGATTAACGAAACGGCAGTTGCTGAGTGATCGGGTCACTTTTCCACCCAATTTGCCAGTGATCCGATTACTTGGGAATGACATTTAATCAATGAACAGCAGATTCTGAGTAATCGGACCACTTTCACACGGTGGTTTGCTTGAGCTCCCCAGTGAACCGATCACTTGAAAAGGTCGTTTGATTAACGAAACGGCGGTTGCTGAGTGATCGGGTCACTTTTCCTCTGTGGCTTGCCAGTGAACCGATCACTTGGATAGGACATTTGATTAACGAAACGGCGGTTGCTGAGTGATCGGGTCACTTTCACACGGTGGTTTGCTAGAGCCCCCCAGTGAACCGATCACTTGGAAAGGTCGTTTGATTAACGAAACGGCGGTTGCTGAGTGATCGGGTCACTTTTCCACCCAATTTGCCAGTGATCCGATTACTTGGGAATGACGTTTGATCAATGAACAGCAGATTCTGAGTAATCGGACCACTTTCCCACTTTTTCCTTAAGGGTTTGCCAGTGAACCGATCACTTGGAAAAGACATTTGATTAACGAAACGGCAGTTGCTGAGTGATCGGGTCACTTTTCCTCTGTGGCTTGCCAGTGAACCGATCACTTGGATAGGACATTTGATTAACGAAACGGCGGTTGCTGAGTGATCGGGTCACTTTCACATGGTGGTTTGCTAGAGCTCCCCAGTGAACCGATCACTTTGGAAAGGACATTTGATTAACGAAACGGCGGTTGCTGAGTGATCGGGTCACTTCCCCACGCAATATGCCAGTGAACCGATCACTTGGAAAGGTTGTTTGATTAACGAAACAGCAGTAGCTGAGTGATCGGGTCACTTGACGTTGTAAAAAGCTCTATAACAAGGAGATAAGAATCGCGATCATGACCGATTTCAAAACTTAGTTCCAGGCTTGAAGATGTACAAAGCTGAAAAGATATCCCTGCCAGTACTGTTCAAAGTATAATTCTGCGAAGAATTGTTGAGGATGTTAGGGCTACTTCCGCCAATATCATTTAAGTCACCGATAGCTTGAAAAAACTCCATCTTAAAAGCATGTTCGGTAAATGTTAATGGGTATAGCGCATATGACTGTGTGATTTCATGGTTGCTATTGAAGATAGTCCCGTTCAGTGGCGTTGGTGGGTTGTCTGAGTCAATACTGCACCTGTGATGTGGTCCTGAAGGCTGGTTTGCGTTCTGCTGTAATGGGAAAGGCGTGTAGACGTGTGGCACTGTGTTTAAGTCATTAACCATTTCAGTATACCATTGCTGCTGCG
>JAIPBS010000020.1 GCA_021738625.1 Bacteroidales bacterium
TTGCTTACGCTTTTTCTCGTCTGGTATTAGCTCTTCGAGCCTGGATTGTTTCATTTTTCCTTTGTTCTTTTCTTCCATGTGTCAAAGTTATTTATGTTTTATTAATCAAACTTTTGACACACTTTTTTGAACAGCCTCCCTTGATTCTTCCGATGCCTATGGTCCGTATCGTAAGGAACTTGTTAGCGAGATCAGCAAGGAATATCTTCCAAAGGACCTTGATCCCAAGGTGGGCACACAGCTCGTTAGCAAAACACAGGATGGAAAGGAATTTCCTGTTTTTATTAAAGATCTGAAAGATGAAAGTGTGATAATAGACGCCAACCATCCACTGGCTGGTGAAAATCTTACTTTCGACATTAAAGTGGTGGAGGTTAAATAAGTCTCAATGGATTTTGAAAGGCCGGGTTATTCCGGCTTTTCATTTAAGCTTTCCGGTTAATCGATGAGCGAAGCTAGCGGGATCCGGATTCCGTTTTTGTAAGCTACAACAAATGCATCATAGATGCCGTTTCCACGAAGCGTTTTGGCATAGAGGTTTGCTTCCTGGTAGGTCTTATATGCGCCAACTACATACCTGTATGTACCGTTTGAATAATCTTCATCAATGCTTTTAACGATGCCGTATTTACTTGCAATTTCATCCGTATCGGCTCTGCCGGTTGTTCTTGCCAATATCTGGACTCGAAAGACCACACCTGAATATTGATTTCCGATCACAGCGGAGGGTTCATCGGTTAGTGTTCTGGACCCGGTATTTTCGGTGAGCACCCGGGTTGGGCCCTCATTGTCCTGAAATTCGTCGGTATCGATCAACATCACATCCGTTTCACGGGAAGGGGTTTGTTGAGATTGTTCATCCTCTGACAAACGACTGTAAACTCCCATAATGTCGTATTCAACCACTTCAGGCAATTCTCCTCTGGCGTGTTCTTCCCAGAATTTTTTCAGACCTTCTTCCTGTTGTCTTTTGATATCGTATCTGAAACGGTTGGGATTGATCTGATCTTCCTTGGTTTTTTTGTTGTAATACCTCAGATCTTCTTCCGCTTCACTATATGCCCTTTGCTTATCTCTGTAGCTTTGCGCTCTTCTATATGAGCTTTTGTAACCTTCTTCCCTGTCGCTGAGCCGTTCGCTTTTGCGCTCGTCCAGGTCGGCTTCATAGTCTTCCACTTCCCTGTACGATTCTCTGGCTACGCGTCTGTCGTAGCGCGCCTGTTGACGGGCCGGGTCTTTGCGCGCCAGGCTGTTCAGGTTATAATAAAAGCCGAAAGAATTGTAGTTGTAAAAATCATATTTAAATCCGCTGACCCATGCATCCAGCTTGTCGGAATTAACAGTTCGCAGCGAACTTTCAAGATTCAGTCCAATGTTGTCATTGATGTTGAATTTCAAGCCAAGTCCTAATGGAACGACGCCTTCGGTTGTCCTGTCGCCAAGTGATTTGCTGGCGCCACTTGTACGTATAGGTTTTCCGTTATTGTATAACTGTGTGTACCAGGATGCAAGACCCACACCTGCAAAACCATAAATGGAAATCGTCCTGTTTGGATTGAACCCGGCCAAAAGGTTGCTGAAATTTATACTGGCCTGCATATTTCCTTCAAGAATGTCTGCATCAAACATTTTGTCACCACCTGTAAAATTTCTTCTTGAGCTGTGCAGTTTGCCGTTCAAAAGTTGAAATCCTATCCCGAATACCGGTGAGAATTGCTTCTTTAAAACGGCCCCGTAGGCAACTCTGTAATCATCATTCATTGGGAGGTATCTGTATTGTTTGATGTCACCATAAAAAAGGTTCAGCCCGGCATTGAAGTTTAGCCGCCAGTTGCTGAAAAATCCCCTTCTTTCTTCTGAGTAACTTTGGGATTTAAGGCTTAAGGAAAAAAAGATCAACGAACCGACCAGGGCCGGCAGGATCAGCTTGTTGATATGTTTGCCTTTATTCCTCATTTGCTAGCGTATGCAATATTTGTTCAGATACTCAAGAGCCAGACCAAAGCCCAACTCGTAGGATTTGTGCCAGTCCTCACAGGCATTTTCGATATCATTTACATAAAACTTGGCCACTCCCCGGTTGAAATAATTTCTAACCCAGTTCGAATAATCAACCACCTGTGTTGGCCGGATGCTAAGTGCACGATCATAATCCTCAATGGCACCGTCAAAATCCCTTAGCTTCGTTTTGGCGTTGGCAAGGTATGAAAAGATCATGAAGTCCTGGATATCGGGGTTATATTCAAGGGCTTTGTTAAAGTCTTCTATGGCACCTTCGAAATTGCCTGCCTGGTATTTCAAGACGCCCCATTTGTAATGGGTGATAAATTCTGAGGGATCGGTTTTGGTAGGCAGGTTTTGCACTTCCGCGTCCCGGATAAAATCTCTGAAGCGATAAAAGGTTGTTTCGTAGTAAGTCTGGTCGAAGAGCCGTTGCATGTTCCTTGGATCAAGGTAATAAACAGTGATCGATTGCTTGTTGAAGGTTGGAATGAATTTGAATCGAAGCAATTCCCGGCCGTCTTCCCGAACCGGCCAGATTGCGATCACCAGGTCTGCAGTATTCACATAAGTGGCATTCAGGGTGTTGTTGATCCGGTTCACGATCTGGTCATTAATATTATAAGGATTGTAGTTTTTGATCTCACCATAGGTGAATACATTCAGGTTGGCGGAATGTAGCTGACCGAACGCAATGGTGTCAGGAAGAACGGCTGTCAGATTGTTTGCCGGAAAAACCCAGAATCTGGCTGATTTATAACTTTTCCAGTCTTCTTCCAATACGGGAAATTCATATTCGCCGTCTTTGTATAATTTAATGATTACGTTATATTGCTTGTCTTCGATCAGGACTTTCCTTATTTCATATTTGATAAAGTTATCCTGTCCGAGTTTATGCTTGGGTGTGGGGTTGCGCACGGTTCTTGAATCGGAAAAGGGAATGGTGTTCGGGTCACCTGCCCATCTGCCGTTATCCTGAAGGGAATACCCGGTTGCCTGGGTTAACTCAGATAAAGGCTTACTAATAACTGAAAAGTTATTCGGGTCTTCAACCTGCGAATAACTTAGATACGTGGTCAGCAGAAATATGTTGATGATTAAAAGCCTTGTCATAAAACGGAATCAGAGATTTAAACTTCCGTAATTGTTAATACGCAATATTTCTAACGTAATAAACGGTAAATATAGTTGAAAAAAAATCAATTTGAAAAATTAGCGGGCACAAGTTACTAATAGATTTATTAACAAACACATAGACTGACTTTTGTTTTTTTCTGTTTGTCAATCTATTAGGGTTGTTCAAGTGACCGAAATAAGCATTTGTTCAGCCTTTTCGAAGGCTCTCCCAATACCGCCGGGCTCTTTGCCACCGGCGGTGGCAAAATGCGGCTGACCGCCTCCGCCGCCTTTGATCTCTTTTGAAATTTCACGGATGATATTGTTCGCATGAAGCCCTTTGCTTTTGACCAGAGATTCGGAGATCATCAGGCTTAGATTGGCTTTGGCCTGGTTTGCAATACCCAGTAAAAGGAACAGATCGTTCGTCTTTTTAACCAATCTGAAGGCAAGGTCTTTTGCATCAGCCATATCAATATCAACCTTTTCGGCAATAAAGTTGATCTCCCCGATTTTCCGGATCTTTGAAAGCAATTCTTTTTCGAGAGAATTTACTTTTTCCTGTTTAAGTTGTTTTAGTTCTTTTTGCAATTCCGCATTCTCTTCCAAAAGTTTGCGGGCGCCCTGAATCAAATCCTTTGGGTTTCTTAATAATTCTTTCAGATCAGCAAGGTTTTTTTCCTGTTCCCTCACAATATATTCGGCCTGCTCACCTGTGACGGCTTCAACTCGCCTGATACCGGCTGCAACAGCCGATTCTGAAACGATCTTAAAAAAGCCGATATCACCGGTTGCCGACACATGGGTGCCTCCGCATAGCTCTACTGAGAAATCCCGGTTGAAACTGATCACCCTGACCTGTTCTCCGTATTTTTCGCCAAACAGAGCCATGGCTCCCAGTTTTTGAGCTTCTTCCAAAGACAGATCACGTTGTTCACCAACCGGGATGTTTTCCCTGATCTTTGCATTTACCAGTTTTTCAATCTTTTGGATATCCTCATCTGTGAGCTTCGAGAAATGTGCGAAATCGAATCGCAGTCTGTTGGGTTCCACAAGTGATCCTTTTTGTTCGACATGTTTTCCCAAAACATGACGCAGAGCCGCATGCAGTAAATGAGTGGCGCTGTGATTGTTGGCGGTTTGTTTTCTTTTGTTCTGATCGACGATTGCCCTGACAGGTGCGAAGGGATTGCTGAACATTTTTTCAGTGATATGAACGGTTTGATTATTTTCTTTCTTTGTATCAATCACCCTGATCTCCTCATCCCGGTTTTTTAACAGGCCTTTATCCCCAACCTGTCCACCCGATTTGGCATAAAAGGGAGTTTTTTCAAGAATGATCTCATAATAGCTTTTCTTTTTGGCCTTAACCTTACGGTACCTCAATATTTTGGTTTCTGAAGAAAGTTCTTCATAACCTGTGAATTCAAGCTCTTTTTCACTTTTCTGAACAAGCACCCAATCTTCCGTGTCGACTTTTGCGGCTTTCCTGGATCTCTCTTTTTGTTGTTCCAGTCCTTTTCTGAATCCTTCCATGTCGATGGTCCAACCTTTTTCAGAAGCCATCAGCTGCGTGAGATCGATAGGAAAACCGTATGTGTCGAACAGTTCGAATGCAAATTTTCCTTCAATGACTTTGTTTTCAGGATGTTCTTTGATGTACTGCTCGAACAACCTGATCCCCTGCGAAAGGGTCCTCAGAAAAGCAATTTCTTCTTCGGTGATCACTTTTCCGGTAAGTTGATGTTGGGCTTTCAATTCAGGATAAGCTTCTCCCATTTGATCGACCAGAACGGGCAACAGCTTATTCATAAAAGGTTCGTCAAATCTCAGGAAAGTATATCCGTAGCGAATGGCGCGCCTGAGGATTCTGCGGATCACATAACCCGCTCCCGTATTGGAAGGCAACTGACCGTCGGCAATGGCAAAAACAACGGCACGTACATGGTCTGCCACCACACGCATTGCGATGTCGGTTTCTTTTTTCTCGCCATATTGCACTGCGGCAAGTCCAGTAATCTCAGCAATAATGGGTTGGAAGACATCTGTGTCATAATTTGAGCGTTTGCCCTGTAAGACCATACAAAGCCGCTCGAAGCCCATTCCGGTATCCACATGTTTGGCAGGAAGGTTTTTGAGCTTCCCATCTCCCATTCTGTTGAATTCAATGAATACCAGGTTCCATATTTCGATCACCTCAGGATGATCCTGATTGATAAGTGATCTGCCCGGCGTCTTCTTCTTTTCTTCATCGCTTCTCAAATCAACATGAATTTCCGAACAGGGACCACAGGGGCCCGTATCGCCCATCTCCCAGAAATTATCTTTTTTGTTGCCATAGAGTATCCGTTCTTCCGGTAGTATTTTTTTCCAGTGATCATAGGCTTCATTATCAGGAGTTAGATTGTCTTTTTCATCTCCTTCAAAAACCGTTACATACAGGTTTTCCGGATTGATCGCTAGGACATCCGTCAGCAACTCCCAGGCAAACCCAATGGCTTCTTTTTTAAAATAGTCCCCGAACGACCAGTTGCCTAGCATTTCGAACATGGTATGATGATAGGTGTCGTGCCCTACCTCATCCAGATCATTGTGTTTGCCGGATACCCGGAGGCATTTCTGTGAATCGGCCACACGATCGTATTTCGAACGGGTGTTTCCAAGAAAAATATCTTTGAACTGATTCATGCCTGCATTGGTGAACATTAGTGAAGGGTCGTCCTTCACCACCATGGGCGCCGAAGGAACAATATGGTGATTTTTACTTTCGAAATAATCAAGAAACGCTTTTCTTATCTCTGATGACTTCATTTATCAATGTTTTCTTTTTAACAGTCGGGATGTTAATTATTAACTTACTTTGGATTTGCAAATTTAGTTTATTTAATTATTTTTGTTGCTAACCTTAGCCTTTTATGGGAGCAGAGAACTATAAGTTATAACATATGCCAAAGGTAAAATATCGCTACAATCCGAAATCACTTAGATACGAGAAAGTTAGGATGACTTTCAAATCACGGATCTTACGGGTTTTATCTTTTCTGGCCACCGTATTGGTTTTTACGGGCGTAGTGCTGTTGCTTGCCTACAATTTTTTTGAATCCCCCAAAGAACGCATGCAACGCAGAGAAATTGAACAGCTTAAGTTGCAGTATAATATATTCACTGATCGCCTGGCTCAGATGGAGGGTGTTATGGAAGATTTGCAGGACAAAGACGATAATATCTACAGGGTGATCTTTGAAGCCGAGCCGGTTGCCACATCCATTAGAAAAGGAGGGTTTGGTGGAACGGACCGTTATGCCAAGCTCAACGGATATCAGAATTCAGATGTGATCATCGAAACTGCTAAGCGATTGGATAAACTGGCCAACCAGCTTTATGTGCAGTCGAAATCTTTTGATGAGGTGTTTAAGATGGCAAAAAATAAAACGGAAATGCTGGCGTCCCTCCCGGCCATTCAACCCATGAAAAATGAAAACCTCAGAAGAATAGCTTCCTATTATGGCTATCGCCTTGATCCCTTTTATAAAGTCCAGAAATTTCATGCAGGTGTGGATTTTTCTGCTCCCCATGGAACTGAGATCTATGCCACAGGAGATGGAGTTGTAAAGCGCGTTAAGCATTCCAGAAGAGGTTACGGCAACGAAATCATTGTAGATCATGGTTATGGTTACCAATCCCGCTATGCCCATCTGCAGGAATTTAAGGTTAAACTGGGTGAAAAGGTGAAACGCGGACAGGTAATTGGCCTGGTTGGCAATACGGGTAAATCAACAGCTCCGCACCTGCATTATGAGGTGATCAAAAACAACAAGACGGTTAACCCGATTTATTACTTCTTCAATGACCTTACAGAAGAGCAGTTCCAGAAGATGATCGAATTGTCTGCTATTCCTACACAGACTATGGATTAGTTTTAAACTGATCTTATGAAAAAATTCAGCATTTTTTTACTTTTTATTTTATTTTTCTTAAAGGCCATTAGCCAGGAGGAAGGCTATAGGGTAAAACCGGCAGTGATATTTCCCATCATCGACTCGCTTGATATTCAATTGATAAATCCTACCTTTCTGGGCAATAACCAACGAAATTATTATGGCAATACGGCGCCTTCCAGACTGGATGTGATCTGGAAATTTTACCTGGGAAAAGGAAGGACGACCATTTCAAGAAGAAAGGGCGACCGTATATGGGCGGGCGCCGGCTGGACGGGTCAGCCGCTGCTGTTTACTGAAAGAGGCAGACTGATGATCGTGCAGGGCGCCTTCGACCATCATCTTTATAAAATTGATTTAAAAAAACTGGAACCCGTCTGGAAATATAAATTTGACGATGTCATTAAGGGAACGGGCACCATATGGGAAAACCTGTTTACGGAAACAGTTGAAAATGCTTATGTGATTTTACAGGGGAGCCGCCTGGGCGTTGATAAATATCTTGATACCAGGCACGTCCCCAGCTATCGCGGCATCTCGCTGGTTTCCGGTGAAGAGCTTTGGCGGCACGACAGCAAATGGACAGACAGCTACAGCAGGGACGTTGACGCCAGCGCCCTGATCCTGAACGATACAGCCTATATCGGGCTGGAAAATGGACTTTTCACAGTTTTTGACCCCGATTATAAAAAGGCATATCTAAAAGACGGGATGTTGCAGCCCAGGATTTACTATCAGGAAAAACTCTACGAAAAAGCTGATGTTGCAAAACATAAATTCAACATTGTGACCGAAGCTTCCCCTTGTTTGCTTGGCGATCGCATTTATGTCTCTTCCGGCTCGGGACATGTTTATGGGTATAATATGGTATCGGATTCCATCGACTGGGATTTTTATATCGGTTCGGATATGGACGGCTCGCCGGTGGTTACCTCCGACAGCTGTTTGATCGTTACGGTTGAAAAACAATACATCGAAGGGAAGGGTGGCGTGTTCAAGCTGGATCCGTCAAAAAAACCGGTTGAGAGCGTGGTGTGGTATTTCCCCACCCAAAACAAGGACTATGCAAGCTGGGAGGGAGGCGTGATCGGTTCGGCTGCTGTGAATGACCGGTATGTTCCGGATTCGGCTGCCCATCTTGCCGCTTTCGCAGCCATCGACGGATATTTGTATGTGGTGGATCACCAAACGGTTGATACATCGAAAATGGCCATCGGTCCGGATAACAAAACTTTGCACCCAACCCCAAAAGTTGTTTTAAAGCGCAAAACAGGGCCGTCAATTTCAACACCCATATTTGTGAATGATAAGCTGATTGCAGCAGGTTATGGATTTATTTATCTGTTCAGATATGATGACAACCTGAATTTTGAATTGCTCGACCGCCGGCCAGGGCAATTTGAGAGTACGCCGGTAGCCCATGACGACAAAATTTACATCCCCTGCCGGGATGGGTATCTTTATTGTTATGGTGAGAAAGATAAGCGTGAAAATTAGCCCATCTTTTTCTGCTAAGGTTTTTTTACTATTTTAGATTCAAAATAACGATTCGTGAGTGATAAACCCGACACCGGTAAAAAATTGTACTATTCCATCGGAGAAGTTGCCGAAATGTTCAAGGTGAACACCTCGCTTATTCGTTTCTGGGAGAAGGAGTTCAGTATCATCAAACCCAAAAAGAACAAAAAGGGCAACAGGCTGTTCACCCAGGCGGATGTGGATAATTTCCATGTGATCTTTCACCTGGTGAAAGAAAGGGGCTTTACACTTGACGGCGCCAAAAAGAAACTGAAAGAAAACAAGGAAGATACCGTTCGCAATGCGGAGGTGGTGAACCGCCTGAAAAACATCAAAAAGTATTTGATTGAGCTACGCGATCATATGGATCAATAATATTTGCCTCCAAACAGGAAGTTCCTCACATAATCGCCTATGCCTTCCTCAAGGCTTGTGAAATCATCCTTATATCCCGTCGACTTGAGCTTGCTCATATCCGCTTCAGTGAAGTACTGGTATTTGTCTCGTATATCTTCGGGGGTATCAATAAACTCGATCTTTGGAGTGAGTTCCAGGGCGGAAAAGGTGGCGTTGGCCAGATCCAGAAAAGTTCGTGCTTTGCCCGTTCCAAGATTGTATAAACCCGAATCTTTTCCATACTCCTTAAGATACAGCATCACTTCCACAACATCTTTCACATAAACAAAATCCCTGAGTTGCTTGCCATCTTCAAAATCGGGATTGTGCGAGCGGAACAGCTTTACTTTTCCTTTGTGCCTGATCTGTCCGAATGCATGAAGGATCACCGAGGCCATTCTGCCTTTATGGTATTCGTTAGGGCCGTATACATTGAAGAATTTCAATCCATACCAGAAGGGTGGCTGCTTTTCCTGACCGAGTACCCACTTATCGAAATTGTTTTTTGATTCTCCGTATGGATTAAGCGGTTTGAGCTTTTTCACGATCTCGTGACTGTCTTTGTAGCCCAGCTCGCCCATGCCATAGGTGGCGGCGGATGACGCATAGATCAACGGGATTTGGTAATCGCTGCAAAGTTCCCACATCTTTTTGCTGTAATTCAGGTTGAGCCTGTCGAAGACCTTCACATCGAATTCGGTGGTGTCCGTTCTGGCGCCGATGTGGAAAACGAAATCGATTTCCGTATGATTTTTTTCAAACCATTTGAAAAACTCTTTCCTGTCGATCCGCTGCCTGAAGTTTTTTCCAAGAAGGTTCATGTTCTTTTCCGGTTTGGAAAAATCATCCACAAG
The DNA here is from genome assembly GCA_021738625.1 of Bacteroidales bacterium. Lineage (GTDB taxonomy): Bacteria > Bacteroidota > Bacteroidia > Bacteroidales > JAIOZK01 > JAIOZK01. Next base: position 9,824 of record JAIPBS010000020.1, read on the forward strand.
GATCAGGTCGGTCCGCCCTTCTTCGTTCAGCCTTCCAACCAGGCAACTTCCTATAAATCCTGCTGCACCCGTAACTATGATCATGATGTTGTTTGTTTTGTGCAAAGTACGGAATTTATTTTTTGAATTGCGAATCTGATTGAAAACAACGATATTTGTACAATTAAGTGTAATATTCTTAAAAATATGCAGAGAATTAAAAAAATTAAGCCGAAATATATTACCGATGAGAAAGGTAAGAGAAAATCGGTTATCCTGCCTTATGATGATTATCGGGAATTGATGGAGAATATTGAAGACCTGGCAAAAGTTGCCGAGAGAAGAGAGGAGTACACTATATCGCATGAAGAGTTGGTAAACCAACTGAAGAATGATTATTTATGATTTTTGCCGCTAAGTCTCAAATGCACAAAGAATGCACAAAGAGGCTTTTTGCCTCTTGTAAACCTATTTCAGGACGAAACATTGGAAATACTTGATGCTTTTATAATCTTATAATCCTATACCTGTATACCCCTCTTTCAAATCTTCCCAATTTCAATTTAGAACTTTCCACTTTCATCCTCTAGGGCATTTCATAATACATACCGGCTCCGGGTCCCAGCGGAAGGCCCAGCAGGATCCATATTACCAGCAATATGGTCCATGCGATGAAAAAGGCAATCGAATACGGGAGCATGGTGGCGATCACCGTTCCTATTCCGGCCTTTTTATCATATCTCTGTATAAACGCGATGATCAGTGCAAAAAAGCTCATCATGGGAGAGATCACATTGGAAATGCTGTCACCGATGCGGTAAACCACCTGTGATAGCTCAGGGCTATACCCCATGAACATAAACATCGGGATGAAGACCGGCGCCAGGATGGCCCATTTGGCCGAGGCGCTACCCATAAACATGTTGATGGTTGCCGAAAGGAGGATGAATAGTATCATCAGCGGGATCACCCCTACATCGACCGACATCAGCAGATCGGCCCCTTTGATGGCGAAGATCATACCCAGATTGCTCCATTTGAAATAAGCCACGAATTGAGCGGCGAAAAACACCAGTACAAAATAGGTGCTCAGGCCTTTCATGCTTTCGCTCATGCCTTTCATCACATCGCTGTCGTTTTTGAAGGTGCCGGCGGCCAGCCCGTATGCCAAGCCTGCCATTCCGGCTCCAAGGAACAGAATGGCAACAACTCCACGGATCAGGGGAGAATTCAGGAAGGTGCCATCCGGGCCGCGGAAAAAGCCGTTTTCAGGGATCAAGCCCCACAAGGCAATACCGATCAGGAACAGGGAAACCATACCGGCCCAGCGCAGTCCTTTTTTTTCTTTTTTAGAAAGGCGCTCCAGCTTTTCATCTTCTTCGCTTCCCTGGTAATCGCCTAATCTTGGGAAGACAAATTTCTCGGTGACCCAGGTGCCTATTATGGCAATCATAAAGGTGGAGGCCACCATGAAAAAATAGTTTGCCGTGGGATTTACGTGGTATTCGGGATCCACGATTCGGGCTGCTTCCTGTGACAATCCGGCAAGCAACGGGTCAATGGTTCCCAGCACCAGGTTGGCGCTGAATCCTCCCGAAACACCGGCAAATGCAGCTGCCATGCCGCCTATGGGATTCCGCCCGACAGACTTGAAAATGATGCCTGCCAGCGGGATCAGCAATACATATCCCACATCGCTGGCAACATTTGAAAGGATACCTGCAAAAACGATCACAAAGGTCAACAGCTTTTTAGGCGAAGAAAGCACCAGCAGCCGGATCAGGGTTGCAATCAAACCGCTGCTTTCCGCAATTCCGATACCCAGCATGGCCACCATTACGATACCCAGTGGCGCAAAGCCTGTGAAGTTGTCCACCATTTCGAGAAGGATACGGTGCAGGCCTTCAACCGATAAGAGGTTGACCGGTTCGATCAACTCGCCTGTTCCCGGATGCACCGCTGTCCAGTTGGTGATGTAGGCCAGCCAGCTGAAGAAAATGGCCATCAAAGCGAAAAGCAAAAACAAGGTGGCCGGATGCGGCAAGGCATTGCCAACCCGCTCAACGGAGTTCAGCATGCGATCGGAAAATGACCGTTTTGTTTTACCCATAGCCTTTACAAGTTGTTATGATTATAAATAACATATGTAAAAAAACGTCTAATGTTATTTCTCATTCCCCAAACCCAAACGCATGCACCATTTTATCAAAAATGGCGGTGTTTTCGTAAAGACCTGAGAAATCTTCCGCACCCGGGCCGTATGCAAAAAGCGGGACAAAGACCGGCGTATGGTGTCCGGTTGAGAAATGCCCCACCAGGCTGTCGCCTTTGAGCGTGCCGTCAACAACGGTGAATCCTCCGGTTTCATGATCGGAAGTAATGACCACAAGGGTTTCTCCGTTCTTTTCAGCGAAATCGAGCACCTTTTCAACCAGGTTATCCAATTCCACGGTTTCATCCACGACGTATTTCTGGTTGTTGTCATGTCCGCCCCAGTCAATTTGTGAACTTTCGATCATCAGGAAAAACCCGTCTTCATCCTGATCGAGCACTTCAATGGCCTTCATGCTTGCTTTGTCAAGATAATCGCCCCTTCCTTCGAGATGTTTGGGCAAATGCTTTTCACCGAACAATCCTGCGATCAATGGTCCCCGGGCATGGTTAATTTCTTCATAATTATAGATCAGATTATAGCCTTTGTTTTGAAGGCTGTCCAACAGGTTAAGCCCGTCTTCACGCGCTCCGAAATGGGCTTTACCTCCGCCGAAAAACACATCCACTTCTGTTTCAAGAAAGTCCATGGCAAGGGCTTCATACTCATGTCTGCTGGGGTGATGTGCGATAAAAGAAGCGGGCGTGGCATGCGTAATGGCCGATGTGGCAACCAGTCCGCTGGCCTTGCCGTGTTGCTCTGCGATTTCCAGGATGGTCTCTAACTTTTCACCTGAAGGCAACACCCCGATATGGCCGTTGTTGGTTTTCTTACCCGTGGCCATCGCAGTTCCGGCAGCTGCAGAATCAGTGATCAGTTCATCGGCGGAACTGGTGTTCACCAGGCCAACGAATTTACACCTTGCCATTGCGGTGTTGTCGTTTTTTACTTTATAGGCTGCATACAGCTGGGAAATGCCGATCCCGTCGCCGATCATCAAAATGATGTTTTTGGGCTTTTCTGCTGTTTGCTTTCCGGTTGTTGCCGGTTCCTGTTTCTGCTTGCAAGCTGCAGCGAACAGAAGTACGGCCAGTAAATAGATTATCTTTTTCATCTTATTCCGTATTTTTTGCTTTAACATTTGAAGGCAGCTCCAGTCCGTAGCCGGCTTTTTTGTCTTCCCGTTTCAGCAGTATTGCGAATACCAGTCCGAACAAACCGAGCGCTGCAAACATCAGGATGGCCCAGGTATAGTCCAGGGGCGTTCTGATCTTGATCACCGTGTTGTCGGACCAGTTCAGATAGTCGATCTTACCCTGTCCGAGCTTCAGGCTGAGCTGTCCCTTCTTATTGATGTAAACATCATGTTCCTCGGCTAAAATAATGTTATTGGCAGAGGTGTCCATTAAAGTAACATTAATTTTTTCTGATTGTTTGATGAGCTTATCCCAGCGCTGCGGAATATCCACATCAAATTTCAGAAATCCGCCTGCCGTATCGGTTTCAAATTGTTTTGACGTGAAAAGGTTCTCCGGCAGCGAATCTGTGGTGGAAATAACAAGCAGGTGCTGTTGGGGATCGATCCTGAAAAACTTCATATTGATGCGCTCGGTGCTGTCGGTGCCCAGGGTGTCGGTAAAGGTTCCCAGCCTGCCTGATTTGGCATGGAAATACTCCGTCCACATCAGCTCTCCATATTTGTTGACCTGTTTTTCAAGTACTTCCTCTTCCTTTTCCGCTTTCAGCGTATCCGGAAGATGATAAAGGGAAAGACTTGAAAGCAGTTGTTTGTTTTCGATGGCCTCATCCCGGTTGTCGAGATAGCTGGCTGTAAAGATCTTCGACTCCCTGATTTCCCGGGTTTGCTGCGGGCTCAGATAGATCTCAGCATTTTTGTTGGTTGTGTCGAGGATGAGGCCGGCCAGTATGGGGAAAAGGAAGAGGCCCAGATTTTGAACCGAGAACATGGCTCCGTATGCGGAACCGATTCGTTTCTCGGCAACGATCTTAGCCACCGAAGGCCACATGGCAGCCGGAACCAGGGCGATGGCGATGCCAAGCAAAAGAAGCGGGATCACCGGGTTGAAGTAAGTGATTGCGAAAGTGAGGTGTATGAGGGTGAGCAGTACCGATCCGAAGATCATCAGGGTGGCGCTGCGCCCGAAACGGTCCACAACCAGCCCGAAGAGCGGGGTGGCGAACATGGTAACCCAATAAAGCAGCGAGGCAATCTTACCGCTTTCCGACAGTCCCATGCCGAATTTGTTCAGCAGAAAATCGGGGGAGAAAGCCTGGAAAGGGAAAACCGCCGAATAAAAAGTAACGCATAGCAGGGTTACATAGATGAATGATTTATTGGTGAGAAGTCGTTTAAGATCGGTAAAGCTGAAATTGTCTTCCTTTTTCAGCAGCTTAACGTCAGCGGATTGTTGTTTGTCGATCTTCACGTCAAAAATGGAATACACCAGAAAAGCCAGGAAAGCCACCAGCAACAAGATGGCTGCAAACCAGATGGCGATGGTCCAGTGCGATGCAGCGGCAGCGATATCGGCCGAATAAAACAATGCCAGCGCTGATCCGGCCCTGGCCAGCCCGATCTTCAGTCCGAAAGCCAGGGCCAGCTCCTTGCCCTTGAACCATTTCACGATGACCTTGCTTACCACCACGATGCTGGTTTCGGCGCCCAGCCCGAAGAAGAAACGGCCCAGGATCATCATTTTCAGTTCGGGTGAGTAATCCGTCAGGAATGAATTCAGGAAGGAATAGCCAAATCCTCCATTGCTGAAATACTCACTGGCACCGTAAGCAGTAAGCAAACCGCCGATGGCCATCATGCCCACAAACATAAAACCCGTGCGTCGAATGCCGAGCTTGTCGAGGATGATGCCGCCCAGCACGGCCATCAGCAAAAAGGTGTTGGGAATGGAATAGGCCGCAACAAACAGCCCGAAATCCGAGGAAGTGAAGTTAAAGTGATCCTCAAGCAACCGCTTCAGGGGGGATATGGCATCGTAAAAATAATAGTTGGCGGCCTGCACAAAAGCGATCAGAAACAGGATGGCCCACCGTTTACCTGCCGAATCTTTCAAACTTCTTTTGAATTGTTCCATGTTCAACCGCTTTTTTAAACCGACTTGATTTCTTCTTCTGAAACGGGTGAGGGGTCGGCATTGGATGGGAGCTCCAGGCCGTATCCGGAGGTTTTGTCATCCCATTTGAGCAATAAAGCAAAAACAAACCCGATCACACCAAAAGCTACAAACATAAGCATGGTGGGGGTATAGTTGAGCCTGGCACCCTGCTCGATCATTTCGGGTGTGACGCCCGCATTGGCTTTATCCAGGATGTAACCCGCCAGAATGGGCACCCCGAAAAGCCCGAGGTTCTGCAGAGAGAACATAGCCCCGTATGCCGATCCGATCCTTGATTCAGGAACGATCTTGGCCACTGCCGGCCACATGGCAGCAGGCACCAGTGAGAATGCGATGCCCAGCAAGGCTATCAGGATATAAACCGAGAATTGTACTGTGATGAAGCTGAATATCAGGTGAACGATCACCAGCATCAGCGAACCATAGATCATCAGGGTGGCGCTTTTGCCTTTCTTGTCAACAAACGCCCCGAAAATGGGTGTGAACACAATGGTGCCGTAATACAAAATAGAAGCAATGTCGGCACTTGCGGTTTCCGAAACCCCGAAGCGGTGGAAAAAGAAATCAGCTGCATATTTCTGGAAAGGAAAAACAGCCGCATAAAAGGTTACGCAAAGTGCAGTAATGAACCAAAAGCTTCTGTTCTTAAATAACCTCAACAAATCACTTAAATGAAATTCATCTTCCTTGTCCATCACACTTATGGATTTGGCTGTTTGCCGGTCGAGTTTTACATCATACATCAGGTAAACCAGGAAAGTCAGGAATCCGATCAGGAGCAACATTACGGCAAACCAGATGGGTAGGTTCCAGAAATCTTCCATGACCAGGCGAGGAGAGATATTGAAGGCCAGGGCGCTTCCTATCCTTGCAATGGCCAGATTCAGGGCAAATGCCAGGGCGATCTCATACCCTTTAAACCATTTAACCAATATTTTACTGGTAACCACGATACTGGTTTCAGCACCCAGTCCGAAGATCAGCATGCCCAGGGTCATCATTTTCATTTCGGGGCTGTAAGAAGTCCAGAAAGAATTCAGCAAACCGTAACCGATCCCACCATCCCTGAAATAATCCGATGTGCCGTAGGCAGTAAGGAAAGCGCCGATCAGCATAAAAACCGCAAACATGGTTCCCGTTAAGCGAATGCCCAGTTTATCAAGGATGATGCCGCCTATGATGGCCATCAACAGGAAGGTGTTGGGAAAGGCGTAAAACCCGACGATGGTTCCATAATCTGTGGAACTTAGGTTGAGGTTTTCCTGCAGTAAGTTTTTCAGGGGTGATAAAACATCATAGAAATAATAATTGGCCGCCATCAAAAAACTGACGATCACCATCATGGTCCAGCGGGCGGCGGGCTTGTCGCGTAAGGTCCTTTTGATTTGTTCCATGCTCATTTTATTTAGGGTTTCAAAAGTAAGGATTATTGTGGTTTTGGGTTAATTTTTGCAGGGTTGAATGTAAAACAGAAAAAATATAGAAATCATGATGGAGAAAAACTATGATACCCTGGCAGAAGCAACATTCGACCTGGATCAGCGCGGCTACACCGAGAACTTCAAAGCTGAAGAAAACTTCGTCACCGCTTTAAACAGTGGAAAGAAATACCGGCCTCAGGATTTACTGATCACCGGTTATTACCGTTTTGAGGGAAAAAGCGATCCGGCCGATTCGGTTGAGGTTTTTGCCATCGAAGCCAACGACAACACCAAAGGAACACTTGTTATGTCGTATGGGGCAAAACATTCACAAAATACCGATCTCATCCGGGAAATAGAAACAAAAGAAAGGGATTGAATCCGCCTGAGGCGGATAAGGGGGTATTCCCCGCCCCCTGGGGCGTTTTTCAATATTTCATATAATACCCGGCTGCTTTGCGGTGGGTAGTTTATTCAAATAAATATCAGCACTTCATCCCGGGCGATGAGCGAGGAGGCCAATGATATCGCATTAATGTTGTGATGATCTTTCCAGGTGTAAGCTTGCTGGTTTTTCTCATCCAGCCAGAAATTCTCGATCTCTTCGGCCATGGGCAGAAAGTTCTTGATTTCCTTAAGGTTGAGATTGACTTCAGGAAACAATCGGTCAACGGATGATAAAACCCTTAGGCCGAGCGTTAAACCACATTCGCGAAAGGCAAGTCGCTCTGTGGCGTTTCTTGCGGGATCGTAAATGCGGGCAGTGAACATTTTTAAGGCATTGATGCAATCCATTAACATTTTCTCCGGTTTCAGTAACCTTACCAGCTCCACTTTGTTGTTTCGGCCGAGCATGATAAGCCGGGCCGTATCCAGCATCAGTATTCCCATACCCAGAGCATCATTGGTGTACCAATCGCGGCCTGCACACAAGGTGTGCAATTTATTTCTGAAAGATTCAAGGTCGTTTGCTTTTTCGGGTACTTTTTCCAGGGCGCTTTCAACACAGAGCAATCCTTCCAGTGGGTCGTGACCGCCCATGCTCGTAACAACCGGCCTGGAAAGATCGATACTCATTTTCCAGTACATGCGGATAATACCTTCTCTGTTGTCGGTGAAATGTTCGCCCGCCTGACATAGTTCAGCGGCCCAGATGTCGTATTTCTTTTCGTCGGTTTCTTTTCCGGCCTGCAACAAGGCATTGATCCAGCGGGTGATATAATGAAAGTACTGGCCGTCCCTCTCCCATTCAAGGCTTTCATCAAAGTGCTCGTCTTCTTTTCTTTCGGGAAGCTCCTTGCCGATCCTCAGGCCTCCGATGGTGGGGTGAAACTTGCCTTTTTCCTCCGGCAGCCCGCTTATCCAGCCCTTTCGTTCATCATCTGAACGGTGCCGGCCAAGGCTGTTGTGTACACCATCAATCAGCTTTATGGCATAATCATGATATACTTTTGATTCGAGCTGGTGAGCAAGGCCAAACAGGTTTTTTACGGCAAAAGCGTCTGTCCACAAATATCTTTTATCAGTGATATTCATTTCACTGCTGACACCCGTATTCCTAAGGAATGCATCCATCAGCTTGCGGGCAGATTCGAGGCTTTTATTATTTCTCTTGCTCATCTTCGTTGTAGTAAGGTTTTTGAACCTGTCCCGTCATCGGTACAAAGCGCACAGGCAGCAGGTCTTTCATGCAATAATCATCCTCATCTTTTTTACGCATCACTACCAGGTTTTCAAAGGAATCACTCACCGGAGCGATCAACAGTCCTTCAATCTTAAGCTGCTGCTTTAATGGCTCAGGTATTTTTGGTGTAGAGGCAGTGAGCATGATTTTGTCGAAAGGCGCCTTCCCGGGCCATCCCTTATAGCCATCTCCATGTATGGCTTCAACGTTCCGGATTCCGGCCTTTTGAAGGTTATTCCTTGCCAGGTCTGCAAGCCATTCAACAATTTCTATGCTGTAAACCTGCTTAACAATTCTCGAAAGTACAGCTGCGTTGTATCCACATCCACTTCCGATCTCCAGCACCACATCGTCTTCATTCAGTTCCAGGTTTTGGGCCATGAAAGCCACAATGTAAGGTTGGCTGATGGTTTGTCCTTTCCCAATGGGGAGAGGTTCGTCTACATAGGCATATTCCCGAATATCATCGGGTACGAACAGTCGCCGGTCCACTTCGCGCATGGCCCGGATCACCTCTGGGTCTTTAATGTCCCGTCCCCTTAGTTGCCGTTCTATCATTTGGTCTTTTGAAGTCATAAAGCAGTTTTTTTAGTAAGGACCGGTCGTCAGGCATTGCTGCCGGCCGGTCCCCTCAGGTGCATAAATGTAGTTTAGATGTCGAGATAGTAGGAGTCAAAATCGTTGTATTCATCAAATTCAACTGAAATTGTAAGTGTTGCAAGTTTTTTCATTTTTTAAGTCCTCCCTTTTTGTTTGATTTTTCTGATAGCATAAAATGCATGCGCCATTCCTGTGCCACAAATGATGATCTGTATATTGGATGATTTCTGTTTACACCTCATATAAAGGGATGTATAGTTTTAATTTGAATGTTTATTCAAAATAATAGTGGAGTAATGTGGATGTTTGGGTAACAATTGTAAAATAGTTTCTACAATATCAATCTGATTTATTTTTGATAGAAAAGTGCAGCCATCATCCCTTATAAATGATTATGCAGCTATAAGTCTGTTAAGTCTGAATGTTGGCACAACTATTTCTCATTGCCCTGTAAACTATTTATTAACTTAAAAAATCAGCTATGTTATTTTCAGAAATCATTTTTGCCATCGTTGTCGCCATTTTAATTGGCGTTTTGTTTTACTACGGATTTAAATACTCAGGACCCTGGGGTAGCTTTTGGAGTTTTATACTGATCCTGATTCTTGCCGGACTTGCTGCAAGTGCCTGGCTTGAACCGGTCGGTCCGCTTTTTTATGATGTGGCCTGGATACCCGTGCTGTTTGTCGTGCTGCTATTTGCGCTGCTACTTGCTGCTGCAACCACACCCGAAACCAGAAGGAGGAGACGCCGGCCGCTGGAACCCGGTGAAACAAGAGAAGAGGAAGCTGCGACAGTAACCCTGGGTGTCTTTTTCTGGATATTTATGTTGTTCCTGCTCATTGCAGCATTATGGGGCATATTCAGATAATCACCAATACAAAACAAATGGAGGTTTATTATGTTTAAAATACTGGACATGACCAAAGACAACCTGATCGCTTTTCGTGTAGAAGGAAGGATTGAAAAATCAGATTACGATAAAATTAACGCATTGCTTAAAAAAACGGAGAAAGAACACGATAAGGTAAAACTTTACATCGACCTTGAGGATATTGATAAAATCGAGCCCAAAGCTTTATGGGAGGATTTTAAAACCTATTTCAGCCATATCGGCAAAGTAAAAAAAGTTGCTGTGGTCGGTCAGGGTGGAATTGGCAAAACCTTCACAAAATTGGCCAATCCTTTTGCTAAAGCTGAGGTGAAATTCTTTCTTTATAAAGAAACAATCGAAGCACGAAACTGGATCATGGAAGAAGAGTAAGTGTTATGCAGGCTCTATTGGCATTGATTATTGTGATGAGGTGTTTTTTTATTTCATCTTAAATGAAGTGCCGGCCACACGATCTCCTGAGATGTAGAAATCCAATATATATCTTCCGGGTTCCCTTGTCCCGGATTCAGTCTTATTCAACCGGTGTACATGTTTGGAGTTTTCCAATCCGGCCTCTATGTTAAGATGAGTGGCTGTCCGGTCGATAGCTTCTCTATTTGGGCCGAATAAAATGGCTTCAATTAGGGGATTAGAAGCCTCTGCGCCGCCGGGGTGCTCCAGTTCGAGTTCCCACCAGATACTGCCCGGTTGCGTGATTAAAAAGGTGTTGCTGTATTTCCTCTGCGCTGGAGGCACACCGTTCTTGTTGCCTGCATAGAGTCTCAGTCCCTGAATAACTGCTCCGAGTTGGGGGATTGGTTGTCCTTTTTTATAGGTGTCATGTTTTTTCTGAAGTGCCTGATCCGTGGTCACTGTTCCGCCCATTTCCTCCAGAACGATCCGGATCATGCGTGTCAATATATTTTCGGCCTGTTGCACATGCAGAATGCGATCGGGCAGCCCCTGGTTTCTCATTGCTTTGCTATGCAATTGTAATAAAACTTCGTTTTCGCCCTGTTTGAGCAATACCCGCATATCGATCTCTGTGGGGATATCCCCCTCAAATATGCGGAGAACGAAACCATTGTATGATTCAATAGGGTATCCAGGTACCAGGCATTTATTACGGGCAACGAACATTTGCCCCCCGGCGACACCGGAAAGCTCATAGTCAAAAACAAGCGCATAATGATAATATTCCATTATAGTCATATACTCATCCCTTTGCAAACCAGGCAACGGGCGTTTCGACTGAAAGGCTTGTGTTGATCCCATACTGCCTTTATTGCGCCTTTCTGCCTCAGCCTTGTTGTAGGAGTCTGCTTTTTCGATGGGACTTTGTCTCCATATCGGACCTGAATGATCGAAATCTACGCTGACCTTCAAACCATTGGCAAAAATATAAAAATCGGCTGTTCCCACTACCTCTTCTTTCAGGTACTCCTTGCGCGGGTTGTCCTGTGTGTAAGCCTTATTGGCAACAACCTTTTCGTAGGTGATCTTATCTCGCGTGGCTTCCTGTCCGATCAAAAAGTATATACCCTGCTCAAGACTACCTGTGGTCTGACCCGGGTAAATTCCGGCCACCGTGGGGAGCTCTTTAATAATTCTTTCTTTTACCCTGTTCTCAAGTGTTCCCGGCTGCGATGCAAAGTTGTCCAGACCGGGTTTTACGTTTTTATTGTTTTTGCAATTATCTGCAGGAACATTTGCAATCAACAAGAATGTTAGAATAATCATCCATTTCATTACGAGAAAGGTTTTGGTTTAACATCGGAGCTTTCTAACTCAAAAATATAATAATTTTTTGATCTTTAAGAAAGAGTGTTAAGAAGGAGGAGTTTTGATCAGAATTTCATAGCCAGCCGTTGAATTTCCGTTAGCAGGTTTTTCAGGATTTCAATATCCGTGAATGGGTTCATCAGGGTGGTCCGTAAAAACAATTTGTTGTTGAGTGTGGTTTGAACGATATAAAATTTTCCGCTCTTAATTAGCTGATCGCGTACTTTCGAATTCAGTTTATCCAATTGATAATCTGGTAATCCTGCTCGTATTAACCTGAAGCAAACAATATTGGATTCGGGGGATGCAGCAAGCTCGAAATCATCTTCCGATTTTATGAGGGCAGCAAAATCTTTTGCAAGATCATAGGTTTGATCAATATAACTTTCGAACAGTTCCGTTCCATACATCCTGATCATCAGATAAACTTTCAGCGCCATGGGTTTTTTTGTGCATTCAATACTGCGTTTCGCAATATCGTACCATTTGTTTTCCTGTTTAAGCAGGTAATCGGCCTTCTGGGAAAAGGTACGGTAAGACGTCCGTCCGTCTTTAAACAAAACGGCAGTGGTCAGCGCCGGGATCATCATCATCTTGTGGAAGTCGATCACTATGGAATTGGCTTTTTCTATTCCATTCAGCAGATGCTTATACTTTTCAGAGAAAATGGCCGGACCGCCATGTGCCGCATCCACATGCAGCCAGATGCGGTTTTCCGAGCAAAATGCTACCAGTTCCTCCAGGCGGTCATAGGTGCCGGTGGCTGTGGAGCAGGCATTGGCACAAAGGGCAACAACAGCCTTTCCCTGGCTTTTAACTTTTTCAAGTACGGTTGGTAAACGCTCGACATCTATGCGGTTATCTTTTACAGGCAGATGGATCATTTGCTCAGCATCCAGGCCCATGATCCTTGCAGCCCGTTCAATGCTGTAATGAGATTCGGGCGAAAACATGATGGAAGGCTTCCCATCAACTTTTTTTGACTGATTGAAGTAATTCTCTTTTGCGGCAAGCAGGGCGGTCAGGTTGCCGAGCGAACCCCCTGAGGTCAGCAGTCCATTGGCTGTGCCGGGATAAGACAAATGACTGATCATCCATTGCACCACAGCTTTTTCGATGGCCGTGGAAGCCGGTCCCACTTCGTAAACGGCCATGCTGTTGTTGGTGAAAGCTTCCAGCAATTCCGTCAGGGCAGCCATAGGCAGCGGCGGAACCACCTGGTGACCGAGGTAATGCGGATGGTGCAGATGGATGGATTGCTGCAATATCTGTTTAAAAAATTCTTCTGCATCCGGATCATCATCCTTATCAAGGTGATGCTTCCAGTATTCGTATTGCTCCTCCGGCTCTTTCCAGGGCATGACAGGCATATCATGTGCATCGATGCACTCTTTTAAATAACCGGCCAGCCGGTCCACAAGCCGGTGTCCCTGCCTGCGAAATTCTTCCGGGTCGTATGATGCATGGAGTATGTTGCGATTCATGGCATGCAAAGGTAGGGATTTAAGGGATTGGATGGTTGGATATATGGATGTAAGGATGTATGGATGTATGATTGTATGGATGCACGGATGCAGCCATAATTATTTTTTTCCACCAGCATAAAGGCACGGATTACAAATCCGCGCCAGCGAACGTTGGTGTATAGATCATGTCTTACAAATTCCCTTGCCATTGCTGGATTTATAAACGCAGAGACGCCCAAATTGCAGAGACGCCCAAATTGGGCGTCTCTACAGAGGACCGTTATACCTGTATAACCTTTGGGGCTTGGGTTTCCGCCAGTGATTACTTGCAGGTATATCCTCCGTCGATCACCAGCTCGCTGCCGGTCATGAACTTGGATTCATCCGAGGCCAGGAACAAAATGCCCCAGGCAATGTCGTTGGGTTCGCCTACATGACCAATCGGGTGCTGTTTGTCGAGCTGCTTCCTGAACTCTTCAGGATCCTGTCCAGTATCTTTCGCCAGATTTTCAACCAGAGGAGTCCAGATGAAACCGGGATGTACCGAATTCACTCTGATGTTGTCGTTGGCGTAGAGCAGGGCGTCTGTCTTGGTCATCAGCCTGACGGCGCCTTTCGAGGCATGATAAGGCGGAATATCAGGTGAGCTGATGATGCCGTATATCGAGGAAAGGTTAATGATGTTTCCTTTGTCTTTAAAATGCGGGATGGCATATTTGGTGCACAGGAAAACGCCTTTCACGTTCACATCGATCACCTTGTCCCATTCTTCGGAAGTCAGTTCGTGGGTTTTTTTATCCTTGCCCGCGATGCCGGCATTGTTCACCAGCACGTCGATGCCGCCGAAGGTATCGTTGATGTCCTTGAAGGTGTTTTTCACCTCTTCTTCATCGGCCACGTTCATATGCCAGTATTTGGCCTTGCCGCCATTGCTTGTGATCTCGTCGGCCACTTTTTGTCCTTCATCGTCTTTGATATCCGTGAGCGCTACTTTGGCGCCTTCCTTTGCAAGCAATTCACAGCTTGCTTTTCCGATGCCAAGTGAGCCGCCTGTAACAATGATTACTTTATCTTTTACTCTGTCCATAATTGAATGATTTTTTGATTTATGGTCAGGGATGTTCAACTTCCGTACCGACAGTATATTCATTGATCGCAATTATCAAAACCCGTTTTAACACGGGCCTATAGCGTACCTGCTCAAAACAGATATTCATCAATCAGGCATTGAATTGATTCCACAGTATGGAAGAAAGTTTACAGTGGGTACAGTGGTCGTTCAGTGGTCGTTCAGTGGTCATTCAGTGGTCATTCAGTGGTCATTCAGTGGTCATTCAGTGGTCATTCAGTAGTCATTCGATGAGCCTGCATGATATACAAATGTAGAGACGCCCAAATGTAGAGACGCCCAATTTGGGCGTCTCTACGGGGAATGTATTAAAATTCCGTATCTTGTTGGGCGGTTATTTTGATCAAACCATTACAGGAACCCGGCTTATGAAAATAGAATATCAGGCGATCGGATACATCAAAACACCCTTCAAAGAAAAACATGGCATGCCCATACAGCCGGCCGGTGGAAGGGGAGTGAAGGGAACTGTTGAACTTCTGGAAAAATATGCAGATGGTTTGAAAGACCTGGAAGGCTTTTCACATATCTACCTGATCTATCATTTGCATCAGTCCGAAGGATACGATTTGCATGTGATCCCTTTTATGGATGATGTTCACCGGGGGTTGTTTGCCACCCGTGCTCCTCGCCGCCCCAATCCTATAGGGATTTCCCTGGTTCGATTGGTGGGCATCCGGGGTAACAGCCTTGAAATTGAAGACCTGGACATGCTGGACGGCACGCCCCTGCTCGACATCAAACCATACACTCCCCGCTTTGACGAAAGAAAGGACACCCGGAGCGGCTGGCTGAAGAACAACAATGATGTTGAAGATATGCGTTCTGACGGGCGATTTTGAGCATAAACAAACAATTGCATTTAACCGGACAGTAGTGATTTCAATTTTCAAATTTCCAGGCAATCCCTAATACCCCTATACTCCTATACCCATATACCTTTATATCGATATGCCAGAGCATTGGAGTAATGAACTGTGACTTATTAATGGCAACGCAATACTCCATTACTCCATTAATCATTCGTGCTCATTTTATAACTATCTTATTCGTGCATTCGTGGCTATTCAATTCCATCATCAACCCATGCTTTAAATTCCTAAATCATTATTAAATCCCTCTCCCGATTTTTTCTCCGGGCGATAATGTATTATCTTTATATTTGCGACAAAATCTAAAAAACTGATCATGATGAAGAAAATATTTACGCTTGCTATCACGGTTTTTTCAATGTTATTGATGAGCCAGGGCCTGCTGGCACAGATCAGCCAGGGCGGTACGCCTCCCAGTTTCCTGGGCAAAGCCACCGACGATAATGTGGAGGTAATCAGGCTTGAAAAACCGGATATGCAAGAAATCCATGAAGAGGATGCCATTGCCGACAATGAGTCCATCAATCCGCCCAGGATGGGCGTTAGCGTTATGGTAAACAAGGGCATCCACAATGCCGGTACCTGGACGGAACTGGAAAATGGCGGCAAGATCTGGCGCCTGACCCTTACCACCCCGGATGCGCTGGCACAGGGTGTTTATTATGAAAATTTTTACCTGCCGGAGGGCGCAGAATTGTACCTTTACAACAATGACAAAAAACAACTCCTTGGGGCATATACCAGCTCAAACAATACAGCTTCAGGCCTGTTTGCCACACAGTTTGTGCAAGGTGATGAGGTGACGCTTGAATACTATGAGCCTGATTATGTTAAAGAAGAGGCCACCTTCAACATTACAGAGATTGCCTATGCTTACCGTTTTATTGATTTCGAATTTATTGAGAATGGGGGCCGCAGTTCCTGGTGGTGTATGATCAATGTGGCTTGTGAAGAGGCTGATGATTATCGTAATGAACTAAAAGGTGTTTCCCGTTTAAGCATCAAAATTGGTGGTGGATATTACTGGTGTTCCGGTTCGCTACTCAACAATACCAGCTGGGACCGCACACCGTATTTGCTTACTGCTTCCCATTGTGGCGACGGTGCAAGTTCATCGGACCTTAACCAGTGGATCTTTTACTTCAACTATGAATCCTCCACCTGCAGCGGTACCTGGGGGCCTTCCAACAACACCATGACCGGGGCTTCTCTGAAAGCCTGGGACCATTTGGTAGGCGGTGAAATCCAGAATTCCGACTTTTACCTGGTAGAGCTGAACGGCAACGTGCCAAGCAGCTATGATCCCTTTTACAATGGATGGGATCGCAGGAACCTGGCAGAGGAAGATGGCGGCGTGGGTATTCATCACCCGGCCGGCGATATAAAAAAGATTTCCACTTATGAAAATATGGTCAGCAGTACCTTCTGGACCGGCCAGCATACGCACTGGATGGTATGGTGGGTGGAAACAGCTAACGGAAAATCCATTATGCAAGGCGGTTCCTCCGGCTCTCCGATTTTCAGCAATACAGGACTTGTACTGGGAGATCTTACAGGTGGTTATGCCAGCAACTCTTGCGAAAGCCCCAGTCCCGCTTTTTATGGCAAGATCTGGTGGTCATGGGACAAAGCAGGCAGCAGCTCGTCTTATCGACTGAAAGACTGGCTTGACCCTGAGGAAACCGAGCAACAAACCTGTCCGGGTATCAGCTGGGAAGATATGGTGCCCGATGCGGAATTTTCGTCCAGCGATACCCTGATCAACCAGGGAGATGTGGTCTATTTTTACGATTCAACCACCAACACCCCGACCGAATGGACCTGGATCTTTGAGGGCGCCCTTTACGATACGCTATATGACCAGAATCCTGAAAATATTTATCAGTTGCCGGGATATCACAATGTGAAGCTGATCGCCAGCAACCCCGACGGAACGGATTCGGTGATCAAAGAAGATTACATTCATGTGATCGGCATTGAGCCTCCGGCAGCAGATTTTGATTCCGATACCACATTTGTTGAGCCATTTGGCTCGGTTGATTTTTATGATATGAGCACCAACGACCCCACCGAATGGCACTGGTACTTTGAAGGCGGAACACCTGGCGAATCAACGGAACAAAACCCTGAGGAGGTTAAATACTACGCTTCTGGTTTGTATGATGTTTCGCTGGTGGCAAGCAATGCCGGCGGACAGGATTCCATTATGAAGGAAGATTACATCAATGTGGTTTATGTAGGTCTGGACGAAGATAACCTGCTGAAAAACGTGAAGATCTATCCCAACCCGGCCAAGAACGTGGTTACTGTGCAACTGACGAATATTAACGTACAGAAGATCAGTATTGATGTGTTCAATCTGATCGGTAAACGGGTTGATCATTATGAAGAAATGAATGAAAACGGAGTTTACCGTCTCAATTTGAGTGACCAGCCCGAAGGTATGTACATTATTTCACTCAAAGTGAACGATGTGCAAAGCATGCAGCGGGTATCCCTGATCAGATAAAAAAAACCTTTGATAAATTTAACCCGGATCGTGTATTTGCGTTCCGGGTTTTTTCGTTCATGCATTAAGCCACTGGCTAAAAATGTTTAATTTTAGCCCTTCGGAGCGATTAATCTGGATTTAAGCGATGATGAAAAAAACACTCTTATTCTTTATTGCCTGCTTCACAGCCCTTACTTCCCATGCACAGATCAGTTATGGCGGAAGTCCGCCCGGATTGAACGCAAAGATATCCCCTGAAGATATCCCCACCATATCCTTATCAAAACCCGAATTGCCTGAGACAGGACAAGAAAGAAGCACCTTGAAACCATTGCAAACCGGTGTGGGCATTCCGGTATCAGTTGACTTTATGAAGGATGCCCGGGCAACAACACTTAAAAATGGTTTAACGATCTGGCGTATGAAGATCACTTCAGCGGATGCCAAAGCCATCGGACTTTACTATTCTTCATTTAAAATCCCAGAAGGTGGCCGCCTTTTCCTGTACGATCCGTCTCATCAAAAATTGCTGGGGGCCTTCAATCATAACAACAACAGCAACGGCGGCTGCTTTGCCACCGAACCTGTGCCGGGCAGCGAAGTCATTATTGAATATGTTCAGGATGAGGATTTGAAAGAAAGTCCCAAGATCATCATTCATGAGATAGCATATTTTTACAGACATAACAGTTTTACACAAAGAGGTTTCGGCGACAGCGGCCCCTGCGAGGTGAACATCAATTGCCCGGAAGGCGACGACTGGCAGGAGCGGAAAAAAGGCGTGGCCAAGATCATCCTGAAACAAAACTCGGGTTATTACCTTTGCACGGGTTCGCTGGTGAACAATGCCCGCCTCGACAACAAGCCTTATTTTCTCACGGCCAACCATTGCGGACGGTATTCGACCACGGAGGATTACGATCAGTGGCTGTTCATGTTCAGTTATGAAGCCGCAAGATGTGAGGATCCAGTCCTGGAACCCGCATCACAAAGCATCACAGGTTCGCAGCTGCGGGCAAAAAGTGTGAACAACGAAGCCTTTGGTTCGGATTTCAAATTGCTTGAATTCAACGATCCAGTGCCCGATATTTACGATCCTTATTACAACGGCTGGACCAGAGTGGAGGATGCGGCAGTGAAGGGCGTCGGCATTCATCACCCGCAAGGGGATGTCAAAAAGATCTCTACTTATAGCGAGCCGGTGATATCATCCGATTACGAGGGAACAACCTTCGACCCGGATGGCTTGTACTGGCGCGTTTACTGGTCGGAAACCGAAACCAATTACGGTGTAACCGAGGGAGGCTCTTCCGGTTCCCCTTTGTTTAATGAAGACGGCCTGATCACCGGAGCCCTCACTGGCGGAGCCGCTTCCTGTAACAATCCTGACGGCCCGGATTATTATGGTAAGTTTTCTTATTCCTGGGAGTCGAACGGCAATTATGATTCCCTAAAACTAAAGCCATTTCTCGATCCCGATAATACCGGGATCAGCTCTTTGCCGGGCACCGGCCCCAATATCAACCAGGTGATCGCTCTGTTCAAAACCAGCAACGACACCATAGGTGTTGGGGAAAGCATTCAGTTTACCGATCTTTCGAGCGGGCAGCCGAACGAATGGATATGGACTTTCGAAGGGGGCGACCCAGCGGTTTCAACAATACAAAACCCGATTGTGAAATACAGCAATTTCGGAAGCTATGATGTGAGCCTGATCGTGAACAATGAGGAAACCACCGATACCCTCAGAAAGCAAAATGCCATCCTGGTGAAACCCCGTTTGAGCCCCAATCCCGCCGATACTTATTTTGAGCTGTATTTTGGTGAAACGGCCTCAGGTATTGTGGATGTTATCGTTTATGATATGACCGGCCGGGAAATGGGAGCCGTGAACTTTGAGATCACTTCCAAAATTGAGCGGGTTGATGTTGATATGCTGGACCGGGGATTGTATTTTGTTGAAGTGAAGAAAGACGGGAGATCAAGCATCAACAAATTGATGATCGTGAAGTCATCAGGGCCTTAACCTGGTAGATATCCAAATATTTTCAAAAAACAGTAAGCTTGTCGATAAGATGATCAGTCGAGCGGTTTGTATTCGGTATAATGTTCCCATTTATCAAGTACCGCTTTGAAATCACCGGGCAGTTCCGAATCGAAAAACATCTTCTTTTTTGTGACAGGATGGATGAACCCGAGTGACTTGGCATGAAGCGCCTGTCGGGGCATCAATGCGAAACAATTCTGAACAAATTGTTTGTATTTGGTGAATGTGGTTCCTTTCAGGATGCGGTCGCCGCCGTATGCCGCATCGTTGAACAGGGGGTGTTTGATGTGTTTGAAATGCGCCCTGATCTGGTGGGTCCTGCCCGTTTCCAGCCGGCATTCGGTCAGGGTAACATAGCGGAAGCGTTTGATCACCTTGTAATGTGTGATGGCTTCCTTACCGGTTTCTTCATCCTCATAAATGCTCATCACGCGGCGGTCTTTCTTGTCCCTTGCAATATTGCCTTCAATGGTGCCTTCATCATTTTCCAGGTCGCCCCACACAAGGGCCTGGTATTTCCTGTCGATGCTGTGATGAAAAAACTGATTGGCCAGTCCGCTCTGGGCCTCTTCGTTTTTTGCCGTCACCAGCAGGCCCGAAGTATCTTTATCAATGCGGTGCACCAGAAAACCCAGGCCTTCTTCATTGGGCAGCGGAGATACTTTTTGCAGGTAGTGCGCCAGGGCATGCACCAGGGTTCCGGTGTAGTTGTTATAGCCGGGATGTGCGACCATACCGGCCTGTTTGTTCACGATCAGCAGGTCGCGGTCTTCATATACCACTTCGATCGGAATGTCTTCCGGATGTATCTCCGTGTCGCGCGGTGGATAGGTCAGCACGATGGAAATACGGTCGCCCGGTTTAACCTTATAGCTGGGTTTTACGGCTTCATCGTTTACCAGGATGTTCCCGGCTTTGGCTGCGAGCTGTATTTTGTTGCGGGAGGCGTTCCTGATCTTCTCGAATAAAAACTTATCGATCCTTACAGGACTTTGCCCGGGATCCACATCAAAACGGTGATGTTCGTAAAGATCTCTTGATTCATCCTGATTATGTTCGGATGTGCCCATGAAGGAGAATTGCTTTTAATTCGATTTTATGAGTTTTCCTGTAAACACTTTGCCGGTTTCCTTATCATGAAGCCTGACAATATACATTCCTTTGCCGAGCGGGCTGATGTTGATTTTTTCGCGATACCCTTCCTTGTGAACCAATTGCCCGAACATATTGTATATCTGAAGTTCGGCATTGATCCTGTTTACGGCTTTTCCGGGTATCTCAATGAAAATCTCTTCGCCGCTCACCGGGTTGGGATAAATTCGAAGGGAGGCCTCGTTTGCTTGCAGCTCGTTAACACCGCTGACGATTTCTTCTCCCAAAAGCGGTCTGATCATCAGGGCGCCCTCACCCAGCGATTGCTGCCAGTTGCCGATCACATTGTAAAAAGTGTGCGCCCCGGCATTGTTGTATGTATCGTAACCCACATTCAGGTTTTTTCCTTCCGACTGTATCCAGCCCACATAAAACACATTGAAAACCGGCACTGCCGAATCCAGCTTGTAGGTTTGATATTCATAGATGCCACTGCCGAACCTGGGTTTCTCATTTTCCTGGATATAGATCATTTCGCCCGGGATGCCATTGTTATCCTGCCACACGGCCAGGTCGAAGTACATGTCGTTGGCCTCGTTTACCACCTTGTTGAAAAACATTTGAATGGCTCGCAGGGTATCCGGGCGGTTCAGCTCGAATTTATAGGCCAGCATGGCGCCGGCAGGCTCCAGGCCGTAACCAGCTTCGGGGCTACCGTCGTCATATGCATAGAAATTCCTGAACTCCTGAAAATATGTCATCGTATCGCTAATGGTATCGGCCGAGGTGAAATCCCCCAGCAGGATGTGCTCAATCTTGAAACGGGCAGTTTCGGGAGAGGCATTCAGTGGGAAAAGAAACTTCCAGGGTGGGCAGGCATGCTGCGGACAAATTTCGCAGCTCTGGTATTGTTCCTGGCTGAAAGGCAATAAATTGCAGCTGCCGCCATCGTATGTCCTCTCAAAAGAGTCGCCGTCACTCAGGCGGTATTTGTATAAGGTGTTGAAGGTATTGTCGTCCAGATTGGAAATGTAGAGTTTAAAAGTGTCTTTTATGGCGTTGGTCGGGTTGTTTACATACTGATCATAAGGCATCATCTCATAGTTGCGCAGCATGGAAGGGGAGCGCTCAACAAAACCGATATCGCGGTAAATGGTGTCAGCGGCCGACCTGCCGAGGTTCAGATAAACGTAATCGATGTTCCACTGATCGCAATTGCTTTTCCAACTCGGGATGGTTGAAAGGCTGGCCAGGTTGTAAAACCTGAAAAAGAAATCCGGTTTGAGGTAGGCCGTATCGGTTATCGGAATCATTACCTGTTTGAAGTGTACACCGTTTCTTGCCAGGAAGGTGTCCAGGGGCATGCCCGGAACGCTCCAGATCGTTTTCCAGTTGATGGACGGAAAGTAAACCGAATCGCAGGGAAGCATGACCGTATCTGTATGGTAGAGGGTGTCGAACACGGCCATTCCCCATTCCGTATCGCAGGGTGAAAACAGGGTATCGCCGGGGAATATGGTGTCGTTTGGCCCGATATAGGCACTCACAGGAATACTGATGCTATCGATATGGGAAAAAGTAGAATCCTGACCGTAACGGCCAAATTGCAAAACAAGGGAGTCATTTTCTTCGGGTTCATCTGCTCTTCCCTGGGGCTGATAAAAAAAGCTCAGGTAAACGGAGTCGGCCGGGGTAATGGCTGCGGGCACCGGATTGAAAACAGAATCGAGGCGGATGGGCCGGGATGTGAGCCGGTCGGCTAAAAATGGGAAAATGCTTGCATTGGAATAAATCCTGCCCCGGGCGTCGATGGCGTCCATGGTAGCGGCGCCCAGATTGGCCGCCCGCTTTGGAAAATCAACATTTATCCAGGCTTCGTCATTTAGCCATAAAGATGTATCGGGATATCCCAGGTAATCCCTGAAATCATCGAAAAACGGAAGTTTAACGGGAATCCATTCATGCAAAACCGAAGAACGGGCAAGGTCTTGCGCGGCTTTGTTTTTTTTCTGCCAGGCTTTTTTGGCCAGTTGATTTTCAGGCAGGCCGGTTATGATCTCCTGAGAAGAAAGACCTGATAAGCTAAAAACAAGAACGATGGTGATCAGATATTTATTCATAGGGGTAAAAAAATCCTTCTTTTAATATTCATCCATGAGGCCGGCATCCTTGTTCACTGACGTTGTGTCGGCAGCAATGGTGTCGGGTTGCAGGCTTTGTATGTATTCTTCAAAATCAAACAATTCGGTTGAGCGGTACCAGATGTCGATGGGTTCGCCATGACTTATCAGGGTGTCATTTTCCCATGACGGTTCTGTCTTGTAAACCCTTGCGCTAATGGTATCCCTTCCATCCAGGAAATATTCATTTCCGATGTTGAAACTGGCCAGGTGAAGCAAGCGGTGGGCTTCGGTTTGTTTTTTGCCGACCAAAAAGGGCACTGGAACCTTTGTGTCGGAATAGCCGCTTCCAATCAACAATTCGATGCGCGCTCCCTTGTCAATCAATGTACCGGGTTCGATCTCCTCTTCCATATAAAACTGACCGAGAATGGCATTTTCCGCAAAATGCGGGGTGTAATCAAGGTAATCTGTCTGCAAGCCCGCCGAATGTATTGTTCCTAGCGCTTGTCGCAGGCTGAGGTCAACCAGGTTGGGCATGCTTACTTTTTCAGGAAGCTTGGCAACGATGGTTACATAAACTTTTCTGTTCTCTTTTACTTTGGCATGTGGGGGAGGGTTTTGTTGCACGATACTACCTTTGTCGTTGTGCCGGTCGTAAACCGAATCCTGCACAACAAAACGAAATTCTTCATTCAGACCCTTTTCATCAATTTCTTCCATGGTCATGCCCGTAAAATCTGGAATGGCAAAACTGTCGCCATGGCGGGTATATATTTTAAGCACCATAAAAACAAGCCAAACGATCAGGAAAGTGGCTGTAATGGCAAGGGCCAGATGTAAATAAAACTTTTTCTTTTTGAGAAAATGGAAAAATCTCATTTTTTGTACTTTTAAACCCGTTCTTGAGCCAGTTGAATGGGTGGAAAATAATTTTCAATATAACTTGATTTCATCAAACATTATTGCCCGCTTATTCCGGCAAAGATAAGACAAATTGAACATTGAACAACGGTTTGGATAAGCTGAAAAACACCACGGTATATGAAAAAAAAGATCGCCATTGTTGCAGGAGGAGATTCGGGGGAATATGAAGTTTCTATGAACAGCGGAAATGTTGTTTACAATAGTTTGAACAGAGATCTGTACGAACCATACCTAATCATCATCAAGGGAAAGGAGTGGAATTGCCATTGGCTGGGAAAGCAAGTGGCTGTCGATAAGAATGATTTTTCTGTTACCCTCGAAGGAAAACATATTCTTTTCGACTGCGTTTTTGTTGCCATTCACGGCACACCGGGAGAGGATGGTAAGTTGCAGGGATATTTCGAAATGCTGGGAATCCCTTATACAACTTCCGACTGGATCGTTTCCTCTCTGACATTTGATAAAAACCTTAGCAGGAGGTTGTTTGCGGATTACGGCATGCTTCAGGCAAAGACCTTGTATTTTAAAGAAATTCATGACAAAATGGAATCGGTGATCATGGGGGAGGTTGGCCTGCCTTGTTTTATCAAACCCAACAAAGGGGGGTCGAGCGTGGGCATCACAAAAGTGAAGGAAAAGGAACAGATCATGCCCGCGGTTGAACTGGCATTCAGGGAGGACAATGAAATTTTGGTGGAAGAATTCATTGACGGGACCGAGATCACATGCGGAGTTTTCAGGCATGAAGGCCGCCTGGTGGTTTTGCCGATCACTGAGATCGTGAGCAAGAATGAGTTTTTCGATTATGAAGCCAAATACACCAAAGGCATGGCTGATGAGATCACACCAGCGCGCATATCTGTGGAGGTGGAGAAAGAATGTAAGAGGCTGTCCGCTTTTCTTTACAATAAAATGAATTGCAGGGGGATCGTCAGGTTTGATTATATTTTTAACGATCAGGGAATGTATTTTCTGGAGCTTAACACCGTGCCGGGTTTGTCGGAGGCCAGCATCGTTCCCCAGCAGGCGGAGGATATGGGGATTTCGATAGGGGAGGTGTTTTCGATGGTGATCGAGGAAACTTTGTCAGAATATCAGGAAAAATAATTCTCAGGCCAGTTTGTTTTTAAGGAATTCGATGAGTTTTGCCGTTGCCCTTGCCCTGTGGCTGATCCTGTTTTTTTGTTCAAGGTTCATTTCTGCAAAAGTTTGGTCAAATCCGTTCGGCAGAAAAACAGGATCATATCCAAAGCCCGCCTGTCCACGCATCTCATCGATGATCCTGCCTTCAACAATGCCTTCAAAATAATGCGTTTCGTCTTCTATCCGCAGGGCGATCACCGTTCTGAATCTGGCTTTGCGGTTTTCTTCAGCCCTAAGTTCGTTCAACACTTTGGCAATATTTTTACGAAAATCGTTTTCCGGTCCGGCATAGCGCGCTGAGTAAACCCCGGGTTTACCATCCAAAGCTTCAATTTCCAGGCCGGTATCATCTGCAAAACAATCCAGGTCAAAACGCTCTTTAATGAAAGATGCCTTTATCAGGGCGTTCTCCTCAAGGGTTTCACCGGTTTCGGCGATGTCTTCAGCACAACCGATGTCATTCAATCCTGCAATTTCAAATCCATGCCCGGCCAGATTCTTCACTTCTTTTAACTTGTGCTGATTGTTTGTTGCGAAAACGATTTTCATAAAGGTATTAATGATTATCTGTTTGTAAAAAAGCCTGACAAAGATAGGCAATGTCAGGCTTTTTTTTGATCATATTGAAGTCATCACGGAAAATCATAACCCGGGTAGGCGGCGATGGTCACCTGCGGGATATTGGCCCTGAATTGATGGTTTATGGCATAGATAAAATGCATTGCTACCAAAGCGTTTCCACGTGGGCTAAGATGAATGCCGTCCAATCCGAATAAATTGCCGGTAATAAAATTCGTGTTAAACGCGATACCATCATGATAAACCGTATGCTCGTTGTAATAATTCAATTCCGAATGAATGTCTACCAAAGCCAGGTCATAATCATTTGCCATTTGAGCGATGGTTTGATTATATGCGGTTACGGCAGCGTTGATCCGGCCGATCTCCTCTTCAGAAAGTATAAACTGATCACCAACCGGGCTCATGGTACCCCAACCGGCGCATTTGAGTGAATCCTGGGGAATGGACAACAATACCAGTTCGCTGGCTTTGATATGACGCAATCCCCAGGGCAGGGAAGCGTCAGCAATGAGCATGGCATTGGCGCCCTGTTTAAACGCAATGGTGTCTGTTGAGCCTTGCTGCTTGATCATTTGGTTCAGGTCGTGATAGGCCGCATTGAGGGCGTTTACCTGAGCTTGATCTGATAAAACGATTGCATTGTAAGGAACCGTTGTGAAGAAGGGGATCACTTTGATATTGGGAATGTTAGCGATGGCACCTTTTGCCTGGCCGGCGGCCAGGTTTGTCAGGATCTCGTTCAGAACGAAAGAAAATGTCTGGTCTGAGGTTATCGAATCAGATGTTCCTCCTGTGATTGCATAGCCCAGCACATCATTGTTGCCGATCCAGAGGGAGAAGAAGCTGGGTTGTTGTTCAACGGCCATTTGTATCAGAATATCCGATGCAGGGTTCTGGGCCATTCTTGCAAAATAGGGGTTTAGGCCAAGGCCTGGGTTAAGCATATGATAGCTCTTGATACCGGGCACACCCAGGTTGTTGAAAGGGCCGTCAATTGCAACCGACGTCATCAACCTTTGCATCAAAACATCCTGGGATGCATCCGGGTCAGCCGGAACCGGCGCCAGGGAGGTTTCTCCCAGGCAGTCGGTTTTAAAACCCAGGATGTATTTTGTTGCAAAGCTTAAGCCCTGCGGACCGATGTCAATTCCCACGCCTTCATCCGTGGGCATCAGGGGTTGGTTGAAGGTTCCTCCTCCAACATAGCTAAATTGTGCAGCAAGAATATTCCCGAAGGAATATTCCTGTGCGGATTTATACAAAGCACCGTCGGTGAAGCCGGCGGTTAAAGAGTTACCCAATGCGATGTATTTGCTAAAGTCAGCATTCCCTGCTGAAGGTTCAAAGTCTTCACTCAATTCGGGCTGGCAGGATGCCAGAACCGTGAGCGATAAAATATATAGAATGGATTTATTTAATTTCATCTTTCTAATTTTTTGGGATTAAAAACTATAACTGAGGCCAAATCCCGGTATGATGGTCCAGGTTTTGTAGGTTCCGCCGAATTGATAGGGTTCATATCTTCTTTCGGATTCCAAACCGTGCAATTGCAGATAGGAAATGTCCACTTCGAGCCTGTCAATGGGGTTCCAGCTCATTCCCAATGTAAAGGCCACTGTGTTCAGACTTACCGTTTCAGGGTTGAAATAATCCCCATTGGTGGGTGTTGGGTCGTAATAAGCGCCAGCACGAAAAACAAACTGTTCGTTCAGCTTGTACTGGCCGCCCAGGCGCACGATCCAACTGTCTTTATATAAACGGGGGTTACTGGAATTCAGCCGGTCCCCGGCCTTTTCGAAAGTGAATTTCAGAGAATCATAAGTACTCCACATCACCCAGTTGACCTCAGCTGCGAGTGTAATTTTTTCGCTGATTTCGTAAGCCAACCCAAAGTCCAGATTGGCCGGCATGGGCAGTGAGGCGCTGAATTTATTTTCGGTGGGAATGCTTCCCTGGAGCGAAGAAGGAACATCAAACGTGGCATCTCCGTCTTCCACATCTACAATAACCTCTGAGCGGTAATTAATACCAAAACTAAATTCATCAAGCGGTTTAAAATAAACCCCTAAATTGTATCCGAGTGCATTGGCATTGCCTTCCAGGTGTACCGATGAATTGTTTCCGGCATCCACTGCCTTGTTCATTTCAACATTACCAATGGCATAAACCAGTCCGGCTCCGATACTGATGTGATCATTCAGCTTGTAAGAAAGGGTTGGCTGAATAAACACCGCCATCAATGAAATGTCCTGTATCAGGTATCTTCCCTGCCAGTCTTCATTCCATTTGGCAGAACTGCCGAAAGGGGTGTAAACTCCAACTCCAAATGAAAGATCATCGGTGATTTTTGTCGCCCCGTAGAAATAAAAGGGCGTCCCGGTCGGATTGTCGGTGCGGGCTTCATAGTTGGTGTTTTGCTCTCTGAATACATGATTAGAGAAAATTGCACTGGCCCCAAGGCTGAAATTATATTTTTCTTTGATCATGGCCAGCGCCCCGGGATTGTAAAAAATACTGCTGGCATCATAGGCAAAAGGCGTGCCTATAAGTGCGATGCCGGTTTGTTTATGTCCCTGCAGTCTTACCTGGTAACCACCTGCAAATGATGAGCTGCCAAGCACCGCAAAACAGAAAACCAATAGAAAACTTCTCCTCATAAAGCTTGATTTTTGATTGTTAAGGGCCGCAAGATAGCGAAATTTTTATTCTGACAGATTTGGCCAGGCTTTTGTTGGTTTGCTGGGAAAAGTGAAGTACCAAATGCAGTAGCGTCTACCTATAATGTCATGATTGAGTGAGAGGCTGATATGATGCGTTCCGACCAATAATTGATGAGGTTTAAAATGCCTATCCAAAGGATGATGGAGATGAAGAAAACAATTACTGCTTCGATGAAAAGATCCGTAGTAAATCCGAAAAAGGCAATGTGGCCGAATACGGCATTAAAAGGTGTATAAAACATCACAGCAGTCATAGCGATCAATAGCATCGGCAGACTGAAATGCAAGATGCCCATGAAGAACCTCACAACGAAATACCAGAGACTTTGCCAGGCCTTTTTGCTTTTTACCAGTTGCATGAATACATGCAATTGCTTGTAATCTGTGACAATAAGTTTTGGTGGCGGGCTTAATTCCTCTTTCAAGAAATAGCTGGCAAAACCCGCTCCTGTCCTTGCCAGAAAATTGGCTGAGATGAATAATATATTAATTATCGGCACCCCCAACCAGATCGGTAGCAGCAAGAATCCTGCAACGAACAAAGAAATCAGAAAGATGAAGTTAATCAGAATGAAAGGAAAGGAGAGGATGGCATAAATAATATTCAGATAGGACTGCAGTTCAAATACCGCATCGAAGTATCCTTTTTTGTGATAGTCCGGGTCATCCATTGAAAAGATATTCATGCTCAGCTACATTTTATTTTGTTAAACAGAAAAAACTTACTAAAGGTTTTCCCAGTAGATCATTTCTTTACCCTGGTTTTTCAAGATGTCGTTTGTTTTGGAAAAATGCCCGCATCCGAAAAAGCCCCGGTTAGCCGAAAAGGGGGAGGGATGAGGCGCTTTCAGGATGTGATGTTTGGTATGATCTATCAGCTGTTCTTTTGCACGGGCGTAATTGCCCCAGAGTAAAAAGACCAGGCCGGTTCTTTTGGCCGAGAGCTGCCTGATGGCAGCGTCTGTAAACTCTTCCCATCCATTGTTCTGATGGGACCCTGCTATGTTCGCCCGCACGGTTAAGGTGGCATTTAATAGCAGCACACCCTGTTTTGCCCATCCTGTTAAGGTGCCTTTCACAGGCATTTTCACACCCAAATCATTTTCGATTTCCTTATAAATGTTTTGCAGGGAAGGCGGCAGCCGAATGCCTTCCGGTACCGAAAAACATAAACCATGGGCCTGTCCTTTACCATGGTAAGGATCCTGACCCAAAATTACCACTTTAACCCTGCCAAAAGGAGTATGGTTGAAGGCAGAAAAGATTTGAGGGCCTGGAGGATAGATCCTGTAATTGCTTTTTTCTTCAATCAGAAACTTTTTAAGTTTTGCAAAATACTCCGAATTGAACTCCTCTTTAAGCACGTTGCCCCAGCTTTCTTCGATAACGGGTTTTACTTCTGCCATGCCTCCTGTTTTTGTTTATGAGAAACGAATAATCCGACAATATATAAGAAAAAATCTTGTTATTAATTGTAAAATCAGCTTTCTTTGCATTGAGTTACAATTAAAGAATAAAGTTATGAAAAAACTGACAATTGCCCTCGTAGCGATCTTTATCCTGGCCCTGGCTGCAAGTTCATGCAAATCTACCAAGAAATGCGCAGCTTACGGAGAACATTACAGGTACCAAAAGGAAATCAAGTATTAATCCTTTATAAATTTCGCTGACATGGCCCGGTTATGCGATTTCTTTTCAAAATATCATTGTTTGCCTTATTCATTGGGATACTGATGAATGGGGCCAAGGCCCAGGAGATCGACCCTGAGTTGCTGGCAGACAGTATTTTGTATAAAAAGACCATAAGCGGCGGGGCGATTTTCCATACCAGGGGATTGGGCCTGAAGTTTCAGAAAGGGAAGAATCTGACGGTCAACAAGAATCTTTACTATGAGGCTCAATTCGTAAGCATGAAATCCAACAGAGAGATCAAATCACTCAATCCATATTTTGTAAATGCCAAACCCTATATTTACGGAAAACAAAACTATGTTTTCATGCTTCGTGCAGGGGTTGGTATCAACAAAAGGCTTAACCAGAAACCATACTGGGGCGGTGTTGAATTAAGATACACCTTATCGGGCGGGGTTTCTATGGGACTGGCCAAACCCGTTTATCTGTATATCATTAACTTTACCAGCAGCCAGTATGAATATGAGATCACAACAGAAAAATACGAGCCCGAAAATCATTATTTCGATAATATATACGGAAGGGCGCCTTTTACGGAAGGCATCGGTGAGATGAAATTTTATCCGGGCATATACGGCAAGGCCGGACTTGATTTTGAGATCGGTACCTATAAAACCAAGATCAATTCATTTGAGGCTGGCGGCATACTTGAGATATTTCCGAAAGGAATCCCCATCATGGCATATAACGAGCCCCGTAATTTCTTTTTTACCCTTTACATCAGTTATTCATTTGGTAAGCGATACAACACGTATTAACCCTCAATTGACTTGGGCTTTTCCTTCATTTTATCAAATCCCTAAAACAAGTCGAACGAATCGCCTGAGATTCATTGTATGTGATTGAGTGCTTTTAGGAGTCCATCTAAAATTAAAAAACTCGTGATGCATCGAGTATTCGCTGAAGTTTTTTTAGCCCATAAAAAAAGCCACTTCCTGTTGAAAGCGGCTTTCTCAAGTGATCGTATATCGGTTTTTATTTATCAAGAATGATTTTCTGAGAATAGGTTTCCTCTCCTTTTTCAAGCCTTATCAGGTAGATTCCGCTTGAAAGATCGCTAATGTTGATCCGCTTGTTATTAAGGCCTGATTTGGTGATGAATGTTTCATCTACAAAGGTCTGGCCCAGCAAGTCCATAACCATAATGCGTACGGGATCGTTTACTGAAGCATTGATATCAAGATTTATTATACCATGACATGGATTCGGATACAGGTTAATCATTTCTGCAAAGCTGTGGTCTTTAATACCAATGGCACCTTCAACTGTAAAGGAGAATGGCTCGGCCCAGGCACTTGTATCTCTATTGAAAGTACTTAATGCCCTGACGCGCCAATAAATGGTTGCGCCTTCTTCAAAAGGCGTGGAAACCTGAAGCTTGAACCTGGTGCTGTCGAACATCATATTGCCCATGGGATCGTCCCAGTTTTCAGTGTCGTTAAACTGAAGCTGGTAATGGCTAACACCGCCCAGGGAGTCCCAGCGGATCAAGGGTTTTTGTGAAACTTCGGTTGCACCATCCGCAGGTATCCTGAGGGGAACCGTGGCGATTGAAGTGAAAGACCATGTTTCAGACCAGTCGGTGGTATCCAGTTCGTGATAGGTTTTTACCTTCCAGAAATATTCATTGTCGAAATAATAAAGATCAACCAGAGCTTTTCCGGAATCCGACCTGACCGTTCTGTGATTGTTGAATCCGGGATTATCTGCCAGCCAAAGTTCATACTTGTTTACGCCTTTATATTCATTCCATTCCAGTGTTGCATCCAATAATACATCTATTTTATTGTTAGTGGGTCGTTTCAATTCAACAATATCGAAAGTTTTAAATGACCAGATACCGGACCAGTCGGAGAAATCCCCGTTTACCTTGGCTCTGACCCTCCAGTAGTAGGGTGTGCCGAAGTAAAGATCTTCGACTGTATAGCTGTCGTTCGACTCTGTTACGGTATAGGTTGTGGCGTTGGGGCTGGTAAAGAAATTGCCTGTATATTCAATAATGTTACCATCCTTACCGACCATGTACCCAGTTGTGGCATCTGAAAAACCGAGACCGTAGAATTCATCTTTAATCCCTGCATTGTTTGGGATCCAGTTACCGTTCTGGTAGGTTAAAACATATTCTTCAGTTGCAATGTAGCCGGTTTCTTCATCAATCATTTCAATATCTTCCAAAGTGCTGTTGAAAGGCGTTCTGCTAACAACTTGCTGGCGCGTCCAGTCGGTCCCGTTAAAAACGAAAATCCTGCCTGTTTGCCCAACGGCCCATGCCTGTGTTTCGCTAATTATACTAACGGCAAACATGTCTTTATCCGCTTCATAGTCCAGGGTCCAATCGGTTCCGTTGAAGTGATAGATGAATCCGTCTTCACAAACGGCATAACCGAAGTTCTCGTTAAGGAAAAACAAACCAAATACATCAGCTTCCAGCGCGTCCGTCATCATCATCCACAGGGCACCGTCATATTTAAATATTTTACCGCCTTCACCGCCAATATAGGCGAGATTCTCATTTATAATAAACAAGCTGTTCAGATCGGCGGTTGTGGGCGTGCCTGCTTCTTCAAGCACTTCGACCGTGCTCCATGTGCCGTTGTCATAATTGAGGGCGATGCCGCCTTCACCGCAAGCCCATCCGGCTGTTTCGGAAAGAAATTGCACTGCGTAAAGATCGTCACTTATACCTGATGTTTCTTCCACCCATTGTGTGCCGTCGTTAAATAGGATCATTCCTGATTCGCCAACTGCCCATGCATGGGTGGCTTCCATCACATGTACATCATAGAGGTCATCCCCGAAATTTTGTTCGGAAATTATCCAGTCGTTCATGGTGTCGAACTGGATTTCAAATGAAGAAGTTCCGAGTACTTCTTTCCAGCCGAGTTCAATCTTGACATCAGCTTCATCAGTGAAGTCAGCCGGTTTCCGTGGAAAGATAAAGCCAGTTGTTGTGAAAACGCCGATTTCAGACCAGGCTGAAGTTTCCAGACCGTCGGTAGCTCTGACTTGCCAGTAATAGGTGGTTGAGAAAATCAGTTCGCTGCAGGTATAGGATGAATATACCAGACCGGCTTCGTGAATAATGGGAGCCGGGAATGCCGGATCGGTATCCAGGCGTACTTCGTACCTAATATCGTCTGTGTTGCCTGTAACGGCATTCCAGTCGAGCGTTACACCCGGATCCTGAAAGGTAACGCCATCAATAGGGGAAACCAGTTCCGGTGTATAAATTCTCTCCTGCGCAAACATCAAAGTGCTGATCAGTATCAATGAAATTAGTGATAAAGTCCTTTTCATGTTATAATGATTTTAATTTTATTACAGAATTATTTTATTACAATGAATTTACCGGTTGCCATCTGATTTCCGGAAATCAACCTGATCAGGTAGGTACCCTTTGGCAGATTTGCGGCATCAATTTGTGTTTTGTGTGTGCCCTGGCCAAGGTTGTTGAGGGTTTTGCTTTGAATGATCCTGCCCGAAAGGTTGTAGATGCTGATCTCAACATTGCTTTGATTGTTAAGCTCGAATTCGATGGTGGCAACATTGCTGACGGGATTGGGGTAAACATTTATTTCCGAGACAAACACATCGGGGCTGTTATTTTCTTCGATGCTCACCGGTTGCTGGTACTTGTCGCTTCTGTACATTCCGCGGCCATAACTGGCAGCATAAATTACGCCAAAGTTGTTTGTTCCCGGGTAAACTTGCCAAACCGTGTCAACTCCATTCCATACCGGAACGTATTCCGGAAGTTTCTTAACAAGTTGCTGACGGAGCATCATAACGGGGGCCTGTCCCATTTCACCAAATTCGGGTGTCCAGGTCGGATTGGCCGAACCGGTGTTGGTGGATGAGTATATTCCGTTTTCGGTTCCGATGATCACCAGCTCGCTGTTGTTCATTTCGATCAGGGATGAATAAACAGGCATATGCGGCAGACCACCGTTCTGTGGGTCACCCTGAATTGATCTGAAATCAGGAATTGAATCCAATGCATTGTCGGTTGCAAAAACATAATGTTCGTTGCCATAGTTTCCGTAGGTTACCACAACACGGTTGGGGTCTTGTGGGTCAACGGCAACGGAAGTTACTACCTGTTCTATTTCTTCTCCTGTTGTTGGATTGATAACCGGAAGATATTTGGTGGCAACAACACATTTAGGATTGTTGCAATCGGCAGTTTCTTCATTGTATGCCGAATTGATATTGGATATCCTGTATAGGCCGCCTTCGAGGGTTCCAACAAACAGGTGGTTGGCATCTTCCGAATAAGCCATGCATGAAGGATTTCCTGAAAACTCGGTTTGGGTGTTATTGGCCATATCCCACCAAACGATATCCTGTGTAAAATCATGAATTCCCAGGGTCATGTAAACGTGGTTGGTTGCACCGAGAAAATATCTGGCCTGTACGACGTCTTTCACCAGTACGGAGTCGTCTTCGGCAAGTGGTTGCGTCAACTGATGGTAGAAGGGATACTCCCAGTTGTTGCTTCGTGCCTGGATGATATCACCGGCCTGATAAGTTTTCTTGGCAAAGAACCAAACCGAATCCCGGCTGGATTGCACGTTGAATCCCTCCCAGAGCAATGCCGGTACAAGAAACTGGCTTTCATCCAGTGTTATTCCATCAAGGAAGGCTGTATTTGAATAGTTGCTCCCTGCATCATCACTCCTTCTGAATGCATTGTTGGCGCCGTCAACCCTTGAGTAAATAAACATCAGGGGGTTTATTTTGGATATATCACAATATCCGCCTGTTGCATTGATCACCGGGAGACCAGAGGCATTTGTCCAGATTTTTACACCATGATACTGGGTATTGCCCTGGCTGTTGATCAAGCCAATGGTATTGTTTTCCTGCGTTCCACCCAGAACCAATTCTTTGAAGCCCGATATGCCTGTTGTGTAAAACTGCGTGGTCATATAGTTTTTCATCAGGGGTTCGAACTCATAGAGGTTCGGATTAACCAGGCCGATGAAGATACCTGCATTGGTCCCGATAAGAACCTCATTGTTATAACCGGGACGAAATGCATAGATGTGATGTCCCTGGGGACAGAACAGGAAGTTGAAAGGACTGACAAAATAATTTGATTTTTGCAGCCAGTTGAAATATCCCTGATCGGCTACTTTCTTTCCTTCCCACATATTTTCACCTCCAAAGAGGACTTTGCCGGGATTATTGGGCATTACTTCAATGGTGTTGGAATACATTCCGTTGGTACCCAAAACGTCAATGCTGGCGCTGGCGCCGGGTAAAATAATGCGCCAGTCATCTCCTTTATTGTCCGAATAATAAACGTTTTCGAGCAAACCGCTAATAGGTTTTACTGCGGATGCATACATAACATTGGGATCAGAAGGAGCAATGGCAAATTCGATTCTTGCAACATTGTTTGGAAGGCTGTTTTTGCCACCTTCATATTCTTCATAGTCAGTTACCATCATCTTCTGGTAAGAGGTGTCGTTGCCAAAGTTAACGGTAAGACTGATATTTTCTCTTAAGGAATCCTTCACGATTAAATAAGGATTGCTGGGTTTGTTGGCTTTGTTTTCAAAGACAAAATCTTCTCCTGCCTGATAAACGAAGCTGTAATCGTTAACATAAGCAATGACGGAACCATCACTTGCTGTCTCAACATCCAATGCGTTACCTTGCATCACTTCGGTGTGGCGCACCTGGTACTGGATGGTTGAATCGTATGTTATCGCCGTAGTATCAGGATTGTATATCAGAACCTCATCATCATCCACTTCGATCGAATCACAGGTGATTGTATAGCTGGCCGAGACAGCATAAAAAACGCTGTCAATGGCATAAAGCGGATCGTTCCAGGTTTGACCCTTGTCGTTCGAGTATTTCAGTCCGCTGTTTGTGGCGGCATAAAGGCGACTGTTCACATTGTCCCATGCCAGTTCGTTTACGAAGATCCAGTCGGCCTGGTCGTCATTTGGTGTGGTAGGCGTGGTAGATGCAAGATGGGTGAAGGTTTCACCATCGGTTGACATATAAACGCCGTTGCCGATCAGTCCGCCGTTATAGCCATAATGGCCGAAAACGGAAAAATTCTGCGCAAAAAACCATTCGCCCGTTCCAACGAAGATCGTACCGTCACCGGCCTGGGTCATGGTGCTAACAGGAAGGTTGTTTTCCATTCCGTTTGTTTTGTTCCAGGTAAGACCGGCAGTGGTCGATTTCCAGATACCTCCTGTAACATTGCCTGCAAATATGGTTTTTGCTTCACTGTCCTGGTTGTCCCACAATAGCGCCCTGGTGCGTCCGGCATAATTATCCGGGCCGAGTTTCTGCCATTCGAGATTGTTTAAAGACCTTCCGCCGTTGGCATTTAGGCTGATCTGTTGTTTCGCCTTTAAAACATCCCTTGCATCAAGAATACCGGTGGTTTGATTGTTCCTTAACCTGGAAAAATAGGCAGCGGCATCCTTCAAAGAATGATTATTACCCCCGTCTTCGGAATCCTTCTTTGAAACATAAGTAAATGATAATAATAAAACAGAAATCAATACTAGTAAGCTGAAGGGTAAAATTTTATTCTTCATACCATTAAAATTTATTAAAACATTATTTTTTAGAATAATCCATTTTTTCCCGCCAAAAAGAAGTGCGCAAGTTACACTTTTTTTTTGTTACGCAATTAACAAAAATCCAAAAATATCAACAAAAATAGCTTAATTGTTTAGCTCCCACAAATATAAGATAATTATTGTCCAAAGCAAGTTTAAGTAAGTTTACGGTCAGCTGAAATCAGATAACGGCGCAATAATTTGCGATCGTTTTTATGGCCCATTTGGGCTTGTTAGAATTGTTCCATAAAATCTTTAATTTTGCTGAAAAATAATTGCCATGAATCGAAAATCTTCTATTTTGATTGCCTGTTTCTTTTTTTTATCAGGAGTTTCTTTGGAAGCCCAGGAAAATGATACGACCTACCAATTTACACACATCCGGATAAATCCTGCAACAAGCGTGAAAGATCAGCACAAGTCAGGTACATGTTGGGATTTTGCCGGCCTGTCGTTTATTGAGAGCGAATTGATACGCCGGGGCAAAGGCAAGCATGACCTTTCGGAAATGTATATCGTCCGTATGGTTTATCCTGAAAAAGCTGCGAAATACATTCGTTATCATGGCCGTTTCAATTTCAGCATGGGTGGTCAGGCACATGATGTTACCAATGCCATCGCAGCTTATGGCCTTGTGCCAGAGCAAGTGTATCCCGGTCTGCTGATCGGGGAGCAAAAGCACAATCATGGTGAGATGGACCATATTTTAAGAACCTTTTGTAAGGCTGTTAACGACAAGAAGGGCGGGAAGATCACCCCCGTCTGGATGGATGCCTATGAGGCCGTTCTTGACGCCTACCTGGGGCCGGTTCCGGAAGATTTTCAATGGCAGGATGACACCTATGATCCTGCCTCATATGCCGCTTCGCTTGAGATCGATCCGGATGCCTACATTGAGCTGACTTCCTATTCCAACTACCCTTTTAACGAACAGGTGGTTTTGGAGATCCCCGATAACTGGTCAGACGATTTGTATTATAATGTGAAACTTGATGATCTGGTCCATACCATGAAATATGCATTGGAAAAGGGATATACGCTTGTTTGGGACGGTGATGTCAGTGACCGCTTCTTCTGTTTTGACGAAGGCGTGGCCATCGTTCCTGATACCGACCCGGAAGAGATGGAAAAAGAAGAACGTGAAGAGATGTGTAAGCATCCTTTTGAGCAGAAGGAGATCACGCAGAAGATACGGCAGGAGGCGTTCGATAACCGGACCTCAACAGACGACCACCTGATGCATATTACAGGTTTGGTGGAAGACCAGAACGGTGTGGTTTATTTCAGGACCAAGAATTCATGGGACAGTAGCAGCAACGATTTTGGCGGATATCTCAACATGTCGGAACCCTATATCAGGATGCATACTGTTGCTATTATGTTGCACAAGGATGCGCTGCCTGAGGATTTGGCTGAAAAGTTGAATGTTAAGTAGTAAGTGGAGGATTAACCCGACCTAAATGTTTTCCACCGCGGATTGTGGCAGCCAACCGATGCTGCCGTTTGCGATCTCGATCTCATACCATTCGCCGGCCTGATCGGTAATTTTCACCCTGGTTCCTTCGTGGACCACAAACAGATCCACACTGGTTTTATTGGGAGCGCTTTTGACGGTTACACTCGGACTGAAAACAATGGCTTCATTGACCTTTTTTGAATAGTGATATTTTTGTGCAGCCAGGCCCAGGCTGAATGTCGTGAGCGCCAGCACAGTCAGGCCCGTCCAAAAAGCAAACTTGCGAAGCTTCCTGCCGCGACCGGTGAAATACAGTCCACCCATCAAAACAAACAAAATGAACAGGCCAATGCCGATCTTCGCCCAGGTGTTCACCGAAAACAGATCATAAAAGGTATTCCACCATCTGATCAGAAAAATTTCAGGGACGTCTTCGATCCTGTCGGGGATCCGGCTGTTGGCAATCCGAAGGTTGTGAAGGATGTCGGGATTGTTGGGATCCAGTTTCCTGGCCTTTTCATAATACAATATGGTATGGGCCATATCGTTCAGCTTGAACCAGCATTTCCGATATTGTAATACAACTCTGGGGATTCATAACCCCGATCACGTACCTTATTATATTGGACGATGGCATCATTGTACAGTCCTTCATTATACATGGCGTTGCCTTTATGGATCAGTGAATCGGGTGATGCGGCCACCCACCCGGTTGATCCGGTCAGCAATAAGACCGATAAAAACAGCTGTATGCCAAAAGCTTTGATATTCATATGATTTATTTCAGTTCCTGTTCAATTTTACTGATGATCGTCAATGCCTCTTGGTAGATTTCCTGCATGCGCGAAGCACTTTCACCGGGAGCAAAGCGGGCATATTCCGTATGGTCGAGGGTTTGAATGAACTGGTCGATGGTTGCCTCGCCTACCTTTTCTCCGGCCAGCTTTTCATGTACTGTATCCCTCGAAAGTTTTGCCCTCGGTATATTGAACTTATCACCAATGTAGCCCCATAGAGCAGTTGAAATTTCTATGTAAAAATGTCCATCATCACCCTTTTGGAGAAATTGACGTGCCTTCTTTAGATTGTTCCTGGCCACTTTGGTTGCTCTTCTGTTTTTCAGCAGTATGGTATTTTTTCGTTTGGCCTGCCTGCGTTTAACCAGGAATACCATGATCAATGCAATGACAAAAGGGATGCCGGCCCAGAGATAAAATGACAGGGAATTGAAGAAATAGCTGTTCACCTTTTGCAGATGATAGGGCCCCTGCATGATGTGCCGGATGTCCTGGCCGATCAGTTCAACTTCATCCTGGCTCACGCCGCTGTATGTGATGCCTTCAGAGATCCTGTCGGATTTTTCTACCTTGATGGTAAAGGCTTTCGTTTGCAGATTGATGTATTCTTCGTTGGCAGGATTGAAACAGGCAAAACTTACCTGCGGTATGTTGTAGGTCCCGTGATTTCTGGGTACAATAAGATATTCGAAGGTTCTGGTTCCTGATATGCCTGTTGGGTTTAATTCAATATTGTTTGAAATTTTCGGATCGTAAACTTCAAAGTCGGCGGGAAATCGCAATTCAGGTGCACCGATCAATTCCAGGTTGCCTTTTCCACTGATCCGTATTTTATAGGTAAGTGCGTCATTGGCCTTCAGTTCCGTTTTATCTACCGAGGCTGAAATGTCAAAATACCCCACGGCGCCGCTGAATGAAGCTGGCTTGTTGGTCAATGGCAGCGGACTGACATTTATTTTCACGGGATCCGATTTGATGGTAACCACCTGGTAATTGAACCAGTCTTCAACCCGGCAGTCGAACTCCAGTGGGTTGATGGTGACCGCGCCGCTCTTTTGCGGGAATAGCGCCACTTGTTTAATCAACGCTTTGTAATACTGAACTCCATCAACCGTCACAACGGTTTCGGGATTTATGTTGTTGTTCTCCTTTAGCACTTTCACGAAAAAACCCGTAAGATTATGTTTTGAGGTTGCACCCCTGGTAATGTTCAGCCTGTAATAAAGATTATAGGTGGCGATCAGCTGTTCTCCCACAAAGGGCTTGGAATTGCTGATATCCACATCAATAAACGCATTCGGAACGGATGCTGAACTTTTAGGCATTTGAGGCTGCCGTTGCGGTTGTTGTGCCTGCGGGCTGCTTTTTGTTTTTCCACCCTGCCCCGCAACCACTTTGATTTTTACCGCATTGCTTTGGTATTCTTTGCCCTCAACCCTGATGGTGGCCGGAGCAATAGTGAATTCGCCTTCGTCCAAAGCCTGTAAAGTATAGATGTATTTTTTACTGAAATTCTGGGTAACCTTGCCGTTGATGATGCTTGTACTCTGCGAAACACTGGTATACGGACCGCTAAGGTACCTGAACTTGCCGAAGTCGGGTCCCCTGAAATTGCTTCCTTCGGCATTTACTTCATAGGTTAGCTGAAAGCGTTCACCTACTTCCACCACCTGCGTTGCCGATGCAGTGAACTTAACTTCATCAGCCAGCATGGAAGCGGCCGTAAAGATCAGTAAGCCTATGAAGACGATCGTTTTTTTCATTTGCCTTGTTGGTATTTCGATTCCATTTTTACCAGTCTTTTTCTTTGGCTTTTGAACCCTGTGCTTTGATCCGCTGTTCAATGAGCTTTTTCAGGGTTTCTTTCTCTTCATTGCTCAATGCGTCCAGCATGCGTTGGGCGTCTTCTTTTGAAATTTTCAGGGGTTGCTGTTGCTGTTCATTCTTTTGTTCTTCTTCTTTTTGTCCCTGCTGTTGATCCTGCTTTTGTTGCTCCTGTTCTTGCTGTTTTTGCTGGTCTTTCTGTTGATCTTGTTTTTGCTGGTCTTCTTTCTGCTGATCCTGTTTTTGTTTGTCCTGCTGATCTTTCCGATCTTCGTTTTTCTGATCCTGCTTGTTCTGGTCGTTATTCTGTTGTTGTTGCTGTTGTTGCTGCTTCAGCATCATTTTGGCATATTGCAGGTTGTATTTGGTATCGAGATCATCCGGTTTAAGTTTGAGAGCTTTTTTATAAGCTTCAATGCTTTCCTCATATTTTTTCTCTTTCAGGAGCGAATTTCCCAGGTTGTGGTATGATCCGGCTTTGATCTGTTCTTCCTCTGCCTTTTCGCTGATCTCCATGAATTTTTTACCTGATTCGGTGAAGTTTTCCTGTTCATACATGGCGTCGCCCAGGTTGAAACCGGCACGCAGCGATTCCTGGTCGGCGTCGAGGGCTTTCTTATAGCTGATCTCCGCTTCCTGAAAACTGCCTTTTTCAAAGTGCTTATTGCCTTCGCGGATGAGCTTTGCCTCGCCCTGGGCAAAGATATCCCCGGCCAGGAAGATCAAAAGTAAAGTACATATGTTTTTTAGGTTCATATCTATATTTCCGCTTTTCCGATCTAACAAATATCTAACCAAACAAATTAATTTTACCCCTCCACTTGCTTTTTCTTTCAACCATCAAAACTTCAATGATCAAAAGCAACAATGCCACCCCTATAAAATACTGGAAACGGTCTTCATATTCAGAATACATTTTGCTTTCGATCTCTGTTTCTTCCAGTTTGTTGATATCGTCAAATATTTCGTCGAGGCCTGCTTTGGAATTGTTTGCCCTGACAAATTTTCCGTTTCCTGCAGCCGCGATCTGCTGTAGCATTTGCTCGTTCAGTTTGGTGATCACAGTATTGCCCTGCCTGTCTTTTTTAAAACCGATGCGGTTGTTGTATTTGTTGAATACCGGGATGGGTCCGCCTTCGGGTGATCCCATGCCGATGGTGTAAACATTGATTTCTTTTTCGGTTGCCAGCCGGGCCTGTTCCACGGCGTCTCCCTCATGGTTTTCACCGTCGGTGATCACGATGATGGCTCTGCTGTGATCGTTTTCCTCGAATGATTTTGCAGCCACCCTTATGGCCTCCCCAATGGCTGTTCCCTGCACCGGAACCGTTTCGGTGTTTACCGATTGGACGAACATTTTTGCCGCTGCATAATCGGTTGTGATGGGCAGTTGCATATAAGCTTTCCCGGCAAACACAATGATGCCAATGCGATCGCCTTGCAGCCTGTCGATAAGTTTGGAAATGGACTGCCTGGCCCGCTCCAGCCTGCTGGGTGCAATGTCTTCTGCTTTCATGCTGTTGGATACATCCACCGCAATGATCATGTCGATCCCCTTGCGTTTGATCTCTTCCAGCTTGCTTCCGATCTGTGGGTTGGCAGCACCAACCACCAACAAGCCGAATGCCAGTATCAGGATCATGAACTTCCAGGCTGTTTTGCCGGCAGAACGTAAAGGCATCAGGGATGCAACAAGCGAGCTGTCCCCAAACCGCCTGATGGCTTTTTTCTTCCAGCGTATCATCATCCAGAACAGGATGATGAAAACCGGGATCAGCAGCAAGCCATATAAAAGAATCGTATGTTCAAATCTGATCATGTTATTTTTAAAGCTTTATGGCAATGTTTTTAAATATGTATTTCTAAGCATTACTTCAATAACGATCAATCCGATTGCGATCAAAACCAAAGGCAGGAATTCTTCATGCCTTTTTTCGAATTGCGTCACATCGATCTTTGATTTCTCCAGTTGATCGATCTCCTGGTAAATGGCTTTCAGCTTTTGGTTGCTGGTGGCCCTGAAATATTTTCCGTCGGTCATTTCGGCCACGTCCTTCAAAAGT
The DNA here is from genome assembly GCA_021738625.1 of Bacteroidales bacterium. Taxonomy (GTDB): domain Bacteria; phylum Bacteroidota; class Bacteroidia; order Bacteroidales; family JAIOZK01; genus JAIOZK01. Next base: position 52,479 of record JAIPBS010000020.1, read on the forward strand.
TTTTCATCAATCTCCACTTCCATTTGCACGATCTGCCTTCTGCCGAAGACATCTTGTTGGGGATAGGGTGCGGTTCCGTGACTGCCCACTCCAATGGTGTAAACCCGCACGCCGAACATTTTGGCGATCTCCGCAGCCGACATGGGATCCACAGATCCCATATTGCTGATGCCGTCGGTGAGCAGGATCACCACCTTGCTGATGGCCTTGCTGTCTTTTAAGCGATTCACTGCGGTAGCCAGTCCTTCACCTATAGCTGTGCCGTCTTCAATCATCCCGCTTTCCACTTGTTCAAACATGGTGCTGAGCACCCTGTGATCGGTCGTAAGGGGCACCTGGGTGAAGCTTTCACCACTAAACACCACCAGGCCGATGCGGTCGTTGGGCCGGTTTTGAATGAATTCGAGGGCAACGTTCTTTGCTGCTTCCAGGCGGTCGGGCTTCAGGTCCATGGCCAACATACTGCCCGAAACGTCCAGGGTCATAACAATGTCGATACCTTCGATGGAAACATCCTGCCGTTTGCTTGTGGTGTAGGGCCTGGCCAGGGCAATGATAAGCAGGGCAATGGCCAGCAGCCGCAGTACAAACAGGGCGTGGATCAGGTATTGCCTGATGCTCCTGGGAGACTGCTCAAACACTGAGGTGCTGGAAAGCTGTAAATCCGCATAACGTTTTTTGTGCCTGTACCAGTACCAGGCCGCCATCAGTGGGATCAGTAGCAACAGCCACAACAAATATGCGTTTGCAAATTCAGGTATATCCTTAAACATTTCTATACTTTTCTTTTTTCCGTACCATCCGAACTTTCTTCTTCTGTTACAGTCTTTTCCGCTTCATCAGGTCTTTTTATGGTTTCCTCAACAAAGCTTTCCGCGTTTTTGTAAGACTGATCGTTATCGCCCGGCAGGGGTTTTTCTTTGGCGAATTTCACCATATCCGCCAGGCTGAACATCTGGGTTAATTTCCCGAGCAATGCTTCATCGACCTCATCCCGTGGAAGCCATTCAAGTATCTCCGGGCTGATCATCTCCATGGCATTGATGCCGAATCTGCGTTCGATATACATCCTCACAATATCCGTAAGTTCTGTATGGTATTCTTTGATCCTGCCCTGTTGCCAGAGTTTCTTCTGCTTGAGTTTTTCCAGTTCGTTCAGGGCGATGATATGCGGAGGCAGGGGAGGTTTTGGCCGCAGAAAGGGAATGGTTTTTTCCTTTTTTCTCCAGACAAAGAAATACAACAACACCACTGCAATTGCAATAAGCCCGGCCAAACCTAGTATCCAGGGCAACAATTCCTTGAACGTATAGGGCGCTTTGATGGGCCCTTTGATTGGTTTGATGGCCTGTGTGGTATCCACCTGTATGGTGTTCACCAGCAGTTTATTTTCTTTGGTGATGAAATAATAATCTGTTGTATCGGCGGGAAGCCTATAGGCAAATTTCACCGGCGGCACCTTATAATATCCCGAATCGAAGGAGGTGATTGTAATATGCTGCTCCAGCTGTAGCTGATCTTCATCTTTTACGATCGAATCGATCTTTGATTTTTTAATGATCTCGATTTCGGATGTGAGCGTATCCTGAAAATCTGGCCAGTCAACCACAACATCTTGCGGTCCGGTAAAACTCAGGTTGAAACCGATCTGATCACCGATCAGTATGGTATCCTGCTCAAGGGATGCATCCCCTTTGATTTCCTGGGCCTGCATCAGCCGGGCCGGGATTCCCGTCACCACAAAAAACAATATGAAGATGCGTTTCAATCTCATGTTAAAACCTGGCCTCCCGTTTTTTAAAGAGTTTGATAAGCGGTTTTACATAATCCTGGTTTGTTGCGATCTTAACAGCGTCAACCCCGCTTTTAAGGAAAACCTCATTCAGGTATTTGTTGTGCTGCTCCACACCCCTGTAAAAATCGGCGCGCAATTTTTTGTTGGAGGTGTCGATCCACATCAGCCGGCCCGTTTCTGCATTTTTAACGTGCAGCATACCGATTCGCGGCAGGGCGGTTTCGATGGGGTCGTAAATTCGTGTGGCGATCAAATCATGCTTGCGGTTGGCAATGCTGATGGCGTTTTCAAAACCGGTATCGAAAAAATCAGACAGAATGAAAGCCGTGCATTTTTTCTTGATGGCATTGGTGAGATAACGCAGAGCCTCTGCGATATCGGTTTCCCTGTTTTCCGGCTTAAAATCGATCAGCTCGCGTATGATGCGAAGGATGTGTTTGCTGCCTTTTTTGGGTGGGATAAATTTTTCGACCTTATCGCTGAAAAAGATCACTCCCACTTTATCGTTGTTCTGAATGGCGCTGAAAGCCAGCACAGCAGCGAGCTCCGTGATCAGGTCTTCTTTCATTCTTTGTTTGGTGCCAAATTCGTTGGACCCGCTTACATCCACCAGTAGCATCACCGTGAGCTCGCGTTCTTCCTCAAACACCTTAACATAGGGATGGTTGAAGCGGGCCGTTACGTTCCAGTCGATGCTGCGGATGTCATCCCCGTACTGATATTCCCGCACCTCGCTGAATGCCATACCGCGTCCCTTGAACACACTGTGGTAGTGCCCCGAAAAGATCTGGTTCGACAATCCCCTTGTCTTGATCTCTATCTTACGTACCTTTTTAAATATTTCGCTGGTTTCCACCTTCGTTCTTTTGCTTTTCCTGATTTTGCTTTAAAAATTGAACGTGAAATTTTTACGGCACTTCAACCGTATTCAGCACTTCATTGATGATATCCGAAGTGGTAATGTTTTCTGCTTCGGCTTCATAGGACAGCCCTATGCGGTGTCTGAGCACATCATGCGCCACTGCCCGCACATCTTCCGGGATCACATAACCCCTTCTTTTGATGAAGGCATAGGCCTTTGCTGCCAGCGCCAGGTTGATGCTTGCCCTGGGCGATCCGCCGTAAGAGATCATCCCGTCGAAGCGGCTTAACTTGTATTCGGACGGATAGCGTGTGGAGAATACAATGTCTGCAATGTAGTTTTCAATTTTTTCGTCCAGGTAAACTTCCCTCACGATTCCTCTTGCCTTAAGGATGGCGTCGGGTTCCATTACGGCTTTGGTTTCAGGGAATTTGCCGAAAATGTTCTCGCGCATGATCAGCTTTTCTTCTTCCTTATTGGGATAATTCACGATCACTTTTAGCATAAAGCGGTCCACTTGTGCCTCGGGCAGGGGATAGGTTCCTTCCTGCTCTAATGGGTTTTGGGTGGCCATCACCAAAAAAGGCTCTTCCAGTTTATAGGTGCTGTCACCAATGGTGACCTGACGTTCCTGCATGGCTTCGAGCAGGGCGCTTTGCACCTTGGCCGGCGAGCGGTTGATCTCATCGGCCAAAATAAAGTTGGCAAAAATCGGCCCTTTCTTCACCTGGAATTCTTCCTTTTTCTGGCTGTAAACCATGGTTCCCAGCAGGTCGGCAGGCAACAGGTCGGGCGTGAACTGGATGCGGTTGTATTTGGCCTTGATGGTATTGGCCAGGGATTTAATGGCCAGGGTTTTGGCCAGGCCCGGAACCCCTTCCAGCAATATGTGCCCGTTCGACAGCAAGCCGATCAGCATGCTTTCGAGCATGTGCTTCTGGCCTACGATTACCTTGTGCATCTCGATCTTGAGCATGTCAACAAAGGCGCTTTCTTTTTGTATCCTCTCGTTCAGTTCCTTGATGTCGGTTTCTTTCATTTTTTTGTTGATTTTTTCTGCAAACGCAAAAATAGAAAATGCAGTTGTTGATCCCCTGTTAAAAAGTGTTAAAGAACAGGTTAACAAGTGTTAAAATTTATATTAACTTTACGATGATAATCACAAAGTAGTTGATTCAAAACCAATTTGTATAAACCAAAACCCATTGCCATGAAAAAATCTTTACTGTTTTTAGCGGTTTTGTTAGCTGCCGCTCTGGTATCAGGCCAGCAGAATTTCGACAAGCTGCGTTATATGCAGCAGCACCATATCCCCATGAACAAGAACCTGGTGGGAGGGGAGTATGAATTTCAGAAAACCTTTAGCCCGGTGGCTGCTGAAAATACAATGGATGAAGATATTGTAATAGGTGAAACCCGTTACGACCTGCAAACCAATTATTCCATACAAAACAGGATCTATATATATGATGACCATACTATTGGCGCTACCTGGACCATGGGATTTGATGAGACTTCCGGTTATCCCAACCGCGGTACAGGTTACAATTATGGTGACGGAATTGATTGGGAGCCAATACCAACTCAGAGAATCGAATCGGTACGGACAGGTTGGCCATCATACGCGCCCTATGGAGAAAGCGGTGAAATTGTTGCTTCCCACACCACCGACTACCGCATTTGTTTCAGCTGGCGTGAAAACAAGGGGGAAGGCGACTGGAACGAGTTTTTCTTTGAGGGCCCTGAAGGCGGGCCCGGCCTCTGGTGGAACAGGATGATTACATCAGGGGAAAGCCGGGATACCATTCACTTACTCGCGCTTACCCTGCCTGTGGCCAACGGTGGTTCATTGTATGAAGGGCAGGATGGCGCTTTGCTTTATTCCCGCTCTGCCGATGGTGGGCAAACCTGGGATCCGCACAATGTGATCCTGGAAGGGACCGGTGAGGATTATTATCCGGGTCATGCCGCAGATATTTATGCCTGGGCCGAACCCAAAGACAATACCCTTGCATTTGTGCTTTTTGACGGTACAACCGACGGGATCATTATGAAGTCGGATGACGCCGGTGACGACTGGGAGCGTATTGAGTTCTTTGACGCCCCCTGGGATGGCGGCCCACTGCCGGATGAAACAGGCAGGTTTGGTTCCGGTGACGGTTCTAATGCCATAGTAATTGACGACAACCATGATGTTCATGTTGTGTTTGGGCGTTTGTGTCACCGGCAGGAGGGAGGTTCCGGTTATTGGTATCCCTATTCAACAGGCATAGTTTACTGGAACGAGAACAAAGAAGATGTGCTTGATACTGTTAAAATAGGATCGGATGTGGTTAATCCTGTTTGGCTGGCAGAAAACGGATACCTGGTTTGGAAAGGTCCGAATATTGATTCTCTGGAGGCTGAGTATGCTGCCTACTATTGTTCTATAACAAGTATGTTGCAAATTGCATGCAACGGTTCCGATATGATTGTGACAACAAGCGCACCTGCACCTGGTTATGAACAGGATGGAAAAAATTTCAGACATGTTTGGAGTATTAGCTCAGGTGATGGAGGTGAGACATGGGCTTATGCTACGGATCAAACAGGAGATGTTTACCATTTGTTTTCGGAATGCGTGTACCCATCGCTCGCACCTGATTTTAATTGGACGGGCCATGTTGTTTATCAAACGGATAACACGCCTGGCATTGCTGTTCGTTTTGAGCAACATGGTGTAATCGATAATGAGATTGTTTATTTGCCTTTCTACACCCCGGTAAGAATAATTGAAAACCATGCTAACGCACTGGGATTTGTCTCTCAAAACTACCCCAATCCTGCAAGCGATGTAACATGGGTCAGGACAACGGTTCTTGGCGAGGCTCCGCTCAAGCTATACATCACCAATCTTGTCGGTAAAACCGTCATGGAAATCGACAAGGGTGTAGTGGAAACGGGTAGTCACACATTCAGGATCGGGACCTGCGATCTGCCTGCAGGCGTTTATCTTTATACGGTCCAATCAGGTAATCAATCACAAACCAAAAAAATGATCAAACAATAACCAACAATCAAATGAAAAAAGTTTTTCTAACCAAACTGTTGTTAATCGCCGCGGTTTTGTTGAGCGCACAGGAAAATTTCAATAAGCTCCGCTATATGCAAAACCATCACATCCCCATGGATCCGGCCCTGGCGCCTGGAAACCATGTTTTCCCCAAAAGCGAAAGTCCGGTTGTTTATAATAAATCGGGAGATGTGGATGTTGTTATCGGCGAAACCAGGTATGATCTGCAATCCCCCAACTCCATGCAGAACAGAATATATCACTACCCCGATCAAGATGCCGGGGCCGTTTGGACCATGGGATTTGAGGATGGCTCGGGTTTTTCTGACAAGGGTACCGGTTATAACTATTTTAAGGACTGGGAGTGGGGTTTAATACCTGCTCAACGGCTGGAGTCTGTCGAAACGGCTTTCCCTTCCTATGCTCCCTTTGGTGAAAATGGCGAGATCGTTGCGGCACACGATATGACCGGGCGGATTGTATTTAACCGGAGAGAGAACAAGGGCGAAGGCCAGTGGAACGAGTTTTTCTTTGAAGGCCCTGAGGGCGACCCGGGAATTTGTTTTAACCAAATGATCACAACCGGGGAAAATCACGATACCATTCACCTGCTTACCATCACCACACCCGTTGATAGCGGAGGCACGTTGTATGCAGGGCAGGACGGGGCGCTTTTGTATTCCAGGTCGCCTAACGGCGGGGAAAGCTGGGATATCCTGCACCAGATAATCGAAGGTACGGATTCGAGTTATTTTACAGGTCATGAACCGCTTGTATACGCATGGGCCTATCCCAGGGAACAAACCATTGCCTTTGTTTTGTTCGACGGGGTGACTGACGGGATCATCATGAAATCCACAGATGCGGGCGACAACTGGGAAAAGATAGAATTTTTTGATTCGCCCTGGGACGGGGGCCCCCTTCCCGACAGCACGGGCAAATTTGGCGGAGGCGACGGGTCGAATGCCATCGCCATTGATAACTATGACAATGCACATGTTGTTTTTGGCAGGCTCTGCCGAAAATACGTTGAGGGCATTGAACAATGGTATCCTTACTCCAACGGCGTGGTTTACTGGAATGAGGAAAAGGAGGAAATACTGGATACCACAAAAGTAGGTTCAGATGTGGGCGAAGCCGAATGGCTGGAAGACAATGGCTATTTGATCGGTAAAATCGAATACATTGATTCCCTTGAAACCGACTATGCTTCTTATTACTGCTCTGCAACCAGTATGGTACAGTTACAACTAAATACCATTGCAGATAAAGGATTTGTTTTTTACAGCAAAATGACCAAAGGCTATGATTATGAGGAGAAGAACTACCGGCATATCTGGATGACATATTTTCTTATGCCTTTCGAAGGTTTGTTTGGTCAGTACATCGCTGATTATACAGCTGATGTGTTTCATTTACAATCGGAATGTGTTTTTCCCTCCCATGCCTTTATTGAGAAATGGGATTATACATACTTGCTTGGAGTCTATCAGACCGATCATTTACCCGGTATAGCCAGCAATTACCACGAACATGATTACGTGGATAATGAAATGGTCTGGTTACCGGTTATTATTGCTGAATATCCCCGAATAGATGAAATAAATTCAAAACACACAATAAAGGTTTCCCAAAACGCTCCCAATCCATTTTCCGAAAAAACCCTTATTGAGGTGAACACCGGTTCCAGTGCCCCGCTCAGTCTCACAGTGAGAGACTTGCCGGGCAAAGTCATTTTGGAGTTTGATAAAGGAACCGTGGCACGCGGCCGGCATACTTTCGAAATTGACGGAAGTGATCTCAATAGTGGAATATATCTGTATACGGTTACTTCCGGCAATCAATCTCAAACCAAAAAAATGATCGTCCAATAGATTAAAAGTATTCAGTATATTTTTGCAGCCACCCCTGATGCCCGGGGTGGTTTTTCATGCGTTCTTGTCTCACTGCACACTTTGTGTCGAAATCGTACACTTGTGTATCAGAAGCGAACAGCATTCTGATATTGGAATCATACCTTTTAATCGCCTTTTTATTTATTATCAGAACACTAGTAATTATGGCACAATTAGTGTTAATAATTTAACAGTTGCGGATTAAAGCATTTTTTCTTTGGTCAATTTTTTTTCTGACCGGAGAATTGATGAAAACAAATTTCAAACCTAATGTTAAATTAAAAAGGAACGGATTATGAAAAAATTACTATTATTTGTTTTAATAGCGGGCTTTGCTGTATCTGCCGTTGCGCAGAACAGAACGCTTGCTAAACGTTACGGGCCCATAAACAACAATGTGGCTCATGAATATGAGTTCACCAAGAATTTCAGCCCGGTGACCTCAAATAACTTTACCGATGGCGAAGACATTATTATCGGTGAAACTCGCTATGATCTTCAGTCCAACTCTTCTGTACAGAACAGGATATGGGCATATGAAGACGGAACAATAGGCGCTACCTGGACCCTAGGTTTTGATGATGGTACCGGATTTTCGGACAGGGGAACCGGTTACAACTATTATGACGGATCGGATTGGGGAACCATCCCGACAGAACGTGTCGAACCCGTTAAAACAGGCTGGCCTTCTTATGCACCTTTTGGCCCCAATGGTGAAATTACCTGCTCACACAGCAGCAACAACAGCATTCACTTCAGTTGGAGAGATACCAAAGGCGAAGGCGACTGGAACTATTTCGAGTTTGAAGGACCCGAAGGTGCTCCCGGTCTGCTTTGGCCCAGAATGATCACATCAGGCGAAAATCATGATATCATTCATCTGATTGCCCTGACCACCCCCGTTGCCAACGGAGGAACCCTGTATGAGGGACAAGACGGCGCATTGCTGTATTCACGTTCGGTTGACGGCGGTGAAACCTGGGAGCCCGAAAACATGATCGTTGACGGCCTGGGCAGTGATTATTATGCACGCCTTAGCGGTGACGATTATGCCTGGGCGAAGCCACAGGGCAACACCCTCGCATTCTGCTATTTCAGTGGTTATACCGATGGTATTGTGCTGAAATCGGAAGACGGTGGTGACTCATGGGATCGCATCGAATTCTTCGAATTTCCCTGGGGCGGTAACGAACCCGATATCGTCGAAACATTTTTTGGCGCAGGAGACGGCTACAATGCCATTGCCCTCGACAACAGCGGCAAAGCGCATGTTGTTTTCGGACGTTTCCCCATCAAACTGGAAGAAGGCGATTTCTTCACTTCTTACTATTATCCGAACGGATTGCTGTACTGGAACGAAGATATGGATCCGCTGGATACCACTCAGGTTGCCGGAGGATATGCATACTACCTGCCCGATAACCTGCAGGAAGACGGCTACCTCTGCTCAAAGGTTTATGCACCTTTCGAAGAGCTTGGTGATGAATATCCTCCCGGATACCAAAGCTCGCTTTCAAGTATGCCCCAGATCTACATCGACGATATGGATCAAATTTTTGTCAGCTATTCTGCCATTGCAGCAGGATTTGAAACCGATGGCAAAAACTTCAGGCATGTTTACGGAATTTATTCACCCGACGGCGGCGCTACATGGGATACAAACAGTGTTACGGACTACACAGGAGATGTTTATCACCTGTTTTCCGAATGCGTGTTCCCTTCACTGTCACCCACGCTCTATGAATCGGATCACCTCCTGAAATTGGTTTACCAGACCAGCGACCAGCCCGGTATCTCTATTCGTCACGAAGAACACGGCATCATCGACAACAACATCGTTTATCTGCCGATTCCATGGTTATACACAGATATAGAAGAAGTTGAAGTGAATAACATTTCCTATGTTTCACAAAACTATCCGAACCCTGCAAGCGATCGCACCATGATCCAGGTGAACACCAAAACCAGGTCTGACCTGAGTATGACGATTACCAACCTGGTAGGTAAGAAAGTTGCAGAGATCAATAAAGGAGCAGTTGATGCAGGAGTTCATTACTTCAACATCGATGTAAATGATCTTCCTGAAGGAATGTATCTCTATACGGTTCATTCCGGACAAAGCAAAACAACTATGAAAATGGTTGTTCGTTAATAATCATTGTTTTTAGGTTTGAGACCGGCCTCCGGATGGGGGCCGGTTTTTTTTTATTTTCTGATATGAGCTCCGTCTAAAAAACTTTCAAGCGGATGATTTATTTAGCAATTTTTAGCCCTGATCCACCTCAGGCGGAGAGCTGCTAAAAATCAGTAGTTGGTAAAGTCCCCTTTAGGGGATTTAGGGGTTCTTTGCTTTTTTATAGTGGATTCAGTCTGCTGAATTTAAGGAGATTTTTCGCTTCGCTCGATATCCAGTGGCTTTTAACCGGAAAGAGTGAAAAAAATAAAAAGAGGCTGTCACTCAGGTAACTTGAGAAACAGCCTCTCTTAAAATAAAGGTGATTTGCTTTTATCTTGTCCTGATCACTCGTTCTCTGAAAACTTTATTCCCGGCTTTCAACTCAATAAAATAAATACCGGTTTTAACTTCATTTCCGCTTTCATCCGTACCATTCCAGTTCAGGCGATTTTCGCCTTCAGGCGTCAAACCATACTCGTAGCTGCTGATCAGGCTTCCCTTGATGTCATAAACATTCATTATGGCTTCCGCTTGTTCGTCCAGTTTAAAAAGGATGTTTAACTGTTGTGAGAAGGGATTCGGATATACCTGGGGTTTGTTGCTTTCCTTTGCAATTTCGGGCAGCAAGACTGGCGCCAGCGGGCCGCCGCTGAAACAATGCACATCGCCGTTTCTGCCGCCGCAAACCACTTCCATGGAACCGTCGCCCACCACGTCGGGTATAGCGTCGATGGCGTCGATGGCCGATCCGTATGCCACGGATTCCAGTTCGCTGCCGTCAACGCCATCCATAAACATGCAATAATTATTGGAATACAAGGTTCCGATGATCGCATCATTGATGCCGTCACCGCTGATGTCTCTGATGCGGGAAACATTCCAGGGCTTGTCGGGGAGCGACTGAAACCAAACGGTTGAAGCATCATAACCGTTGATCACAATGCCGTCGTCCCCGCTGTGTGCCACCAGAATATCGGAATAGCCGTCATCGTTTACATCGTTCATATGTTCGAAGCGAAGGAGCAGCGATCCAAAAACCGCTTGCTGCTGCAAGATGCTTCCGTTGGTTGCGTCGCAGAAATAATAGTTTCCTGAAAAGTCGCCGGCGGCCACGTCTTTCACTCCGTCGCCACTGATGTCGTCGAGCTGCACCAGCGCCCAGACGGATGAACCGCCGGTTTCGAACGACCATTCCTGGTTGCCGTTGCTGCCGTCGATGCCGGTTACCTTCCCGGCCGACTCATCCTGATTGGATGAACCTGCCAGCACATCGGGATGTCCGTCGCCGGTGAAATCTTCAACACCGATCACCGAAAAAACCGGTCCGCCAAGGAAACTCGACCAGATGACATCACCCAACAGGCCATCGAGGCAAAACACACGTCTGGGGCCGTTGTCGTTTGAGTCGTCGCCGACAGCTGCCAGCACATCCACCACGTCGTCGTTGTTGTAATCATATTTGCATGCCACCTGGTAAACCCAGCCGCCATCACCAAAGTCGGAGGTTTCATATTTCCAGATCTGTTCGCCTGTTTTTCCTGATAAGGCCACAACCGAACGGTCGCCCCAGGCCGTGCCGACCACCACATCCTGGTAGCCGTCTGAATTGACGTCCTGTATGGTTTGGAGGGCATTCTGCTGATAAATTGATCCGGAATAGATCTCGATCATCCACATCTGGTCGGCGGTGCCGTGAGAGTTGCCGTTGAAGCAGCGGATGCTGTTGTCTTCTGCGCATACGATCACATCGGCAACCGTATCGCCTGTTATATCGGCCAGGGAGATAATGGCTTTGGGGCTATTGTCCCACGACTGGTCAATGGTATAACTCCACAAGGCTTCGCCCATGGGCCATTGCTGCTTATTCCCTGAGCCGCTGAGAACTACCTGGAAGGGGCTGTTCGGGTCGTTGCAAACCAGATTCAAGGTGTCCGGGAAATCCATGGCATTGTCGGGATGGAACCATATGCCGATGTCCGCCATTTCGAGTGTTTCCAGATCGAGCGGCAACCCGGTCCCTTCATCCAGGTAATAATTCGGGCTGCCAAATGTTATATCCGTGATGGTGAGGGTTTCGTCGCCCAGGTTTTCCACTTGCAGAAACCACCTTGTGTGAGCGCCCATTCTTACATCGCCGTAGTCGTGATTGTCTTCAATGAAGTTGGCATGCGGTCCCGAATAAACCGATTCGCCCAGCAGGATCACCTGTTTTTCAGGGGTGATGGGATCGTTCGATTCGATAGTGACGTTGGTGTTGAGCGTACCTACCTCTGTAGGCTGGTATTTAAAAGGAATGGTGGTGGATTCGCCTGGTGTAAGGGTGTGTGGTGTTGAGAATGTGGTTGATACGGGAGCGGCTGACGGAATGTCGATATCCGTAATGATCAGGTTGGCCGTTCCTGTGTTTTCCACTTCGCAATACCAGGTTTCGGAATCACCTACCGTTACTACACCATAATCGTGTAAATTCACGGGTATATTTATCTCAGGGGTTCCCGCGCCATACAGGTCAACTTTATAAAGCTTATCATGGTCGCCCGAACCGCCGGCGTCGCAATACCACAAAAATTCACCGTCGAAAACAATACCGGCCGGGTCGACGTTTTCTGATGGATGCGATTCGATCAGGTTACCGGAAGATTTTTCAATCTTATACAGCGCATCTCCCCAGTAATCGGCCATCCATAGGTAATCTCCATCCACGCAAAGGTCCCAGGGCTGGTTGTCGGGTGCGGTAAACTCATCCAGGATATTGCCGTTGTCATCTATCTTGTAAATGTATCCGTCGGGATCATAATAGGTGGATACCCAGAAATTACCCTCGTCATATGCAATCCCCGACATGTAGTGATCGGGTAGTGTGATCTGCGAAACCTGGCTGCCCGACATGGTAAATTCGGTGGCCAGGGCAGGATTGCTGCTACCCGATGGCTGGATGATGGTCCAAAGATTGGTTCCGTCATAGGTCAGTCCGTAGGCGTCGTCTTGTGGGCCGTAGCATTGCAGGCTGTAACTTCCGTCGGTCGGATCGATCTTGTAAACTTCGCTTCCGTTCGAGCCGTAAATCCCGCAATAAAGATAATTGCCATCCCAGGCCAGGCCGGAGGCGCCTTCGGGGATGGGGTAGGAGGCCACAATGGACCAGTCCCTGTTTTGTAATTGTTTTTTTTCTGATCCTTTTTGCTGTCCCCGGGTGAAAAGACTGCTCAGACCGAAAAGAACTGTGAACAGTAGTGTAAAAATCCGCTTCATGTTTAATACTCCTTTTTGTTTAGTTATGTAGAATAAGTTTTATTGTTTTTGATTGATTGCCTTGCGACAGCGTGCATATATAGGTGCCCGCTTTCACATGATTGCCGGTTGAGTTCCTGAGATTCCAGTATATGAGGTTCTGTCCGGTTGTTTTGGTAACCATACGCTTTTGGTATATTTTTTTACCTGACAGGTCGTGGATATGTAAAAAGGCTTCCTTTTCTTTTGCATCGTATTCAAAGGTAACTTTACCTTCCTGCAATCTGACGGGGTTCGGAAAGCATTTCACGGAAAAATCTTGGTCTGCGGTATATTCATCCATGCCGACCAGTTGATTCAGGTCGAGCGTTTGGGCTGATATGCCGTATGTTCCCATGATCAATGTGCGTGTGGGATTATGGATTTTCATGCTGACCACGGCTACATTGGGTAATCCATGCATGAGGCCTTCCCAGTTCTGCCCGCCGTCTTCGGTGTAAAACACACCGGCATCGGTTCCGATAAACAGTCGGTTCTGGTATTCGGGATCGGGTACGAGGTCGTTAACAGGCAGTTCCGGCAGGTTGCCTGAAATGCCTGTCCATTCCTGGCCCAGGTTTTCCGACTTATAAACTCTTGCCTGCGGTTCTTCCCAGCGAAAGCCTGAGACGGTGGCATAAAGGGTGTTTTCTTCAAAGGGATCGAAAGCCACCTGGGTGATCCACCTGTCGGGAAGGCCTGCCGATACATCTGTCCAGCTTGAGCCTCCATTATCCGAAACATGCACCCTGCCGTCGGCAGAGCCTGCCGCAAGCAATTGGGTGTTCAGAGGAGATATGGCCAGGGTGGTTAAGGTGTGGAAGCTACCGGACGAGCCCTGGGTCAGATCGCCAGAAATTTCAATCCAGGAGGATCCGCCATTGGAAGTCTTCCAAACACGGTGCGTGCCGAAATAAAGGATTTCAGGGTTGGCAGGGTCCATCACCAGGGGCGACATCCAGTTTTTTCTGTCGTAATACATATCCCATGCGATGTAGTTGAAATCATAGCCTCCGTTCGTTGATTTATAAAGGTTTCCATACTGCGATTCTGCGTATATGTGATTGCCGTTCTCGTAATTCACCAGGCAATAGAAACCGTCCCCGCCAAGTATTCGTTGCCAGTCGTTGGTGTTGCCGGTCATGGTCCTGATGGTATTGTTGTCCTGGGTGCCCCCGTAAATCCGTTCCGGGTTTTGAAAATCATTTTCTATATAATAAAACTGAGTGATGGGCAAATTGTTGATCTTGGTCCAGTTGTCGCCATAATCGTCACTGTAGTATAATCCGCCGTCATTCCCCTCGAATATCCTGCCCGTTGCCTCGTCGATGAACATGGCGTGATGATCCACGTATATTTCATTGATGTTGTTGTAGCTTGCAATCACCTGCCAGGAGCTTCCCCCGTCCAGGGATCTGTGCATTTCCATGCCCAAAACATAAACGATGTCCTCGTTGGCGGGATCCACCCTGACCTGCCCGAAATACCAGCCGAACGAGCTGTTCATTGAATTGAGCGAGCCGTCGTTGGTGCGGGTCCATGTTTCACCATTGTCATCCGACCTGTACACCCGCACCTCTTCGCTGGGCATATCATAAAAAGCGTAAACCACCGATGGGTCGGAGGCTGCAATGTCCAGGCCGATCCTCCCGACGTCGTTGCCGGTGGGCAGGCCGTTGGTCAGCTCCGTCCAGTTTTCGCCGCCGTCGGTCGATTTCCAGACGCCCGATCCATCGCCGAAAGAACGCCTGTAATTTAAACCTCTTCTTCTTTCCCACATGGAGGCGTACAGCAGGTCGGGATCGGCGGGGTGTTGCACAATGTCGATCCCGGCAGTGGAGTCATTCACAAACAACACATTTTCCCAGTTGTTTCCGCCGTCGGAGCTTTTGTATATGCCCCGTTCACCCCCATGGCTGAACAGGTAGCCGCAGGCCGCCACCCACAGGCGGTTGCTGTTGTTGTGGTCCACCACGATGCGTCCGATGTAGGCTGAAGTTGCCAGGCCGATATGGTACCAGCTTTGGCCGCCGTTCACCGATTTGTATATCCCGTCTCCCAGAAAACTGTAGCTGGAAGAATTGGCTTCACCGGTACCTGCATAGATCACGTCGGGATTGGCCGGGTCGATGGCCAGGTCGCCGATGGAAACGGTAGCGGCATCCGCAAAAATTTGCTCCCAGTTCTGACCGCCGTCGGTGGTTTTTAAAATACCTCCCGAAGCCGCACCCACATACATGGTATTGAGGTCGGAGGGATGAATGCCCAGGTCGGTGATCCTGCCCCCGATATTGGTGGGGCCGGCCAGTTCCCAGTTGACGCCTTCACGTGAGGCGGTTTGCTGTATCATTCTTGCTCGCGACATGGCAGCGTAATAGTGATCAGGGTTGATGTGATCGTTGGGATAGGCCCGCTGGTAATCCATCCACTCTGAAGGCCAGGGCAGGTCCTGCTCCGGGGCGAGGGGTTCCGGTGGATTTGAATCGGTTTGTAAACAGATTGTCAGTGCTGCTGCAATGATCAGAAGCAAGGAGATGAGTTTTAGTCCTGTTGATTTCATGGTTGCTGATTTATATGGCCGTAAAAATAAGAAATTGTTCAGAGTGTTGCGGCCACAGGGGAAAGAATTATAAAAACGTTTTGATGGTCCGCGATTTTGCGCCAGTTATGGCAATTGACGCGAATACATTAAACAAACGTGTTGGATGGAGGGATCCTCAAATTAGTCCAATTTTAAGATTTGTTCATTGTGGCAGAAAAATGTGAGGGATTCTCCCCGTTAGTACTTGCTGGCGGGGCAGCATACTTGATTGGCATTCGTACTTTATTGATTCCGTCAATTTATTCGTTCAAAAATCTAATTAATTCCTCATCTTTTAGGCTCCATTTAACTCGAAATGCATTGTTCTCAATGTCCAATATTTCACAATCTAATATTTCTCCTTCTTGTAAGTTCTTTTCAATTTGTTTTTTTTCTTTATTGCTGATTTTGTATGCGTCATTTGAAATATGCAGTGTGCCGTAATATTTATTATCAACAAGATATTCTTTGCGCATTCTCCCAAATTGGTCTTGCTTTTCAATCACTTCTACTTCAACGGTTTTTCCAATGAGCTCAAGCTTTTCAATATCCTCTGTAGTTATTCTATTTCTTCTTATATGTTGCTCACTAACAGGAACCGGTTCTTCTATGGTTATATTCCTTGAAATGATTCCTTCAATTTCAGGGATCGATTCCCATATTAAATGAAGAGTACGTTTTATCCTGTTAACTTTTATTATTTTACAATGAATTATATCGCCATGCTGGAGTTTTCTAATCGCGCTTTTTATTTGTGTTCTGTTATCCGGGTACAGTATTTGGGTGACTTGTAATATTGCATCATATTTATCTTCTACCTGGTAACTTATTACTCCGTTATCCGATTTAATTACCTTTACAGGAAGTATTTCATCAATGAGCATTTCTATTTCACCAGTAAACCATTCTTTTAATTCGGATTTTTGACCAAAAATGGGTTGCTCGTTTTCATTGTATCCCCAAAAAACCAAATCTATTGTTTCCCCGGGATTTGATTTTTTGAATAAGTCTTCGTTTTCAAAGTTTGATTTGTGCAATAAACCTACTATCGAACCACATTCCCATTTGAAATTATAACCTATGTCCACAAATATTCCATAATTTGTTTTGTTGATAATTATTCCGGTATATTTCATGTTTTCAGATAATTCGGTTTTTTTGAATTGCGGGATGTCTCCATCCAGAATTATAGAAAGTGGTTCTTTTTCGAATTTAAAAGTTTTGCCAAACAATATCTTGCCTTTCAGATAAGGAAAAACCGTTTTCCACGATTCAACACTGATGTATTTCCAGGGCATATGATTGAAGGAAATGTATCCAAAAAGACCATATATTTTAACAATAAAACCTTTTTCACGAATGTCTGTTATTTTAAACGGGTGTCTTTCTTGTTCAATGTTCTGTTTTTCAAAATTGCAAATAAGTTTTGATAGATATGTTTCTTTGTCTGAAATATTCAGTACTTGAATGATCTTATGCCTTATAGTATTCCAATCTATCAATTTCATTTTTTTCTTAACGCTTTCATCTGTTACTTGTTGGTCTTTTTAGTATGTTTGATTCCGGTCGCAAGCTGTTTAAAACCTTTAAAAGTACAAATGTTTTTCATTCGGCGAAGTGAAGTGTGGCGAAATTTTTCCTTGTGAAATTGCAAAGCAAATATTTTACGGGGTAAAAGTCCCTCACGGGCGAGGGTAATCCCGATCGTTAAATTATCAGGATTAATAAACCGTTTCGCCTTAGGCGGGATGGTTCTAATTTATTTCATTTCGGAGGATATGAGAGGTTCTCCCCGTTAGTGATTGGCTGTTTACTCGATTGGCAAATGTGAACTTTTGGTTCCATAACTATAAAATCCTTGAGCGCAATTTTCAATGATTTTAATAATTTTTGCTGACTCATTGTCCAGATGCGGATAGGTGCAAACATTCTGTTCATCCCATTTTGTATTCCATTCTAATTTGATTTTTTCTCCTGTTGAAGCATCCCTGAAATTGTAATGACATAAATCAACACATTCATAATAATTAATTTTTTGTTATTAATATTTATAATTTGTTTGTTATGTTAAATTCCTAACTTGATTTTCAGCGGTATTAATATGGGTTATCAGAATTTCGAAGCACTTCGCTTTCAAGTTTGCCAAGTTTTGCGGCTATGGTGCGTTCCGCATTTTCATTCCTAATATTTCTTTATTTGCAACATCTTTAAATTTACTAATATCTTTTCTCGACTATCGCCTTTTATTTCAATTTCTTCATTGATGTGTTTGCTATCAACACTTTCATTTGAGATATTGCCTTTACGTATAACCGCTTTGCGGTTAAATAGATAAATGGTTAAATGGTTAAAAAGCCCGAATAGCACGCACCCTGTAAGTGGCGATCTTAGGGACGCAGCTCTGGTAGCCATTGTCGAAGTACTGTAACCAGGCGTAGTTGGTACCGTCCTCGGTAGAACTCCAATAGTAGGCACTAGTGTTATAATTACTAAGTTAATTAACTAAATAATTATTATCTTTGCCATATGGCAAGGATAGGAAAACCAATACAATTAACTCTGGATGAGAAGCAAGAGCTTTTAACTATGAGTCGCTCCCGCAAACTGGAGAAA